>CAYYAY010000026.1:0-70361 GCA_964470155.1 uncultured Lamprocystis sp. | reverse complement strand
GCCTGCGGATCAGGACGAAGTCGCCTCCTTTTTCCTTAGTTATAACTGACTACGACACTAGATGCTTCCAGGCCGGTGGCCGACAGGATAGCCGAGGCTGACAACGCTGTAGGTTATATGGCGGCCGGATCGGTGGTTTAATCAGGTTGCTTCCACCCCTCTACCGCAGGCCGCCATGCAAGATCGTCCACTGACAGCAGCCGACCAGGTCCAGGCGCCAGCGCAGCCGCTACCCATTGGTGATCTCAAGCGACTGAAAGTGCTGTGTATCTCTGAAACCGGCTGGTTTGAGAACGCGACTCTGCTGGCTGACATCAAAGCCGCCGGCGGCATGGGTGAAAACCAATACCAACTGCCGTGGCCGCCGTTTGGTGACTTGCACCCCGAGAATGCAGCCGGTTCATCAGCGCTGATCGAGGCGGAAGGATTCGATGGTCGGGTACACCGACTGCTGTTCGATACCGGCTGGAATCCCGCCTGGATGGACCGGCGTTTTGCCGAAGAAGGAGTGGACCGCTTACTGCAGGCGGGTGCGATCGAGTGCCTGATCATCAGTCACGAGCATTTCGATCACTTCTGGGGCATCGGCGCCACATTGAAACACTGTCCGTCGCTGCCGATCTACATTCCGGACGGCTTTCATGCCGAAGGATTGGCGCTGATCCAGCACATGGGTCACACCGGACCACTGCACCGAGTCCTGCCGAATCAGCCATTGGCGTTATTCCCCGGCTGTGTCCTGGCGCAGTTCCCCATAAACACATTGTTGCAGGTTCAGGGCGAGAACGTCCTGTATTTCAACATTCAGAAAAAGGGCTTGGCGATGGTCACCGGCTGCGGCCATGGCGGTGTGCTCAATCTACTCGATTATGCCCGACGGACCTTCGTTGACGCCGAGCGCATCCATGCGGTCTACGGCGGACTGCACATCGCCCCGTTCGACGACTGGGACGCCGAGCGCGACCGGATCATCGCGCAACTCGGGACTTACCACATCGATCATCTGGCTTGTAATCACTGCACCGGGGTGATTGCCGCACGCAAGATGGTCGAGGCCGGCTTACCGGTGCTCCGCGGCAGTGCAAGCAACGGGTCCAAGACGGATCTGTTTCTTGGCAATGGCGACGTATTGAATCTCACCGCGGATGCTGAGTAATGAGTCGGAAACAATAGGAAAAAAGCCAATACTATCGTTGTCGTTGTCGTAATCGTAGTCGGAGAAGCGATTCCCGGTGAGCATGAGCAGCCTGCTGTCGATGCGGATATCGTCAACTCGATTACGACAATGACAACGAGCGGCAAGCCTTTATACCGCCTGAACTGCGGCAAACGTCGAGTCTGCCCGGGTATAGCGTTCGCACCTGATATCCAGACAGACCTTCGTGTAGGGGCGGGTTTAAAACCCGCCCCTACGTCCGGTTATCACGTCCGAAGGCTATAACAACATCACCTACCGCGCTGGGCGCGGTTTAGTCGAGCCCAAGCTCTCGCAACGCCGCCTTGAATTCTTCGATTTGCTGTGGCGACAGCCCTCCCGGCGGACTGACATCCACGTTCACCCGCACGGTCAAGGCACCCGAGTTGACGAATTTTGCCAGGACCTTGGTGTAAAAGTTCATCCACTTCTGCGGCGGGACCTGTCCGAACCATTTGATCCCTGGGTTCTCTGGATGCGGCTTCCGCGAATCGAGCGGGTCGATCGCTTGGCGCTTGACCCCGATACGGACGGTCGCCTTGGTGATGCCGGAGACCGCGGAGACCGTATAATCGCCCTCGGCGTTGCCCGCGCGGAACACACCGGCCTCGCTCATCTCACCGCCGGTCGCCGACCAATTCAAGGCCCCGAGCGGGTACTCTTGGCCGTGCTGATCCAGCCCTTTGAAGGTGAAGGCCAGGCTCTTGCCCGGCTCGACGCTCGCGTGATCGGGGTGCACCTCCAGGTACTTGAGCGTTGGCGGTTCGATGCACTTTTTCGCCTCCTCGGCAGTGACGATGAATAAATCGTCGCTGAACTCGATCTCTGCCGAGTCAAGATCCTGTTCGAAAAAGAAGGGGTCGTAGCACCCATCCGGGGTCTTGCCCGCATAAGCGATCACACCGCTGGTCACCCCGCGGGCGATGGTATCCTTGAGCTTGTCGATGACGAGCAGGCGCGGGAACCGGGGCGAGGCGAAGAAGGCGTCGCGGACTGCTTTGGTGCTCCATTCGGTAAGGGCCGGCGGCCAATTGCGGACGAGGAAATTCGCATTCACGCTGTCCACGGCCTCGTCGTCCTGACGCAAGCGGCCGAGAATAAGCCCGGCCAGACTGTCCGCCGCGCTGGAATGCACCAGACCAAGGTCGATCGTGCGGATCTGATTGTCGCGCCCCAAAAGGCCGATCGTCTTGTAGGTACGCCAGACGGCCTCCCGCAGATCCCGCTCGGACTTCTTCAGGCTTTGGGCCAGTTGATGCCGTTGGGCATCGTCCAGGCGGTCGGATTCCTCCTCGTCGATGTCCTGCCAGGCCAGGAGCTTACGCGTCTCCTCTAAGAGGCTGGCGGCCGCATCGGGGATGGCCCAAATCAGGGCGCTTTTATAGGTGCGGCCCGAGTTACCGTAGTCGCGCGTGACCTGTTCAATGAAGGGGAGGGTCTGCGCATCGCCCAACCCCTGATCCGGCGCCAGGATCACAATGGCGATCACGGGTCGGTCCGGAACCTGGTTGCTGCGCTCAGGAAAATAGACCCGTTCGACGCCCGCCTGACTGGCGAAGACCTTCTGAACTTCGGCCCTTACCCGCTCCTCAATGCGGGGCGGCTTGATGTTGGCCCGGCGGTCGGACAGGAGCTTGTTGAGGTTCGGCGTCAGGCTGAAGCGATACCGGTTGTTCTGGCTGGTGAGGAAATAGCAGTTGGTTTGCAGTTCCTCCAGCACCGTCTCGACGTTACCGATCTCCAGGCCAGGCTCGGCGACCGCCAGGCGAATCTCCGCCAGACTCGCCTCCTTGTGCTGCTGTCCGCCGCTCGACTCGAAAAAGATGCTGGTGGCGACCTTGCGGTGCAGACGCGCTTTCTTAATGGTGTCCACCGCGGCACTGTCCAGGCGTATTGCGAACGCGTCCGGCTTGCCGATGATGTCGGTGGTGATTGCGCCTTCCAGGCGATCCTCGCCTAATTGCTCGAACATGGCACGGCGGAACAGCGGGTCAGCGAGCGGCGCCGTGCCCAGACCGATCAGACCGTCCCGATGGGCACCCTTGAAGCCGTCCTGATAGGCGTTCGACACCCATTGCGCAAGCAGCCGCAACATGCCGCGGGTCTGCTGAAAGCGCGGCAGCGTCTGCCACTTGCGTTCGAAGACCGAGAGCACGACCGGATGGAAAGGGTAGGTGGCGGCGAACTGCCGGCGCCCATCGTCGATGGGGAACTCGGCGGGAATCGATTGGCGATGCTCCAGCAGCCAGTCCGCGTAGTCGTTGCAGGTGGTGAGCGCGTCTTTGGTGAGCAGCACTCGCCCGTCCTGGCCGACGGCCCGCAAGTCCCACTCGAAGAGCCGGCGGCGGATGATCTCGGAAGTCTCCGCCTCGGCCGACATCACCACCGGCTTACCCAGGCGGTCCAGCATCTTCTTGAGACGGTCGTAATCCGACTGGTCCTCCGCCGTCATCTCCATCTCGGAGGCCGGAATCGACACCACCAGGACGCAATTGCGTTGACCGCGCGCCGTTTCGGACAGGTTGTGCAGGAAGTCATAGAGCTGCGCCGACAGGCCGCTCTTGCGGCTGCGGCTGACATAATTCATCAACTCGTCCATGAGGATGAGTGCAGGCCGATCCTTGGGCAGGAAATCGCGGATGACATCACCCGCCGGGGCCGTGCCCTCCTGATCGTGGCGCGCCACCTTCTCGAAGGCCGCCGCTCCGCCCAGTTGGAAGGCGATCTCGCCCCAAGGCGTCAAGCGCTTCGGGGTGCCGTCATCCCCGCCGCGCCCGCGGATGGAATCGAATTCGGTACCGACGAATACCGCGGTGGCCGCCGCCGGAACCTCGTTAACGCCCGCTGCCCGGAGCAGCGTCTGGACCCCCGTCCATCCGGATGCCTGCGGGCCGTGCTTTGCCAGATGATAGACCAGGGTCTCGGCATGGGTCTTACCCCCGCCGAACTGGGTCGCCATGTTGAACACGGCCGAGGTCTCGGTAACCTCGCCCGCGAGCCGTCGGATGACCTGAGACGCCAGCAGGATCAGGCTTTTGGTGAGATAGGTCCGGTCGAAGAACCGCTCCGGGTCCTGGTAGTCCACGGCGGCGCGGCCGTCCCGGACGTGATCGAGATGAACGGCGAATTCTGCGGCATCGAGCGGCCGGCCCTCGCGCAGGTCCTCACGCGGCGTTGCAACCTTGTACCAGGGCTTGATGGCCATCAGGAACCCCGCTCATGCTCGGCCATCCGGTGGGCGTAGGCCAGACAAGCGAGTATGTCCTCCCGCTCCAGCCAGGCGTAGCCCTCCAGAAGGGTGTCGAAGTCGTCGCCGGCCGCGAGCATTCCCAAGACATGCCCCACCGCCAGCCGACGACCACGAATGATCGGCTTGCCGCCGAAGATCGCCGCATTGACCGTGATGCGCTGCAGCAATAGATCGCTATTCATCCGTCGTCTCCGAGTGAAATAGATTACTCCCCGACTCTCGCCAAGACGCGATCAATCAGCGATTGGTCCAGGTAGATGCCGCTGCGCACGAGCCGCTCAGTCAAGGGGCGTACCTGGGTGATCAACCCATCGCGTTTCGCTTGAAGTAATACGCCCAATGTCCCGATCATCGGTGATGCGTTGATGACCCAAGCATTAATGACCTTCGATGACCCGAACCAAGTCTTCAAACGTCTCCTGAAAGGCCGGCACCTTGCGATGAAACAGCTCGTCCAGAAACTCCACGCGGCTGAGACCGGCGATTTCGGCCGCTTTCTCCTGGGAGATGGTTTGTTGGGCGTACCACTGCACGGCGGCGGCGATTCGCATCTCCTTGGCAAACTCGGATGGCGAGCGGCGCAGTGCAGAAAAGGCGCCCTCCGGCAACTCCATGGTCAGTGTTGTCATGATGGACCTCGTGAACGTCTAGCCTGCCGTGCTGGGCTCATGACCCAACGATCCCGCGGACTGGCCCGGAGAACGCAATAGTGTTTGGGCGTGCATCAAAAGCCGAGCGATTTCTTGCGCGCCAGGACACCATCGACCCAACGCTTCTCTTCGGTTTGGGCAGGGTAGAGGGCTGAGAGTGCCTGGGCAAGCCCCCAGAACCGCTGATCGCGGCCGGCGCCGTCGTCGACGAGGAAGCGCTTGAGTGCCTCGCCGCGGCCGGCGGCGAATAGGATCATGCCCTGGTGGATGCGGTCCAGGGCCGTCTCGCCGGCCTTGGATGCGCCGGTGATGCCCCAGCCGGTTTCTTCCTCGATTTCCTTGAGATCGGCGAACAGGTCGCCCTGCACGGGCTTCGTATGCCCGCGTCCGAGCGTCGGGTTCTGCGCCTCGTCTTTACCGAAGAGGTGTTTGGTGCGCTCGGAGACTGGAAGCAGTCTGGCCTGATCGCCCTTGACTTCGACCAGGTGTGGCAGTTCTTCCAGGTGAGCGCCGAGACCCTGGGCGATCTTACGGGCGGCGTCGTACTCCAGGGTGAATCCGCCTTTCAGCTTGCCCTTGGCTACGGGTTCTTCGTCTTCCTCCGTGTCGCTGAACAGATCGTCCGGACTCGCCGGTGCGTCGGCGTTCCCGCCCGCGTTCAGCGTCCACAACCACATGGCGGTGAGCCGTGCATCGGGCTCGAAACGCGCGGTATCGGCCCCGGCGAAGACTAGCGACAGGGCCTCCTTGGCGACTGCCGCCCAGACCTGCTCCAGGTACTCTTTGAGCGTGACGGTCTCGCCGTTAGCCTTTTCTACACGGGCATAGCGCGAGAAGACTTCCAGGGCCGGGCCGAGACAGGCGAAAATCGCGTCCGCACCCACCACGCCCTCCTCGGCCAGGCGGGGCATCCAGTCGTGGATACGCACCGGCAACTCGGCCAGCACGTCGCGCCAGGCGCCGATGTCATCGGTGCAGACTGCGCCGTCCGGGTGTTCGCGTGGGCGGCAAACAAGATGAACAGACGACTGCAACCTGGCCTGTCCAGCGGCCCGACTTTCTCGCTCAGTGTCGATCGGCCAGGAAGCTGTAACGGTCCAGCCAGCGTCGCAAACGGAAGTTAGGAGCGCTTCCCAACCACTTGTGGTCTTATTCGCAAAAACAATGACCGCCATCCCGTCAGGCCTTGTGCATAGCCGTCCTGAACGAAACGCAGTGGTCATACCTAACTGATATAAGTCATGATTCTTTGGTCCCTCAGTTGTGATGCGCGTCGGTTGAAGGACAAGCTCATCTTCCTTGGGCGTGAGAATGTCGAGGAAATACCGCGAAACAGACTGCGACGAACCTTTTAAGCTAGCTCGGAGTATCGGGTAAAAGAAATCTGAAAGATCTGCATAGGGATAACTGTCATAATAGGGCGGATCAGTAATCCAAGCGTGCGCAGCACCATCTGGAATCATTTGGGTTTGAGCTGCTGCCTGTTCAACTTCGCCCGAATGATCTCGCGAAGCCGCAACGTGCTCAAGGACTCTCCGAACCCAATCAACCGCACCATCCCACGACCCTGAGGACTTACCGAATACACTGGCCTCAACGTAATCCCAAATCATTGGGAATCCGTTCTTTCCGAAAGGCGGAACAGGATGCTCGCCCTTTGGCGCCCAACGGCAGAAGAGATTCTGAAAGCACGCTAGACGATCAAGCGTTATCGCTAACAGCAGATTAACTTGCGATCCTCTTGCGTCACTGGGGTTTGGCCAGTTGTCTTCTATGCACTGACGTATTGCCTCCAGCGTGGCAAGCTGTTTAGGAGAGAAGAGATGGCGATATTCGCTGTAACCATAGCGCGTGACAGCACTCATGCCCCGTGCGGCGGGAGAGGGGCGACGGGGATTGATTTCGACCGCAAGACAATCTGCAATTTTGTTGCCTTCACTCCTGGCCTCTTCTGCCTCATCAAGCTCTTCTTGAACTGATGGTAAGCGATAAGTGTTGAATTCTCCAATAGCGATCAATCGCCGGCCAAAGCCACGCTGTAATGCCTGATGAGCGACTTGCGCCTGCTTATGAGTCAAATTGCACACAGGGCACGTCACCGAGCCGTTTTTGCATGTGGACTCCGTGCGTCCGCGAAAATTAGCGATTACCTGAAGTAAAGGCCGTGGAACACCAGTAGAGATGGGCGACTGTTCCAATAGCGCTAAGCCGGTCGCTGACCGCTGGATCAGAACGGCATCACCTCCGCGTTTGGAAAGCTGCCCACTCCGTATTAGTGGTATCTCAATACCACACGATGGGCCTTGGCACAGTATTGTCCGAGACCAAAATTTCGCGAATATGTTATCTCTTCGGCCTCTATCCACAATATCACGGACTCTAGAAGCCGCGACCAGGAAATCTTCAATTAAATTAGCATCGATCTTGAAACGTGCGATTACAATATTTAGAAGCAATGCCACCGGATTGATATCCGATGCAAAGGCATCTGCCCCCACCCGCAGCGCCTCCAGCGGGATGGAGCCGCCGCCGGCAAAGGGATCGACCACCAGCGGGCGGGTACCCGGCACCCCACCCAACGCCTCATGCGCCGCTTGAGTCAGTGCCCGGCTGGTTTCGAGATAAGCAGAGACGGTGGAGTTGTCCCAGTTGGCGAAATCGGCAATGAAGTCCAACAACGCCCGGCGCAACACCAACGGATCTTCGAGCCGGTTTGGCTCCTTCTGAATGGCAACCATGCGCGCCGCACTCTCGGGACTCGCCAGCCGCAGGTGCTCCCGCGCCCAATCGAACATCCGTTCCCGCGCGACCCGCGTGAACGCCTCCGGACAGAGGTCATCCGCCGGGTCCGGCCACAGCGACGCGCAGATAACCGCCCGGCAGGCGGCCAGCGGACGCCGCGCCCACCAGATATGCAGTGTCGAGATATGCCCGTGCCGGATCGACTTCTCGCGCCGCGCATGGGCGGAAATCCGCTTGATGGGCAGATCGACTTCGATCAGACGTTTGGGGTAGGCGATCACGAATGAGTGTCTCCGTCATCCAGACGAACGACACGTAACCCCAGGTGTGTTTCCATCGGGTCGAAATCGCGGTCGTCGTGCAGTAGTTCGAAGTCATTGATGAGGCAGAAGGTGCCGATCAAGACGTCGATTGTCTTACGTACCGTGATCCCGCGTGCTCTCAAGGCGCGGTAGTGTCGGGCGGCTTCCAGGGCAAGACTTTGCCCGACCATATCCCGGTAGTGGAAGCTCAGCAACAATTCACGGCTCGCGTGGAAATCCTTTTCCTGCCTGAACCCTTGCAGTATACAGAACGGTTTTGCGTTTTCGGTTTTTCGTTTTTCGTTAAGGATTATCGAACATCGGGTTACGAAAAACGAGAAACGAAAAACCAACAACGACGGGTATACTTCGCAGAGTATCAGGTCGCCTACGATAATCTGGGGACGATCAGCCGAATCTCGCAGATAAACGGACTGCGGCGTCTGCCGCCCGTTGAAAAAGTCGATCCACACCGAAGTGTCCACCACCATCATCGGTCAGTCCTCATCGCTTCCAGGTCGCCATCCCAAGGCATCTGTCCAAACGCCCGGGCAAGAGGATCGCGGCGGCGATGTTCGATCAACTCCTTCAACGCAATCTCGACCACCTCTTTTTCGTGTTTCAACCCGGTCACGCGTAACGCTTCATTCATCAATTGATCATCAATAGAAACAAGAGCATTCATGGTTTACACTCCTAATCTGTAGCTTTACTGGCTATCTGCTGCGAGTATCTGCTCCGCGCCGACATGATAGTGCTCGATCTGAACCACTGGCTCCCAACCCAAGCGCGCCGGGTCCTGCACCAGATGGACCTTGGGCGCCGTCGCACAGTTGAAGACGGCGTAAAGCCAGTAATCCTGCTTCAGGCGTTCCGCGGTCTTGTACTCGTTGCTCGTCAGGGCGATTTCTCCGACCGCGGCGCGTCCTTTCACCTCGATAAAGCGGACCTCGACGGCCGTGGCGGGGTCTTCCGGATGCGGCCGGCGGGAGATCAGGTCAAAGCCGCGGTTGTCCTGCTCCACGCTCTCCACCACCCAGCCCCGTGCATGCTCGTGGGCGATGACCGCTGCGACTGCGATCCGCTCGATTTCCTCATCCCGTACCATCGGGGCAATGCCCGGCGATTGGCGCTCCGGATGCGGCAACACCCAGGCCCGCCCATGATGCTGGATGTCGGCGATGGTGCAGTGCCGTTCGCGGTCAAGATCAGCCAGGCGGGATTCGCGCCGGTGATTCAGTTCATCGAGCCGTTCCTCACTGCGCTTGAGCGCCGGCCTGAGATTGACCTCGCCCGCCTCGACCCGCAGATGCAGGTCGGCGTATTTCAGGCTTTCCCGGTTGATCAGGGCGTTGAGGCTGATTTCCAGATGGTGGCGGACGGTGTCTGTCTCCTTGAGGCGCTCGTCGGCGACCTCATGGAGCAGCGGATCCAGGGCCTGCTCGATCAAGACCTGCTTGACCTGGGCAGCGCCCGGAAAGGTCGCCTCATCTGGGATTGCATGTCTCATTTCCTCTGCAACCAGATCGAGAAACAGGGTTGGCTGCCGGATGTTGAGCCGGCCATCCGCCTCCGACTCCACGACGAAAATACGGCGGTGCACGACGTTTCCGCGACCGTCTTTCACGGCGCCCGAGAAGCAATCCAGCCGGGCTGGTGCGGCACGGTGGATGTCATAGAAGACCGCACCTCGCTGTAAGTCTTCGCCGGTTTTTCCGGCCACGTCCTCGCGCACCGCCTCGAACAGCGGATGTCCGGGAGTGACCCATTCCAAGGTCGCGTCGCGTTCCAGGAAGCGCTTGTCGAAGACGACTTGACCATAGTCCCGACCCAACCGGCCGAAGCGGGGTTCCAGCCGTTCTCCGACGCTCCAGAGACCACGCGGGACTTTGCCGATTTGGTAGACGTGGGCTTCTTGTCGCGCACCTTTTGTACTCACCGCCTTCGTGCTCAGACTCGCGATCGGGCTCGCCTGGAGAAAAAAGTCCTCGATCACCTCGGGCACCAGGCGTCGCTCCTTGGCCGCCGCGGACCGACCGATGATGGCCGAGAGATTGAGTTCGCGCTTGGCGAGCCCCTCCAGGGTGGAATGAGTGATGGAACGGAAGCGTTCAGTGTCCACTTCCTTGACGATGCGCTCCTTGATGGCGTACTCGGTCTGATTGCGGGCATACATCTCGCGCACCATGCGCTCCAGGAAGTTGACCGGGAACACATCGCCTAGGACGTTGAAGACTGAACCGGTCTGCTTGGGGTCGAGATCCTGTTCGATTTTCTGTATACGCTCGAAGAGCTTGTCCATGACGCGGCCCTCGCGGGTGCTGATCGACACGAAGTTGATGATGAGACAGTCCTTGTCCTGGCCGTAGCGATGGATACGGCCCATGCGTTGCTCCAACCGCACCGGGTTCCAGGGGATGTCGTAGTTGATCATGAACCAACAGAACTGGAGATTGATCCCTTCGCCTGCCGCCTCGGTCGCCACCATGACCTGGGCCGACTCGCGAAAGGCCCGCTCGGCATGGATGCGGGTGCCGGGGGTATCACGGTCACCGATCTTCATGCCGCCGTGGATTTCGGTGACCGTGAGCCCCAAGGCGACGAGCTTGCCCACCAGGTAATCGAGCGTCTCCTTGTGTTCGGTGAAGATGAGCAGCTTCATCTTAGGGTCACTGAAGACCCCTTGTTCGGTAATGACGGCCTGGAGCTTGGTGAGCTTGGTCTCGATGGCGCGCGCTTCAAGTACGCCCGCCTCAGTGATGAGTTTGGTCAACCGGGCGATCTCGTCGCGCAGTGCGGCGGGGTCGACGCTCGGTACAATCTCCTCCAGGCGCAGCATGAGGTCCTGCTGCTCATCATCGGGCAGGTCTTCAAAGTCCTCTGGAATGCGTCTAAGGATTTGCTCCTGCCGATAGGCGTCCGGATCGGCCAGGATGCGCTCGCGGGTCGCCTTCATGCGCTCCAGGCTGCGGCGAACCGCATAGACACTGGAGGCAAAGCGGCGCTGGAGCATGGCCATGGTGAAGCCGAGCGCCCGGCCGCGTGCACTGTCGTCCTCCGCTGCTTTGATGGACTGATCTTCGACGTAGCGCGTCAGCTCGTCGTAGAAATCCATCTCATCGGGGTTCAGCTTGAACGGTGCGGTCTGGACCTTGCGCCGCGTGAAGAGTTGGTGCACTTCCCCCGTTTCCGGGTCGGGGAAGGAGACGAGCGCCTCCTTGACTCGCCGCAGATAGAAGGGCGCCTCATGTTCCCGCATCGCCTCTTCCAGACTGGTGATGTCGCCGTACACGTCCTTGTCTAGCAATTCCAGGAAGAGCCGGAAGTTCTCCGGATCGCCCTTGTGGGGCGTGGCGGTCATGAGTAGGAAGTGATCGGTCATTTCGGAGAGGTGCTCCCCGAGCTGATAGGCTAGAGTCTTCTTGTCCGCGCTGTACGCGCTCATCTTGTGGGCTTCGTCCACGATGATGAGATCCCAGTCGCTGCGCAGCAGACTCTCACGGGCATCCTCGATGCGCGAGACCCAGGAGACCGAAGTCACGACCTGGTCACGCTCCTGCCAGGGGTTCATCCCGTAGTTGGCCCGCAGGGTGTCGCCACGGATGACCTCAAAGGACTCACGGAATTTGTCGCGCAGTTCACGTTGCCACTGAAAGGTCAGGTTGGCCGGGGCGACAATCAGGATGCGGCGGATCAGGCCGCGAATTTTCAACTCCTTGATCAGCAGCCCGGCCATGATGGTCTTGCCGGCGCCCGGATCGTCGGCCAGCAGAAAACGGATCCGTGGCACCCGCAGAAAATAGTCGTAGACCGCTTCCAATTGGTGCGGAAGCGGATCGACCCGGGCGATGGAGAGACTGAAATAGGGGTCGTACTCGTAGGCGAGCCCCAAGCGCATGGCCTCTATGCCGAGACGGAAGCGCTTGGCATCGCCATCGAAGGGCGGCTTCTCGGGTGGTGCCGTCAGGAGCGCGATCTGTTCCCGGCTGAGGATCGGGTCGTGAAACTGTCCGGTCTCCAGGCCCTTGCCCAGAATCTGCGTCGCGACCCCCAGGGGGATCACCGCGACGACCTGGATCGGCTCGGGGATGACGGGGCCGCGGATGATGACGCCGGGCTTGAGTTCTGTGAGTTCCATTCGTGTATTATACCGCTCACATCAGACCCAAGGGAACGCGTGTGCCCAGTCCCGATCCGCTAACCACCGCCCTCGCGCCCATCACGACGCTCGTTACCGATTGGGCGCTGTGGATGATCCCGCTCGTGCTGCTCCTGGTGGCCCTCAGGTTTTTATTGCTGCCGAAGCTGCGCGGGATCTTAGGCGAGCGGCGGGTCGGGGCAGTGCTGGAGCGCATTGGGACCGCGTGTCTGCATGATGTCATCTTTCCGGACGGCCGCGGCGGCTTGACTCAGGTCGATCATGTGGTTCTGACGGGTGCCGGTCTGGTGGTCGTCGAAACCAAGAATTACCGTGGGTCGATCTTCGGGCAGGAGGGCGAGGCGCAGTGGACCCAGCGGCTGGGGCGTCGGAGCTTCCGCTTCCAGAACCCGGTGCGGCAGAACCATCTCCATACCCAGGCAGTAAAGGCACTGGTGCCGGGTGTTCCGATCCTTGGGTGGGTGGTGTTCACCGACAGCGCCCGTTTTCCGAAAGGGAAGCCTGGTGGTGTCTCCAGCCTGCGCGATCTGCGCGGGGAGCTGCGCGATAAGGTCGGTGACGTGCCGCCTTCCGCCGCGTTGCGTGCGGCCTGGGAACGGTTGAAGGGGCGTGCGGATCGGAGCAAGGAGGCACGCAAAGCCCACTTGGACGCCATTCGTGAGCGGCGGGAGCCGGATCGCGGCAAACGCGCCGCTTGGGTCATGCTGGTGCTCTCGGCCCTGTCGTTGGCTGTGTTCGCCTTGCGGCCAAGCAGCAGGGTGACACTGCCGGCCCAGGCGGTGACGACGGCGGTTGTCGGCGGCGCACCGGCGGCAACGCTTCCCCATCCGGTGGTTTCCGGCCATCCCCCGCGGCAAGCCGCCCCGGTGCCGCGGCCGTCTACGCTTGCCCCCATGGCGTTGTCCAGCCAACAGAGCGTTGACCGGGCCGACTGTAACAGCGCCATCGCGGCAGTCCTGATCGACAATAGCGCGGAGAACCGCGGCCGGCGTGACCGGGCCTGCGGCAAGCCGACGCCCAAGCCTTCGAGTACCACCCCATGACCGGCAAAACCGTTGCCCAGCGCACCTATCTGCATATCAGTTGTCTGGCGGCGGCGGGCGCCGAATTGGCCGCCTGGGTCGCGGAGGCGGAGTGCCGCGCCGGGGTCCGTCGGGCGGAGGATTTCAATGTCGTGCGGTGCGATTTGGCCGGGGGACAGATCGCGCTGCTCAACTATCCGACCTTTTTCGATGAGGCATTCCCGGCCCTGGCGACGAGTTGGTTGGTGGATCTCAATGCCGGCACCGTTGGTTACCGGACCTATGCCGATTCGCAGAATCCGCCGATCCTGCACCGTAAGGAACTCCTGATGCCGGCCGATCACCCGCGGCGGGAGGAGGCCGCGGCGCTGACGCTGGCTTGCGAGTCGATCGGGCTCTTCGACCAGCCGACGCGCATCGGCTACCGGCGCCAGTGGTTGGATCTGGTGCGGGAACGGGGCTATCGCATCGACGGCCTGGCCCTGCTGCCGGTGGGCAATGACGAGGGGGAAGGCGATCCGACGGTCGCGGGTCCGGCCGACGGCGCCCTGCCGGTCAATGAGACCCCGGTGCCCGACAGTCAGGGCGGGGGTTGGCAGGCGGCCCGCCAACTGACCGCGCTGGTGCGCTATGGCCTGTCGGCACCGATTCAGGCGCTCGCCCGCCACGGCTTTTTAGATGGGCGTCTGGCCCTCTTCGATTACGGCTGCGGGCGCGGCGATGACGTGCGCGCCTTGACGGCCCACGGTCTTCAGGCGGCGGGGTGGGACCCATTTTACGCCCCGGAGCAACCCCTGCGCCCGGCGCCGCTGGTCAATCTCGGGTTCGTGATCAATGTGATCGAGGATCGCGAGGAGCGTCTGGAGGCCTTGACCCGCGCCTGGTTGCTGACTGAAACCCTGCTGGTGGTCGCGGTGATGTTGGCCAATCAGAACGCTCCCCGCGGGACCGGCTTCGCCGACGGAGTCCTGACCCGCCGCGGCACCTTCCAGCGCTATTACACCCAGGCGGAGATTCGCGCCTATCTGGCCCAGGCGCTGGACGAGGAGCCGATCCCGGTGGCCCCGGGGGTGCTCTTCGTGTTTCGGGACAAGAATGCCGAGCAGCGCTTCCTGATGGAGCGCTATCGCAGTCGACGCGGTTCGCCGGCATTGATCCCGGCGCGCGTCCGCCCGCCGCGGCCGGAGCGCAACGCCGGGCGTCTGCCCGAACCGGCCCGTGACCGGTCGGCCGAACGCTACGCGGCGCATCGGGAGCTGTTGGATCGGTTGTGGGGCCGATGGCTGGAACTCGGGCGCCAGCCGGAGCCGGACGAGGTCGGGGCGGATCTGCCCGCGCTGATGGAAGCATTCGGTACACTCGCCAAGGCACTGCGCTTCCTCGCCGATCAACAGGACCCGGACATCCTCGCGCGCGCCGAGGCGGCACGGCGCGCGGACCTGCTGGTCTATCTGGCGCTTAATCAGTTCGAGCGGCGCCGTCCCTACAAGCATCTGGAACCCGGCTTGCAGCGCGACATCAAGATCCTGTTCGGCGACTATGGCGCCGCGCAGCAGGCGGCGCTCGGACTCCTGTTCATGATCCGTGACACCCAGGCCATTGCCGACGCCTGTCAGGAAGCCGCCGCGCGCGGCCTGGGTTGGCTGGAACCGGGCGAGTCGCTGCAACTCCATGCCAGTCTGGTCGAACAATTGGCGCCGCTGCTGCGGGTCTATGTCGGCTGCGCCGCCGTACTCTACGGCGACTACCGCGACGCGGATCTGGTCAAGATCCACATCGGCTCGGGCAAGCTGAGCCTGCTGCGCTATGACGCCTTTGTCGAGTCCCCGCTGCCGCGCCTGCGCGAGCGGGTGAAGATCCGCTTACGCGAGCAGGACATCGATTCCTTTCTCTATGGCGACAACACCGGTTACCCGGCGCCCTATCTCTACCACAAGTCGCGCTATATCAACGAGGAGTTCCCGCGCTATCCGGAGCAGGCGGCCTTCGAGGAGACACTGGATGCGCTGGCGCTGTGCGACCTGTCGGGATACGGTCCGAATGCCGCGCGGTTCGATGAGATCCTGTCCCGCCGCCGTTGGGTGATCGATGGCTTCGACCTGCGCCGACCGGATACCGGGCCGGACCTGGATGCGCCGTGCGGGCGCTTCCTGACCTTCCGTCAATTGATCGAATGCGGCGAGACCCAGAGCCGCACCGGGCTGTCCAATCTCCCGCGCCGGATGGAGAGCTTCGACGCCTTGCAGGATCTGGCCGAACAGGTGCTCGACCCGGTCATCGAGTGGTTCGGCATGATCCGTTTGACCTATGGCTTCTGCTCGCCGGAACTGGCCCGTGAGATCACCGGCCGCATCGATCCCCGCCTCGATCAGCACGCCGCCCACGAGCACAACCGCCTGGGAAAACCCATCTGCTCGCGTCAGGGTGCCGCGGTCGATTTTCTTGTGGAGGACGAGGACATGGCCGAGGTCGCCCGCTGGCTGGCGAAGAACACTCCCTTCGACCGCCTGTATTTCTATGGCGCCAATCAGCCGATCCATGTCAGCTTCGGCCCGGAGCACAGTCGCCAGGTGGTGCGGATGATGCCGACCGCAAATGGGCGGTTGGTACCGCGGGTGGTGAAGGCGGGGGAACTCATCGGGGCGGGTTGATATCGCATTCGGACGTGATAACCGGACGTAGGGGCGGGTTTCAAACCCGCCCCTACACTGGGAGCCGGATCAAAGGCGTCATTCGGTCTGCAGCCCCTCCACCCGCTGGAACCCCCGCGGCAGCGGCTTGCCGCGACGGCCGCGCTCGCCCTGATAGACATCCAGATCGGCCGGCTTGAGGGTGAAGGTGCGCTTGCCGGAGAGGATGACCAGGCTGCCGCCGGCGCGCACGACCGCGAGCGCGGCCACCCGATCCTGCGTCTCGGCGCCCTTGGCAGCAGGAAGGCTGATGATTTTGTTGCCTTTGCCGCGCGGCATCTCGGGCAGGTCGGACACCGGGAAGACCAGCAGGTGGCCACTCTGGCTGACGGCGGCCAGCCGCGCGCCCGCCAGGTCGGGCAGCGGCAGGGGCGGCAGCACCAGGGCGCCCGCGGGCAGGGTTAGCACCGCCTTGCCGGCCTTGCCCTTGGCGTAGAGTTCTTCCATGCGCACGATGAACCCGTAACCGGCGTCGCTGGCGAGCAGCAGTTGGGTCGCGGCGGATTCGCCCAGCACGGCGACGAAACTGGCTCCCTTGGGCGGGTCCAGCCGTCCGGTGAGCGGCTCGCCCTGACCTCGCGCCGATGGCAGGGTGTGAGCCGGCAGCGAATAGCTGCGGCCGGTGGAGTCGAGGAAGACGGCGGTCTGGTTGCTGCGCAGCCGGGCCGCCGCGAGGAACTGGTCGCCGGAGCGGTAACTCAGTCCGACGGGATCGACCTCGTGCCCCTTGGCGGCCCGTACCCAGCCCTTTTCGGACAGAACGACGGTCACCGGCTCGCTCGGGGTCACCTCGGTCTCGTCGAGTGCGCTCGCGGCAGTGCGGGCGACCAGAGGCGAGCGGCGGGCATCGCCGTATTTCTCGGCATCGGCGGTGATCTCATCGCGGATCAGCCGGGTGAGCAGCGCCGCATTGCCCAGCAGCGCCTGCAGGTGATCGCGCTCGGCGGCCAGTTCGGCCTGCTCGCCGCGGATTTTCATCTCCTCCAGCCGTGCCAGTTGCCGTAACCGGGTGTTGAGCACGTACTCGGCCTGGGCGTCGCTGAGTGCAAAGCGCGCGATCAGCACCGGTTTGGGCTCATCCTCGGTGCGGATGATGCGGATCACCTCATCGATGTTGAGATAGGCGATCAGCAAGCCGTCCAACAGGTGCAGGCGGTCCAGCACCTTGGCCAGGCGGTGTTCGAGGCGCCGCCGCACCGTGGCGGTGCGGAAGCTCAGCCACTCGGCGAGAATCTCCTTGAGGTTCATCACCCGCGGTCGGCCGTCGCCGGCGATCATATTGAGGTTGACGCGGTAACTGCGCTCCAGGTCGGTGGTGGCGAACAGATGCGACATCAGCCGCTCCAGGTCGACCCGGTTGGAGCGCGGGACGATCACCAGGCGGGTCGGGAACTCGTGGTCCGACTCGTCACGGAAGTCCTCGATCATCGGCAGTTTCTTGGCGTTGAACTGCGCCGCGATCTGTTCCATGAGCCGCTCACCCGAGACCTGATAGGGCAGGGCGGTGATGACGATCTCACCCTGCTCGACCTCATAGACGGCGCGCTGGCGCAGGCTGCCGTTGCCGGTCTGATAGATTTTCAGCAGCTCATCGGGGGGCGTGATGATCTCGCCTGCGGTCGCGAAGTCCGGCCCCGGACAGTAAACGAACAGGTCCTCGACCGTGGCCTGCGGGTGGTCCAGCAAGTGGATACAGGCGCGTGCCACCTCGCGCAGGTTATGCGAGGGGATGTCAGTCGCCATGCCGACCGCGATGCCGGTGGTGCCATTGAGCAGCAGGTTGGGCAGGCGCGCCGGCAGCAGCTTCGGCTCTTCCAGAGTCCCGTCGAAGTTGGGCTGCCAGTCGACCGTGCCCTGATCCAGTTCGCCGAGCAGCAGCTCCGCGTAGGGCGTCAGGCGCGACTCGGTGTAGCGCATGGCGGCGAACGACTTGGGGTTGTCGGGCGACCCCCAGTTGCCCTGGCCGTCGATCAAAGGGTAGCGGTAGCTGAACGGCTGGGCCATCAGCACCATGGCCTCGTAGCAGGCGGTATCCCCGTGCGGATGGAACTTGCCCAGCACGTCGCCCACGGTGCGCGCCGATTTCTTGAATTTGGCCGCCGCCGAGAGCCCCAGCTCCGACATGGCATAGAGGATGCGCCGCTGCACCGGCTTGAGTCCGTCCGCCACGTAGGGCAGGGCGCGGTCGAGGATCACGTACATGGAGTAGTCCAGGTACGCCTTTTCAGTGAAGGTCGCGAGCGGCTGGTGTTCCAGGCCCTCGGCGTTGTAGAGACGTAGGTCCGTCATCGAAGCAGTCCGGTTCGCGGAAGATATACCCGTCGTTGTTGGTTTTTCGTTTCTCGTTTTTCGTAACCCAATGTTTTATAGTCCTTAACTAAAAACGAAAAACCGAAAACTCAAAACCGTTCCGTATAACTGCGCATCATGCCGCAACCGGCGGTGCAGACCAAGGGGGACGGGTGCGGTGGGGAGTGAGAACGAAACCCGGCGTTGGCGCTATACTCTCGCCATCGCCAAGATCCGGAGGGAGCAACCCATGGCCACGACCGCCGACGATGTCTGGGCCTTGTTGCGCGAACTGACCGCAGCGCAACGAGAGACCGAGCGGATGCAACGAGAGACCGAGCGGATGTTTCAGGAGACCGACCGCCGGTTTCAGGAAACCGGCCGCCAATTCCAGGAAACCGGCCGCCGGTTTCAGGAAACCGATCTGCAATTTCAAGAGCTTGCCCGCGAGCGGCGCGAGACCGATCGCCAGATCAGGGAACTGGGCAAACAAATCGGCGGTCTGGGTGAGAAATTCGGCAGCTTCACCGAGGGGTTGGCCTTACCCTCCATGGAACGGCTGCTGCGCAAGCGCTTCGGCATGGAGGTCATTAGTCCCAGCGTGCGCGCCACGAAAGACGGACAACACCTGGAAATCGATGTTCTGGCCTACGCCAACGGTGCCGTCAACGCGGCCTATCTGGTCGAGGTCAAGAGTCACCTGCGCGAGGAGGCGATCACCCAGTTGCAGAACCTGCTGCACCGGTTCCGGGACTTTTTCCCCGAACATCGGGAGAAACGGCTCTACGGCATCTTGGCCGCGGTGGATCTGACGCCGACCTTGCGCGAGCGGGTCCTGCGGGAGGGCTTCTATGTCGCGCGTATTCATGATCAAGTCTTCACGTTGGAGGTTCCCGCCGGTTTTGAGCCTCGCGCCTATTGAACCCCTGGCGTCGCCGCGGTGAAGCCAAATCTTCTGATGATGTCGCTGGAATGTTATGCCTAATCCCGTGCTCAGGATGATTCAAGAGCAAGTCTCTCTCCTGCCGTTCAACACCTTACGTTTGGATGTCAACGCACGCTACTTCGCCGCCGTGCAATCGGTGTCTGAGTTGGAGCGGCTGCTCAAAGACCCGCGAGTTGCGGAAAACGCGATCCTGGTGCTCGGCGGGGGTTCTAATATCCTCCTGTCGAAGGATTTCGACGGGGTTGTTCTGAAGCTGGAGATCAGCGGTCGCTCGGTTGTTTATGAGGATGACGAAGTCGTCGATCTCGCGCTCGGCGCCGGCGAGGATTGGCCGTCGGTGGTGGAGTTCGCCGTCGCCAACGGCTGGGGCGGGATCGAGAATCTCGCGCTGGTACCCGGCACCGCGGGCGCGGCGCCCGTGCATAACATCGCCTGTTACGGCCACAATCTGCACGAGAGTCTGTTGTGGGTGGAGTCGATTGATCTCAACAGCGGTGCGCTCTGCCGATTCCGGGTCGACGAGTGCGGGCTGGGATACCGCACCAGTATCTTCAAGCAGGAACTCAAGGGACGCCATATCGTCGTGCGCATCTGTTTGCGCCTGCGTAAGCGCCCGATGCTCAATACCAGCTATCAATCGCGTTACGAATCCGTTGCCGGCGAACTGGAGCGGCTCGGTCCGCCGCCTTACGGGGTGCGCGAGGTCTTTAATGCGATTGTCAGTATTCGCCAACGCAAGCTGCCGGACCCGGCAAGGGTGGGCACGGTCGGCAGTGTCTTTATGAATCCGACTGTGACTGTCAAGCAGCTTCAGGCGATCAAAGCCCTGTGCCCGGAGATCCAGTATTATCCGGCTGAGCAATTGGTTTATGGCGCGTTCGCCGTGGACCAGGACTGCGAGACTGAGCGTGTCAAGATCCCGGCCGCCTGGTTGATCGAGGATATGGGATGGGCGGGAAAGCAGGTCGGACACTGCGGGGTCTGGAAAACGCAGCCGCTCAACATTGTCAATTATGGCGGTGCGACACCCCGCGAGTATCTCGATTTCTTGCAGACAGTGCAGGATGCGGTCTATCAGCGGTATGGAGTCAGGCTCGATCCGGAGGTTGTCGTCATCTGACTGGCCGGTCGCGCTCCCGGCAATCGCGAAGCGGTCAGGGCGATGTAGGGGCGACTTAAGTCACCCCTACCTATCCATCACTACCCTCCGCATCGGTGTCCATATCGCGCGGCGCTCTCAACTTGCGCCTGCTGCGGTTGGCAAGGGCCGGTGCGGACTGCGGTGCCTCAATGATATTCAGAGCCTTTTCCTGTTCAGACAACCGTCGATTGGCGATCAGCTTTTCCTGACGCACCCGGACGCCGTAGCCGAGCGCCGCGCCGCCGGCGGTGGCGAGTGTGAGCAAGCCCAGGGCCATGAATTGGGTGAGCATCATGGCGACGCCCAGGCCGACGGCGCCGCCGACCACCACCCCCGACTTCAGGCTCATGCCGGCGCCGAGTCCGCCGCGCGCGGCCTTGGCGATGCTGCGCACGTCCTTGATCCGCTGTTGTTCGGCTTTGACGCGGATCTGTTCGCGCTCTTTGGAGAAGCGCTCCGAGGCACGCGAGACCACGTGCTTGCGCTCGGCGCCGACGATGGCGCTGAACCAGAGTGCGACCAGAAAGCCGATGGATAATCCGAGGATCAGAAACAGCGGCCAGGTGGTCTGCCAGTTGGTGGTCATGGCGATGTAGACCAGGAGCCCGGTGACGCCCTGCAAGAGAACGATGCCGATGAGAAAACGGATCAGATTGGGAATCCCGAAATTGATCATGACCTGCGCACTGCCTTGGTTGACGCACGTTTACGAACTTTCCTGACGGGTGGGGCAGGCTTGGCCGCGGCCTGGTTCGCCGCCGGCGCGCTGTTGCCCGCGGCCGCACCGGCCGCGTCGGCCGGCCCGGTGACCGCGGCGGGCTGAGCACCGAACCGGAAGACCCAGGCGTCCTTGAGTGCCGGGCTCAGATCGACCGCGCTGACCTTCCGGCTGAACAGCCCCAGGAGACGATCGCGAATCGCGGTAAGACTCTCGGGGCGGCCCTGCTGTTCGGCGGGAACCGGGCGGTCATAGGCATCGACCACGGCATAGAGATATTCGGTACCGATATTCGACAGGTCGGTGACCAGCCGCGGCGCGACCGAGTTGCTGGGCAGCAGGCGCGGTTCCAGACTGGAGATCAGAAAGGGGCCGGGGAGCAAGGTCAGCCGCTCCGCCAACTCCGCCTGATTGCGGCTGCGCAAGTAACGACTCAGGTCGCCGCGCATCCCTGCCGAGAGTTCAGGCGTGCTGCGCTCGATGAGCGTGGTGCCGTTGTCCTCCTCGGGTCGGATGGCGATCAGAAAGGCGTGGGCCTCCGGGGTAGGAGGCTGCGGCGTCGCCGCGCCGGCCAGGACATAGGTCTCGATGATGCGCAGCAGTTCGGCGTACCGGGCGCGCTGATCTTCCACGGCGGGATCGAAGGCGCCGCCCAGCAGGACGAAGGTATAGATCCCGAAACCGGGGGTCGCGTTACTGTAGAGGGTGCCGGGGGCGGCGGCGCTGGCGACTCCATAGGCAGCGGCCTGGGATGGAAAATAGGCCATGGAGTAGGCGAGGGTGCCGGTATCGCGGGCCGGTTCGGAACGTTGCACCGGGGTCACCAGATCCTGCTTCAGCCCGCTGGAGGCAGCGGCCCGGATGGTTCCCTCGGCACCGGGACCGCTCAGGAAGAGCGCGCGATTCAGGACCGCGGCAACCACCGTCGAGCCGCCCTGGGCCACCAATTCACGCACCACGGCAGCCAGCGAGCCGCAATCGCCCTGGATCAGTGCCTCGGTGGCGAAGGCCGGGTCCACGTCGGACAGGTACAGGTCGGTCACCAGCGGCTTGAGATAATCCTGTTGCTTGTTGATCCGCGCCGAGCCGCAGATCAAGGCCACCTCGCGCCGCAGTTCGGGCAAGGTCTGACTGAAGGGCGTGAAGATCGGACCGCCCTCACCGACCGGGACCGGGTCCGCCGCCGGCGTATTGAGGCCCAGGGCCTCGCGGGTCGTGCGCCATTGGGGGGCGGGAGGGGTGCTCAGGTCGGGTGGCGTGGCCGCGGGCGTCGGTGTTGACGCCGCGTCCGCTGTGGTCGGAGTCGGGGTCGGCGCGGTCCGGGCCGTTGCGGGAGCCGGGCCGAGCCGCGCCCAGGCGGGCAGGTGGATGGCGCAGCCGCCCAGCGTCAGCACGGCGAGCAGGCCGACGCCGAACCATGCTCGGGCGACCCGGCGCCGCGGCCCGCGCTCGCGGGGCTGGACCGGCCGATCGCGTCTTGGTGGGAACTGGCTCAAAGTCAGGGTTCCATCGTGTGGGTGCGCCGCATGATAGCGGATCAGACGGCACCCGCGCGGGCGTCGATATACGCCAGCGCCCGGTCGATCCGCCGCAGGACGGCGTCCTTGCCGACCAGTTGCAGCGTGACGTCGATGCCGGGCGAGGCGGCGCGCCCGACGATGGCGACCCGCAGCGGCTGCGCCACCTTACCGAGTTTCTCGCCAAGTTCCTCCGCGACTCCCGCGACGACATGATGCAGGGACGCGGGCGTCCAGTCCTCCAGGGCCATCAGTTCGAAGGCCGCCTTGAGCCGGGTCAGGGGTTCGCGGGCGACCGGGCGCAGATGCTTCTTGGCGGCATCGGGATCATAGTCGGCGAAGTCCTGGTAGCAAAAGGCGCTGATCGCGGCCAGTTCGACCAGGGTGCGGGCGCGCGCGGCCTGGGCCTGGACCACCAGCAGCGGGTCCGGTCCGACCGTAGGGTCGATGCCGAGCTGTCCCAAGTGGGGGCGCAGCAGGTTGGCGACATGGCTCGGGTCGGCGGCCTTGATGTATTCCTGGTTGAGCCAGTCGAGCTTATCGGTGTTGAAGCTGGAGGCGGCCTTGTTGACGTCCGTGATGTCGAACAGGTTGATCATCTCATCCATGCTGAAGATCTCCTGGTCGCCGTGTGACCAGCCGAGCCGCACCAGGTAGTTGAGCAGGGCCGCGGGCAGGTAGCCGGCGTCGCGGTAAGCGATCACGCTGACCGCGCCATGACGCTTGGACAGCCGCGCCCCGTCGTCGCCCAGGATCATCGGCACATGGGCGTACTGGGGCGGCGGCACCCCCATGGCGCGCAGAATATTGATCTGGCGTGGGGTATTGTTGATGTGGTCGTCACCGCGGATGACATGGGTGATCGCCATGTCGGCATCGTCGACGACCACCGCCAGGTTGTAGGTGGGTGAGCCGTCGGTGCGGCGGATGATCAGGTCATCCAGCTCCTGATTGCCGAACACCATCCGGCCGCGGATCAGGTCATCGACTACCACCTCGCCGTCCAGTGGGTTGCGGAAGCGGATGACGTGAGGGGTCGTGGGGTCGACTTGATGTTCGCGGCACCGGCCGTCATACCGGGGTTTGAGTTTTTGCGCCAGCTGCTCCTCGCGCATGGACTCCAGACGCTCCTTGGGGCAGTCGCAGCGGTAGGCCAAGCCGCGGACCAGGAGGTCGTCGATAACCGCGTGGTAGCGATCGAAGCGCTGGGTCTGATAGAAAGGCCCCTCGTCGTAGTCCAGGCCGAGCCAGGTCATGCCTTCCAGGATGGCGTTGACCGACTCGGCAGTCGAGCGCTCCAGGTCGGTGTCCTCGATGCGCAGGATAAACCGGCCCCCGTGTTTGCGCGCGTGCAGATAACAAAAAAGCGCGGTGCGGGCACCGCCGACGTGCAGATAACCGGTCGGGGATGGAGCGAAACGGGTACGGACGGTCATGATCGCACGGGACTCCCTGGGCATTGGCCCGGACATTGCGTAAAGCATGGCCAGGGCGTTGGACAAGAGCGGGATTCTAGCAGTATGTTGCCGTCATGAGATTTGCCGAAACGAACGACAGCGCTGTTTATCTGGTCCAGGCGTACGGACCCGAGGGAATCCGCGTCGGCGGGCGCACCCTCACCCGTGGTCTGATCCTCACCCCGGAGCAGATCATCGAGGACTGGGGGCCGCGGCGGATCGCCGACCTGGAGCCGGGGCATCTGCAAACGCTGATCGCGCTGTCACCCGAAGTGATCGTATTAGGCACCGGTGCCGTACAGGTGTTCCCCGACCCGGCGCTGTACTTTGCGGTGCTGGAACGGCGGATCGGCTGCGAGGTGATGGACACCGGCGCGGCCTGCCGCACGTACAATATCCTGGTTGCCGAGGGGCGTCGGGTGGCTGCCGCGCTGCTGCCCTGGTGACCTCCGGGCGCCGGTTCTGATCCCCGTCGAGTTTGGTTGCTCGTTTCTCGTTTCTCGTTTCTCGTTTCTCGTAACTCAATGTTTGATAAACCTAAACGAAAAACCGAAAACTCAAAACCGTTCCGTATACCAACCCCCAATCTCAGGAAGTCGTCCGAACTCATGGACCGTAAAATTATCCTCGGCGTGCTGACTGCCGCCATACTCGGTTTTGTCGGGGTCCTGCTGCTGATACCCCCGACCATCCAGGACGCCGTGGTACGCCTGCCCTGGCGGGTAACCACGGACCAGGCCGGCCGCACCCAGGTCTTCGGCTTCACCCTGGGCAAGACGACGCTTGGCGAGGTGCGCAAATTCTTCGGCGAGGACGGCAGCATCAACCTGTTCCAGACGCCGGACGGCCCCGAGCCGCTGGGCGTCGAGGTCTTTTTCGAACAGGTCTATCTGCAGAGCCTGCGCGCCGACTTCATCGTCACCCTGGACGTCAGCCAACGGACCCTGGCACCCATGTACGAGCGCGGGCTGCGCATCAGCCAGATGGAAAGCGGCAGCAAGCGGGTGAAACTCGACCCCACCGACGTGGCGACCCTGCTCGCCAGTCCCATCCGTACCATCACCTATCTGCCCCAGGCGCGACTCAGCACGGAGGTGATCGAGAAACGCTTCGGTGCCCCGGCCGAGCGCCGCATCGAGCCCGAGACCAACGTCGTCCACTGGCTCTATCCCGAGCGGGGCTTCGACCTCGCCCGACACCCCAAGGGCAAGGTCGTCATCCAATACGTGAACCGGGCGGACTTCGCCCGGCTGGTGCAACCACTGGGTGGATCCTGACCCGCACCCGACGTACTGCTGCAAATTGCTGCCGAACGGTACCCGAATCAGCCGATTCCTACCCCAAACTCAGCCATCGGTGGGCAGCTTTGCCTGACTGCTTTAGTTAGTATTGAAGTCGGCAAGTTGGCCGGAAGACGTTGGTTGAGACCGGAGGCTGCGATCATGAACAGGCGAGTCGATGTCGCCGTTATCGGCGCGGGTCATGCGGGTTTGAGCGCGATCAGAGAGGTCCGTCAGTCGAACAAGCGCTTCGTGCTGATCAACGGCGGCGGTCCCGGCACCACCTGCGCCCGGATCGGCTGCGTACCGTCGCGGGTTGCGCTCCATCTGGCGGAGGTCGGCAACGGCCGGCGTGCCGCCGACTGGCTTGGCCGCACGGGCGGCGCGTCCTGGGAGGTCGACCCGACCGCGGTGCTGGACCACATGCGCGTGCTGCACGATTCTTATGTCGACTCGGCGCTGACCGGCAGCGTCGATGCACTGGGCGATGCGCTGATTGCGGATTATGCCCGGTTCATCGGCCCCAATACACTGCGGGCCGACGGCCAGACCATCGAGGCCGCGGCCATCGTGATCGCGACCGGTGCGCATAGCGTCGTCCCCGCCGATTGGCAGGCGCGACTGGGCGACCGGGTCCTGACCATTGAAACACTGTTCGAGCAAGACCAGCTCCCCGCGGCGGTGGCGGTGGTCGGTTTGGGGCCGATCGGTCTGGAGATGAGCCAGGCGTTGCATCGACTGGGGGTGCGGGTGATCGGCATCGATGCCGGTGACCGCGTCGCTCACCTGCCCGACCCGATCGTCAATCAGGCCGCGGTGGCGATTCTGCGCAATGCGTTTCCGATCTGGCTTGGTGCGCGCGCCACCGCGGAGCGCAGCGGT
Source organism: uncultured Lamprocystis sp. (assembly GCA_964470155.1). GTDB lineage: Bacteria > Pseudomonadota > Gammaproteobacteria > Chromatiales > Chromatiaceae > Thiodictyon. The sequence goes on along the minus strand of CAYYAY010000026.1, from coordinate 44,121 downwards.
GACAAGGTGCTGGTCCGCGCCGGGCCGAATCAGGTCCTGGTGGATCGGGTGTTCATCGCGACCGGTCGTCATCCCAACCTCGATCGCCTGGGTCTGAACATGGCCGGTTGTGCCACCGACAGCCGTGGTGTGCCGATCCATCACCCCGCAACCCTGCGGGTTGGCCGCCTGCCGATCTATGTTGCCGGCGACGCGGGCGGCACCCCGGCCAATCTGCAACTGGCCGCTGAGCAGGGTCGGGTCGCGGGCTACAACGCCTCTCACCACACGCCCATCACCCTGCGTGCCAAGACCCCAATGTCCATCGTCTTCAGCGAGCCGAGCATTGCGTGGGTGGGTCCCGACTGGTCCGCGTTGGATCATAACCAGGTTCTGGTCGGACAGCTGCGCTTTGGTCCGCCGGGGCAGCCCATGTCCCGCGGTCCGCAGAGTGCCCTGCTGCGGGTCTACGCGGATCGCCATGATGGTTGCGTGATTGGCGGCGCCATGGTCGGACCCGGCAGCGAGCATTTGGCCCACCTGCTTGCCTGGGGCGCGCAGCAGCGCCTGACCGTCCACCAGATGCTGGAAATGCCCTTCTACCATCCGGTGGTCGAAGAGGTCCTGCAGGACGCCCTGAAGGAACTGGCGCGGCGGATTCCGCCGATACGGTCGCGCGCGTCCACGCTGGGTCGATTGATCACCTGGCGGGGGCGGGCGGCCTATGCCGCCTGATCGGCGAGGGTCGCGCCGCCGCGGTGACCGCCTCCACCAACATCCGGCAGTTCTGCACCAAGTCGTCGCCCCGGTGCAGCTCGCCGCCGATCAGGAGCATGCAGTCGCGGCCGTAGAAGTCGATCAGCTCGGGTACCCGCTCGAGACGCAGGCCGCCCGCCGGTACCGGGAAAATCGGTCTGAAATGGCCCATGGGACGGGCGGCGCCGTCGACGATCGCGCGGCAGTCCTCCTGGGTAAAGGCGAAGCGTCCGCCGTAGCTTGGAAAGATGGTCGCATCCGCCCCGGCCAGCCGGTTGAGTTGACCATAGAGGCAGCCGTGGTCGACGCCGCTGTGCGGGTCCAAGGTGAAACTGCCCTGGAAAGCCGGATGACTCAGGATCGGCAGGTCCAGGGTGTCGTCATCGGCCAGGGTGCGCAGCGCATCCAGACCGGCGAGCCCTGGGCAGAACAGCAGGCCGCCCGCGCCGGCCGCCCGCGCGAACCGGGCGCGTCTGGTGATCTCCAGGGCGGGCGCGGTGACATTGGGTACATAGAGCGCATGTCCGCCCGTTTCCTGATTCGCCCGTGCGACCGCCTCGCCGCAGCGGGTGACGCGCTCGTCGAAGGGGCAGAACGTCTGATCGGCCAGCCCGTGGTCATCCTTGATCAGGTCGATACCGCCCAGCGCCAGCCGGTAGGCCAAATCGGCCAGTGCCCCTGGGCGCAGCCCCATGGGTTTGACGGCCGCGCACAGGAGCGGCCGATGCCGGACCCCGAGTCGGTCGCGCAGCCCCGCCTGGCCGAAGCGCGGTCCGCGATAGAGCAGCGCCAGGCGTTCCGACAGGTCGAAGCGCACCAGCCGGATGCCGGGCTTGATGCTGCTGTTGCCGAACAGGCAGTTGACGAGTTGCGTCAGTTCCCGTCCGGCGACCTCGACCGGATAGCGGATGACCGCCTCCCAGCGGTCCTCCTCCAACTGCTCCAGGGCGGCAAGCTGCCCGACGATCTGCTCGCGGATGGCCGCGTGCGGGATCAGATCGTCCGGAAACTCCACCGTCTGTTCCAGGCAGAGGTCCTGCGCCCGCTGCCGCGCTTGCGCCGCCGTGGCCGCTCCGGCGAGGTGGTAAACGGCAGTGAAGCGTTCGCCGCAGAGGGTCAGGGGTTGCTTGTCGGTATTCATTACGCTATTCCGACCCGATTGTTCAGGTCCCGTAGGGCGCAATAGGGCGCCCGCCGGAATGTCGCGGGTTTGTACCGCGGCCGATGGCGCCCGTAGTGCGCCGAAGACGAAGCGGGATCGCGATGCGATGCGGTGCAGGAGCCTCTGCGGTTGCGCCCAAACGTCTCATAAATCCTCGGTCTTTTCTGCAGTAACCAAGGTTTCCAGGCGCACCTCAGCCAGAGCTGCCTCGGTAAGCCCAAACCGAACGCCGGTCAAGTCCTCCGCCGCGCGCACCAAGGCCATGGCGTCCAGTCCGTATTCGCGCAGCAGATAGTCGCGGCCGGCGCCGTGCGCATAGGTGTCGCGCAGTCCTAGTCGGATCAGGCGTTTGCCCAGTCCCGCCTCGGCCAGCGACTCGGCAACGGCGGAGCCCAGACCGCCGATGATGCCGTGGTTTTCCAGGGTGATGACGCCGTGCCTAACGCCGGCAATCGTCTCTAGGATCAGGGGGTCGGTGAAGGGCTTCAAGGTCGAAACATGCAGATGGGCGACCGTGAGTCCGGCGGCGCGCAGTGCGGCGGTGGCGCGCAGCGCTTCCTCGGTGCAGATGCCGGTGGACAGGACCGCCAAGTCCCGACCCGCGCCGAGCAGTCGGGCTTGCCCGAGCCGCAGCGGCGCGCCGGGGTCGAACAACCGCGGCACCTCGCCGCGCAGCATCCGCACATAGACCGGGCCATTGACCGCTTGGGCCGCGTCGAGCACGGACTCGACCTCGGTGGCATCGCCGCATTCCAGTACCGTCATGTTCGGCAGGAGGCGCATCAGCGCTACATCGTCGATCGCCTGATGCGTCACGCCGCCGGCGGTGGTGAGGCCGGGCAGGAACCCGATCAGGCGGACCGGCAAGTTGGGGTAGGCGATCGACATGGCGACCTGATCAAACGGGCGCCGGCAGATGAAGACCGCAAACGTGTGGACGAAGGGGGTGAAGCCCTCGCGCGCCAGGCCGGCGGCGAAGCTCATCATATTCTGCTCGGCCATGCCCATCGAGAAGAAACGGTCCGGGTAGGCATCGCGGAACCCATCCGCCTCGCAGGAGGCGGTGAGATCCGCGGAGAGGACCAACACCTCCGGGCGGTCTTTGGCCCAGCGGACCAGGTTAACCCCATGGGGACGTTGAACTGTTTCGATCACGATGGATCTCCATGCCGGTGGGAGCGGCAATCCGCCGCGGTCGGGTCTTGTTGCAACCACCGCCTGTCGCCGCGGCCTTGAGTCATCGCGGCGGGACGCTTGCACGGGGGGCGCGGTTGTGTCGGCCCCCCGTGGGAGCAGCGTCCCGCCGCGATGCGGTGCCAAGGTGCGCGGGGGGAATCGCGGCCAGAGGCCGCTCCCACGGGAGCGAGGGTGTGGTGGTCATCAGGCGGCTCCCCCGCGCAGGGTTGCCAGCAGGCGGCTGTATTCGGCGAACTCCTGTTCGCTCTTGAAGCGAACATAATGGAGCTTGGGGCGTGCGCGCAGCAGGTCGATGCCGCGGCAGGGGTCGGTGCGGGCGATCACCACCAGCGGCCGGTCACGGTCCGCTGTACGAGCGGCGGCGGCCGGAGCGGCGAGCGCATCGCTGTCGTGGCCGTCGACCTCGTGGACCTCGGCGCCGAAGGCGCGCAGCCGCGCGGCCAGCGGCTCGATGGTCATGACCGACGCCATGGCCCCGTCGCATTGCTGGGCATTGGCGTCGATATAGACGCCGAGCCGGCCGATGCGGTGATGGGCCAGGGCGGCGAAGGCCTCCCAGGCTTGCCCTTCCTGGAACTCACCGTCCGACATGAAGACCCAGACCCAGCCGGGCTCCCCGCGCAACCGCCGCGCCAGCGCGATGCCGCCGGCCTGGCTGATGGCCTGGGCCAGCGATCCGGCGGTGACCTCATGACCGGGGGAGTGCTCGGCACCGATCAGCTCCACCGTGCTGCCGTCCTGGTTGAACTGGCTGAGCGCAGCGGGTCCCAGCCGGCCGACCTCGATCAACAGGGAGTAGAGCACGAGCGCATAGTGCACCGGAGAGAAGATGAACCGGTCGAGTTCCGGCCCCCGCGGGCCGTTGTAGTCCGCACCGGTGAAACTGGCGGGATTGTCGGCGCCGGGCACGCCGGCGAAGGGACGGGGCGTCAGCGGCGCCTGACTCGGCCCCAGGCGCATGACGCGCAGGTAGAGGGTTGCCAGCACCTCGGCTGCCGAACAGGCCTGGCTCAGGTAGCCGCCGTTGTGCAGCAGGGTGTGTTCGAGCACCCGGCGGCGCACGGCGGCGGCGACCTGGCCGACCTGGGTTCGGGGGTCCGGGGAAGGGAATCTGGCTTGGTCCATCGCGGGTCTCGGCTAGTTTCGATCGCTTGGCCGATTGTATCGCCGATCGGCACACAGCGACCCTGCTCAAGTGATGCGGTCGCGAGCCTCGATCAAGATTCCGGCCACTGGGGCCCGCCGAATGCGTAGTCAGGCCATCCTGGCCTGACACCCTCAGGGCTGGAAGCCCTGACGACGCATGCCGTTGGCCGGGATTATAGCTTTCGGACGTGATAACCGGACCTAGTGGCGGGTTTTAAACCCGCCCCTACACGAAGGTCTGTGTGGATATCAGGTGCGAATGCTATACCACCAAGGCCGTGGTCACGAGCCTGTCAGTCCCGCGCGAATCTGATATGGTTACGGCAACTCAAGCTCGAAGCCCTGGATCGCGACATGCTTGCGCCTGAACCGACCAACCCCATCCACCGCATCAGCGTCGAGCAGTTCCATCGGATGATCGCGGCTGGTTGTTTCGGCGACGGCGACCGGGTGGAACTGATCGACGGGGAGATGCGCGACATGCCGCCTATCGGACCGCCTCACGGGGGCACGACCGATCGCCTCACCATGTTGTTCGCCCCTCGGCTGGCGGGTCAGGCGATCCTTCGCGTTCAGGGAGCCGTGGTGCTGGATGACGGAACCGAACTCTATCCTGACTTGGCGGTGCTGAAATTCCGCGACGACTACTATCGCCGGGCCAACCCCACGGGCGAGGACGTTCTGTTGATCATCGAAGTGGCGGACTCCAGTCTGGCCCTGGATCTTGGCGCCAAGCTGTCCAACTATGCCCGCGCCGGGATTCGCCGCTATTGGGTGGTGGATCTGCGCCATCGCACACTGCATGATCACCGCGACCCGGACCGCTTCGGGCGGCGGTACCGCCAACTGCATGCTCTGACCACGGGAGAGATTGTCTTCGAGCTGGGGGACGAGCGGATCAGCGTGCCGCTGGCCTCGATCCTGCCGGACTGACGCATCCGGTTTGCCGCCATGCCCGAATCTGGGGACAATGGTCGGCTAACCACGCTACCGAGAACACCCCCGATGTCCGACAAGGCCCCTTGGATCACCTATCGTCCTGAACTCAAGGTGCTCGACTGCACCATCCGCGACGGCGGTCTGGTCAATGCCCACCAGTTTTCCGACACCTTCGTCGGTGCGGTCTATCGCGCCTGCGTCGACGCCGGCCTGGATTACATGGAGATCGGCTACAAGAATTCGAAAAAAGTCTTCCCGAAAGACAAGTTCGGCCCCTGGCGTCACTGCGATGAGGCCGATATCCGGCGGGTCGTCGGCGACCATGACGCCGCCCGCACCGGGCTGAAGCTCGCCGCGATGGCCGACGCCGGCAAGAGTGACTGGCAGACGGATATCTGTCCCTGCGCGGACAGCCCGCTCGATGTGATCCGGGTCGCCTTCTACGCCCATCAGGTCTCGGAGGCGGTGGAAATGATCCACCACTGCCACGGGCTGGGCTACGAGACCACCTCGAACCTGATGGCCGTCTCCAATATCACCGAGGAGGAGATCGACACCGTCCTGGAGGCGATCGCCGAGACCCCGGCCAGCACCATGGTGATCGTCGACAGCTTCGGCTATCTCTATCGCGAGCAGATCGATCGGCTCTACAAGAAATACGCCGCGGCCATGGCGGGGAGCGGCAAGGAGATCGGCATCCATGCCCACAATAACCTGCAACTCGCTTTCGCCAACACCATCGAGGCGATCATCCTGGGCTGCAATCGGGTAGACTCGACGATCTACGGTTTCGGCCGCGGCGCGGGCAACTGTCATACCGAACTCTTGCTCGGCTTTCTGCGCAACCCCAAGTTCGATTTGCGGCCCATCGTCGACGTGATCCAGCATCATGTGGCACCCCTGCGCAAAGAACTGATCTGGGGGCCGTCGCTGCCCTTCAACCTCACCGGCCAGCTCAACCAGCACCCGCGCTCCGCCATCGAGTGGACCGAGGGCCCCAATCGGGATGACTTCCTGGCCTTCTACGACAAAATCGTTTCGGAGATCTGAGTGCACCATCGCGCCCCATCCGGCAACCGGCCGCCGCTGAACCGCAACGTCGGGCGGCGCGGCCGCAACGACCCGGTCGACCTGCCGGCTCCCGTGGATGCACCCGGCGAGCGCCTGCAAAAGGTACTAGCCGAGCAGGGTCTGGGCTCACGCCGTGAGATCGAGGCCTGGATTCGCATCGGGCGGGTGCGGGTCAACGGTCAGGTCGCCACACTCGGCGACCGGGTCACGCCCCTGGATCGGGTGCGGGTGGATGGTCAGGAGATCCGCCGTCGTCCGCGGCGCGACGAGGACATGCAGATCATCGCCTACCACAAGCCGGAGGGCGAGATGGTCACCCGCCGCGATCCGGAGGGGCGCCCGACCGTCTTCCGGCATCTGCCGCGGCCGAAAACCGGGCGCTGGATCGCGGTCGGCCGGCTGGACATCAACACCTCCGGCTTGATTCTCTTCACCACCGACGGCGCACTGGCCAACCGGCTCATGCACCCGTCGCGGGAACTGGAGCGTGAGTACGCGGTGCGCATTCTGGGTCAGGTCCCGGACGGCACCCTGGAGCGGCTCACCAGCGGCATCGCGCTCGAAGACGGCCCCGCGCATTTCGATGCGGTCAGCGCGCGCGGCGGCACCGGCGCCAATACCTGGTACCACGTGGTGCTGAAGGAAGGCCGCAACCGCGAGGTGCGCCGCCTGTGGGAGGCCGCGGACTGTCAGGTCAGCCGTCTGATCCGGGTCCGCTACGGCAACGTGGAGCTGGGTCGGCGGCTCTTTCCCGGCAACTGGCGCCCGCTGCTCGATGATGAGCGCAAGCGGCTGCTGTCACTGGCGGGGATGGAATCCGAGCCGCGTAAGCCGCGGTTGCGCAGCGCGGCCGCGCGGGTGTGGCAGGGCGGGCGGTAGCGCAGCCGTCCGTCACGCTGAACCGATCGCATACCGCGCTGGGCGCGGTTTACAAGTACAGCAGGATCGCGAAATAGTGGCTCACGCTGCCGGCCAGCACGAACAGGTGCCAGATGCCGTGGCACCAGGGCCAGCGGTTATCCAGCACGTAGAAGATCACTCCGACCGTATAGAAGAGACCACCGGCCACCAGCCACCAGAAGCCGGCCGGGGGCAGGGCCGCGATGATGGGGCCAAGGGCAAACAGAATCAGCCAGCCCATCAGCAGATAGATGACCACCGACAAGAGCCGTCCGCCGCCGCCGCGCAGGGTGTCGATCACCATGCCCAAGACCGCCAAACCCCAGACTGCGCCGAACAGCCACCAACCCGTCTTGCCCTTTAATGCGACCAGAGTGAACGGGGTATAGGTCCCGGCGATCAGCAGATAGATCGCATGGTGGTCCATGACCTGGAAGAAGTCTTTCGCCCGCCCGCGCAGACTGTGATAGAGCGTGGAGGAGAGATACAGCAGAAACAGAGTCACTCCGTACACGGAGAAGCTGACAATGCGGGTCGCCTCGCCCTTCACGCCGGCCAGGGTGACCAGCACCGTGGCCCCGATCAGAGCCAGGACCGCACCGACCAGGTGGCTAATGCTGTTGAAGCGCTCGCCGCGGTACATGTTGGTTATGCCCTCTGCCGATCAGCCCGAACGACCGCGAAATTGTGCTTCAAGCCACTGACGCATGCGCTGTGAATCGCCCATCGGCGTGCGTTTTCCGGCTGAATCCAGGAACACCATGTCGAGCCGCCGCCCGCTGATCACGGCCCGCATCACCAGACAATGGCCGGATTCGCTGACATAGCCGGTCTTGCTCAGTTCCACCCGCCAGTTCGGGTCCTGCACCAGCGGATTGGTATTGCGGTAGGCCAGGCGGTCGGCGTCGCCGTAGGGCTGCACTTCCATGGTCGCGCGGGTGGTGAGTTCCTGAATCAGCGGGTAACCGGCGGCGGCGCGGATCAGCTTCACCAGGTCTTCCGCCGTGGAGCGATTGCCGCCGTCCAGCCCGGTCGGGTCCGCGTAGCGCGTGTCGGCCATCCCGAGCGCGGCCGCCTTGCGGTTCATGGCGGCGACGAAGTCCGGTTTGCCGCCCGGGAAGGTCGTTCGCCCCAGGGCGGAGGCCGCCCGATTGTCGGACGACATCAGCGCCACCGCCAGGGTCTCCCAGCGCTGCAGGGTGGCCGCCCGATCGATGCGCAGGCGCGAGCGGCTGTGGCGCAATTGATCGCGATCGGATTCCAGGATGGTCAGCGGCTCATCCAGCGGTGCGCCGGAATCCAACACCACCATGGCCGTCATCAGCTTGGTGATCGAGGCGATCGGCTTCTGGTCATGGCTGTGTTTGGCATAGAGCGGCTGTCCGCTCTCATCCACCACCAGTACGGCCGCCGACTGGAGGTTCAGGTTGGGGGTGGTCTTGCGGGGCGCGGCAGTGCTTGTGCCTGCCGCGCTGTTGCGCTCCGGGTCGGCCCCGAGGGCCACGCCCAGGGGGAGAGCGAGGGCGAGCAGGACGCACGCGGTTCGGTGATTCACGCTCATCTGAGGATCCATAACTAAGGTGTTGCGGCGAGCGCCGCGGAATCGGGGCCGCGTGATTTTCGGGTTGTCTGTTCCCCGCAAGCGCAATATGGTAGCCGGGTCACGGCCGCAGGTTAAGCGCCGATGCGGTTTTTGTTGCCGGCAGCGCTTGACCCATCGTCTACATGATGTTCCGGCAATCGCCTGACCGCGCTGCCGGATGCAAGCTGACGGCTCACCCGCGACTCCCGACACGCCCACCGAACGCGTCCAACCACCGCCGCAGCAACGAGCCCAAGTGACCCCCACCCACATCCGCCGTATCGATGAAGACCCGGCGCAGCCACCCGCCGCCAACCCGCGCGAACTGCTGCACCAACTCTACCGCCGCCGCGGACAGGAGGCGTCCGGGACCGCGCTGGGCCTCGCGGATCTGGCGCCCTATGAGACGCTGGCGGGGCTGGAGCCCGCCGTCGCGCTGCTCGCCTCGACCCTGCGTTGCGGCGCGTCGATCCTGGTGATTGGAGACTATGACGCCGACGGCGCCACCGGCAGCGCGCTGGCCGTGCTGGGTCTGCGCGCCCTGGGCGCCCGCGTCGTATCCTATCTGGTGCCGAGCCGCTTCGCCTATGGCTATGGTCTGAGCCCGCCGGTGGTCGAGGCCGCGGCGCTGCAGGATCCGGGTCTGCTGATCACCGTCGACAACGGCATTGCCGGCATCGCCGGGGTGGAGCGGGCCAAGCAGCTCGGCATCCCGGTGCTGATCACCGACCACCATCCGGCCGGGGCGGAGTTGCCCGCGGCGGCGGCCATCGTCAACCCCAATCAGCCCGGCTGCCCCTTCCCCAGTAAACACCTGGCCGGGGTCGGCGTGGTCTTCTACGTGCTGGCCGCCCTGCGCGCCCACTTGCGCGCGGCGGGCTGGTTCACTGCCGACCGGCCGGAACCCAACCTGGCCGAGTACCTGGATCTGGTCGCCCTGGGCACGGTGGCCGACGTGGTGACCCTCGACCGCAATAACCGCATCCTGGTGGAACAGGGCCTGCGGCGCATCCGTGCCGGCCGCTGTCGGCCGGGCGTCCGTGCGCTGCTCCAGGCGGCGGGGCGCGATCCGGCCCGGGCCACCGCGGCGGACCTGGGATTCTACGTCGGCCCCCGGCTCAATGCCGCCGGCCGGCTCACCGAGATGCGTCTGGGCGTCGAATGCCTGCTGTGTGACGACCCGCTCCGCGCCCTGGACCTGGCCGGTCAGCTCGACGCACTCAACCGCGAGCGCCGCGACATCGAAGGGACCATGCGCGATCAGGCCGAGACACTGGTGGAGCGCATCGTCCTGCGCGGTGACGATCTGCCGCCCGGTCTGTGTCTGTACGGCAAGGGCTGGCACGAGGGGGTGTCGGGGATCGTCGCCGCGCGCATCCGCGAGCGCTATCATCGCCCCGTCATCGCCTTCGCGGACGCCGCCGACGGCTTACTGCGCGGCTCGGCCCGTTCGGTGGAGGGGTTGAACATCCGCGACGCCATCGACCTGGTCGACCGGCGCCGCCCTGGACTGATCGCGCGCTTCGGCGGACATGCCATGGCCGCCGGCTTGACCCTGAAACCCGAATGCCTGAGCGACTTTCGGCTCGCCTTCCGCGACGCGGTGCGCGAGCAATTGGGCGAGGCTCCGCCGGTGCATGAAATCCGCTCGGACGGCGAATTGCCGCCGCGGCTGATGAACCTGGAGACCTGCGACGCCCTGCGCCTGGGCGGCCCCTGGGGTAAGGGCTTCCCGGAACCTCTGTTCGATGGGGAATTCGAAGTCATTGGCGCACGGCTGGTCGGTGAGCGGCACCTGAAACTCCGGTTGAAACCCGAGCGGGGCCCGCTGCTGGAAGCCATCGGTTTCGGCCAGGGCGAGCGCCTGGAACTGGCGCGCGGCCGGGTGCACCTGGCTTACCGCCTGGACGTCAATGAATACCGGGGTGAACGGACCCCCCAACTGATTCTGGAGCACCTGCAATCGACCACCTAGACGATACCATCGACCCTTTTGATACCGAGGATGCGGAAGACACCGAGGACGCGGCCGATCCGGTCCGCGGCGCCGGCCACCAGGTCCCCGCGGCGGGTGAGGACTGGGAGGAACGCCCGGAAGGTCCGAGTAAAAGCCAAATCAAACGCGAGCATCAGGCGCTCCAGGCCCTGGCCGAGCGGATGACCAGGATGCCCCGCGCCGAATTGGAGCGGCTCAAGCTCAGCCCGGTCACCTGGCTCGCGCTCGACGAGACCGTGCGCATTAAGGACGTGCGCGCCCTGGGGCGGCACTACAAACGCATCGCCAACCTGCTGCAACGCGAGGACATGCACGCTGTGCATGCCCTGATGGACGAGGCCGAGGCCCGCGAACGCGCGGCGGCCGCCGACCACCACCGCCTGGAGCGCTGGCGCGAACGCCTGATCACCGAGGGCGACGCCGCCCTGAGCGACTTTTTGGACGAACACCCGGACACCGACCGTCAGCAATTGCGCACCCTGGTGCGCGCCGCCAAACGCGACACCGAGCGCGGTAAACCCGAGGCCCCGCGTAAGCTGTTCAGGTTCTTGCGCGACGCGGTGGACGCCGGAGCCGCTGAGGAAGACACGGCGGCCGATGAACCGGACTCGGAGCCTCGCTGACTCTTTCGGTCATGACCGCCGCATCACATCAACCGTCGCGGCTTACCGTGAAAGTCGCGCAGCGACCCTGTGGGAGCGGCGTCCCGCCGCGACGGGGCTGGGCGCGAAGTTGCAGATCACCGCGGCACCGCAGCGCGGCGGGACGCCGCTCCCACGGGGGACATTCATCTTCCGGGGGTAGCTGATGTTCCTTCCATGGCCGTGAGCCGGTGGGCGACGATCACCAAAGCAGCAGCGGTCGCAATGGTGCGAGCGCCAACCCGGCCACCAGCGCCAGCACGCAGCACACCAGAATCAGCCGCAGCGCGCGGCGCAGGTGGCCGCCATCCAGATCGGCCGGCCAGTCGGAGTCGCCGATCCAGTCGCGCTCGACCCATTCACCGCGATAGCGCGCCGGTCCGACCAACCGCACGCGCAGGGCGCCGGCACAGGCGGCCTCGCTCCAGCCGGAGTTGGGGCTCGGCAAGCGGGCGTGATAGCGCCAGGCGGCCTGGACAACAAGGCGCGGATGCAGCCGGAGTAGGGCGGCAGCCAGCGCGATCAAGGGGACCGAAAGGCGCGCCGGCAGCCAGTGGACCAGATCGTCTGAACGCGCGCCCGCCCAGCCGAAGCGGGCATAGCGCGCGTTCTTGTAGCCAACCATTGAATCCAGCGTCGACACCGCCTTGACCACAATCAGCCCCGGCAGCCCGAACAGACAGAGCGCCCACAGCGGGGACAGGACCCCGTCGGTCAGATTCTCCGCCAGACTCTCGATGGTGGCGCGCACCACGCCGTCGCGCTGGAGTCGATCCGTCTCACGGCCGACCAGCATCCCGAGCCGTCGGCGCGCGGTCGGCAGGTCGTCCAGCGCCGCCAGCACCCGTTGTCCATGGACCAGCAGATCACGCATGCACAGCAGGCTGTAGGCGATGAAGCAGTCCCAGGCCAGGGCCAGCCAGGGATGCCGCCACGCAAGCCCCAGGCGGACACCCCACCAAACCAACAGCGCCCCGCCGACCACCAGGACCCAGTGCAGCAGGCCGCCAAGTCGACCATCGAGACCGACGGCAAAGAGCAGGCGCTCTCCGGCAAGGCTCAAGGCACCCATCAACCGCACGGGGTGCAGGCGATAGACCGGGTCGCCGAGGAGAGCGTCCAGCAGGCAGGCGGTGAGGATGATCTCGAGGTGCGTGGCTAAGTTCATCGGTGGATCCTAGCGCGAGCGCGGCGGTTGCGGCACCATGATGACTCCATGTCGCCGTCTTGGCTGGAGGTTCCCGGTGGAAGCGCTGAAACTCAAGACACTCGATGACCTGCTGCTGTCACCCGAGGAGCGGGTGGAACTGATCGGCGGGGAGATCGTGCGCCGGCCGATGACGCGGTTCGCGCATGCGTATACGCAAAGCCAGACATCGCGGGAGCTGGCTGCGTTCAGCCGTCGGGGCGGCCCAGACGGCGGTTGGTGGTTCGCGACCGAGGTCAGCGTCGCCTACGAGGCCCACGAGTGCCCGTCACACGACCTGGCCGGCTGGCGCCGCGAACGCCTGCCGCAACCGCCCGCCGGGGTCATCGACTTGCCGCCGGACTGGGTCTGCGAGATCGTCTCCCCCGGCCACGAGCACAAGGACACCCGCCACCTGCCGCAATTGCTCAAACGTCACCGGGTGCCCTTCTATTGGCTGATCTGGCACGAGGAGAGGACGCTGGTCGCCTATGCCCTGGACAGCGGGGACTGGCGCGAAATCACCACCCTGAAGGATCAGGGCCGTGGCCGCATCCCGCCGTTCGATGCCATCGAACTCGCGCTGGCCGACCTGCTGGCGGACGGCTAGCCGCCGCGGTCCAGCCCCTCGATGCCGGGCGGGCTTTCGGCCCGCCTGGAGCGTTTTCCGGGGCGCTCAGGCGCGGCTTCACATCGGTGGATCCTGCTGTGTCACTGCCATTGAGTGAAGCCGCTTGGAAACTGGCGGCGGCGCGGCGGTTGCGGCACCATGGGGACTCAGTGTAGCCGTCTTGGCTGGAGGTACCCGGTGGAAGCGCTGAAACTCAAGACACTCGATGACCTGCTGCTGTCATCCGAGGAGCGGGTGGAACTGATCGGCGGGGAGATCGTGCGCCGGCCGATGACGCGGTTCGCCCATGGACGGGCACAAATGCGCACCGCGCGTCAGCTCGGGCCCTTCGATCGCGCCGGCGGCCCGGGCGGCGGCTGGTGGTTCGCAACCGAAATCAGCGTTGCCTATGAGGCCCACGAGTGCCCGTCGCACGACCTGGCCGGCTGGCGCCGCGAACGCCTGCCGCAACCGCCCGCCGGTGTCATCGACCTGCCGCCGGACTGGGTCTGCGAGATCGTCTCCCCCGGCCACGAACGCAAGGACACCCGCCATCTGCCGCAATTGCTCAAACGTCACCGGGTGCCCTTCTATTGGCTGATCTGGCCCGAGGACCGGACGCTGGTCGCCTATGCCCTGGACGGCGGGGACTGGCGCGAAATCGCGATCCTGAAGGATCAGGGCCGTGGCCGCATCCCGCCGTTCGATGCCGTCGAACTCGACTTGGCCGACCTGCTGGCGGACGGCTAGCCGCTGCGGTCCAGCCCCTCAATGCCGGGCTTGAACTCCGGCGCTGCCTGGCCTATCTTGCGCCTCAGGCTAGGGACGAAATTCGGCTTCATGCCGTGTGGTTTGTGGGTCTCGATCCGCAAGCCCTATATCCCCGGCCGACTCTTTTTCTAAAAAGCTGCAAGATTGAGCGGCTTTTTTTTCCGGCGAATGCCGTCACGTTTCAATAATGCCACCGGCCCAGCGGATGACATCCTGTACCCAGCGTACGGTCGCAGCTCGATCCAGACCCCTGGGTTCGATCAGTCCGTAGCGCATTTCCACCGCATACGGGTTCAGTTCGTCCAGACGATCCGCATGGGGCGGCGCAGCGAGTCCGGCATCCTTAAGCATGTCCAATAACTCGGCGATATCATGCGTGCGGCGGAACGACACCCCGGAGTGCGCCAGGACCGCTTTCAACGCCTTTTCTATCGCCTGCTGGGCATGGAAGCCGGCCAGGGAATCGTGCAGGTTCGGATCGTCCGCTAACGTACTGAACGCCTGTTCGTCGCGCCGCGCGGTTAATAGGAAGATCTCCGCCAAGGTCCGCTCAGCCATAGACAACCTTCCCCTCGCGTAGCGCCCAGAACAACGCGCTCCCCGGCTGGTTACCCCAGCGCACCACGTCCGCGCTAGAATACACCAGGATATCAACAGGGATTCGCAGGGGCCGCAGCGCCCGCCGTAGGCGCACCATTTCGGCCGCACGATCCGTCACCTCGGACTCGATGACCAGCAGATCAAGATCGGAGTCCTCCCGCGCCTCGCCGCGGGCGTGGGAGCCGAAAAGCAGGATGCGTTCGGGTTGGGCCTCTTGTGCGAGTCGGTCCACGGCGGCAGCGATCTGGGTAGACGTGATCATCGTGGTTATCATTCCTCTAAGTAGCGCAGCCCCGTCCAGCCTTCGACGACGCTGTTTTGAACGATGAAGATCTCGTGGTCTTTGGATTTCCTAGGTATAGCATTGATTCGGTTGAAAGTTGGACTCGCTGCGGTCAACGAGGCCCTTGCCGGCTTGCCAACGACCGCTGCCGTAACCACCCATCGCCCGCCCTCGCACCGTTAGCTCTGCCGGAACCGTGGGCGGGCTGCCGTCCCAGGGTGGCCCCGCAGATCGGCGGTGCGTGTTTTCCATCCAGTAGCTGAAGTCCGCTTATCATGTCGGCTTTCACGCCTCCCAGCAACGTACAGGATCGCTCATGACAACTCAGCCCGCCTCCGAACCGCTCCGGGTTCTTGCCCAAGGCGGCAAGGTTTACAGCCACGTCCGCAAGACCTGGTTGGTCGAGACGCCGGAAGAGCGGGTGCGTCAAGAGTATTTGATCATCTTAGTCGACGACTACGGCTTCTCGCTGGAGCAGATCGCTGAAGAGGAAAACCTCACCGGGCGCGGCTCAGCCCAGGCCCGCGCTGACCACGTCATCTGGCGCACGGTGCAAGACAGGGCCGAGCGCAAGCCGCCTTTGGTCATCGTCGAATACAAGTCCGATAACGTGACCATCCGGCCCGAAGACTACGGCCAGGGCGACAGCTATGCCCGCCTGGTGCAGGCGCCTTTCTTCGTCACCCACAACCACCGCGAGACGAAATACTGGAAGGTGCGCAAGGATCGGATGCCCGGCTATCTTGAAGAGATCAGCAACATCCCCCACGCGAACGCCAGCGACCGCGAAATCGAAGAATTGTTGGCCCGGCTCAAAGTGTTCAAGGAAAACGAGTTCGCCGATCTGCTCCACAAGTGCCACAACGTGATCCGTAACCGTGAGGCTCACGACCCCACCAAGGCATTCGACGAAACCGCCAAGATTCTTTTCGTCAAGGTCTGGGTTGAGCGCGAGATGAAGCGCAAGCGCCAGCGCCAAAACCTCTTCACCGTCGATTTCCTCGAATCCCAGTTCAGCGACGACCCGCTCAACGATCTGTTCGAGAAGACCCGCCGGCACTATGAGCGGGATGCCATCTTCAGCCCCGACGACCGCATCCAGTTGAAACCCGAAACCGGCAGGGAGATCGTCCGGCTGTTGCAAGCCTACAACCTGTCCGACACCAGCGAAGACATCAAGGGCATCGCCTTCGAGCGCTTTCTCGGACGCACCTTTCGTGGTGAGATCGGCCAATTCTTCACCCCGCGGCCTATTGTCGAATTCATGATCCAGATGATCGAACCGCAGGAAGGCGAAGTCCTCTGTGACCCGGCGTCGGGCTCCGGCGGCTTCCTGATCCGCTTCTTTGAGATCGTGCGCGAAAGCATTCTACGCGATGCCGACCGTCAGTACCGGGAATATGCAGAGGTCATCGCCGCCGACGGCACACTCGACGAGGCTGCCCGCGCCGAGCGACTGCGCGAGCGGTTCGCCGAGATTCAGCAAGCGATCGACCAGCGCCATGAAGGCTCGCGCTTGTGGAAGCTCGCCAATCGCTGTATCTACGGCACGGACAAGAACGACCGCATGGCCCGCACCAGCAAGATGAACATGATCATGCACGGTGACGGACACGGCGGAGTGCACCACTGGAACGGCTTTCTCAACGTCAACGGTATCTTTCCCGGACGCTTCGATCTGATCCTGACTAATCCTCCCTTCGGCGCCAAGGTCGAGGCAGACGAACGGATACTCGAACAGGAAATCGAATTGCAGCCGGCCATCGAGCGCCACTACCGGGAGGTCTACGGCGAGCCCTACCGCCAAGCGCGTAATGCCCTCAAGGCCGCCGTGGGCAAGCCAATCGCCAATCTCTTCCAACTCCCCAAAGGCGAGGGCGAGAAAGTCGGCAAGATCAAGACTGAGATCCTCTTCATCGAACGCTGTCTCGACCTGCTCAAGCCCGGCGGGCGCTTGGGAATCGTCCTGCCCGAGGGGATCTTCAATAACCCCAGCCTCGCCTATGTCCGCCAGTTTGTCGAGGACCGCGCCTACCTGCGCGCCGTGGTGAGTCTGCCGCAAGAGACCTTCGCCGCCAGCGGCGCGTCGGTCAAGGCGTCGCTGCTCTTTCTGGAGCGCTTCAGCGAATCCATCCAGGCCGAGTATGACGCACTCAAAACCGCGGCCCTGCTGGAGACCGGGGCCAAGTACCGCGCCGAGCGCGAGGCCGAGACCGCGCGGCTGGATGCATTGATCCAAGCCGCCAAGGCCGCCCGCGACACGGCCGGGCGTAAGGAAGCCGAAAAGGAGCGCGCCGCTTTTCTGAAGCGACTTCAGGAGCGTATCAGTACCGAGGCCCGCGCCCTGTTGAAGCAACGCTTCAACTACCCGCTGCGCTCGTAGTCATGCCACGATTCGAGCAGGTTCTGGTGTTCCAGGAATTCCTTGAACCGGCGATAGGCGCCGCGGTGCCGGAACATGTCCCGCACCCGGTCGTAGTCGTCCGGCAGCCGCGTCGCCGCGAAGTCGTAGACCAGCGCAGTGCCGAGATCGAGCTCGCGTTTGCCGGGGACGCGCAGATACCGATCCGACAGGTCGAATTCTTCCGGTTCGGCGTTCGGATCGTCCTGGCCGGACCACTCGTCGCCGATATAATGGAAGGCCCCGGTCTCCCGGTCCAGATAGGCTCCGCCGCCCAATGTTCCGGCGGCATCCGCGAACATGTGGGCTAGTTCCAGGTCGCTCAGAGTGCATTTCATGGGGTTATCCCGCGGGTCGGTTGCGTGTCGGCGCGTGCAATATAGTCGTCGGACGTGATAACCCGACGTCGGGGCGGGTTTTAAACCCGCCTCTACACCACCGGCTCTTCGATCTCCTTGGCGATCCGCCGGCTGCCGATTGTGCGTCCAAGGCTGATGCCTTGGACTCCTGGTTTCAACCCGGTTGCCGCAGCAGCAGGCGCTCAAGGGCAGCGGTATCCAGATGGGCTTCCACCATGTCAGCCAACCGCTCGATAGCAGCCTCCCGCAGCGCGGCATAATCGCGAGTCCGTGGGCGGTCCAGACCGCCCCAGGCGAGCAGGGCGTCGCAGGCGGCCGGGGACTCGAAAAGGCCGTGCAAATAGGTGCCCAGCACTTGGCCGTCGGCGCTGATAGCTCCGTCCGGGCCCTCATCCTGCCAGGCCGCCGGCCGCTCCAGGGCGGGTCCGGTGCTGATGCCGGCATGGATCTCATAACCGGTGACCGGCGCGTCATCCAGGGCGAGCCGGCCGCTGACGTTGGTCAGACGCTTGTGCGCGTCCAGGGTCGTCTCGAAGTCCAGCAGCCCGAGACCGGCGGTGCGGCCGGGCACACCCTCGAGGCCCAGCGGATCATGAATGGCCTGACCGAGCATCTGGAAGCCGCCGCAGATGCCGATCAGCTTGCCGCCGTAGCGCAGGTGGCGATTGATGGCCGCGACCCAACCGCGCGCGCGCAGCCAGTCGAGGTCCGCCGCCACCGACTTGGAACCGGGCAGCAGGATCAGGTCCGCCGCCGGGATGGGGTCGCCCGGTCCAATCAGCCGCAGGTCCACTCCGGGATGCAGGCGCAGCGGGTCGAGATCGGTATGGTTGCTGATACGCGGCAACACCGGCACCACCACCCGCAGCCCGGCCCCGGTCTTGTCGTCCTGATCGCGGGCCACCGCGTCCTCGGCTTCCAGGTGCAGCCCTTTGAGATAAGGCAGCACCCCGAGCACCGGTTTGCCGGTGTGCTCGGTGAGCCAGTCGAGACCCGGTTGCAGCAGCGCAAGATCGCCGCGAAAGCGGTTGATGACGAAGCCCTGAACGCGTGCCTGTTCGCTCGCGGAGAGCAGGGCGAGGGTGCCGACCAGATGGGCGAAGACCCCGCCGCGGTCGATATCGGCGATCAGGATCACCGGGCAGTCAACGCCTTCGGCAAAGCCCATGTTGGCAATGTCCTGGGCGCGCAGGTTGATCTCGGCCGGCGAGCCGGCACCCTCGACGAGGATGGCGTCATACTGGTCGGCCAGCCGCTCATAGGACGCCAGCACCGCGTTCCAGGCGATGCGTTTGTAATCCTGGTAGCCGACGGCGTTCATGTTGCCGACGGCCTGGCCCTGGATGATGACTTGGGCGCCGATGTCGGTGTTGGGCTTGAGCAGCACCGGGTTCATGTCGGTGTGCGGCGGCAGGCCGGCGGCCTGGGCCTGCACCGCCTG
Source organism: uncultured Lamprocystis sp. (assembly GCA_964470155.1). GTDB lineage: Bacteria > Pseudomonadota > Gammaproteobacteria > Chromatiales > Chromatiaceae > Thiodictyon. The sequence goes on along the minus strand of CAYYAY010000026.1, from coordinate 25,101 downwards.
GGCGCGGCCGATTTCGCCGCCGTCGCTGGTCACGGCGCTGTTCAGGGCCATGTTCTGCGGCTTGAACGGCGCCACCCGCAGCCCGCGGCGCGTCGCCCAGCGGCACAGGGCGGTGACCAGCAGGCTCTTGCCGGCATCGGAGGTGGTGCCTTGCACCATGAGGGTGGGCGTCTTCATCCTGGTTGCGGCTCAGGGTTGACGGATAGGGCGCTGCCGCGCCGACCGGGTCGGACGGTCGCAGACAGGCAGGGTCGCGGTCAAGCCAGTGCGTTCAGTGCCGCTTCCAGCCGTGTCCATTCGGCCTCTGTTCCAGGTAATCCGAAGCGCACGGCGGGCGGGTTGTCGAACAAACGGGTGAGGATGCCGGCACGGGCCAGTGACTCATGAATCGCGGGCGCCCGGTCGGTGGGCACCCACTGGAACAGTGCGCAGCCGCCTTGGGGCGGCACACCGTGGCCGCGCAGCAGATCGGCAAGGCGGCCACCGGCCGCGACCAGCCGGGTTTGGGCCGCCAGTTGCCAGGGGGTGTCGGCGAGTGCTTGCGTGGCGATCCAGCGCGACGGCGCGGCGATGGTCCAAGGGCCGAGCAGCGCGGCCAGCGGTTGGGTCACCGCCGCATCGGCGAGCACGAAGCCGACCCGCGCTCCCGCCAGACCGAAGAACTTGCCGAGTGAGCGCAGCAGGATCAGGCCGGGTCGCGGGCACAGGGCGGCAAGGCTCTTGCCCGGCGTGGTATCCATGAAGGCCTCGTCCACCAGCAGCCAGCCGCCGCGCGCGGCGAGTAGGTCATGCCAGCCCAACAGATCGGCCCGCAGAAAGCGGGCGCCGGTCGGGTTGTTGGGATGGATCAGCACCAGGACATCGAGGCTCGGCAGCGCGGACTCGATGGCCTCTACCGCCAGCGGGGTGACCCGGTGTCCCGCGCGCGCCCAGGCGCGGGCGTGTTCGCCGTAGCCGGGCGCGATGACGCCGACCCGGCCGGGCGCGCGCAGGCGCGGCAGGGCCTGGATCGCCGCCTGGGTTCCGGCCACCGGCAGCAGCTGCCGGGTGCCGTAGTAGCTCGCGGCGGCCTGTTCCAGCCCGTCGTCATCCTCGGGCAGGCGCGACCACCAGGCCGGTTCGGTCGCTCCGGACCAGGTCAGGGCCCAGCCTTGAGGATTGATACCGGTGGAGAGGTCGAGCCAGTCCGCCAACGGAATCCGGTAGCGGGCCGCGGCCTGACGCAGCCGCCCGCCGTGGGGCAGTAGCGTGTCGCGGTCGAACGCGGTGATCTCGGGTTGCGCGAATCGGTTCATGGCAAAAACAGTTGGATGGCAGCACCGGGGTTGGATGGGAAATACAGGTGCAGATAGGAGGCGGTGAGCCGTCCCAGGCGGTAAACCGCTTCCGGGGTACCCTGATCGCGGAGCGGCGTGGTGCGGACCAGCGGCTCCAGGTCGATCAGCGCGCCGGAATGGTGAAAGGTATGACCTCTGAGGTCCCCCTCGGGAAGGGTCACGCCGTGCAGTCCCAGGTTGGCAAGGCGCGTCTGCATGCACGCCCGGCCGGGCAGCAGACCGACCATGGGGGCCGGATCGGCATCCGGGTTGGCCAATGAATCGAGCAGATAGAGCAGCCCGCCGCATTCGGCCAGGAGCGGGCGCCCGGCGGCCTGGTGGGCACGGATGGCGTCCTTCATGGCCCGGTTGGCGGCGAGCCCGTCCAGGTGCAGTTCCGGGTAGCCGCCGGGCAGATAGAGCGCGTCGCACGCGGGGAGCCGCGGGTCCGCGAGCGGCGAGAAGAAGCACAGTTCGGCACCCGCTTCGCGCAGGGTGTCCAGATTGGCTTGATAGAGGAAAGCGAAAGCCGGATCCCGCGCCACGCCGATCCGCACCCCGGTCAGCAGCGGTTCGATCACCGGTTGGGGCGCGGCCGGGCGGAAGGCGACCCGGACCGGCAACTGCGCGAGCCCGGTGCGGGCCAGCGCGTCGGCGCCGCGCTCGAGCCGCGCGTCCAGGTCGGCGATCTCCGCCGCCTGCCAGAGTCCCAGATGACGCTGCGGCAACTCCATCCCGGCGTCACGGGCCACCGCGCCCAGGAAGGGCAGATCGGCCGGCAGGTGTTCGGTCAGCATGGCCGCGTGACGCGCACCCCCGACCCGGTTGGCCAAGACCCCGGCGAGGCGCAGCCCCGGACGAAACCGGGTCAGCCCCCAGGCCAGCGCGGCGAAGGTCTGCGCCATGGCGGCGGCATCGATCACGCACAGCAGCGGCAGTTCGAAGCGGGCGGCCAGATCGGCACCCGAGGGCACGCCATCATGGAGGCCCATCACCCCCTCTACCAGGATCAGGTCGACCTCGCCGGCGGCCTGATGCAGCAGCGCCCGACAGTGATCCTCACCACCCATCCACAGGTCCAGGTTATACACGGGGCTGCCGACGGCGCGTTCCAGCGTCATGGGATCGAGAAAGTCCGGTCCGGTCTTGAAGATGCGGACCCGGCGGCCGAGGCGCCGATGCAGTCGGGCCAGCCCCGCGGTCACCGTGGTCTTACCCTGACCGGAGGCCGGAGCGGCGATGAACAGGGCAGGGCAGTGGACGGTCATCGTGGATCTTGTGGTGAGTGCAGGGAGACGGCTTGCGCAAGGAGTCTACCGGATCTTGAGGCTGCGCGGACGGTAGCAACATTCGGGAACGCCTGCAGCGTCCGGATCGTTGTCGTTTATGATGTGTTGGACGCCGCCGAGGCGCGCGCCTTGGTCGCCGGACGCCCCTGGAGTTTCCTGCACCGGTCGCGCCCGGAGGTGGACTTTCCTGCCGATCAGTGCCCCGACGCTCCGGTCTGCTGTGCGCGGGCCGCGACCACGCTGGCGCGGATGCAGGCAGCCGGGCTGCTGTTACAGGGAGTGACCCGTATCGCCAGGTCAGCAGTCAGCTCGCCGCTCAGCCGCGAACCACTCGGTCAGGATCCGACGCTCGCCCAGGGCAGCGAGTCGGTGATCGATCGCATCCTGATTCCCCCAGACCACGTCCGCCAGGGATCCGCTTCCGACGAGCACTTCGAGGTCGTGACAATATAGCCCCAGCTCGCGCTGAACATAGAAGCCGTAGGTGCGGCACGCCGTTGGACGCTGTGCGTAAACCAGGCAGATGCTGGACTCTTGGTCCAGGAGCGGACAGACCAGAGGTCGCGTTTGCTGACCGGCCAAGGCCGCGATGTCCCGCTCGACGTGCTGCAACTGCTCCGGCGCGAGCGCAGCGAGACCCTCGCGCAGGAGACCCCATTCCGCTGCCGTCAGTTGCGGCACGTCGGCGAGTGCCCGACAGCAACCGCCGCAGCCCTTGCCGCACAGCCAGCCGGGATACGCCTCCAGGGTGGCGTGCACACGCGCCTCGATGTCGGCATGGAGTCGTGTCAAAGACGTCTGTTGTGGCATGGTTCCTCCCTTCCGGCGGGGGACTTTCAAGCGGTCGGCATAGAGATAGTCCCGATCCGGACTGACTTTGATACCGTTGGTCCCGAACGGTAGCTGAGCCCCGAGGTTGCCCGCCAGGAGGGGACTCCGGAACCAGGTTTCGGGGGTGCCGCCCCGGGTGGGACGCGGAAGATCGTCGCCTGCAGCGAATCGGTCACATAGAGCCAGCCGTCATCATCGAAGGTCATCTCGTTCGCGAGCGGTGGGAGATCGACCGGGGTCGGTGAGCACGGCGAGGCACCTCCGGCCGTGCAGATCGGCAGGTCCGGCATCGCCGTCGCATAGGACGTTTGCGTATACGAATGGCCGTGGCGCGCAATTCGTACGACGCCTAGTTGCGTCGAGAGGACGTAGACGTTGCCCTTGTGGTCCGGCGCGATCCCGCTCAGCGCGTGCTCAACGGCCGTGTTCTCCCCCACAATCGGGATCTCGGCGAGGCGCCGGCCCGTCGACCTCTGAATGACGGTGACCAGGCTCGGACCCTTACCGGCCGTGCCGAAGGTCGCCGGCCCCGTCACATACACCCGGTTATCGACGATCGCCACCCCTTCCGGGTAACCGCCGTTGCAGCCGGGCTGTCCGGCGCAGTAGGCGGCCTCCTGGGGGATGGTCGCGAGTACGCTGCCGTCACCGACTAGGCGCGGCCTTGGGTGTGCCGCGAGGTCCGCGGCACAGACCGCAAAGAAAACGCCGCAAGCCAGGGCCTGCATCAGAGGTTTCGGCATGCTGTTGGCTCCTCGTCTCGATTGTTAACGCGCGCGCGGTGCGCAATACCCGGGCGCTTGGTGCTTCGGCAGGGTCTTCATGCCCGTCGCCTCGCCGTCGCCGGCGATTCGCACTATTTTTTATATTTATCAAGATGTGGCGAAGCGTCCGTCAGGATGACCCGGCGTCTCCGCCAGGATGCGGCGCGGCTGGCCGACGGCGTGCACGCCAACCTCCGGGCCTGCGTACTGACGCTCGACGAGCAGCAGGCGCCCCAGTCTTGCTCCAGCGGCGTGGCGGCGCTGGATCTCAGCGACACCCCGCGCAGCTGGTGCGAGCGGGCCGACCGCGGGCTCGCTGCCGCCAAGAGTGCGGGACGCAACCAAGTCGTCGTCGGGCCACCCGGACCGGCGCCCGCGCTGACGTAGACCGTCACGCCCGCGACCACCCGAGACTGCTGCTGAACGCGACGGGTTACACCGCCCCCCAACCCTCGCGACGGCGCTCGGTCTTGCCGGCGATGACCTGGTCCAGGGTCTGCTGGGGGTATTTATACGCGTGACCCTTGGCGGCCTGGGCGAGCGCAAGCACCTTGTCTTCCGCGCCGAGGTTCTTGAGGTCGCTCTTCTCCACATAGAACTCTTCCATCAGGTTGTTCCAGACGATCCCTTCGTCGAACCGGATCAGGCAGTAGCGGTGGGCGCCGATCTGCACCAGGGCGCTGGCGGAGATGTTGTCCACGTAGAAGATCGGGATGCAATCCGGACCCAGATCGGCCTGGAACAGTGACACGAACTCGGATACCTCGTCGATGTTCGCGAAGTTGCCGGCGACGAACTGCAACTGGGCGGCGCTCGCGAGCAGCACCGCTTCCTTGAGCAATGCGCGCGGCGGTGCGCGTTTGCGGGCGACCTCGTCGAATTCCCCGGCCAGCACGATGAAGTCACCGCGAAAGGCATAGAGCCCAGCGGTGCTGGTTTGACCCTGGGCGGTAATGAGCCAGTAGCGTTCTTGTTCCTGGTAGGTGTCGAGCAGCATCGAGACGTGTCTCCTGAAGTTGTGAGTCAAAGATCGGTACCAAGCAGCGTCGTCCGCTTCTCGGTGAGATAGAGCATCCCGTCGCGCTCCTGTACCCGCAGCGCGGTCAGTGATTCACCGGCGCAGATTTCACTCAGACAGGCGCCGGTGGCGGGGACGTAGGTGATGCCGTGCATGGAGCAGCGAATGGATTCGCCGGCGGCGTCGAAGACGCGCGGCTGCTCGCAGTCCAGTTCTTTGGGCATATGCACGCACTGATTCAGATACCCGTAGACAACACCCTGGAAGCGCACCAGGATGGCTTCCCGCGGGGTGCCGCGATACAGGACGCGAAACCGGTGTCGCCCCAATTCCGCCAGCGTGGCGGACGGGCAGATCGGAGCCGCGTGTTTGGGCCAGGCGAGGGGCGCGTCCGGGATTGGTGTTTCAGACGCCATAGGGTTGGTTGTACCAATCGCGCAGGACCTTCAAATCGCGTACCGGCAGGTAGTCGTAGGCGCCGATCAGGTCGGCGTGGACCGCCTCGGCCAACCGGTGGGAGACCTTGGGGTTGGTGAGCATGTGGAAGTACCAGGCGAAGGGGTAGCCGAGCACCCGGTCGAAGCCATGGATCTGGTTGGCAAGCTTGACGCCGCGCGCCACCTCGGCATCCGCCAGGCTGGGGATCGCCACCCGCGGAATGGGCACCGGTTTGGCGCTGCGGTGGTCGTCCCCGTCCTGGTCGCGATATTCGCGGATCGAGAGTACCCAGTGTTCGCAGAAGGCGCTGGTCTCGCCGGCGCTGCTGCGGTCCCAATCGTCGAGGAAGCGGCGCAGACGGGGACCCGAATCGCTGGAGTCCATCAGTTCGTTGATCGGGACCAGGCGGCGAAAGATCATCCGCGCCGGCCCCACCGGTTCAGGTTCCAGTCGGGGGAAATCGAGCGGGTCCACGAACTCGGCGATGCTGTCGGGGAACCAGTCCGGGTCCGAGATCACCCGATCCAGGACTTCCTGCACCTCTTCGACCTCGATCTGGATGTAGTCACGCGCGGTCGGGCCGGTCGGCACCACCAGATAATGCGTCTGGCCGTTGAGACGGGTGACGAAGCAGCGCAGGTCACTGACGTAGCCCATCAGTTCGTCGATGTCGCCGCCCGACACCGCCACCGCCCATTCAGCGACGTGATCGGCGATGCGTGTCCCGTCCAGACCCACCACCCCGCCCAAGCGGTGCCAGCCGCCCCGCGTCATGGCGTGCTGCACGTCCTCCGCGCCCAAGGCCTCCCGAACGGCCGCAATCAAGGCGTCGAGGTCCGCACCGGCAGGCAGCGCGGCACAGGCATTCGCGACGCGCAACGCCGGCGTCTGGAACTGGTCTGGATCAAGGTCAGTGGCTGTCGCTACCATGTCGGGCCTTTCAGTTGGTGAGTTGCGTTCATTTGCGTTCAGGTGCGGACGGGTTTCCCCCATCCTCAATGCGTGCCTTGGCCGCCGACCGGACATCGGCGTCGGCATCATCCAGCAGCGCGGCGAGCTGCGCCGTCGGCAAGCGTTCCGCCAGACACAGACGCACCCGCCAGTCCGGGTCCCGGAGCAGGTCGGCAGCCTCGTCGCAGCGGATGCGCTCGGCCACCTTGAGGCGAACTTCCGGCTCCGGATCGTCGCGCATCAATCCCAGACTCTCGGGCGGGAGGCGTTCGGCCACGGTGCAGCGCACCTGGCGGTCGGGGTCGCGGATCATCCGGAACAGCCGCCCGACCGGGAGGCGCCGGGCGACCGTCTGGCGCACCAGATAGTCCGGATCCGCGGCCAGGGTCTCAAGACCGGCCGGGGGCAGGCGGTCGGCCACCGTGATCCGCACTTCGCGGTCGGGGTCGGCGATCAGCGGGCCCAGCGCCTCGACCGGCAGTCGGTAGGCCAAGACCCGGCGTACGACCTCGTCGGAGTCGGTGATCAGACTCAGGAGCTTCTGCTGGGAGAGATAGCGCGCGGCGATGGCGCGGCGTTCCCAGAAGGTATCCCCGGCATAGTCATCCGCCAGGGACGGATTGACCCGGAAGAAGCGCTCGATCTGACGCCCGCTCATGGCGCGCACGCACACGTCACCCGGCAGGCACCGACCTTGCGTCAGCAGGTCACCACGGTGCGGGCACCCGGCACAGCTAACGAGGGGTTTCGCGGTCACGCCAGACACGCTCGGCGCGCAGGATCAGGACGCGGCGTCCAGTTGCGCCAGCACCAGGCCGGTGGCGGCGTCCGAATCGGCGGTAAAACGCATACAGTGCGCCTGTCCGTCGATCAGATAGAGATTGAACGTATCGGTGGTTCGCACCGGCACGGGTGCACCGATCCCGGTGCCGATATCGTCATCCATGCAATAGGTGAAATGGATCGGCCGAAACGCCTCGCGCAAGGCCGACAGGGTCTGGTCGTTGAGCCCGGCGCGCTCTACGACCTGCACCACTTGGTCGATCCGTTCCGCGCTGATCATGCCCCGTCCCCGTCCTGCAGATCCGCGGTCGCTTCGAAGCGGATACGTTCCGCGGGCGCTTGACCCATCACCTTGGCGAGCCAGGGCGGGGCTTTCCGGGACAACAGGTCCTGCAGCTTGACCATGCGCTCGCGGGCGCTGCCGCCGGCCGCGTCTTTGATCGGATGGATATCCAGCTTGATGACTTTCGCGGCTGCCGGCCCGCCGATGCTGGCCACATACAACACCTGACAATCGGCGATCAAACCGGCGCGATAAGCGTTGCGATCCTCGGCGCCGCTGTCATCGATGCGCCGCACGTCGATCAGCCGCACCGCGGACGCCGAAACCTGATAGACCAGAAAACGGCGGGCGGCGCCGAAATGCCCGTCCAGCAATTCGCCGGTATCCGAGGCGCAGGCGACCCGGATCGACCCGGGCAGGTCGCCGTCGCGATAGGGGTCGAGCGGAGGAGGGGGGTCGGACTCCGCCACACCCTCGCCTTTGAGAATGGCCAAGGCGGCCTTGAGCGCGTCCTGATCGATATCGGCCAGTTCGCCGTCGGCCGCGGACTTCAGATCCTTGACGCGCAGGGCGGCGAGCTTCTCCACCGTCGGCGGCAAGCCGACCGCGGACGCCAACACTTTGATCAGTCGCGCCGGATCTGTCTCCGGCAGGGTCCGGGCGGCCAGCCCGATGCGCAGGGCAATAGCGTCTGAGATTGGGCTAGCCATGGGGATCAAGCCGCGATGATGCAGTTGTCTTCCATGCAGGCATTGACGCACTGCGGCATATCGAACTCACCTTCGCACTCGTTGCAGGTGTTCGGATCGATCTTATACACGCCCTTGAAAGGGGTGATGGACTTGGTGGGGCAGACGGGCTCGCAGTCGCCACATGCGGTGCAAGCGGATCTAACGATTTGCATGGCCATTCGATTTCTCCAGTCAATGGGAGCGGGGATGCGTGCCGCATCCCCGCCCGGTGTCATTCAGCACGCTTGAAGCGCAAGGTGGTCGGAAAGACGGGCGGCGGGCTGATCGGGTCCACATACCATTTGGACCCATCGGTCAGCTCGACCTCACCGCCCCAACTCTCCGCGGTGTCGGTCTCGACGCTGGCGATGGTCTCCTCCATGTCCTTTTTCGCCACATAGAATAACAGGGCGCCGGAATCACTCTTGCGGATCATTACACTGGGCATTCACTTCTCTCCTGGCGTCGCCGGCCGGCGCGGAGGCGCCGACCGGTCGACGGTAGCGGCCTAGCGAACCAGGTCGTAATTATAGTCCGTGGTGCCCATGCCGCGGGTCTCTTCATCGAGCCGCTCCAGGACCGCGTTGACCAGGGTCGTGAGAATGTACATCGCCCCCTCGTAACCCATGGTCGTCATCCGATGCAGATGATGACGATCGAAGATCGGGAAGCCGATCCGGATCAGCGGGACCTCGCACTCCTTACCCTTGTGCAGGGTATCACGCTGAATGAACTTGGCGTAGGAGTTGCCGATCATGAAGTCCGGCTTGTTGGTGAACATCAGTGACCGGAAGTGCCACAGATCGGCGCCGGTATGCACCTGACCAAGCTTGCCGTAGGGCGACTTCGCCAAGATCCCTTCCACCTCCTTCTTCCAGCGCTTATTGGCATTCTGGCACAGGATATCGGTCGGCTCGGCGCCCAGCTCCAGCAGGAACTTCACCATGCCCAGCACGAAGTCGGCATCGCCATAGACGGCGAAGCGCTTGCCGTGCAGCCAGGCGTGACTGTCGGTCATCATGTCGACCAACCGGCCGCGCTCTTTGGCCAGGGACTCCGGAATCGGCTTGCCGGTCAGCTCCGAGACCTTCATCAGAAAATCATCGGTCCAATCCAAGCCCATCGGGATGTTGATGTGGGCCGCGTTCTGGCGCCAGGTGATCTCCACATGCTTCTTGGTCTTGGGCAACTGCCACGGCTGGAGCAGCAGGGTATCGATGGCGTTGGGAGCGTCCTTGATCTCGTCCTGGGTGGTGCCGCCCGCGTACATCCGGAACTCGCCGTCGGCCGGGGTATCCAGCACTTCGGTCGGATCGCAGAGCAGCGAATAGTCAACACCCATCTCCTTCATCATGCGGTGCATGACGCGGTAATTGCCAAGATAGGTCTCGAAGCCCGGCACCAGGTTGATCTTGCCGTTGCTGCCGACCACCTTATCGTCCATGGTGTTCAGCGTGAAGTGCCGGACGATCCCCTCGAACATGTTGTCCCAGCCGGTGGTATGGGAACCCACAAAGCTCGGGGTATGCGCGAAGGGCACCGGGAAGTCTTCCGCAATATGTCCTTCTTTACGCGCGTTGTTGATGAAGCTGTTGAGGTCGTCCCCGATGACTTCGGCCATACAGGTGGTGGAGACGGCGATCATCTCCGGCTTGTAGAGCGCAATGGCGTTCTCCAGACCGTCGAACATGTTCTTCTGGCCGCCGAACACCGCCGCGTCTTCCGTCATCGAGTCCGAGACGCAGGCGATCGGCTCCTTGAAATGCCGGTTGAAGTAAGAGCGAAAATAGGCCACACACCCCTGCGAACCATGCACATAGGGCAGGGTCTTCTCAAAGCCCAAGGCGCAGAGCACGGCGCCCAGCGGCTGGCAGGCCTTGGCCGGGTTGATGGTCAGGGCTTCGCGCTTGAAGTTGAGTTCTTTGTATTCTTCAGTGGTGGTCCACTGAAACACCTGCTGGATCTTCTCGTCGGAGTGACGCTCTTCGACCCCGTCGCGCTTCTTGGCGAGGTTTTCCTTGTATTCCGGCTGCCTGAACAGGGGGAAGCTCGGCTTGATGTCGTCGACTATCTGGCTCATTCGTATGCTCCTGCCGCGCCGCTAATCCGCGGACGACGGCATGATTGAGACTGCAATGCGGTCTATGGGAGATCTGCACCCGGCCGCCGGCTTGAGGCCGGCGGCCGGCGACCATCAGGCGCTGGCGCGCTTCGGCTCGTGCTGCTCGGACCGGGCGGCCTGGTCGGCGAGCCAGGGCGCATGCAGCTTGGTCCAGCAGGGGTTGTTGATGGTCATATCCATATCGCGGGCAAAGATGGCGAAGCCGTCATAGCCGTGATAGGGGCCGGAGTAGTCCCACGAGTGCATCTGGCGGAAAGGGATGCCCATCTTCTGGAAGATATACTTCTCCTTGATACCGGAGCCGATCAGGTCGGGCTTGATGCGCTTGACGAACTCCTCGAACTCGTACCCGGTCACGTCGTCATAGAGCAGGGTGGAGTCGGCCATGTCCTTGATGGTCCGGTCGTAGTCGTCGTTGTGGGCGAACTCGTACCCGGTGCCGACCACCTCCATTCCCAGGTCCTCATAGGCGCCGATCACGTGCCGCGGACGCAGGCCGCCGACGTAGAGCATGACGCGCTTGCCTTCCAGCCGCGGACGGTACTTGGCGATCACGGCGGCATACTGCGCCTCGTATTTGGCGATGACCCGCTCGGCACCGGCCTGAATGGTCTCGTCGAAGCAGGCGGCAATCTTGCGCAGCGACTCGGCGATCTTGGTCGGTCCGAAGAAGTTGTATTCCATCCACGGAATCCCGTACTTCTCTTCCATGTGCCGGCTGATGTAGTTCATCGAGCGGTAGCAGTGGATGAGGTTGAGCTTGACCTTGGGGGTCAGCTCGATCTCGGCCAGAGTGCCGTCGCCGGCCCACTGGGCAACCACGCGCAGACCCATCTCTTCGAGCAGGATACGCGAGGCCCAGGCGTCGCCGCCGATGTTGTAGTCGCCGATCACCGCCACGTCATAGGGGGTGGTCTGGAAACTGTCGTCGCCGTCGCGGTTGCCGATGACCCAGTCGCGGATCGAGTCGCAGGCGATGTGATGGCCCAAGGACTGGGAAACGCCGCGAAAGCCCTCACAACGCACGGGAACGACCGGCTTTTCGATGTCCTTCGCCTTCTTCTTGGAGACCGCTTCGATATCGTCGCCGATCAGACCGATCGGACACTCGGACTGGACGCTGATCCCTTTGTTCAGCGGGAACAGACCTTCGATCTCGTCGATCAGCTTGGCGAGCTTCTTGTCGCCGCCGAAGACGATGTCCTTCTCCTGGAAGTCCGAGGTGAAGTTCATGGTGCCGAAGGTGTTGACCCCGGTCATGCCGACATAGTAGTTCCGGCGGCCGGCGCGCGAGTATTGACCGCAGCCGACCGGGCCGTGAGAGATGTGGATCATGTCCTTGATCGGACCCCAGACCACGCCCTTGGAACCGGCATAGGCACAGCCGCGCACCGTCATCACCCCGGGCAGGGACTTGCGGTTGGAGGTGATGCACTTCTTGGACTGCTCGATCGACTGATCGTTGACCGCCAAGTGCTTGGCCCGGTCCTTCTTGGCCTTCTCCGGGTAGACTTCCAGGACCTCCTGGATGAGGTCGAGGGTCTCTTCACGAGTCAAATTCGCCATGCTGGCTCTCCACGAAGGGCGCCGCGGCTAATCCGCCGACAAGACGCTCTGCAACAACGCTGTTCTGAACCACCGGGACGCCGTCGGCGTCCAAGGGCTCGATCTTGATTCCGGCTGGGATCAGGCCGCGGCTTCCTGGGCGGCGGCTTTGCCGATAATGGATTCGTCTTCCTCGTCCATCAGGCCGAAGTCCATCAAGAGGGCTTCGAGGGCATCCATGGTGATTGGGGTTGGGATGACGAAGTTCTTGTTGTTGATGATCTTTTGCGCCAGATTGCGGTACTCCTGGGCCTGTTTGGCCTTGGGGTCGTACTCGATGACGGTCATCCGGCGGATTTCGGCGCGCTGCACGACGTTATCGCGCGGCACGAAGTGGATCATCTGGGTGCCGAGTTGCCGGGCCAGCTCCATGATCAGTTCATCTTCGCGGGCGGTGTTACGGCTGTTGCAGATCAGGCCGGCGAGGCGCACGCTGCCGGAGTTGGCATACTTCACGATGCCTTTGGCGATGTTGTTGGCGGCGTACATGGCCATCATCTCGCCGGAGCAAACGATGTAAATCTCCTGCGCCTTGTTCTCGCGGATGGGCATGGCGAAACCGCCGCACACCACGTCGCCCAACACGTCGTAGAATACGAAGTCGAGGTCGGCCTCGTAGGCGCCTTCCTCTTCCAGGAAGTTGATGGCGGTGATGACACCGCGGCCGGCGCAGCCGACACCCGGCTCCGGGCCGCCGGACTCGACGCACTTGATGTCGCGATAGCCGACCTTGAGTACGTCCTCCAGTTCCAAGTCCTCGACGCTGCCGGCGTTGGCCGCCATCTCCATGATGGAGTTTTGGGCCTTGGCGTGGAGAATCAGACGGGTGGAGTCGGCCTTGGGGTCGCAGCCAACGATCATGACCTTTTTGCCGGCTTCGGCAAGGCCGGCAACCAGATTCTGGGTGGTGGTGGACTTACCGATTCCGCCTTTGCCGTAGATGGCGCATTGACGCAGTGCCATGGGGAGGGTCTCCTGTGGGTCGCTTTCGCAGCGGTTGAACAAATGTCGCGCTCATGCCCACTAGAGCAAACACCGTGCCATCCAGAAAAGATATTCTAAGATATTATTATAGAAGAAGTTTTTAGAAATATTCCGGGTTAGAGCCATTGGTAGCATCCACGACAAGTCCAAAGCGGCTGTATGGATAACAACAGAGATCATCAGTCGGAAAATGAGCACGACAGAGGGTTCGCGTCATGTATCGAACAGAGGGGAAGCGCATCGCGCGGCCGATTGCCTGAGCGCTTGCGATAGCGGGCGGGAAACGCCGGCACCGACCTTGCCCGGGGCGGCCCGGCTGTCGATCAATCGCTGCAATCTGCCGGCAGTGATCCTGGGCAGCCTGACCTTCCAACGCCACCCGGTCCCGCTGGCGATCGACGGGGTGCGGGATTTTCACGCGGATCTCTGTCGGCGCCTGGATCAGGTCCGCGATCATCGGGTCAGAGCGGAGCGTTTCGTCGATTACATGACGGTCCGGTTCTGCCTGGAAGAACTCGAAGAAGCGGGGCTGACGCCGGGTGGACGCAAGAAATCGCGGGCCAACGCCAACTATCTGCGCCTGGTGCGGGGCTGGTCCTTCGACTCGGACGGCCGCGAGGGGGCGGTGCTCAAGCACTGGGCGGAAACGCGCTTCGGCCTGCTCACCCGCCATCACGGCGGACCGCTGTACGGACGCGGCAGCGAGGCCTATCAGGACTATCTGACCGAGGCGGCCCGCGGCATCTACGCCACCAATGCCGTGGAGTCCCAACTCGACCTTCTCTACACCTATTGTCAGTACGAACTGGCGCGCCAGAACCCGGGGGTTACCCATCTGACACTGCACCGGGGCATCAACCATATCGGGGATCATGAGGTCTTGGGGCGCGAGCCGGACGGCGGCTATCTGGTGCTGCTCAACAACCTGAACAGCTTCACCAGCGTGCGCGAGCGCGCCGACGAGTTCGGCGACTATCTGCTGACGGTTGAGGTGCCGCGCCCCAAGATCTTCTTCTACAACCGCCTGCTGCCGGGGATGCTCAAAGGCGAGGACGAGTACGTGGTGATCGGCGGGGTCTATGCGGTGCGGATTTCGACGTTGTGATTGATCTTTAACCAGGCAAATCCATCAGTGAACGCCTGCGGCGTCCCGGTCGTTGTCGTTTTCGTAGGATGCGGCGAGGCACGAACCGCATCAACCGCGCGGCTCGACCCATCCGGCTGGCCGCAATGATACCGCGGTCGGGTCACCGGCAACGACTCAAACAGATCGTCCAACATCTGACTTTACATAATATACATTATCGGCAACCTGACTGCATTATCGGCCATCGCAAACTGACCATGGGGCCGGATGGCGTCGGGCCGCGTGGTGGCTGGTCTGAGGCCGATCTACTGCCTGAAGGGTTCGCGGCCAATTTATCCGTCCTGCGGGCGCTGCAACAGCGCTGCGGCTTCAGCCCTGCGGACCTATCGGCGCTGGCGCTGCCAGGGCAACCCGACGCCGGCCGCGGTGCGCCTCTTGGCGATCTTAGCGGGCTTCGTGCCGTGGGTCGGCTGGGAAGATTGGGAGGTTCATCGCGGCTACCTGTTCCCGCCGGGCTTCTCCCGACAGGGACTCACGCCGGCCGATTTTCATACGCTGGCGTTCTGGCGTCTGCTGGTCACAGCCTATGCCCAGGACAACGCCATGTTGCGTCGGCGCGTGTCACCCCGCTGGGAGCGGGTTCGAACTGACGGGAGGGCGGCGGTCAACCTGGACGAGGTGTCACAGTGACAGATAAATGCGTTGTGGTAACGCAATAGGTTGGCAGAGGTCAGTCTGGCCCTCGGGACTATTACGAAATCACGAGCCACTCTGTTAAGATTTCAGGGGCTTGCGACGCCACCAACCAGCCTCCGGGCGAACGCGGCGCCGCCGCTCCCAGTTCACCGAACCGCAAAAGCTGTGCAGACTGA
Source organism: uncultured Lamprocystis sp. (assembly GCA_964470155.1). Taxonomy (GTDB): domain Bacteria; phylum Pseudomonadota; class Gammaproteobacteria; order Chromatiales; family Chromatiaceae; genus Thiodictyon. The sequence continues at coordinate 10,027 of CAYYAY010000026.1, read as the reverse complement.
GGGCGGTCTGCGCCCTCCCCGTTTGCCTGCTCTCCCCGGCCCCTCGGCTCGGCCGGTCCGGGTGTTACGGCTTACAGTTACGGTAGCGCTTCCCGCGGTGGCCAAGTCGGACCAGGCCCCCGGCCGCTGGGGGCCGCGCCGGGTCAAAGTGCCCGGATCGGTAACACGGGCACTTTGTGCCATGGGTGGCACTTTGGGGCCTGGCGGGCTCTGTCAGGGGCGACCCCATCTTGAAGTCTGAAATATCAAAAACCAATCTCGTGTGTTTTGTCGTTTTGCGCGTTCTTCAGGGATTGCCAAGCCCCTTGGTGCGAAGAATACTACCCAGCAGGGCCTTTGCTTGGTCGAAGAGCTTCACGCTGGTTGGATCGTTCCGCCAGCGCGCACGGGGCGATGGGTGAGCGAAAAACACGACTGTGCGGCCGTTCCACTCTTGCGACATGCCTACGAATCCATCGAATAGCTTGAGCTTGCTGGGCGTGCGTTGCCCCGATAGTTGTAGGTAAGCTTTCAGTGCTACCAGTCCAAGTGTCACGATTACGGAGGGGTCCGCCAGCTTGATGCCCCGTTCCAGGAAAGGACGGCAGTTTCTTATCATGATGGACGATGGCGGCAACTCTTCGCACTTGGAGGCAGGATCGTTCTTTTTGCGATGTTTGCGGCCTGGAAAGCACTTCACAATGGCCGACGAGAAGACCATTTCGTCGAAATCGGATACGCCAAGCTCAGCTAATATTCTTCGGATTCCCTGCCCAGCTTTGCCTTGATAGGGCAAACCGGACCTATATTCACTAAGTCCGGGCGCCTGGCCTATTACCATCAGTGGCTTGGGTTTTATTCCTGTAACGATTGGTCGAGGAACGACAATTTTGTCGGAAACGCATGGGTCAACTTTGCATGTCCGCAGAATGGATTCGCATGCCTTGCATGAAGCGAGGTCGATGTCGAATTGCTTATATGGGTCCATAGTGATACCCGTACTTTGTCCCATGATGAGACTACCGGAGGAGTTTCGGGGCAGCTTTCAGGGTCTACGGGCCGGAAACGGGCGGCCCACTTCCGGGTGACTGGGTTACCACCAGTTCCATTTCCCAGCCTATGCAGAACCGGTCAAGGAACCGGATCAGGTCATCCTTTGCTTCGTCGGGGAGCTTGTCGACCCGCTCCCAAATCATGCTTAAGAGCGCGTCAGCCGCCGCCCCGTCCTGACGCTGGTCCCAGTCCGCCATCAGGGCGGGGGGTGTGCAGCCGAAGGCTTGGATGAGCTTGTAGAGGGTCGACGCCTTCGGGTCGCCCTCGTCCTGTTCGAGCTTCGAGAGGTGGCCGATCTTGATCCCGGTGCGCTCGGAGAGTTGGCCTTGGGTCCAGTCTTTGCCCTGCCGCAATGGAAAGACGGGCGCGGCGGCGCCCGCCGAAGGTGTTCTTGTACTGTACATCAGGGTTGCAGCTCAATTTCGCCCGGTCGCCAAGTCTTGTTGAACCAAGGCTCCAGCGGACCGTAGAGGCGAAGGATCATGAACCAGCCCTTGCCCGGAATCGTCTGCACCCAGTTGTTCTCCATGCCCATTGGCGCTTTGGGTCCGAAGTAGACATCCACCGAGCCGTCCGCATTGATCTTGACGCCCTTGTTCTGGCTACTGACGCTCGGGGCCTTTTGGCCGGTCTGCACCATCGAGCGGGTCTGGTTGTCATAGACGATGACCGACCAGAAGTCCTTGACCGGGATGTTCGGCGGCAGGCGCAGCTTGTAGGTCTTGCCGCCATCAAAGGGATTGCCGTGCGCATCCTGCACCGACCAGGGGTATTGCGATCCCCGGCCCACCATCTTCTCCTCCATGGCAGGCGTAACGCCGGTGGCAAAGTAATAGTAGAAGGCGGCACCATCGAGGTTGCTGACACCGGGTGCGACCTCGAATTTGTAGCCGCCGAAGAACGGCAAGCGCCACGCACTGTCCGGATAGAAATACGCCTCCTTCGAACGGATCTTGAAGGCAATGGTCCGCGCCGTCACAGCGCCGATGTTCGCGGCGTCGGTCAGGATCTTCTTCATCCGCTCATCGGGATTGAACAGCTGACCCTTGACGATCCCGATCGAGGCAAACAGGCCCAAGGTGGTGGGGTCGGAACCCTCCGCCGGCTCCTCCTGGATGACTTGGTTCAACAGGCCCCAGAACGAATAGTCACCCGGTGCGACGAAGTTCGCTGGAATCCCCGAGGCATTGACGAATTTCATGGGCGGCGGGTTGGCGGCGTCGGCCAAGGGATAGATCCGCAGATTCTTCTTGACCGAGTCCACTCCGGGCCGGGTTGAACCGTCCACCAGGAAGGCGCGAAAGACGAGCCAGTTGCCGAAGGTATTCGGCCGCACGACGTGATACCCCGACGGGATGTGGCCCTTAAATCCAGGCGGCAATAGTAGGTATTTGCCGCCCTCGCCGTTGTCGGCCCCGGTGATGCCAACGTCGGCTACCCACTTGTACCAGAAGTCGTTGACCAGCCCCAGCACCTTGGGCGGAATCTCGACCACCAACGGCCCCTTGCCGGTGTCGGTCCAGATGAAGTTGTAGATCGTGTTGTCGTTCGCCGTCAGCTCGACGGTCCTCGGATCGACCAGGTCTTCCCAGATCACGTCGGTCTGGTTGTCGGGTCCGAATTTGCGTATTGAATCGCGCATGCCCGCCTGGTTGACGATCGGGATCGCCAGCAGATAGGCTTGAAGCGCCCGCGAACGGTCCAGGTTGTCGTAGATCTTGTCAACGGTATCGGCCGACGGGTAGCCATAGTCCAAGTTCAAGGTCCCGATCGACGACTCGATCTTGTCGGGCACGGCGACACCCGGCGCGAAGGGTGTCGTCATCTTGAAGCTCTCGGCCAAAGCCGTCGTGGTGATAGCGACAGCGACAAGCGCGCCGAGCAGTGCTTGTTTCATCATCTTCGGACCCTCTCACTCGTACGTTGTGTACACCGGATGCTTCGACCGCCGCGCAGAATGTGGGCGCGCCAAGTGGGCAATCGTGGGTGAGCAATAATATCCGAACTGTGCTGCAGCAAGTCCGGAACGTTCTCCCCGAGTAAAGGGTTCGCTACGACACCGCCGGGCTTCGGGCCGACGGCGGATGGCTTACGCCAAAGGGGACGGATACCGGACATTTCTAACTTGCGCGGAAGCGGACATCTGAAACTTGCGTTGACACTGACGCAGGGGCCCATCGGGCGGTCATCCGGCCGTCCCCGCAAGACAAATTTCGCGTCGGCCACCCTACGCCAGCGCCCAAAGATCATCCAGATTGATCGTCACCGCCTCGAAAGGCGCCAGCGACACCCGCGCACCGCCGGCGAACCGCCCAATCTCCCGCCAGGCGTCACCCTCCAGGGCGTAGGCTTCAAGGGTGTGCGCCCGGGGGTCGATCAACCAGGCGTAAGCGACCCGGAAGTGGGCGTAGATCGGCATCTTGACCTGGCGATCTTTGCTTTCGGTTGACGGCGACAGCACCTCACAGACCCAATCCGGTACGACTTGATAGCGATGATCTTTCGGAATCCGCGGCAGTCTGCTACGGCGCCAGCCGGCCAGATCCGGGACATCCACCTCGGTGTTACAGATAAAGTGCAATTCCGGCTCGTCAATAATCCACCAGCCGCCCGGACCGTTCTCCCCGAACTGAAACGGCGGACCAAGCCGCATACCCAACACGGACCCCGCCAATCCATGCGGACCGCTCGGGCGCGGCTGGGTATAGAGCTGACCGTTGAGGATCTCCCCCGTCAGCCCTTCGGGTAAGGCTTCAAGCTGTTCGTACAACGTCGGTTGCGGTTGAGGGCGGGCGCTCATGTCGATTCTCCCGGCTAGAATTTCACCTGACTGCGAGGCCGCGGTAACCCCTACTCTGCGGCAGCGTGCGGCGTCCAATCGCGGGCGGAGGCCGCTCCCACAAGGTCCCGGCGGGAACGGTACCGATCATCTCGATCGAGACCCGTCCCCTGCCCCGCACGACCAGGCTGGGTCGCTTCGTGTTGCCTGTCACTTTCAACACTGAATGCGCCCATCCTCAATGCGAACAATCCGATCGGCCAGATCGCCGACCCGCGGGTCATGGGTCACCACCACCACCGCACGTCCCTGTTCGTGGGCCAACTGCGCCAACAGTTTGACCACGGCGCGGCCATTGATCGAGTCCAGCGCGGCCGTCGGCTCGTCGGCCAGCAGGATCGGCGGGTCGCCGGCCAGGGCGCGGGCGATCGCCACCCGCTGCTTCTCGCCACCGGAGAGTTGCCGGGGAAAGTTGTGCAAACGCCCGCCCAGTCCGACCCGCTCCAACAGCGCGGGTGCCTCCCCCAGGTCGTGTCCCTTCAGTTCCAGCGCGACCTGGACGTTCTCCGCCGCGGTCAGGGCCGGAAACAGGTTATAGCTTTGAAAAATAAAGCCCATGCGCTGGAGCCGCAGCCGCGCCAGCGCGGGATTGGGCAGCCCCGCAACCAGCCGACCCTCCACCCGGACCTCGCCTGCAGTGGGGTGCAGCAGGCAGCCAAGCAGCATCAGCAGCGTTGTCTTGCCGCTTCCCGACGGCCCCATCAGCGCCTGGATCTCGCCCGCGTTGGCCTGAAAGTCCACACCGTCCAGGGCACGCACGGCGGTCTCCCCGCTCCCGTAGACCAGGGTCAGACCACGTGCTTCGAGCGCTGCTGCGCTCACCGCTGGAAGACCATCGCCGGGTCGATGTCCATGGCCTTGCGAATGGAGATGATCGACGCCAGCACGCACATGATCAGCGTCACGCCGAAGAGCCCGACGGCCAAGCCGGGCGGTATCAGAACCAATGCCGCCGCGGACTCGCTGGCCTTGGCCAGCAGCAGCGACACGGCGATCCCCGGCAGGTGACCCAAGGTGGCGCTGATCACGGCCTGACTCAGGATCACCTTGTAGACGAAGGCGCGCGGCGCACCCATGGCGCGCAAGGTGCCGAATTCGGGCAGATGATCCACCGTGGTGGCGTACAGCACCTGGGCGACGATGACCATCCCCACGAACAAACCCAGGACGGCTGAAAACAGCACCGCGCCGCCCGCGCCCGTGGTGAACATCCAGTAATCGCGGGTACGGGCGGCAAATTGCTCGCTCAAATAGACGTCGGTCCTTGGCAGAATACGGGCCAGAGCGTCCCGCACCCGCACGGGGTCGGCCCCGGGATCAAAGATGCCGATGACATAGTTGGTCTCGGACTCGGCAAATTGCGTCAGGTGCTGCGCGGTCCGATAGGAGGCGAAGACCCAGGGATTGGTGGTAAAGGAACGGATACCCTGGGTAAATCCAACCACGCGTGCCCGCTGGTCGCGGATCTCGACCGTCGTGCCGAGCGCGCTGACCCCAAGCGTCTGGGCAAAGAGACGGTCGATCATCACCGTATCCGGCCGCCGCAGATCCTCCAGGTGACCCGCCACGATGTTCCAGGGACCGGCCAGACCCGTATTGAGGTCCGACCCCACGATCAGAACGCTCTCATCGCCCCCGCCGGGCTTCTTCCAGATTGCGAACTGGACCAACAGGGCTTCCGCATGGGCAACACCGGGCACCGAGCGCACCAGGTACAACTCGCGCTCATTGAGCGGCATGGTGATCTCGAAGTTGCGGGACCCTTTGGGAACAACCCAAAAGTCCGCGCGGGTGTGGAGGATCACATTGGTGGTGCTGGTGGAAAAGCCCAGGAAGAGCCCGATCTGCATCGCGATCAGGACCACGGCAAAGATGATCCCCACCAGGGTGACCACAAAGCGCGAGCGGTCATGGGCGAGGTTGCGCCAGGCCAGGAGCCCGGCCATCCCCATACCCCAGCGCACGCGTGGTCCGTTCATTGGGGAAGCGCGAGCACGATAAAGGCATCGACCCGCAGCCCCACCGGGATGACGATCCCCGGCTCCAGGTCGATGAGCACTTCCAGCACACGGCTGTCCTTGCGCTCCGCGGGATCGTTGGAGAGGATTTGCTTACGCCCCATGAGATTGCCGATACGGACCACCGTACCGGGGATGCGGCGTTCGCCATAGGCGGTAGCCTCGATGTAGGCTTGCTGACCCAGGCGCAGTAAATCAATGTCCGCCTCATCCACCTCCGCACGCACCCGCAGCTGCGACAGATCGCCGACCGCCAGGATCGGCGTGTCGCCCATCTCGGTGACCTGCTCCCCGGCACGCCGGAAGCGGCGCAACACCACCCCGTCGATCGGACTGCGCACGAATGACTTCTCATAGACCGCCCGCGCCTCCGCCAGTCGCGCCTGGGCCAGGGCCAGTTCCGCCTCAGCCCTGGCTTGCTCATCCTTGCGCGCCGGACTGTCGACCACGGCCAGGTGGGCCTGGGTGCGCGCGACCTGGGCGCGGGCGACATCCAGGTCACTGCGCGCGTTGTCCAGATCCTGGCCACTGCCGAGTCGCTTGTCCGCCAAGCCTTGCTGACGCGCTACCTCGCGCTCGGCACGCGCCAGCACCGCCTGCGCCTCGCGCACCGCGGCGGCGGCGGCCTCCCGCTCGGATGGACGTGCCCCGTTGATCACCCGGTCCAGGGCCGCCCGTGCGACCCCGACATTGGCCGCGGCCGCCTGCATGCGCGCCAGATGGTCGTCATTCTCCAGGATGGCCACCACCTGTCCCCGACGAACCGGTTGACCTTCGTCCAATGCCACCTCGGCCAGCCGTCCGGTCATGGCCGCGGCGACGCGGATCTCCTCCGACGCGGGCTCGATCCGGCCCAAGGCGGCGATGATGGTGCGCGGCGCGGGAGCGGGCAAGGCGCGGGCGGCCGGGATCGGCTCTGCCGCACGCGCCGTGACCGAGGCGGTCAGCGCCCACACGAGGAGCAGGCACAACCGCAGCAGAGGCCGCGGCAGGAGGGAACTGGGCGGGGGGCGACGCTGCATGGACTCGACTACGTGAATGAAGGTCTCCGGTGGTGTGCCGGGTCGGGGCTAGAGTAACCCGAGCGGCCCCTTCAGGTCGACGACGAGCCGCGCGCTTTTCCGGCTAAAATAGCGCATCGCGACGGCGTCGAACGCGACGATTCGGACGTGGGATGGATTGCAAACCCGCCCTGCGCCAAGGCCAAGTCTGGATATCAAGCGGATCCCGCTCCAGGCCACCATCTTCGCCAACCGGAACGGTAGCCCGGTTTGGACCTTCGATCTGGTCGGCATCTTTCAGGCAGCGGCGCCGGAACTGCGCGACTCTGAACGGCAAATGCTGTTTCACCACGACTATTTCGACGAGGGACGCGATACGGGCCAGGGCACGGTCGGGTGGTATGTCGAGCGGGTGACCGATCCCGCCCAGGCCGCGCGGGTCGCCCAGGCGATCGATCGGCAATTCGCCAATGCGCATGCGCATCGTGGATGCCTTGGCCGGGCGCTGACGCTGGGACCGTGACTGCGGCACCAACGGTGCACGCTCCTGCCGGGCGCGATGGACGGCGCTCACCGCCCGTCGCCGACGCGCGGCGGAAACACTTGTGACCAGTCGTTTTTCATTGAGACGAGTACCCAGCCGTTCGCGGGTGCGAGGTCCAACGCCTTATCCAGCCGCCCGCAGTGGCTGTCGCGGTCATACGCATATTCGCGCGTCCCGTCGTCGTGATGCAGGACGAGTCCAAGCCTGCGGCCCGGTGCACCGGTCGTCCATTGCAGCATCTGCAGGTCGCCGTCGGAATTACCGAAGGCCAGGATCGGACGGCGGCCGATATGGTCTTGGATACCGACCGGCTTAGCCTCTTTGTCGTTGATGAAAGCGATTTTCGCCTCCCGCACGAGGACCGGCCGGCCGTCGCGCAGTTCGAACCGTTGCGCGATCCGTGAGCCGATGATCCGCTCCGGTGGTACACCGTACACCCGCTCAGCCCAGGGACGCAGGAATTCCGCCCCGCCCCCGGAAACGATGTAGATCGCAAAGCCGCTGGCGCGGAGCCACTCGAGCAATTCCAGCATGGGCTGATAGACCAGCGTGGTGTAGGGTCGCTGGAAGCGGGGGTGACGCGCACTGCCGATCCAGTTTGCCGCGATGGCCGCGAATTCGTCGGTGGTCATCCCCGCGTGGGTGGCCATCAGGAGCTGCATCAGGCCCGTCATGCCGGCCTCACCCAGGGTCGACATGTCGCCGGCGAGCGCGGCCTTGAAGGGCTGCTCGTCCGTCCATTCGGGATGCTCCGGTGCCAGTGTTTTCAACCGCTCCAGCACGAAGGCAAGCTGGGTGTAGAGCGGCTGCTCAACCCACAAGGTGCCATCGTTATCGAAGACGGCGATCCGTTGCGCGGGCGGGACAAAGTCCGCCCCTCCCGCTTGCGTGACCTGCGCGACGAAAGCGACGATGGCCCCTTTGGCTGGTCCTGCTTGCCAGGAGGGCAATGGATCGGCGCTGAGCGGGGACAGACAGCAGAGGAACACGCAAGCCAGAATTCGACGCATGGTTCACCTTGATTCGTTGACTGCAATACTGGACCTTGCCGAACCGGGTGTCGGCCGGCAGCCCGGTCACGCCGCAGCACCCGGCGTTCAACGCGCGTCGCGCTCGGCCGCTGGTGGTGGAAACTTCCAGGAAACCTTGCCGGTGCGGATGAGGGCACGCCCCGGCTCGCCCGGCTGCTTGCCGTAGCGCAGCATCGCGATCAGGTCCGAGCTGACCTGGGGATTGGTGGTGAAATAGGAGTGCCCGAACAGATCCGTACGTTCGCCCTGGTAGGTGATCAGATCAACCTTGCCCAGGATCTCGAAATAGGCCTGGGCCTGGGGCGAGAGGTCCTCCGGGCGTAGCTGGCCCACCCGATTGCGGCTGCGGAACAGGATCTTGGAAACCAGCAGCGCGCGGTCGTCCGGGGAGGCGTAGACCGTCAGGCGCCCCTTGAGCATCCGCGGCAGCCGGCCCTCGGGCCAGACCGTCACCAAGTCCGGGTCGGACAGAAAGCCGGTGATCTGCTGGCCGGCGATGTCCACGTCGATGTCCGGCGACATCAACACCAGATTGTCGATTTGATAGACATCGATCGGCTCGCGCCCGGCCGAGATCGCCTCCAGGCCCAGTTCCTTCACCGCCCGCAGCATGACCGCCGTGCCGCGGCTGTGGGCCAGCAGTTGCAGGCCCTTGACGCCGGGTACCCGGGCCAGCAAGCGGATGGTCTTCTTCAGGTGGTCGACGGCGTAGTCGGCGGACTCGGTGGTCGTGGTATAGGAGGTCAGGAAGTTGCCCGTCGCCGAGGCCGGCCAAGTAAAGAAGGTACAAACGTCTTCGCGCCCGAGGAAATGGCAGAGCTCGGCGGCCGTGTAGGCGGCGGTGGCGAAGGTCTCGTTGAAGCCGTGCACATAGAGCATGATCTGCTTGCTCCGGGAGCGTTCCAGTCGCCGCTCGACGGCCTGGGTCAGCGCGCTCTTGGCCGCGGCGTGACGGGCGAGCCCGTCGCGGTCCCGCTCGATCAGGCCGCCGGGCAGCCGATGCAGTTGGTAGGGCTCGTTCGGGAAGGCTCCCAATTGCTTGACTTCACCGAGCGCCAGATCGATTTCCCGTGTGCGTTTGCCAAGCTGACTCTGCTCGCGCAACGTCGCCCAGTCGATATCCGGCGTCAGTCGTACCGCTGCGCTGCCGAAGGCGAGTCGTTTGGCGCGCGTCTGGCCGTATGGGAGGGTGCCCTCCGGGGTTGTTTCCGGCCCGCGGTCGGTGATGAAGAGCAGATCCAGGTCGGTGCTGCCTGTTTGATTGCCCGACTGGCTGAACAGCGGGAGGCCCCCGGGCTGCCGATAGACCAGGGGGGTCGGCATCAACTGGCGGGCCGGCGTGGCGCAGCCCGCCAGGGTGATTGCCGCCAGTAACAGGATCGAGGCATTGCGTAGGGCGCGGCGCATGAGAAAAATCCGAAGTCGTTAACGTGATGAATCAGACCGTCACGGGCCTTGGTCATGACACCGGCCGGCGCGGAGGCCTTGGTCATAAACCCGGCCACCACGCGATCGGCACGGTCGTCGGTCCGCACAGCGGACCCTACAGGTCACGGTGTTAC
>CAYYAY010000025.1:0-70400 GCA_964470155.1 uncultured Lamprocystis sp. | reverse complement strand
GGCACCGAGCGCATCCAGGAGCGCGTCTTCATCGTCAAGCTGGTCAACGACAATAACGACAGCAACCGCATCGCCGGTGCCGTCGGTTTCTCCACCCGCGACCACAAGCTGTTCGTCTACAAGTTCAAGGCCTGCCTGCTGGTGGCCGGCGGCTGCGTGAACATCTTCCGTCCCCGTTCGGTCGGTGAGGGCACGGGCCGCGCCTGGTATCCGGTGTGGAACGCGGGTTCGACCTACGCCATGGCCGCCGAGGCCGGCGCCGAACTGACGATGATGGAAAACCGCTTCGTCCCGGCCCGCTTCAAGGACGGTTACGGCCCGGTCGGCGCCTGGTTCCTGCTGTTCAAGTCCAAGGCCATCAATGCCTACGGCGAGGAGTATCTCTCCAAACCCGAGTCCCAGGCGCTGCTGGAGCCCTACGGTCCCTACAACCGTGCCTACGTGACGCCCTCCTGTCTGCGCAACCACGTCATGCTCAACGAGATGCTGGACGGCCGCGGTCCGATTTATATGGACACCGTCAGCGCCCTGGGCAAGCTCGCCGAGACCATGACGCCCAAGGAGATCAAGCATCTGGAGGCCGAAGCCTGGGAAGACTTTCTGGACATGTGCATCGGCCAGGCCGGCGTCTGGGCGGGTGAGAACATCGAGCCGGAGAAGAAGAACTCCGAGCTGATGCCCACCGAACCCTACCTGCTCGGCTCGCATTCGGGCTGCTGCGGCATCTGGGTGTCGGGTCCGACCGACCTGGGTGCGCCGACCAGCGAAGGCCATGCCGAGGCCGACAAGGTGCCGGGTCATCTGCCCTCCGGCTGGAACTGGGGCTACCGCTCCATGACCACCGTCAAGGGGTTGTTCACCGCGGCCGACGGCGTCGGTGCCTCCGGGCACAAGTTCTCCTCCGGCTCCCATGCCGAAGGCCGTCTGGCGATGAAGGCCATGATCAAGTTCGTCATGGACAACAAGGACCACAAACCGGAGCTCGATACCTCAGTCGATCAACTGATGGAAGAGATCTACCGTCCGGTGCGTAACTTCCTGGAGAACAAGGACTACACCACCGCGATCGATGTGAATCCCAATTACATCACCCCGCGGATGCTGCAGTTCCGTCTGCAGAAGATCATGGACGAGTACGTGGCCGGTGTCGCCACCTACTACCGCACCAACGCCAAGATGATGGAAGTGGCCGAGCACAAGCTCGGTATGCTCAAGGAAGACGCGCTCAAGATGCGCGCCAAGGACCTGCACGAACTGCTGCGCGCCTGGGAGAATTACCACCGTATCCTGGCCGCCGAGGCCCACATGAAGCACATCCAGTTCCGCGAGGAGTCCCGTTATCCGGGCTTCTACTACCGCATGGACTTCAATACCGTGGACGACCAGAACTGGAAGTGCTTCGTCAACTCGGTCTATGACAAGTCCACCAAGTCCTGGACCGTGTTCAAGCGCAAGCACGTCGACCTGATCGACAAGGCCGTCTCCTACAAGTGATGCGCTGAGCGGTCCCATTTGGAGACCGCGGAGGAAGGCCCGGGCGCCGTGAGGCGCCCGGGCCTTTTTCCGTTGTGCCGCGGAAACTGTCCCTGGACGAAACGGCACTTCTGCAACGCGCGCGGGCCGCCGAGCGGTCGCTTTTCGCCGACGAACTGCCGGTTGCTCGGAAGACTGGAAGGCTGATCTGGAGGGGCTGTCCGACAGCGATTGATAATCAGGAAAAACTCTGCTAATCCTGTCCTATTTTCAGCCGCCGGGCAGGATCCGCGGCCTTGGTCATCAACCCGGCCACCGTGCGATCGGCACGGTCGTCGGTCCGCACAGCGGACCCTACAGGTCACGGTGTTACCCTAGGGTCCGCTGTGCGGACCGTCCCTGGCTGGCCGGAACGATGATCAAGGCCGGATCCGCGAGGCTGGTTCCAGGTGCGGCGGCTGCTTGGTCCAAAGCATCGTGACGCTGGCATAGGAGCAATCATGGCAGACAATGACTATCGCGCGGATCAGGGTACCATCACCCCGACGTTTTTCCTCGGGGTCGGCGGGGTCGGCTCGCGGATCGTCGACCGCATCGCGGCGCGCGCCGCCGGCCTGCCGAACTGGGAAAGTCAACTGCGGCCGTTGACGGCCTTCATCTCCATTGACACCAATGACCTGGATCAGGATGCCTTGAAGCAGGTCCCGAAGGGGAATCGCATCAATATCGCCGCCTTCGATAAACAGAAGGTCGTCGCCCATCTGCGCCGCTCCAATGATCCACAGACCGAGCAATGGCTGCCGTCGACCTATACCCCGCGGGAGGGTGTCAAGCCGGGTGCCGGGCAGATTCGCATCGAGTCGCGGCTGGGCTTTTTTTTTCATTCCCCGACGATCCGGCAGCGGCTGACCGATCTGGTCAATCAGGCGCTGGCCCCGGGCGTGACCTGGCGCAAACAGGGCAAGATCAATATCTATCTGTTCTGCACCCTGGCCGGCGGCACCGGCTCCGGCAGTTTCCTGTCGTTGGCTTATCTGATCGACGAGATCATCGACCGGACCGGTTGGCAGCCGCGCGTGATCGCGAATCTGCTGTTGTCGACCCTCCTGACGGACAAGGTCGGACCGGAACTGCACGCCAATATCCACGCCAACACCTATGCGGCGCTCAAGGAATTGGAGAACCTCACCAAGCTCGATTACAGCCAGGTCCGGCAGGCCGGGCGGACCAGCGAGCCCTTTCAGTATTATCGCAATGAGAACGCGCGTGAAACGCTCAGCGTCAGCGCCCGGCCGTTCTTCGTCTCCTTTGTCATGGACCGCCCGCCGCATGTCGGCACCCGCGATCCGGAAAAGGTCATCGCCGATACCGCATTCATGCAGGTGTTCACTCCGGTCATCAATGAATTGGCCGGCGAATACGACAACTATGAGCAGCACCTGGAAGCGCTGACCCGCTTTCCCGGCGACTTGCGTGATCTGGGCGAGGGTTTCACCAAGAATTACGGCACCTGCGGTGCGGTCGCCATGGTTCTGCCGGGCCAGGATCTGCTGGAATACTGCGCACTGCGCTTCGCCGCGCAGGCGCTGCGCGCCCAGATCACCTTCGGCGTTGGCGAGAGCGATCCCGCGGACGAGCGCGCCCGTGCATTGGCCAAGCTCGCGGTGGACTACAACAGCCCGCGCTTTGCCCAACTGTCGGATGAGGGCCGCGAGGAGCTGATCAATGCCGCCTTTGTTGCATCCGTGCGCGAACTGGCGCGTCAGGATGCCAATGAAGAGCTGTTCGACGGTTATTGGTACCGGCTGGTGGAGTCGGTGGATACGGGCGCTTTGACCGGCACCAGCGACAAAGGCGAACCTGTCCATGCCGACACCCTGATTCAACAGGTGGCGCGACAACTCGCGCAGCAGCGCGAGGTCCTGATCAACCGGATCACGATCAAGGACCGTACCATGTTCTTCCAGAAGGAGCAGGCCAATGCCTATATCGACATGGTCGCCAAGCTGGAGGAAGAGGTCCGCCAGGGTCACCAACTGGTGGATAGTGATGCGCCGGGGCTGGTCACCGCGGCCCGCGAGGGCGAGGCCATCACCGGCCTCAAACTCGATCCGATTCAGGAGCGCTATCTTGTGGTGCGCGTGCTGGAGGTCTGCGCCAAGACCTGGCTGATCGAGGCGCGCCAGGACGAACAAACGACCGAGGCGAAGGATATCGTCAAGTCGCCGAAGAAGCGCACCGAACTGCGTGACCTGACCTATGAGAATCTGCGCAAGGCCGCCGCCAGCCGACGGCTGTTCAATCGCGATCAGGACTTCCTGCAGGCCAGGGAGGAGGCGCAGGCCGTCTATACCCAGGCCAAAGGCGCGGCCCTACGCTATCTGGATGCGCGGGTCAGGCTCATGCAATTGCGCGGTCTGATGGACTTCCTGCAAGACCGCTCACGCCAATATGTCCGCCTGGCCACCCGGATGGATGGCCTGGTCAAGGAACTGGAGAAGGATGCCGCGCGGCTGATGGCCGGTGAGACGGCGGTGGTCCCGCCCTACAGCATGCGGGTCGAGGTCTTCGAGACCCTGGACGAGCCGCGCCACCGGATCTGGGATCGCGTCTACCGCCGGCTGTTCATCGATGACGGCCGCTTTGTCGGTACCTTCGATCGTCAGGCCCTGGCCCAGGCCATTGCCCAGGAGCTCAAGCCTGTCGTCCAAGAAGGCGGACGAGTCGTCACCAAGGGTGTGGATCAGACCGTGGCCGATCTGCGTCGGGCCATGACGCAACTCGGCCGCGAACGGCTGCGCGGGCGGATCTTCGGTCAGGCGAAGGGTGCAGACGGGCAGCCGGGACTCGATGTCATCTCCGGGTTGGATTTGGAGGCGCGCTTGACCTTGGAGCCGGTCCAGGCGCCGGGCGAGCCGGTGACTGACGACGCCGTTGCCGCCTACCGCAAGCGCAAACTGCTCGCCCTTGGGCAACTGGCCGGCGTCATGGCGCGGGTCAGCACGGCTGAGTCCGCGGCGCTGGACGATGGCGTCGTCACCAACCGCACCCGGCTGGTCGTGCTCGGTGTCGACACCGATGCCGGCGGGCGCGGCGCCCAGGCGTTCAAAGAAAGTCTGATCGACGTGCTGAGCCACGGCGGCCGACAGGTCAAGACCACCCAGTGGCATGACCCGCGCATCATCATCGTGCATGACGTGGTCATGCCCATTCCGCTCTATTACTTCGAGGCGGTGATCGATGAGATCGAGCCCTCGTATCTCAAGCTGGCGGCCGATGAGCGCCGCGGTTTCCGCTTGCACACCGACCGCCACTGGGAAGACGCCCTGCCGAATCTCAACCCGCGCCAGGCCGAGGTGTCCACCGGCTGGGCGCTGAAGACCTTCGCCACCGGGCTGATCACGCGGGTGATCGGGGTCGACACGCTGGGCGACCCCGGTGACGCACTGGATCTGTTCGTCTGGCGCCGCGCCGGGGGCAAGCCATTCGAACTGGGAGCCGAATTCGCCCCGGCCCTGGCCAAGATCGGCATCATTCATGACGACGAACATCTGAGCGCCTCGTTCACCGAGCAGATCAAACAGCACTGGGGGACAATGGCGGCCGACGAGCGTGAAGCACGTCGTCTGGAACTCATCGGTCAGCTCACCGATGATCTGGACCACATCAGCCTGAAGCGGGTCGAGGGCCGGGATGTTTCGGCCTACGATTACCTCAACGCGCCGATCATGCGCGCACTGCTGCGTGAACTCAAAGCGATTGCCGCTGAGCAGGAAGCTGCGGAACCCATTCGGAGGGAGAAAAAGCGCTATTGATCGGAAGCCGATTGGAGCGCTTGGGAAAGCGTTGGAAATTCATGAACGCTGGAACAGTCAGGGCCGGAAGCCCTGACTACGCAGCCTCGCACCTTGGTTAATAACCCCGCCATCGCGCGATCTGCACGGTCGTCGGTCCGCACAGCGGACCCTACAGGTCACGGTGTCACCGTAGGGTCCGCTGTGCGGACCGCCCGCGGCCGGTCGGAACGATGATCAAGGCCTGCGCCACCGCCTCCCTCCCGCTCCAACTGCCGCGCCACGTCCCCCGGCGAGCCGGTGCGCCGCGCCAGAAGGTCATAGGCGACCGGGACGACGAACAGGGTGAACAGGGTCGCGGCAAGGACGCCGAACAGAATAACGGTGCCGATGACGGCACGCGTTTCGGCGCCGGCGCCGGAGGAGAGCAGCAGCGGGATGGCCCCGGCGGCGGCGGTGAAGCTGGTCATGAGGATGGGGCGCAGCCGCACCCGCGAGGCTTCGATCAGTGCCGCGCGAAAGGCCGTGCCCTGATCGCGCAGTTGATTGGCGAATTCAACGATGAGGATGCCGTTCTTGGCGGCCAGACCAACCAACATAATGAGCCCGATCTGGCTATAGATGTTGAGCGTCGCGCCGGTGATCCAGAGCCCGAACAGCGCACCGGCCATGGCCAGCGGCACGGTGAGCATGATGATGAAGGGGTGCACCCAACTCTCGAATTGGGCGGCCAGCACCAGGTAGACCACGATGACGCCCAGGGCGAAGACGAACAGGAGGCCGCCGCCGGCCTGGCGAAAGTCCTTGGACTGGCCCTTGAAGTCGACTTGCGCCTGCGCGGGCAGGTGAGTGCGCACCAGTCCCTCCAGATAATCCAGCGCCTCGCCCAGCGCCAGGCCCTCGGCCAGGTTGGCTTCCAGGGTGATGGCGCGCAGCCGGTTGAAGTGGTTGAGGCTGCGCGAATCCGCCCGCTCGGAGACCCGGACCAGGTTGGCGAGCGGGATCAGCTCGCCGCTACGCTCGGAGCGAACATAGAGGTTGGTGAGGCTGCCCGGGGTGCGCTGGGCGTCGCGTTCCCCCTCCAGGATCACATCGTATTCCTCGCCGGCGTCCAGGTAGGTGGTCACCCGCCGCGAGCCAAGCATGGTTTCCAGGGTGCGCCCGATGGTGCCGACCTTCACTCCCAAATCCGCCGCCCGCTCGTAGTCGATCGCCACGCGCAACTGCGGGTTGGTCTCCTTGTAGTCCCACTCGATCCCGCTGAGTCCGGGGTTGGACTTGGCGATCTCGGTCAGCAGGAGGTCGCGCCACTGCGCCAGTTCCTCATAGGTCCCGCCGCCCAGCACGAACTGCACCGGCTTCTGGATGCGCGCCCCGAACCCCTGGCGCATGACCGGGAAGGCTTTGATCCCCGGCAGGTCGGCGAGCCGCTCGCGGATCTCCTCCATGATGACCCAGGCCGAGCGGCGCTGATCGAAGTCGTTGAGCACCAGCACCGCCATCCCGGTGTTGAACGCCAGGGTCCCGCCGAAGCTGCGCGGGGAGCGGATCTGCAGCCGGGTCGCCTCGCCGCTTTGCGTATAGGGCAGGAGTCGCCGCTCGATCTCGTCCATGTAGTCGCTCATATAGGCGAATGAGGCGCCTTCGGGTCCGTCCACCAACACGAAGAAGGCGCCGCGGTCCTCTTTCGGCGTGTATTCCTGGGGGATCGCGCGATAGAGCCAGGCCGCGGCGCCCAGGGTGCCCAGCAGCACCAGCATCATGACCCAGCGGTGGTGCAGAAAGAATCCCAGGGCCGCCAGATAGGCGCGACGGATCGACTCGAACACCCGGTCGATGCCCCGGCTGAGCCGTCCCGGCTGGTGACCCTGGGGCAGGATCTTGGACGCCATCATCGGCGAGAGCGTGAGTGCGACCAGGGTGGAAAAGGCCACCGCGGCGGCCATGGTGAGCGCGAACTCCGAGAACAGCCGCCCGACGCTGCCCTGCAGAAAGGCGATGGGGACAAAGACGGCGATCAGCACGACCGAGGTCGCGACCACCGCGAACCCCACCTGCCGGGTCCCGCGGTAGGCAGCTACCAGGCGGGTCTCGCCGTATTCGGCCATCCGCCGATGCACGTTCTCCAGCACCACGATGGCGTCGTCCACCACCAACCCGATGGCGAGCACCAGGGCCAGCAGGGTCAGAATGTTGATCGAGAACCCCAACATCAACAGTACGGTGAAGGTGGCGATCAGCGACACCGGCACCGTCACCGCCGGGATCAGGGTGGCGCGCACCGAGCCCAGAAAAAGAAAGATGACCAGCACCACCAGGACCACGGCGACCGCCAACGTCTTGTAGACCTCCGCGATGGCGCCCTTGACGAAGACCGAACTGTCGTAGCTCTGCTTGATCTCCAGGCCCGCGGGCAGGGTCGGGTTGATGTGCGCGGCTTCGGCTTTGACAGCATCGGCCACCGCGATGGTGTTCGCGGTCGACTGTTTGGCGACGCCCAGACCCACCACGGCATCCCCGTTGCTGCGGAACAGGTTGCGGTCCTCCTCGGTGCCCCGTTCGACCCGCGCCACATCGCCCAGACGCACCAGATAGCCGTCGCGCCCGCGTCCCAGCACCAGCCGGGCGAACTGTTCGGCGGAGCCGAAGGCGCGGTCGAGCCGCACACTGAACTGGCGGGTCTGCGATTCCACGCTGCCGGCCGGCAGTTCCAGGTTCTCGGCCCGCAGCGCGTTCTCGACGTCGGTGACCGTGAGGCCGCGCGCGGCCAGGGCCTGACGGTCGAGCCAGACGCGCATGGCATAGGTCTGATCCCCGCCCACCCGGATGCGCGCCACCCCGTCGAGCACCGAGAAGCGATCCACCAGATAGCGGTTGGCGTAATCGGTCAGCTCGGGAACCGAGAGCCGGTCGCTGACCAGATTCAGCCAGAGAATCACGTCATCGTTGCTGTCGACCTTCTGGATCTCCGGCGGGTCGGCCTCCGTCGGAAGCTGATCGAGGATGCCGGAAACCCGGTCGCGGATATCGTTGGCCGCCCCGTCGATGTCGCGGCCGACCGTGAATTCGACCGTGATGGTCGAGCGCCCGTCCTCGCTCACCGAGGCGATGGTGCGAATCCCCTCCACGCCGGCGATGCGGTCCTCGATCAGTCGGGTGATGCGGGTCTCCACTACGGCGGCCGCGGCCCCCGGGTAGGTCGTCTCCACCGAGACCACCGGCGGGTCGATATCCGGGTATTCGCGCAGCGGCAGCCGGTCGTAGGCGACCAGGCCGAAGGCGGTCAGCAGCAGGGACAGGACCGCGGCCAGCACCGGGCGCCGCACCGAGACATCGGACAGGATCATGGTTTGACCGCCCCCCGTGCGCCCAGCAGATCCTTCAGCGGACGGGTGCCGTCGTCCAGCACCAGATCCAGCGCCTGGCCCGCACGCACCTTGTCGCTGCCGTGGGTGATGACGCGATCGCCGGCCTGCAGACCATCGATGATCTCCACCTCGCCGGGGCGGCGGGCGCCGATGCGCACCTGGACCCGCTCGGCCCGGTCGTCGGCGCCCACCCGCATGACGAACTGATCCTGACCCAGCGCGAGCAGGGCGGACTCCGGGATCACCAGCGCCTGGCGCGGATTGCGTTCGAGCTCTACCTGCATCAGCAATCCCGGGCGCAGCCGGCCATCCGGATTGGGGATCAGGGCGCGCACCGCAATGGAGCGGGTCACGGGGTCGATCCGGCTGTCGACCCCGCTCACCTCACCGCGAAAACGCTGCTCCCCATACTCCGGGGCGCGCGCGGTCACGGCGAGACCGGGCTTGAGATCGGCGAGGAAGACACTCGGCACCGAGAAGTCGAGCTTCATGGTGCTGAGGTCATCCAGCGTGGTGATCTGGTTCGCGGGCTCCACCAGGGCGCCGACGCTGATATTGCGCAGC
The DNA here is from genome assembly GCA_964470155.1 of uncultured Lamprocystis sp. GTDB lineage: Bacteria > Pseudomonadota > Gammaproteobacteria > Chromatiales > Chromatiaceae > Thiodictyon. The sequence goes on along the minus strand of CAYYAY010000025.1, from coordinate 61,201 downwards.
CCCAGCACGCCGTCGAAGGGTGCTTTGATCAGCCGGTCCGCCAGCCGTGACTCGATCGCCGCGAGTGCCGCGCGCGCCGTCTCCAGATCGCGGCGCCGCTCGTCGAGCAGCGACTCGGCCGCCGAGCGCTGGCCGGCCAGTGACTTCACCCGCTCGTACTGGCGTTGCGCCTCCGCCACCCGCGCCCGGCCCTCCTCGATCAGCGCGTGCTCCTCGGCCCCGGTCATCTCCACCAGGATGTCGCCTTTCTTGACCCGCTGGCCGTCGTCGAAGTGGATCGCGGACACGGTCTCGGTCACGTTCGCGGTCACCACCACCGACTCGCGTGCCTTCAGGGTCCCCAGCGCCTCGACCGGGTCAGTGAAAGGCAGGGTGCGCACCACGGCCGCGATCACCGGCGTCGCCGGTTGGGGCGGTGTCTCAGCCGCCCGTGCGGCGGTGGCCGCGAGCAGTGTGGCGCAGAGAAGCAGAGCGGTGCGAAGCGGCATGGAGTGACCTGGCGGACGCTTGACGGGGCTTGGTGGTTCAGCGTTTGCCTTAAAATGGAGACGCCATCCCGCCAGTACCAGTGCAAGCCAGAGCAACGGCCGACAGGCGCCAACGCGGTCGACCGCGTTGGAAGTTTGAAACCCGTCCCTACATCAATGTATCGCGTTAGACGCCTGAAAACCAAGTGGCCATCAACCCCATCTTGAAGAAACTCCCGATCGGTATCCAGACGTTCGGTGAGATCATCACCGAGGGTCATACCTATATCGATAAAACCGCATACGCTTTGGCTCTAGCGAGCAGCGGAAAGTATTACTTTCTGTCGCGTCCGCGCCGCTTCGGCAAGAGCCTGTTTCTGGATACGCTCAAGGAACTGTTCGAGGGGAGTGAGGCACTGTTTCGGGGGCTCGCGCTCCATGCCCATTGGGATTGGTCACGCCGCCATCCGGTGCTCCGATTCGATTTTTCCGGTGGCGTGGTGCAGACACGTGCAGCGCTGGACCTGCGTATCGGGCGGCTGTTGCGTGAGAATGCAAACCGTCTCGGGGTGCATTGCGACTGGTCGAATAACGATATTCCCGGCTGTTTCGGTGATCTGATCCGCGCTGCCCAGGCTGCGACCGGCGCGCGCGTGGTGATCCTGGTCGACGAGTACGACAAGCCGATCCTCGACAATATCGAATCGCCCGAGCGCGCCGCCGAGTTGCGCGAGGGGCTGAAGAACTTCTACTCGACCATGAAGGCGCAGGATGCGCATATCCAACTCGTCCTCATGACCGGGGTGACCAAGTTCAGTAAGGTCAGCCTGTTTTCGGGGTTGAACCAGCTCAATGACCTGACGCTCGATGCACGGTTTGCCACTGTTTGTGGCTACACCCAGGCGGACCTGGAGACGACCTTTGGCGGGCATCTCGCCGGTGTCGACTGGGCCAAGCTCAAACGCTGGTACAACGGCTACAACTTTCTCGGCGAGCCCGTCTACAACCCTTTCGATATCCTGTTGTTCATCGACAAGGGCCAGGTTTACCGCAACTACTGGTTCGAGACCGGCAACCCGAGTTTTCTGATCAAGCTGTTGCAGTGCCGCGGTACCTTCCTGCCCGAGTTGGAAGGCATTGAAGCCAGCGAGGAGATCCTCGACTCATTCGACCTTGAACGGATCGATCCGGTGACGCTGCTGTTCCAAGCCGGTTATCTGACGATCGACCACGCCCGCCAGATTTTTGATCAATGGCTACTAGCACTCCGTGTTCCCAACCAGGAAGTGCGTCAAGCGCTTGCCAACCACTTGGTCGATGCCTACACGTCCCGCTTGCCCAGCGAGCGATTGCCTTGGCAAAAGACCCTCTACGATTCTTTGGCCCAGGGTGATGTCGCCGGCCTGTTGGCGGCAATCAGCCGGCTGTTCGCCGGTATTCCCTGGCGGAACTTCACGGCCAACGATTTGCCCTTGACCGAGGGCTATTACGCCAGCGTCCTCTACGCTTTCTTTGCCAGCCTCAATGCCGAGATCATCCCCGAGGACATCAGCAATCAGGGCCAGGTCGACCTGACCATCAAACTGGTCGACTACATCTATGTCATCGAGATCAAGCTGCACCGCGGCCAAGCTGGACCGGTGCCGTCCGGGATCGCGCCGCGCCCTGGCGACGCGACCGTGCCCGTGTTGACTCAGGCGGGCGACAATCCGGCCCTGGTGCAAATCCAGGCCCGCGGTTACAGCGCCAAGTACCGCGGTCTGCCGAACAAGGGCTTGTTTGAGGTTGGACTGGTGTTCGACCCTCAGGCGCGCAACCTGACGCAAGCCGATTGGCTGGCGGTGGTGTGACCGCGCGCGGACCTCAGCCGGGCGCGGGCGTCAGCCGCTCCCACTCGAAGCGGCTCAAATTGCGTGACTCGCGGCTGAATTCGATACCGATCAGCGTGACCGGGCTGCCCGCATACTTGGCGGCATAGCCGCGCGCCTTGAGCTGGTCGAGCGCACGTCCCGGCCGGGTCATTTCGTTGACCTTGAACTCGATCAGCCACACCCGGCCACGATGGCGCACGGTGAGATCGATCCGCCCGTGGTTGGTGGCGTCTTCAGCAATCAGGTCAATGTCCAGCGCCGCGAAATAGCAGTAAACCACTGACGCGTAGTAGCCCTTGTAACCCGCCAGTTGGTTGTTGCGGTACCAGTCGTGGGGGATGGCGGCAAAGAAGGCGTGAAACAGGCGTTCCAGGGCGGCAGGGTCGTCCGCTTCCAGGGCGTCATAGAGACCCAGTTTGTTGCGGTCCTGGCGTTGACCGGAGCGCGACAACTCGGCGAGGAAATGGTCGCTGAGTGACTGGCGGACCTCCTGGTTCGGCAGGCCCAGTTGATAGATAGCGGCACCGGGCATGCCGCGCTCGCCCTGGATCGTCAGATAGCCGGTCTGAAACAACAGGGTCTCGGGCTCGATGGCATCGACGTCGAAGCTGCCGAGCAGGCGGTCGGTGACCTCGATCTGCTCCAGTGCGGCGGCGTCGAACCCGCGCCGCCGCATCAGTTCCACCAGGAAGGTTGGTGTTCCGCTCTCGAACCAATAGGGCCGCAGTAGCCGGGAGTCGAGATAAAGCAGCACGTCGAAGGGGTTGTAGACGCGCTCGCCGAGGAAATTGTAGCCGTTATACCAGTGGCGGACCTGCTCCAGATCGACGTCTTCGAGATAATCCGCAAAGACGCTCTGCAATTCCTGCTGCGTGTAGCCGCACAAGGTGGCGTAGCGCGGATCGAGCGTGATGTCGATGAGATTGTTGAGTCCGGAAAACAGCGACACCTTGGAGAACTTGCTGACCCCGGTCAGGAAGCCAAAGCGCAGGTGTGCGTCCTGAATCTTGATCACCGAGTACAGCGAGCGCAGGGCATCACGGATCAGTCGAGCCTGCGCCGGATCATGCAGGTTGTCTAGGATCGGCTTGTCGTATTCGTCCACCAGCACCACAACGCGTTCGCCGGTGGTGTGATGCATGAACAACACCAATTCTTCCAGGGCCTCGTCCGGGGTCCGGGCGCTGAGGGTATAATCGTGCATCTCTGCCAGGAGTCCAAGAGTGCGCATCAGGCGTCGTTCGAGATCCTCCCGGCTTCCGACCACACCCTGGCCGAGATCGATCCGAAGCACCGGCGAGCGGCGCTCCCAATCCCAGTGATCGGCCAGATAGAGCCCTGCGAAGAGCGCGCGGTGACCGGCGAAGGCCTCCGCCAAGGTCGAGACCAGCAGACTCTTGCCGAAGCGTCGCGGGCGCGACAAAAAATAGTATTTGCCTTCCTCCGCCATGCGCGCCACCAGCGGCGTCTTATCCACATAGCAATGGCCTTCCTCGCGGATCAGCGAGAACGTTTGGATGCCGATGGGAAGTTTGCAGCGCATGATCGGATTCTAGGCGTTCGCGGCCGGAAAGTCCGCGGTAACCGGATGCCGGATCGCTGGCTATCGCGCGAAACTGCCTCAGGTAATCGTTGACGGTGCACTTGAACCGCTGGTTGCGATGCGCCCACTTCAGGATACCGAATGCCCGCGCAGACAGACTGATGCCGTGCGCCCGTCCGCCTTGCATGATCTCAAACACCGATGATTGACTGCGGGAAACCTCCTGAGGATACACAATGGACCGGCCCGACACGCCCATCTACTTCGACACCGCGGCGACGACCCAAGTCGATCCCGAGGTAGTAGCCGTCATGGTCGACGCCCTCACGGCGGTGCACCGCTTCGCCAACCCCGCGTCGGCCCACGGCTTGGGGCAGCAGGCGTCGCAGGCGGTCGCTCGGGCGCGCGCCGCCGTCGCCGCGGAGCTTGGCTGCGTGGCGGACGAAGTTGTCTTCACCTCCGGGGCGACCGAGAGCATCAACCTGGCGCTGCAGGGGATCGCCCTGGCCCATGCGGACCAGGGGCGACACCTCGTCACCACCCGCATCGAGCACCAGGCGACCCTGGCCTGTTGCGCCCATCTGGAGACGCTTGGTTTCGAGGTCACCTACCTGTCGCCAGGCGGCGACGGCGTGGTCGCCGCGGATCGCGTTGCGCAGGCCCTGCGGCCGGACACCCTCCTGCTGTCGGTCATGCACACCAACAATGAAACCGGGGCGATACAGCCCATCGACGCTATCGCGGCGATCGCTGCGGAGCAGGGGGTGCTGTTGCATGTGGACGCCGCACAAGCCGCCGGGAAATTCCACATCGACCTGGGCGAGGTCCCGGTCGACCTGTTGTCGCTCTCCGCGCACAAGTTCCACGGACCCAAGGGGGTCGGCTGCCTAGTGATCCGCGACCGGCCGCGGCTGCGCCTGCGCCCGCTGACCTTCGGCGGCGGACAAGAGTTCGGCCTGCGGCCAGGTACCCTCCCCACCCACCAAATCATCGGGTTGGCGAAAGCGCTGACGCTGGCCGCGCAGCGCCGCCAAGCAGACCTTGAGCATGTTGCCTGCCTCAAGGCACAATGCATCGAGCAACTCAGTGCCGGGCTCGATCTGCACATCCATGGTGCCCCCGACCGGACCTCGCCTGATACTACTCCGGTACCCCAGCCCTGCCCTCGACCTCCAACTACGCGAAGCGCGGCTGAGGCGGGGTGCCCTGGAAGGTCAGGGTGAGGGTGTGGAAAAGATTCGCCCCCTGCTTGTGCATGGTCGCCAGATCGGAGCGCATGGGGCAGATGGCGTCGAGACCGCCCGCGGTCCGGAAGCCACCAGAGACTTCCTAGAGAAATTGAATTTACTTCAGGCACTTTGCTATATGCAGGTGTTGCGAACTCTCTGCTTCCAGGCAGTTCGGGAGGATGGGGCATCAATGAGCACCGACGGGTTTATTGGCGGCTATGCATGGATTACTGCTAACTCGGATTCGCCGCCGGGCGCGCCTACCAGGAAGCTTGCGCAAGCATCGTTTGAGCACATTGAGGAGTTGCTGTTCCGCGTGCTACGCAAGAGGGCAAAGTCAGACCCTGCTGCCGGCGGAAGCCTCGCCGAAGCGAATAAGCACGGATTCCTGATCTTCAGATGGCTCGCGAAGGCTCTGGGCCTCGTCATCCCCCGCACCGGCCCCGGTCAGCGCTTCGTCCTACCGCCACACCTGTTGCGTTTCCTGGTCGCCGCCTTGCTGACGCCGGGCGAGCATATCCGTTTGACCGAGTTCTACGCACGCGTCTTCGCCGATTACGGTATCGCCCTGGGGCGACCGGCAATTGGACGTGGCGCTGGCCTGGGGCGGTGGCCGAGCGGAAGCCGTGATTACGCCGTCGCCGCGGACACCCGCTGGATCGAGGAGACCCTACTACAGGGGGGCTTCCTGGTGGAACTCTCCGATGCGGTGTCCATTGTCCACAATCCCGGCGCTCGGCAATGAATAGTATTTCCGTCCAAGAGATTCAATGCCGCGGTATTTCAGCGGTAGACGAACTGCTTCAAGAGGGTCCCGTGCAGGTTGTCGAGAATGACCGCACGCGCTATATCGTGCTGCGTGCTGAGGACTACGAGCGTCTCATCGCGGGTCCGAGCGCTTGGGATTGGCTGGAACGGCCCAGCCGCGCGACCCCGGGCGGCGATCGATGCCGACCTGGCGGCCGAGCGCGCTGCCTGGGACGTTTCACCGTGATACTCTTTCTCGGACGATGACCAATTCAAGCCGGTCGGTGTCCCCTCGAAAAACCGCCGTGTACTGCCCACCTTTCGCACTCTCTCCGTCAATCCTGATGCTGGTCGCGGAAATCTCCGAGTGCATCGGCCAGGCCAGGGCCGCCACGGACAGTGCCACGCTCCTGCGGCTGCGCCGCATCAATCGTATCCGCACGATTCACGGCACCCTGGCTATTGAGGGTAACCGGCTGACGCAGGAACAGATCACGGCCATTCTGGACGGCAAGTGGGTGCTGGCTCCGCCCCGGGAGGTGCAGGAGGTGCGCAACGCACTCCTGGCCTATGAGCGTTTTCCGTCCTGGACGCCCAGCGACGAGGACCACCTGCTGGAGGCGCACCGCCTCTTGATGACCGCTCTGGCGGACTACCCTGGCGCCTACCGTAGCGGCGGCGTCGGGGTGATGGCCGGGGAAACGCTGATCCACATGGCGCCGCCTGCCGACCGGGTGCCGCTGCTGATGAGGGACCTGCTCCGCTGGCTCGGTCGAAGCGCCGACCATGCCCTAATCACGAGCTGCGTTTTCCACTATGAACTGGAGTTCATCCACCCCTTTGCGGACGGCAACGGTCGAATGGGCCGGCTGTGGCAGACGCTGATCTTGAGCCGCTGGCGGGGTCTCTTCGCGGATCTGCCGATCGAGACCCTGGTCCACGCCAATCAGGAGGCCTACTACCAGGCCATCGCGGACAGCACCGAGGCGGGCTGCGCGACACCCTTCATCGAGTTCATGCTGGGTGTGATCCGGATGGCCCTGGCGGAACTGGAGTTTGCGTGGCTCGATGAAACGTTGGTGGAAACCGCGACCGGAATCTCCCGCATTGAGGTTCTGCTAAGGGAGGTTCAGACAGGGCCGAACGCCGACACGCCTCGCAAACCCGACCGCTGACCTGTTCTTGAGGTTACAGCCCCATCAACCGCGCCACCCCGTCCCAGCCAAGTTGCACGGCGAACAGCGCGAGGACGATTCCCAAGGCGCGACAGACAAGGCGGTATCCCCCGCCGGTCAGACCCCGCCCCCAACGCGCGGTGAGCAGCGCCAGCACCACCTTGGTGCCGACGAGCAGTGCGTAGAAGGTCAACAGGAACCACAGGGCGAGCCAGGGGGACCGGTCCGCGGCGGCAGCCAACCGCGGGCCGCCGAGAGTGATCCAGAACAGCCAGGGGTAGGGGCTCAGCAGGTTGACCGCCATGCCCCGCCCGAGCGCGCCGTTGACCGCGGTGCCGGCCGGTTCGGGCAGTACGGCGCGCCATTGCGCGAGCGCCAAGTGTGCGACCACCAAGGCTCCGCCCAACGACAGCACGGCCAACCAGGGGGACCGGGGGTCGAGGCTGCCGGCCAGGCCCCAACTGAGTGCGACGATCGGCGTGTCGGTGAGCAGCGGGGCGAGCGCCACGCGGATTCCGGCGGACGCACCGCCGCGCAGGCTTTCGGTCATCACCAGGGCGAGCAGGGGGCCGGGCGCGAGTCCCGCGCCGAGGCCGAGCAGGACTGCTTGCAGTGTCATCGCGAACATGCTGATGGAAGCGCTGTCGGTCGTCGGTTTTTTGGGGTTAGCGGTGTTCGCCGCAATCAGGATTTGCCACGGGTTCCGTCAACAGGCCGCTGTCCAGCACCCAGGCGGCGGAGGATAGGCTCCCGCCGCGCCGGGGCTTGCCCGCTGACATGAATGGTTTCATAGTACAGCTATGACTTCTGTTGTCGCACTCTACGATGCCCTGACCTCGGCCCCCGACGATCGCACCCGTGCCCGGGTGATCGCCGAGGCGTTTGAGCGCCTGGAAGAACGGTACCCCCACCTGCCGGACTTGGCTACCCAAGGCCATGTGCGTGAGTCCGAGTTGCGTCTGCAGAAGGAGATCGAGCAGCTGCGCGGCGACCTCCAGGCCACTGAATTGCGCCTGAAAAAGGAGATCGAGCAGGTGCGTGCCGAGTTCAAGCTCGACCTTGCGCGGGTGCGCGGTGATCTGCAAGCCGTCGAACTAAGCCTGAAAAAGGAGATCGAGCAGGTGCGCGGTGATCTGCGGACCACCGAACTGAACGTGAAAAAAGAGATTGAGCAGGTGCGCGGTGATCTGCGGACTACCGAACTGAGCCTGAGAAAGGACATCGAGCAATTACGGGCCGAGCTCAAGGCTGACATCGAGCAGGTACGCGCCGAGCTCAAGCTTGATATCGAGCGGGTCCGCGGCGAGGTGGCACGCACCAAGATCGACTTGCTGAAATGGATCGTTCCGCTGATGTTTGCGCAAGTGGCCGCCATCGCTGCCTTGGTGAAGCTCCTCTGAATTGAGGCTCCAGGTGCGCATCCGGGCCGCCTGACGCGGAACCAGCCCCGCCGGTATCAGCTGAGGAGCCAGACCAGGGACCATGCCCAGACGCACACTCTTGATTGGTTACGGTGGATTCGGTCTGGATGCCATGCAGCGACTCCTGCATCAATCGGCGCTGCGCGGCGTGCTGCGGTGGCGTGAGACGCAGACCGGCGGGGTCGCCTCGGCCCAGCGTCAGCTCGAAGACCTGGGTTTACTGGCGTTGCCCGACCCATTCGACGGCGCGACCGGCAGCGCCGCCCAGGCCGCGGCCGGTGCGCCCCAGTTCCTGACCGACCTCTACCGCCAGATCAAGGTGCTGCCGGCCGACGCGGCGGCCGCCGCGGGCGGGGTCGCGCCCTGGGTGCGGCGCGCGGCCGATGCGCTCATGGCGCAGGGCGCCTTCGATCAGGGCGACCTGGTGGGGCTCGACCTGATCGTCCTGGCGCGTCCGACCGTCCCCGAGACCATCCCCCACCTGGATATCCTGCTCCAGGATATCCTGAAAACACTCGCCGATTCGCGCTTCTTCCAGGTCGCGGTGCAGGGCGCGGAGAATCTCAACTGTATCCTGGTGCTGGACTTCGACGACTATTGGCTGGGCGCCGGCGCGCCGGAGGCCCTCGCCACCGCCGCAGGGCTGCGCGCGGCCTTGCGCAATTCAATGCTGGGGTGGGAGCGCCGACAGGCCCAGCGGCTGGCGGCGGTCGACCGCTGTTATCTGGTGGACGGCCGCACGGCGATGGGTCATCGTCCGCCGCCGGTGCGGCTCGACGAGGTGGTGCTGTTTCTCGAACTGCTGCTGTTCGAGGGGCTGCGCGCCGTCAGGCAGGGGCTCTTTCAGCAGCAGTCACTGGCCCAGCCCATTACCGCGACCTTTGGGATCCGTCTCCTGGAAGAAAGCACCCTGGTGCTGAGCCGCGAGGCGGCGGCGACCTTCGGACGGCGCTGGCTGGATGCCCTGATCGGCGATCAGGAGCAGTGCCCGGACCGCGCGGCCCGGCGGGTGCAGGAGACGCTGGAACCCTATCGCTGCCGGACCATCGAGCAGTGCATCGACGATGCCCGTCTGGAACAGTTGTTCGCGGCCGGCGGCACCCGGTTGACCCAGGCGCTGATGGCGGTGACGGACCGGCAGGCGGCGGACTGGCCGGAGCGCCTCCGGGCCGTTTTCGAGCGCGAGCGCCAAGCCTTGGCGCAGACGCTGGATCGCGCCGGCTGGGAGATCGTCAGCGCGCTCAAGAAGGCGCACTTTCAGGACCTGGATCAGCAGGTCGCGGCGGCAGTCGAGGCCGATTTGCATGACGCGCGCGCCCCGGCCTCGCTGCGCCTGGTGCGCGAGGCGATCGACAGTCTGCACGATGAGGGCCGCCTGGGGTCTGACGGCGTGTTCTCGGGGGCCGTGGTCGACGCCGACCCGCTGCGGCGTCTGCGACTGCTGCACCGGCGCTACCGCAATCACCATGACGAATGGCTGGCCCGTCAGGGCCGCGCGCTGCAATGGTTCTGGCCGCTGTTCGCGCTGATGCTCGCACTCGGTCTGGCGCCCCTGTCGGTGCGGGTGGCGGGTCAGCTCAGACCGCCCGGTCCGACCTGGCTGAATGGCTGGCTCGATCAGGCGGTGACCACGCTGCACACGGTCAATCAGCCGCTGCTCTGGACGCTGGTGTGGCTGCCGCTGCTGTGGCTGTTGTTGGCGCTGCTGATTCAACCGCTGATCACCGCGCGTATCGCGCGCGCCCAGCGTTTTTTCACCAGCGCCGAGCGCGGACGCTTTCATGACCATATCCGCGACCTGCTGGCGCCGCTGCGCGAGTCCTTGCTGGAGCGCGTGCGCCGCAACATCCGCTCCAGTCTCGCCAACGATGTGCAGAAGACCCTGAGCCGCATCGGCGAGCGGCTTGCCGAGCGCGGGCGGGAGATGGACTGGCTGCGCCGTCAGCTCAACGAGTTTCTGCGGCTCAGCAGCCAGCCGACCACCCCGGTGCGCAAATGGGTCAGCCGCGACGGCGCGCTGGAGACCATGCTGGAGGCCAATCCGCCGATCCGCGACCGCATCTGCTATCGACAGGAAGCGCTGCCCCAACCCTTCGCCGGCTGGAACGCGCACTTTTGCGATGCCTTCCTCGACCCGCTGCGCTTCATCGACAGCCTGAGCAAGCCCTATGCGGACGGCTATGAGCACGCCTTGCAGCGGCGTGATGCCGGTGAGGATCTGCCGCTGCGCCGCCGCGAACTGATCGATTTCATCGACCATAGCCGGCTGGCGCCGGCCTGCCGGTTCATGCAGGACACCGGCGTCACCGATGAGCAGCGCTGGTGCATCACCGCGCAGCGCTGGCGCAGGGTGCCGGGCCTGGTCGAGGAACTGAACAACCGGCTCGGCATCATCGCCGAGGACATCATCCCGGCCCGCGATCACGCGCGGGTCTATTTGCTGGTGCTGCAAACCGGGGTGGCGGCGGCGAACCTGGAGCGGGAGCAGGTATGAGCCTGGCAGTGCGGTTCTCGGCCGGGTTGCAGCGCGGCGGGGCGCCACGCCCACGGGGGCAGGGACAATGAGCCAGGTCGCCGCGCTGCCGGTCTGGCTGATCCCGGTCGCGGCTTTCGCCGCCGCGCTGGGGCTGGCATTCGCGGTCAATGCCCTGGTCATCGCACGGGCCTCGGACCGGGACAGCGGCGCCTTCTGGAGCCAGGTCCTGGTCTGGTGCGGCGGCCTGCTGGCATTGCCGCTGCTCTATGCCTGGACCCTCCAATGGCTTGAGGCGGCCTGGTGGTTCAAGGGCTGGCATCCCTTGTTCGACGCGACCGGGCTCACGATCGATCTGCCGGGACTGCCCGTCCTGGAACTGCCGGTGCCGACGCCCCTGGGCGCGGACGGGCAGCGGTTGGCGCATCCCGAGTGGTGGGCGCTTGCCATGCCGTTCGCCGTCTGGTTCGCGGTGATCCTGATCCGGCTCCTGCTGCCCGCGGCGCAACGCGGGCCGGAACAGCCGCGCCCCGGCGGCTGGTTGGCCGGTTCAGCCGGGTTCGTGTGTGCGCGGCACTGGGTGGGGTATGCCCTGGCGTCGCCGCTGTTGCTGCTGCTGGTCTGGAGCGCCGATCAGCTCGGCGAAGGGCCGATCCGGGCGCGTGCCGCACTTTGGGGGACCCTGGCCGTCCTCGCCGTCACCCTCATCGTCCTTGCTTTCAGCCGCGGCCGGGCGGGAGATGCGGCGGCGGCAACCGTGGCGGGGGCGCCGGCGCCTGAATGCGATGCCGAGGACTGGGTGGACGCGCTACGCCGCCGCGGCTTTGCCGTCACGCTGCTCGCCCGGCTCGAACCCAGTCTTGAAGGGGCTCAGACCCAGGACCCCGGCGCCCGCGCACTGCTCGACCAATGGCCCTTCCTGCGCGAGCGCCAGGTGGCCCCGGAGCTGGTCGAGGCCATCGCCGATCTGTTCGGCGCCGGTGCCGGCCGGCGCCGCCATGGGCTGGACCGGCTGATCCTGGCCCCGGACGATGCCGGCCAGTTGGAGGCCCTGGCCGCGGCCATCCGGCTCACTCACCTGCGTCTGGAACTGGTTACCCTGGTGATCTGTCCGCGGGGCGCGACCGCGCTCGCGGAGCGTCTTGCGCCCTGGCTGCCGGGCCGCGAGCTGATCCATTTGCCGCGGCCCAATGCGCCCATCGATACCACGGCCATGGTCTGGGTGCTCACGGCCGGCACCCTGTCGGATCAGTTGGCCGACCTGTCCGATCATCCGCTGCTGCTCAACCGCATCGGTCTCGTCGCCTGGTGGGACCTGGACGCCTATTCCGGAGTCATGGCCGCCAACTTCTGGGCCGTCTCCCATCGTCTGCACCGGCTGATCAAGGGCAAGGGCCGGCAGGAGACCTGCTCACTCACCTTCGCCCGCTACCACCGGAGTCACGAGGCCAATTTCGCCGCTTTCGTTGCGCAGACACTGCCCTATGACTACCAGGCCGAGGATCGGGTGGTGGTCGCCCAGCGCCGCCGCCATCCGCTCTGCATCCACCTGCTGGAGCCGACGGCCGACCTCAAGCCCGCGGACCTGGTCGCACAGGATCATTGGGACCCCAGCCTGCTGGCCGCCCGGACCTCGGTGGAGGCCGGCTGGCGCACCCGCTTCGAGCCGCCGCGGGGCCTGGATCGGATCAAGGCCGCCGACTTCCTGCAACAGCGGATCGACGGCCACCGCCTGGTGCAGTGGCTGCCGCCGGGGCCGGCCGACGCGGGGGCGCGGATCATGGAGGTGCGCGCCGAGGACGTGCTCTCGCTCGGTCATCTGCTCTCCCAGGGCGGACGCTGTATCGAGTACCTGTCGGCCCACCATGTCGGTGTGCTGCTGCCGCCGGGGAATCCCTATGTGCGCCGGTTGCTGCTGCGCCTGGAGCAGGACCCCGCGGCCTTCTTCCGTCTGGTGCGTCGATTGGTCCCGGGTGTGCCGCAACCGGCGATCGTGCGCCGTCATTTGCTGCTCGCCTTGCGTGAGATGGAAGCGGTGGCCAACGGCCTGCTCACCACCTTTCAATGGCGCGACAGCATCCTCGATCCGGTCCTGGAAGATCTGGCCAATCATCACCAGATCGAGCGCCGCGACGTGCGCTTTCTCGACCACGAAAACCGGCTCAAGGTCGATACCGGCTATACCAGTTCGGTCGCGGAATATCGGCCCGGTCCCCTGGACACGGTCGGCGATCAGTTGGTCTCGATCATTCTGCGCGAGGCCGGTGAGGCCGAAGAACTGCTGCTGCGCATCGATCCGGAGCGGGTGACCATCGTCGCTTATCCGCGGCGCGTCTTTCAGGTCAAGGGCCAGACCTTCCGCATCAACACCTGGCCCAGCACCGATGCGCAGGAGATCAAGCGCCGCGGCGTGCTCTATTGCACCCGCACCGATGACCCGGTGCTGACCTGGCGGGTGAGTGAACCGCGGCTGCGCCGCACCCTGGTCGACCCCAGTCAGAACCAGGCGTTCTTCGCCCATAATACGCTCAATAAGGTCGTCATCCAGACGCAGTACGCGGAGGAAGTCAGCGGGCTGATCGAGGTCCGGCGCGAGGGCCCGTTCGATGCACAGTCAGGCGCGCCGCGCCACAGCGAGACCGACTGGGGCGAACCCATCGAGAGCCTGACCTTCCCGACCACGGGGTTGATGCTGCGCTTTCTCGAAGAAGACCTGGCCGAGCGCAGCGCCGCCCTGCATTCCATCGCGCTGGCCCTGAGCCAGGTCCTGGCGGTGCATGTTGGTGTCGAAGAGGACGCGGTGCGCGTCATGGCCGCGGAGAACCTCAAGGTCGGCCGCCGTCGCGAATCGGGTCTGGTCATCCTCGATCTCTATCCGCACGGCATCGGTTTGATCGATGCCCTGAACGAAGACGACGCCCTGTTGCGCCGTATGTTGGAGCACACCCGCGACTGGCTCGCCGAATGCCCCTGCGCCAGCGAAGCCGGCTGCCCGCTCTGTCTGCAATCACCGCCGTCCATCGCCGCGACCCGCTATTCAGTCGACCGCCATTTGAGCCGGCGCGAGGCGGTTGAGGTGTTGCGGCAGGTGTTGGGGGATTGATGATTGACGGAATCGATTCCAGGGTTTCGTGGCAATGTTTCATCATTGCCGGTTATGCAACTGTACTGACAGGAGAGTAAAATGAGACTTCGAATGATCGCGCTCGCGTCTGTGTCCATGTTGGCTTTGTCATTTGTTTTAATTGACTGGGCCCACGGGGGGAACCCCGAGTCTGTCGCAGGTGTCGTCGCCGCCGATGCTGACGGCAGCGTTCTTGCGGACGCCGTCTCGCCACAAGCCGCAGTCGTGTGTACCGGTAAGCACGCACTCTGCGATTTCTCCAGGGACTGCAAAGTTTCCGGCAACACGGCCAACTGCGCCTGCTGGTCAGTCGACGAGCAGCATATCGTATTCCCCAGCAAAATTCAGGACCTGGCGGTCAAGCGCATGACCCAAGCCGTCTGTACGGACGCCCATCCTTGTGCAGTGGACCAGGCTCCGGTTTGCGTCGCCATCAAGACCGGCCAATATACGGTGAACAACGTCAAGTATCCGTGGGTCTCGACCTATTCTTATCGGGGCTGGTGCGATAATTGGCAGCCGGTGGGCTGTAGCACAGGCCCATGGGCTGACTGTATGGCTGCACCCTGTACTGAAACTGCGCGCCCGACCGATCCGGAACGGCCATTGACCTGCCAATGTCGGATGGAGAACAGCCCGTTCGTCGGTTCGAACGGCACCTGTCTGAGCGATAAGCCTGGAACGGTTATCTCGACAATTCCCTTGGCGACATGGGATTTCCGTAATAACAAATTCAGGATCTACCTGCCTGGCTATGAATATGTTCAAGGGGCCTGTGGGATATTGGAGTCAGACTTGCCGTGAAACGCAAGCGAGCGTGAGTCCCTGTCACTAAGCAACGAGTCAGAAATAGGTTAAACAATGAATAATACTACGTGCCGTCGCGAACCGTGACCGTCTGCCATTCATAAGAAGAAAGTTGCTGGGCGTAGAAATCGACTCGAATGGGATCGCTATCGGCACGCAGTTTCGTTGGTTTCGCTCCACGTTTCGACGTGCTTTCAGGAATACTGAGATGCGGTTTCGTTGGATAGATCTGTTGATTACAATGCACCTCGAGCAAAAACGTTAACCCCATGTTATCCAAGCGACCGAGCTCGGTTCCATGACCGTAGAGACCATCTCCCCCGACCCAGCCAAACTCTACGCCAGCCTCGACGTCGGCTTTGACCATCTCAAGGGCGAGGTCGAGTTTCGTTTTGAATATCCGCTTTCCCTCTGGGATCCCGGCCTTCTCGCAGCGTTTGGGATCGGACGTCCAGCATTCCGGCAGGAAGAGCCGTTCATTAGAAGTTTAGTTCTGAAAGAAATGATGATATTCTTCGACTTGATTCACGCTGCCATGAAGAAGAAACTCTGTGGAGATACCGGAGGCCTTCCCCTTGTCCCCAATTTACGTTATTTGAACCAGACTCTTAATCCTCCCCGCTAGTCGTTCGAGCCATTCATCAAGAGCCGCTTCAGCCGCTCGACTTCGGCAAGCGCCGCGGCTTCGCGTTGCAGTGCCGCTTCGGTCTGCGCATGTGCCTGCTCCTTTTCCCAGCGCGCCCGCTCTTCGGCGGTCCGCGCCTGCTCCGCGGCGGCTCGCGCCTGCTCCGCGGCAGCGCGCGCCTGCTCCGCGGCAGCGCGCGCCTGCGCCTTCTCCGTCCGCTCGCACTCCAGTCGCGCCCGCGCCTGTTCCGCCGCCGCGCTCAGCTCGGCGATCCGGCGCTGGATACTGCGCTGCTGGCGCAGGAAGTTCTGGCGCGCCTGGTAGACATGGTAGGCGCGCTCTTTCTCTGAAAATGCCATCAGAACGCTCATGGCTTGTCGCATCTCCTCGGTTTGCATCCAATGGGGCAGCGCGTTTTCGTCGAGCCGCTCGGCTTCGGTGAAGAAGCGCAGCCAGCGCTCCAGTTCGTTGGCCACGTCGTCGGCGTGGGCCTGGCTGCGGGCGAATTTGCCAAGCTCCAAGAGATAGATCCCGCCGTGGTCGAGAAGTCCGCGGCCCTGTTCGTCGCGCATCCGGAAACGGTGGGCGTAGCCCAGTACGTCGCGCAGCAGGGTTTCGCCGAGCAGCCAGATGGAATAGGTCGGCTTGAGTTCGCCGTAATCCTGACCGTCCTTGAGCTGGCCGCTGTAGAGATCCGCCCACCCGTACAAGATACGGGCCAGGAGATCGGGCACGGCCAGCAGTTGGATCTCGACCTGGAAGATCCGTTGCCGGGCGTCGCGCGCCTTGACATCGACGATGCTGAGCTTGTCGTCGAGAAACTCCCGCTCGTTGTAGGGGTCGAGGATCTCGACCTCAACCACCGGGCAGGCCAGCTCCGCCCCCAGGACCGCATTCAGGAAATGGATCAGCAGCCTCCGATTCGCCTCGGCACCAAGCAATGCTTTGAAGACGCAATCGATTTTCGGGTCGATGGGGTGGCGCATGACGAGACTATAGCGCAGGCTCGCCTGAAGGCAAGTCTTCATGACCGAAGCCCTGCGCCAGTTCGTCGAGAGTCAGCTGGCTGATGTCGTGTGCGAGACGATCCGTCAGGAATGATGTCATGGCTGAGTGCGAGGTGCTTCCAGAGGCAGGAGGATGGGGCGCCTCAGCAGGTTTCCACCGCAAAGCCCACATTATGAGAGCGTGGAGACGCGGTTTAAGGTTTACATTTCTTAAAACTGTAAACCGCGCCAGCTCCAGCAATCGTCGCGTCTGCCGGGGCCGATCGCATCCAAGAACAGCGCATACCGCGCTGGGCGCGGTTTAGGTCTTCAGACCCATGATTCAGGTGCTCATCGTCGATGATGATCCGGATGTCCGCGAACTCGTGCGCCACGCGGTGCGGCAACCGGGGTGGGTTGCGCTGGAGGCCGGCAGCGAGGCCGCGTTGGGCGCAGTGCTCAAGGGGGCGACGCCGGATATCATCCTGCTGGATATCCGCCTGCCCGATCAGGACGGGCTGACGATTGCGCGGCGGCTGCGGGCGACCTCGACGATTCCGATCCGCATGTCCCCGGCTGCTGCGTACCGAGCGGGGGGCCGGCTATGTGTTCGCTGCGGATGTGCAGAAGGTCTAGCGAGGCGGTCCGTTTCAGCTTGCAGGTCCGTGTTTGCTGAGAGGTACCGTCCATGGTACTGGATTCCGGCATCCTGCCGGAATGACGCTCCACTCAAGTCGGAGCGGCCTGGAATGGTTGCAGGCGCCGCCGCGGGTAACCGGATGCGGATCCGCGTTCCCTGTCCCGGCACGCTGTCGATGGCGATGCTGCCGCCGGACTGCCGAACGAAGCCGTAGACCATGCTGAGTCCCAGCCCGCTGCCTTTGCCGAGGGGCTTGGTGGTAAAGAAAGGCTCGAAGACCCGCTCGGCCAACTCCGGGCTCATGCCGCAGCCGGTGTCGCTGACTGTCAAGCCGATCGGCATCGGCCGGGCCGTATTGGCACAGGTCCAGGAAGTCCTGCAAGGCCCGCACCCAGCCGGGATTGTCGATGGACGGGACCATGGTTTCCGGGTCAAAAAACATCGCTCCGTACTCGGCCGTGCCTCTAAACCGCGCCCAGCGCGGTATGCGATGTTGTTGGACGAGAACGGTCCCGGAAGACTCTACGATTGCTGGATCTGGCGCGGTTTAAGGTTCTAAAAAATATAAACTTTAAACCGCGTCTCCACCCACGTTGGCGAAATCCCCAAGGCCGAACACACCATGGAAATTGCGCATTTCGCGCTGGACGCGGTTTAGGTGTCTCAATAACAGCGTAGGAGGAACGGCATGATCTCTCTAGACTCTCAAGCAGTGCGCCTGGGCGCCGCCGCCGCGGACAAGACCGACGCCATTCGTCAGGTCGGCCGGATTCTGGTCGAGGCCGGCTACATCGAGCCCGGCTACGTGGACAGCCTGCTGGCCCGGGAGAAGGTGGCCAACACCTTTCTCGGCAACGGCATCGCGATTCCGCACGGGGTGCCGAAAGACCGCGGCCTGATCAAGAAAACCGGGGTGACCGTCCTGCAGATTCCGGCCGGGGTGGAGTGGAATCCGGGCGACCGGGTGCATCTGGTGGTGGGGATCGCCGCCAAGTCGGATGAGCACTTGCAGATCCTGTCCAACCTGACCGACGTCCTGGACGATGCGGACGAGACCGCACGCCTGGCGATGACCACCGACGCGACCGACATCGAGCGGCGGCTGTCCAGCGGTGCGGCGGCGTCGCAGCGGCCGGTGCCGCAGGCTCAGCCCGAGGATTTGGCCCACTTTGTCGACCTGGTCATCGCGGGTCCGCACGGGCTGCACGCCCGTCCGGCCACGCTGCTGGTCGGCATTGCCAAGGGGTTCGAGGCGACCATCCGGGTGCGTCACGGCACTCGGGTCGGCGATGCCAAAAGTCTGATCGCGCTCTTGAATCTGGGGGTCGAAGGGGGCGCGACCGTGCGCGTCATGGCTGCCGGTTCGGACGCGGACGCGGCGCTGGCGGCCTTGCAGAAGGCGATCACGGCAGGCCTGGGTGAAGAGGAGCAAGCGGCAGCCGGCGCGGCTCCCGGCGAGCAGCCGCCGATCGCCTGGGAGGGCCTTAGCCTGATCGGGGTGGCGGCCTCGCCGGGGCTGGCGCTGGGGCCGGTGTGGCGCTACCAGCGCGGCAAGATCGTGGTAGCGGCCACGGCGCGCCACCCCGCCGCCGAGTTGATCCGGCTCGACCGTGCCATCGAAGCCGCCAAGCGTGAGTTGGCCGAACTCTACCAGGACGTCAAGGCCCGGGCCGGTGTCGGCAAGGCTGCCATCTTCCTCGCTCACGCGGAGTTTCTGGAGGACCAGGGCCTGATCGAGACGGCCCGGACCCTGATCCGCGATGACGCCCGCAGCGCCGGCTATGCCTGGGAGCAGAGCTACGGGCAGCAAGCCAAGACCCTGGCCAGTCAGACCGATGCGCTGCTGGCCGCCCGCGCCCTGGATCTGCGCGATGTCGGGTGGCGCGTCCTGCGTTCCCTGGCCGAGCGCATCGAGGATGCCCCGCAGCCGCCGGATACCCCAGTCATCCTGATCGCCGACGAACTGAGCGCCTCCGATACCGCGCGCCTCGATCCGGCCCTGGCGCTGGGCATCTGCACCGCGGGCGGCGGGCCCACCTCGCACACGGCCATCATCGCCCGCTCCTTGGGCATTCCGGCCCTGGTCGGGGCCGGCGACTCGGTGCTCGACCTGGCCGACGGCACCCTCTGTGTCCTCGACGGCAACAGCGGGACCTTGGTCCTGGCGCCCACCGACGGCGACCAGGATCATGATCGAGGTTCCGTCCGCGGTCATGATGGCCGCGGAACTGGCCCGTGAAGTGGACTTTTTCTCGATTGGTTCCAACGACCTGACTCAGTATTGCCTGGCCGTGGACCGGATGCATCCGCTGTTGTCGCGGCAGGCCGACGGGCTGCATCCGGCGGTGCTGCGCATGATCGACCGGTGGACCGATTGGTTCGTGCTCTCCGGCAGCGTTCCGGCCGGGGTGCCGACCGGCCTCTACGCGGATTTGGTCGCGCATCTCAAGCGCCAGGGTAAAGCGGTGGTACTCGATGCCAGCGGTGAGCCCTTCGCCGCGGCGGTCGGCCGCGGACCGGACATCATCAAGCCGAATATCGATGAGCTGAGCGAGCTGGTGGGTCGATCCCTGGCGTCCCAGGCGGACGTGCTCGCCGCCGCGCGGACCCTGATCGAGCAGGGGGTTGGCCTGGTGGCCGTCTCCATGGGGGCCGCGGGCGCCCTGTTCGTCGAAGGCACCGCGGCCGTATTCGCCGTTCCGCCCGCCATCACCGTCAAGAGCACCGTGGGTGCCGGCGATGCGATGGTGGCCGGCATCGTCACCGGGACTCTGCGCGGGCTCGACCTGGCCGACCGCGCCCGGCTGGCTACCGCCTTTTCGCTGGGCACCCTGGGCGAGGTCGGCCCCCACCTGCCCGGCCCCGAGGTCATCGACGCCTACGCTGCCCGCGTCCAGATACAAACGCTTAGCCAAGATTGATTGCGGAGAACCCGATGGCCAAACTGATAGCAGTCACTTCCTGCCCGACCGGTATCGCCCACAGCATGATGGCCGCAGAGGCGCTCAAGAAAACCGCGGCGCTGCTCGGCCACGACATCCAGGTGGAAGTCCATGGCGCCATGGGGACCACCAACCCGCTGCTGGATGAAACCATCGCCGCCGCCGACGCCGTGCTGATCGCCGCGGCGGATCTGGTCATCATCGCCGCCGACACCCACGTGGATCCCGTCCGTTTCGCCGGCAAGCCGCTGTATACGACCTCGGTCGGCGCCGCGGTCAAGGGTGCGGCTGACCTGATCGCGCGGGCCAAGGTCGAGGCGACCACGGCCGGCGGCACCGCTCCCGCGGCGACTGTCGGCAAAGCCGCGACCCGCAGCCGCCTCGAAGGTCCCTACAAGCACCTGCTGACCGGCGTGTCCTACATGCTGCCGATCGTGGTCGCGGGCGGGCTCTGCATTGCCCTGTCATTCGTTTTCGGTATCGAGGCGTTCAAGGAGGAAGGCACCCTGGCGGCGGCGCTGATGGCCATCGGTGGTGGGGCGGCTTTCAAGCTGCTGACCACCATCGCGCTGCTCATCCTCAAGCCGTCGCTGAATGAGCCCAAGCCTGCTCGCGTCTCGGTCGGCGCGGCAGGATAGGTCCAATCGAGTCCTCCTCGTCTCTCGATAGGGAGACGTTATGACCCGGCTCATGCCGGGTTTTTTTTGGGACTGGATTCACTGGTTCGGGGTTCGCCGTGGCGGCCTTCGCAGTAGAGACCTTGGTTTGAGCGGGGTGGTCGGCCCTCGCGCCTTACCTATTCGTCATGGCCAAGGCGTATGATGTTGCCATGCAATCCGTTGTGCTCGTCGCGGTTCATTGCCGACGTTGCGACCTTGCGCGCCGCGCTGGGGCTGGTGCCTTAACCAACGTCTTGTCGCACTATCCGGAGAAAATCCTATGACATCTGCCTTAGAACGCTTTCAAGCCCTGACCAAGGCGGCGCAGGAGCGGGCCAGCGTCGCGGATGCCGTCGGCCGGCACGCATCGGCTCCTGGCGTGCCGGACCCGGACGCCCAGGACGGGTCGTGCGAGACCGACCTGAAACTGCGTAAAGAGATCGAGCAGGCGCGGGCGGACTTGGCGGTGCGCATCGAACAGACCCGCTGCGCGGTCAAGGCCGAGCTTGAGGGACTGCGCGGCCAGGCCAGGACCGAGGTCGAGCAGATGCGCGACGAGGCGAAAGCCGAGGTCGAGCAATTGCGGGGTGAAGTCACGACCGCGATCGAACGCGGGCATGGCACTCCCTGAGG
This sequence comes from uncultured Lamprocystis sp., assembly GCA_964470155.1. Taxonomy (GTDB): domain Bacteria; phylum Pseudomonadota; class Gammaproteobacteria; order Chromatiales; family Chromatiaceae; genus Thiodictyon. Next base: position 39,859 of record CAYYAY010000025.1, on the reverse strand, counting down.
TCATGCGCGCGGCCCTCGCAGACCCCTGTCTTGCCGTCACACCGTGGCGCGACTACCATCCAGTCGTGCGTTACGGTGTCGTCCCCCCGATGCGGGACGCCCCGGACTGTCGGCGGCTCCAGCGCGCGTCGGCGCCAACAGCGGTTCCAACCATGTCCCGCGTCGCCTTCGATATCCCCGCGGAGATCGCCCTGCAGCTCGGCGCCGATGACCGTCAGGCCGGCATCGCGTTGCGAATGATGGCCGCCGTCAAGCTCTTTGAACTGGGGCGGCTGTCCTCCGGGGCCGCGGCGGAACTGGCCGACGTGCCGCGACCCCTGTTCCTCGCCAGGCTGGCCGACTACGGCGTCGCCACCTTTGATCTGACCGCGGACGAACTGGCGCACGATTTCGCCAATGCGTGAGGTCATCGCGGATACCTCGCCGATCCAATACCTGTTTCAGCGAAATCTGCAGGACCTGAAGCACTTGGGTTTCCGATCGTTACCCGCGGCGCGCTATGCCCTGTCATAGCGTTCGCACCTGATATCCAAACGGATTTTCGTGTAGGGGCGGGTTTGAAACCGCCCCTACGTCCGGTAATCACGTGCGAAGGCTATACACTGGCTGGAGAGTCTGAGTCACGTGGGCCTTGAGGATGGTCGTTATGCCGGGTCTCGATCGTCAGCGATGCCCAAATGCTGGCCTGCGTGCCGGGAGCCAAGTCATTGCTTGGCTTTCTTTGTCGTCGGTTTCCGAGCCGGAAATGATACGAACTCACGTCCGCTTCTTAGTTGCTTGGCCTGGATGTCTTTGCAAATGGCACTGACATCGAAGTCAAATCTATTCTCCGATGATCGGATAAGCCCCATCCGTGCGGATTCCGTAGTCATTGTAGCGCATGGAGCAGACCGGGGTGAAGCGGTTCTTCGCGTGTAAGATCTCGCTCTTCCACAGCCCGCGAATCTGGGCCTGACCCGCGCCTCCTGGCAACACTTGCCACCCCTGCCCGCCCGTGCCAACCTGAGGGGAAACGGAGGTACCCGATGCAGACCATGAACATCTCCTTGCCAGACCCCCTGAAGCAGTTCGTCGACAGCCAGGTGGCAGCAGGCCGTTTCAGCAGCGCAAGCGAGTATGTGCGCGAACTGATTCGCGCGGACGAGCGGCGCAAGGCCGAGGAGGCGCTGGAAGCAGCCCTTCTCGAAGGACTGGACAGTCCCGAAGTGCCCATGGACCCTGCGGACTGGGACGCGATCCGCGCGACGGCCGCGGCCCGCCTGGCGGGACCAGCGCTCCCCCGGCTATGATCCCCACTAACGGTGACCAACCGGCCGCCGCGCCACGAGGACAGACCCATGGCCGAACAACTCATGCTGTTGCCGAACGCGGACCCGGCGCGAATGCGCCTACTGCGGCTGCCGCGCGATCTGGGCAGCACTGAAGCGTATCGCCTGGTGACCGGGCTGATCGCCGCCCTGGAGTCCGCGCGCGCGCCGGGGACCGGGCGGGTGCCGGTGGAGGATGTGATCGATGCCTTGGAGGAACGCGGCTTTGAGGTGCTGGAGGTCATTCTGGGGCCGACCCTGGACTAAGCGCCAGGATCGCCGCCGATGCGTATCCATCTGATCTGTGTCGGGCGGCGGATGCCCGACTGGGTGGAGGCCGGTTATCAGGAGTATGCCCGACGCCTGCCCCCGGAGTGCGCGCTGCACCTGATCGAGGTGGACCCGCTGCATCGCGGCAAGACCGGCGGCGCGGATCTGGCCCGGCAGGATGAGGCCGCGCGTCTGCTCAAGGCGATTCCGAAGGGGGCGGGGGTGGTCGCGCTGGATGGGCGGGGCCAGGGCTGGAGCACCGCGGAGCTGGCCCGCCAGTTGGCTGGATGGCTGGGCGGCGGACGGGATCAGGCGCTGCTGGTGGGCGGACCCGATGGGTTAGCCCCGGCCTGTCTGGAACGCGCGGATTACTGTTGGTCGTTGTCGCGTCTCACCTTTCCCCATCCGCTGGTGCGGGTGATCCTGGCCGAACAGGTTTACCGGGCCTGGAGTCTGCTGAAGGGACACCCGTATCATCGCGGCTGAAGCCGGCTGCGGTTTGTTTCTCGTTTCTCGATGCTTGATGAACATTAACGAAAAACCGCAAACGCAAAACCGTTCACTATATCCATCTGTATACTCATCGAAATCTCGCCGCCCGCGACTGTTCGGTAGATAAGTTAAGTTGATGATGTCCGACGCTGATCCCCAGATATACCTGGCCTCCCGCTCGCCCCGCCGACGCGAGCTCCTGACCCAGATCGGGGTGCGGTTCGCGGTGGTGGAGGCCGTGGTCGACGAAACCTGCCGCCCCGGCGAGCCCCCGGAGGATTATGTGCTGCGCGTGGCCTTGGAGAAGGCGCGGCAGGCGCATGCGGCCCTCCCGGCGGGGGATTCCCGTCCGGTGCTGGGTGCGGATACCACGGTCGTGGTCGAGGAGCGCATCCTGGGCAAACCCGCGACCGCGGAGGATTGTCTGGCGATGATGCAGTCCCTGTCCGGGCGCTCGCATCGGGTGTTGACCGCGGTCGCGCTGATCGCGCCGGACGGGGAGCGGACCGATCTATCCGAGAGCCGGGTGACCTTCCGGTCGCTCACCCAGGACGAGTGCCTGCGTTATTGGCTCACCGGTGAGCCTCAGGACAAGGCCGGCGGCTACGGCATCCAGGGTCTGGGCGCGCTCTTCATCGCCGGTCTCAACGGCAGTTATTCCGGTGTCATGGGTCTGCCGCTGTTCGAGACCGGGCGGCTGCTGGGGCAGGCCGGGATCGAACTCATTCCCAACACGGCCGTCCGGGCGTCCGTTCCGATCGCGCAGGTTCCCACCGAGACGACCCCATGAGCGAAGAAATCCTGATCAATGTGACCCCGCCGGAGACCCGGGTCGCCGTGGTGGAGAACGGTGTGGTGCACGAGATCATCATCGAGCGCGCCGAACGCTGCGGTCTGGTGGGCAATGTCTACAAAGGTCGGGTGGTGCGGGTGCTGCCGGGGATGCAGGCCGCGTTCATCGAGATCGGCCTGGATCGCGCCGCCTTCCTACATGCGTCCGACATCATCGGTGCCGAGGGTGAGCCGCGCGGCGAGCATATCAACGAGTTGGTCCGCGAAGGTGACGAGATGGTGGTGCAAGTGGTCAAGGACCCCTTGGGCACCAAGGGCGCGCGCCTGACGACCAATATCTCGGTGGCCTCGCGTTATCTGGTGTGTATGCCCGCGCTCTCCAGTACCGGGGTGTCCCAGAAGATCGATGATGAAGACGAGCGTCGCCGCCTGCGCGATATCCTGGCGCGCTATGTGGATGCGCATCCGGGCCAGGGCGGTTTCATTGCCCGCACGGCGGCGGAAGGGGTTGGCGAGGACGCGCTGGTGAAGGACATGGAGTTCCTCGCCAAGCTGTGGCGCGGGGTGCGGGAGCGCTGTCTCCAGGCCACCCAGATCGGACTCATCCACGACGATCTGCCGCTGGCCCTGCGCGCCCTGCGCGATCTGGTCACCCCGGAGGTGGAGCGGGTGCGCATCGACTCGCGCGCCATGGTGGAGAAGGCGATTCCCTTCGCCGCTAATTACATCCCGGAGATCAAGGACCGCATCGAGCAATATCAGGGGGAGCGCCCGCTGTTCGACCTCTATGGGGTGGAGGAGGAGATCAAGAAGGCGCTGCTGCGCAAGGTGAGTCTGAAATCCGGCGGTCATCTGGTGATCGATCAGACTGAGGCCATGACCACCATTGATGTCAACACCGGCGCCTTCGTCGGGCATCGCAATCTGGAAGAAACCATCTTCAAGACCAACCTGGAAGCGGCCCAGGCGATCTGCCGTCAATTGCGGCTACGCAACCTGGGCGGCATCATCATCATCGACTTCATCGATATGACCGAGGAGGAGCATAAGCGCCAGGTGATGCGGGCGCTGGAAAAGGCGCTGGCGCGCGATCACGCCAAGACCCACATCACCGAGGTCTCCGCGCTGGGGTTGGTGGAGATGACCCGCAAGCGCACCCGTGAGTCACTTGAACATGTGCTGTGCGAGCCCTGCCCTTGCTGTGGCGGGCGCGGTTCGGTCAAGACCCCCGAGACCACCTGTTATGAGATCTTTCGGGAGATCCTGCGCGAATCGCGCCAGTTCGAGGTCGAAACCCTGCTGGTCCTGGCCTCGCAAGAGGTCGTGGACCGGATGCTGGACGAGGAGTCCGCCCATCTGGCCGAGCTGGAGGAATTCATCGGCAGACCCATCCGGCTGCAGGCCGAGGCGCTCTATTCCCAGGAGCAATACGATATTGTTCTGATATAAGCCGCGCCTAGCGCGGTATGCAATGTTATAGGATGGATCGGTCCCGGCAGACTCGACGATTGCCGGAGCTGGCGCGGTATAGGCGCGTCGGTCCGCACAGCGGACCCGACGGGAAGGCCGCGATCCGTAGGGTCCGCTGCGCGGACCAGCGGTCTCGCTGAGGGCGAAATGGCATCGATTATCAATGGCTCGGTGGTGGATCTTAGGAGGAGTCCGGAATGCGTTGGATCGATCTGTTCGCCTGCTTGCCGATGATGCCGCGGCGGCGCGCCGTCCGTTCGCTCATACAAGCCGCCTGAGGCCGCAGACCTGAATCGCGACCCCTATGATCGCCCGCCCCGTGCCGGGACCTGGCCGCTCGGCTGGATCGAGAGCCTGGGCCTCGCGGCCCTGGCGCTGCGGCGCTGCCTTGGACTCTATCTGCGGATTCTGCTGGGGCGGGGACGCCTGGACCTGCCGGCCTTCGCCTGGTCGCTGCGCCAGTCCGGGTTGACCATCCTCCCGGCCATGACCCTGGTCGCGATCGTCGTTGGCGCCATCCTGGGCCATCAGACCGAGTCGGTTCTGGAACGCTTCAACTTGCCGGGGTTGGTGCTGTTGTCGATCAACTATGCGCTGGTCATGGAGTTGGTGCCGATTCTGGTGGGCATTCTGGTGGCGGGCCGGGCCGGGGTGGCCCTGGCGGTGCGACAGGCCGCGCTCTCGGTGCGGGGCGAGGTGGATGGATTGCTGATCACCGGGATCGACCCACTGACCTACACCCTGGCCCCGGCGCTGCTGGCCATGCTGATCATGAGTTTCGCCTTCGCGGTGTGGGGCAGTCTGGTCACCTTTGCCGCGACCTTCCTGTGGCTGTGGCTGGTGGCGAATGTCCCGCCGGCGCTGTTTCTGGATTCACTGGCCAGCGCCCTGGGACCCGATGATTTGCTGGAAGCGATCCTCAAACCCATGCTCTTTGCGCTGCTCATCGCACTCATCGCCACGGTCAACGGCACGGCCGCGGGCCGCGATCCCCTGAACATCGGCGCGGCGGCCACCCGGACCATGATCGGCGCGGTCACCGTCATCCTCATCGCCGACCTGGCGATCATCCTGCTGGTGCGTCAGTGAGCGCGGCGTCCGGCCCGGACCCAACGGCGGACGCGCCCGCGGAACCGGTTCCGGAGTGGGCGCTCGAACTGACCGGCGTCTATCAACATGTCGGCGGGCACTGCGCCCTGGCGGAGATCAACCTGCGGGTGCCGCGCGGGGCCTGGCTTCTGATCGTCGGTCCCAACGGCGCGGGCAAGAGTCTTTTAACACGCCTGATCCTGGGCCTGGACACGCCGTCCGCGGGGTCGGTGCGCGTCCTGGGCGAGGATCTGCAAGGACTGAGCGTCCGCGCCATGACCGCGTTGCGCGGGCGCATGGGCGCCGTGCTCCAAGGCGGCTCACTGCTGGAACATCGCAGCGTGATCGAGAACCTGTTGCTGCCCCTGCGCGAGCTGCCCGGCGGGCGGGCGCAGCAGGCCCGCGCGGCGCGGCTGGTGATCGCCACGCTGCGCCTGGACGGATTGGAGAATCACCTGCCGCGCGCGCTCTCGTTGGGGCAACGGCGTCAGGTCGAATTGGCCCGCGCGCTGATCAGCGGGCCGAGCCTGCTGGTGTGGGATGGGCTCACCGACGGACTGGACCCGGCCGCGGCTATCGAGACGCTCCAGGTGCTGCGGGCGCAGCGCGAGACGCGCCGCCTGACCCTGATTGCCACCGACAACCGGGCGGACGCCCTGGGCGAGGCCTGTGACTGTATCGCGGTCCTGGAGCGCGGCCACATGGCCTTTTACGGATCGCCGAGCGAACTCACGGCGGTGCTGCCCGAGCGGCTCGATCTGCGCTATATCTTGACGGGGCGGCCCTGACTGCCTGTTTTGCCGATGTTCCGTCACGCGTTCCGGCAACAAAAATGATTCTCCGGCAATCGCTTTAGTCCCCGCCGCAGCCACCGCCATCACCATCCCCGCCATCCCCCGAAGAGGAGTCACCGAACCCATCGGTGGTGCCGTCGAAATCGGTACTGGACATATCGCCCGCGCAGTAGGATCCGCCGCCATCGCTTTTAACTCCGCTGCAATCGGGCGCATAGCGAAAACCGCCATCGATCTTCAGTGTCTCATCCAGGGCGAAGAGCAACGGCAGGCGGGCGGGATTTCGGGGGTCGATCTGTTCTTCTTTACAGGCATACCACCAGACGCGGCGCAGACCGGTGTTGCTCTGACGATTGGGTCCCAGGACGACGGCGGGTGTGTGATGCAGGAAGCGACCAAACGCCTGGCGGCAAAACGACTGGTAGTGACGGGTGTAGAGGATGAACTCGTGCCAGAGATCATCCGCGACCTGTGACGGCATGGAGACGAACTCGCGTCCGCCCTTGAGATAGGCGAGAAAAAACTGGCGCAGTGCGGCCTCGACCAGTTGGCGATCCGGTGCGGTGAGTTGAGGGTAATGGGTACCGAGTCGGTCGGCTAGACCGGCCGGAAAGCTGTAGGTTCGTATGAAGTCGGCGCGCTTGTCCCGCAATTGGGTTAGCCAGTGCGTGGCCATTATGGTGAGTGCGATCAATATGAAGAGTGCAGTCAACCATGCGGCGAACATCGCAACCATTGAAAGTTCTCATCGGTGTTGTTTAACGACTGATCCTCAAAATCTAACTTGTCACGAGCGGGCCACATTGCACCGGAGTTGCTCGTGCCGACTCCTGCAGCAACAGTTCCTTCAGCGCGCGCTTGGCTGTTGCCGTGAGCCGCCGCCACTCGTCGACGGGTACCAGCACGGCCGCCTCCACCCCCCCGCCTGGTGACGATTTGCGGACCTTCCGCCAGACAGGTATCAAGGAGTTCGCTGATGCGCGCTCTCGCGTCTTGCACCGGCCGGATTTGCACAGAAGTCATCCGCTGTTGACGCGGCGCATGACCAGATTAGCACGCGGTGGGCTCGTAATAGAATGGGAGAAGCGCTCGGCGCGGCGACACAAAAAAAGCAACGTGAAGCCGCTGGCCTCACGTCGCCTGCTTGAGCCTCACCCCGGTCGTCGTTGATCAGGCGACGCGGTGTGAGGCTTCACCCGGACTGGCCGGGTGCGGTGTCCTACCAGCGTTCGATGATGGCCGCGATGCCCTGGCCGCCGCCGATGCACATGGAGATCAGCCCGTAACGCCCGCCGCAGCGCTGCAGCTCATGCATGGCCTTGACGGTGACGATGGCCCCGGTGGCGCCGATGGGGTGGCCGAGCGAAATACCGGAGCCGTTCGGGTTGACCTTGTCCCCGTCCAGCTTCAGCTCACGGGTGCAGGCCAGAGCCTGGGCGGCGAAGGCCTCGTTGAGCTCGATCACGTCCATGTCGGCGGTCGACAGGCCGGTCTTGGCCAGCACCTGCTGCACCGCCGGGATGGGACCGATGCCCATGTGCTTGGGCTCGACGCCCGCCAGGCTGTAACCCACCAGCCGGGCCATCGGCGTGAGGCCGCGTGCCCGTGCGGTGGCGCCGTCCATCACGACGACGGCGGCCGCCGCGTCATTGATGCCCGAGGCGTTGCCGGCGGTCACGGTGCCGTCCGGCTTGAAGGCGGTGCGCAGCTTGGCCATGCCTTCCAGGCTCGCGTCGGCGCGCACATGCTCGTCGACCTCGAACAGGGTGACGCCCTTGCGGGTCTTGAGCTCGACCGGGACGATCTGGTCTTTGAAGCGACCGGCGGCCTGGGCGGCGGCGGCGCGTTGGTGCGACAGCACGGCCAGGGCGTCCTGGTCCGCCCGGTTGACTCCGTAGTGCGCCGCCACGTTCTCGGCGGTGATGCCCATGTGGATGGTGTCGAAGGGGTCGGTCAGTGCGCCAACCATCATGTCCATCATGGCGCCGTCACCCATGCGCTGACCCCAGCGGGCGGTGGCCAGGCCGTAGAGCCCGCGGGACATGCTCTCGGCTCCACCCGCGACCGCGATCTGCAGGTCGCCGAGCATGATTTGCTGGGCGGCGCAGACGATGGCCTGGAGGCCGGAGCCGCAGAGCCGGTTGAGTGTGAACGCCTGGCTCTCGTGGGGCAGACCGGCCATGACGGACGCCACCCGCGACAGATACATGTCTTTGGGTTCGGTATGGATCACGTTGCCGAAGACGCAGGCCTGGAATTCGGCCGCGGGGACCCCGGAGCGGGCGATCGACTCGCGGATCACCAGAGCGGCGAGCTGGGTGGGCGGGACGTCCTTGAGGGCGCCGCCGTAGTCGCCGATCGCGGTGCGGACGCCGGAGAGCAGGGCGATTTCGGGATGACTCATGTTGTGTTAACTCCTCGATATTGTTGGTGGTTTCTTGGTATTTCCGGTTGCCCGGGGAGGGCCGGTCTCGATCTTTCCATCCCCTCGGTCGGCCGGATGGGGTCACGGGACCAGACATCCTGCAAGAGGCGCCGGTTTCCTGCAAGTGTCTTGCGTGTCCCGCCGGCAAATTCCGACCTGGATCTGCCGCGCGTAGTGACCCCGATTTGACCCATGAGACAGGTTAAAATAAAGTCCCCCAGAGTTGCCGTGCTCAACGCGGCGAGTCAACCAACCGAAGGAGACCCTAGAATGTCCGATACTAAGAACCCATTTGGCGATTTTGAGACGATATTCAAACAGATGAAAATACCTGGCCTGGATATGGATGCGATGATGGCGGCTTATCGCAAGAACGTCGAGGCCGTGACTTCGGCCACGCGGGTCGCCAACGAGGGGATGTTGGCGCTGGTCAAGCGTCAGGCCGAGATCGTCAAGGACGCCCTGGAGCAGGTGCGCGTCGTCGGCACCGAGCTGTCCTCGGCGAAAGATGCTCAGGAACTTGCCGCGCGCCAGGCTGAAATCGCCAAGCAGACCTTCGACAAGGCCGCCGCCAACATGAAGGAGCTGGCGGACATGATGACCAAGTCCAACACCGCGTCCCTGGAGATCATCCAGACGCGGATGAACGACGGCCTGGCTGAACTGCAGAGCCTGATGACGAAGGCTGGCGACAAGACGGGCGACAAGGCCTGATTCCGCCGCCGGGCGCGGTGGCGACACCCCGCCCGGCATTGCGCGGTCGTCGGTCCGCACAGCGGACCCTACGGATCAATGTTTTACCGTAGGGTCCGCTGTGCGGACCGCCCGCTGTGCGGACCGCCCGCCTGCCCCGGCCCGCGCGGCTTACTCAGGCGCGTCGTTGGTCGGCGCGGCCAGAGTCTGCCCGCGCTTCAGGCGCAGGAAAGCGCTCGTGGTGTAGCGGGTGATGTCGGCATAGAAACGCTCATACAGGTCCGCCGTCATGGCGTGGTAGGCGGCCTCCAGGTCGGGTGGAATGCTCAGGTGATCGCGGTTCACGATCGCGTGCACGCGATGATTCATGGGCGTCAGGAGGGTGCTCACGGCGTCCCGCAGCGCGTCGATGTCCGCCTGAGTCTTGATGGTCAGACGTTCCAGGTCGACGAAGAACAAGTGCCCGTGCGGCGCGTAGGCCAGGCGCTCGGTGAGTGGCACCGCGTGCTGGTCGGTGCGAATCCCCATCGGTTCGGGCCGGAAGATGCGCGCGTCCATCAGCCGGGGCGGCTGATTGATGATGGGTGCGAAGTCCATCCGCGCTAGAATATCGCGTTCAAGGTCCAGCCCCGGGGCGATCTCGATCAATTCCAGTCCGTCCGGACGCAGACGCAAGACACAGCGTTCGGTCACATAGAGCACCGCTTGACCCTTGGCCGCGGCATGGGGTCCGCTGTAGGTGCGGTGTTCCACCTGTTGGACGAACTTGGATGCATGGCTTTCCTCGTCGATGTGGAGTTGTCCGTCCGCGACTTCGTAGCGGCACTTGCCGACGCTGAAGGTCCCGACGAAGATCAGGGTCCGGGCGCGCTGGCTGATATTGATGAAGCCCCCGGCCCCGGCCAGCTTGGGCCCGAATTTACTGACGTTGACATTGCCCTCGCGGTCGACCTGCGCCAGACCAAGACAGGCCAAATCCAGCCCCCCGCCGTCATAAAAGTCGAACTGGGAGGGCTGATCGATGATCGCCTGGGCGTTGGTGGCGGCGCCGAAGTTGAGCCCCCCGGCAGGCAGCCCGCCGATGGTCCCGGGCTCGGTGGTGAGGGTCAGCAGTTCGAGGATGCGCTCCTCGTTGGCGACACTGGCCACCCCCTCGGGCATGCCGATTCCCAGGTTGACGACACTGTTGGGCTTGAGTTCGCAGGCCGCGCGTCGGGCGATGATCTTGCGGGCGCCCATGGGCATGGCGGCGATCGACTGCATCGGCACTCGGATTTCGCTGCCGAAGGCGGCGTTGTAGGGGGTGGCGAAGGTCTGCCAATGATGCTCCGCGGCCGGCGCGACCACGACGCAGTCCACCAGGATGCCGGGTATTTTGACCGCTTTGGCCGGCAGGGTGTCGCGCGCGGCGAGCCGCTCGACCTGGACGATGACCAGGCCGCCCGAGTTGTGGGCGGCGCCGGCGATGGCCAGTGCCTCCAAGAACAGCGCCTCCTTCTCCATCGTGATATTGCCGTCGGCGTCGCCGGTGGTGCCGCGCAGCAGCGCGACGTTCACCGGCCGGCTCGGGTAGAACAGGTACTCTTCACCGTGGATGCTCATCAGTTCCACGAGGTCTTGCGTGGTCCGGGCATTGAGCTTGCCGCCGCCGTTGCGGGGGTCGACGAAGGTGCCGAGGCCGATCCGGGAGATCACGCCCGGACGTTTGCCGGCCACCTCCCGAAACCAGTGCGAGATCACGCCCTGAGGCAGGTTGTAGGCCTCCACCTGGTTCGCCGCGGCCAGTCGGCCGAGCTTGGGGGCCAGTCCCCAATGGCCGCCGATGACACGCCGCAGCAGGCCGGGATGAGCCAGATGGTTGAGCCCGCGCTCGCCGCCGTCGCCCTGCCCGGCGGCGTAGATCAGGGTCAAATCGCGCGGCTCGTCGGTCTCCAGGAAGCGTTCCTCCAGGGCGACGGCCAGACCCTCGGCGAAACCGATGCCGACGAATCCGCCGGTCGCCAGGGTGTCGCCGGTCTGGATCAGACGGACCGCCGCGCGTGCCGTGACCACCTTGCCCATACCGTCGAGGTCCGGGGATTGCAGTGCCGGGTGTGTCGTGCTCATGCTCCGTCTCCGCGCTGGGCGCAAGGCTGTTGACTCAAGTGTGCGTGGGCGAAGGATGCTGCCGGGCGGCGCGGCTGTCCAGTACCGGCGCACTGCAGCCGGCCGCCGCCCGGGCAATTTCGGTTACTCTGCACACACCCGTCCCAACGTCCGTGAGCCCGCCGCGATGAGCCGCCTGGAACGACTCTATTCGCCCCCGGAGATCGGCGCACCCGGCAAGCGCCAGGCGCGCGGGCGCCGCCGCGACCTCCTTTACTCGGGGCTGTTCGTCATCGCCATGGCAGCCATCGCGATCGCCGCACTCGCCCTGGTGATGCCCGGGTTCTTTGGCGGAACCTATCGGCTGCACGCCTATTTTCTGGAGGCGCAAGGACTCACCGAGGGCATCCAGGTGATCCAAGAGGGCTATGTCATCGGCATCGTGGATGGCGTCTCCCCGCTCTTTCCGGGGCGGGACGCCGCGGCGGCGCGCTGTCCGGCACCGCCGCTGGGCGCGTCGCGCTCCCCGGCCCTGCCGTGTTTCCGCGCCTCACTGCGGATCAAGAACGACTGGCCGGTGCCGGTCGACAGCCTGGCCCGGATCGGTGCGGCCGGTCTGCTCCAGGGTGATGCCGTCAAGATTCATCCCGGGGCCTCGCCGTCTCTGCTGGCCAACGGCGCCATCATCAATGCCGAGGGCCGGGAGGCGGATTTGCTGGCCAAGCTGAGTGAACTGACGGATGGGCTCGCGCTGTTGGTCAAGGAGACCATCGCCCCGGCGCTTGCCAGCATCAAGGCCCAGATCCAAACCATCGAGGCCCTGCTCGGTACCGGTGCGGATCAGGAGGGGAATCGCGAGCGTTTGGCCGGCGCCTTCGAGAGCCTGCAGCGCTTGAGCGCGGCCATGGAGTCGGCGGTGGACCCGAAAAAGATCGCGGCGATTCTGGACTCGGTCGAGCAGCTGTCCCGGCATCTGAGCGAGGTCTCGGGGACGCTCGGCGGCAGCGCGGAGGCGGTCAAGGGCGCGGTGCGGCACTATGGCGAACTGGCGCAGGAAATCCGCGCGGTCGTGCGCGACAACAAACCGGCGCTGCAACGCTCACTGGACGATACCCAATTTCTGTTGCAGGAGGTCTCTGCCGCCTTGACACCGATCCTCAGTAATATCGACGACATGAGCCACAATCTGTCGGCCCTCGCGCGCGAACTGCGGCGCGATCCGGCCAGCCTCATCAAGGGCCGTGAGGTCAAGGAACAGGCGCCGTGGTTCAAATGATCCGGGCGGGCGTCGGGATCGCCGTGCTGTTCGCCCTGGCGGGCCTCGTCGGGTGCGGGACATCCGGTCCGATCAAGTCCGATCGTTTCTATCGCCTGGACCCGGCGGTGTTGGAGGGACCGGCGGGGGCGCCGGTCCCGGCGATCCTCATGGTGAACGACCTGGCGGCCCGCGGCTTTCCGGGAGGTCGCGCCATCCCCTTTCGCACCCGCGAGGATCCGCTGGTCGCTCAGCGTTATGACGATCTGCTGTGGGAGGAACCGCCCGCGCGGGCCTTGGCGCGTGCGCTGGTGGCCGCGCTGCGGGCGGCGCGGGTTTTTGCGTTCGTCGTGGTGTCGGCCGAGCGGGCACGGGCGGATTATCTGCTGGGCGGTGAGTTGGAGCGCTTCGAGCATCTGCCGACGGACCAGCCGCCGCGGGTGGCGGCGACCTTCCAGCTGGCCCTGGTGCGGGCGGATGACCGCGGCGTCGTCGCGACCCGCGACTACCGCGGCGAGGAGCCGGTCGACGCCGCCACGCCGGACGCCATGATCGCGGCCTTCAACCGGCTGAGCGCCCGGCTGGCGGCCGCGGTGGTGCGCGATCTCCAATCCGTCAAGCCGCGCCTGCAAGGATCGGCACGGCGGCCATGACATCGACCGATCGCTGTTTCGGCCACAGCGGCCACGCGGATTTATCCACGGATGTCACAGATGTCCACAGTTGAAGAAAAGCATCTGAGTTCATCTGTGAATATCTGTGGATCAGCGTTCCGCCACCGTGCCCCGGCGAAAAATCTGGTCGGAACGACGATCAAGGCCGGCGCGACCCTGAGGGGAGCGGTCAGCCGCGCGCCATCATCCCATGACTGAGCCGCTGCATCCCAACCGTTTCGCCGGCCTCGATCCGGTGGGTCTGAAGCAGATGCCGGTCGCCTGGCGACAACTCGCCATTCCGGGACCGCTGTCGGCCTACCAGTTGCGCGGTGTCGAACTGACCCATCCGGACCCGGGTGTCCGCTTCGCCCGGCGAATCGTGGCGTGTATACCCTGTGCCGACGGACGCGATACCCTGGCGCTGGTGGACAAGGCGTCGCCGCATAGTCTGTTTGACTTGATGTTGACCGAGATCTCGACGGTGCCGAAATCCACGCCGGTCGAGGTCGCCGCGGCCACCGGCCGCGTGCTCTGGCGAACCGGCGGCAACTTCGTGCGATTTTGTTCGCAGTCGCGGGTGGTGGAGGACTTCGGGCTTGCGGGCGGCGAGTTGCACCTGGCCTTGAACTGCGATCCGCACACGGTCGACCGGGAGAGCGTACAGGCCGCCAAGCAGTTCCATTTGCACTTACTCTACTGGACGCCGGCCGCCCTGGCGCCCCTGGCGGGTGCCGAACCCTTGGCGCGCGTGCGCGATGCCCGGCTGCGCCGTCAGGCCCTGGACCCGATCAGCTTCCTGGGCGCGCGTCTGATCTGCGATGCGCTGTCCGCGCTGGATCCGGGTCTTCCAGGCGCGGCGCTGCTGCCTCCCGACGACCCGGCCGTCATTGTCGGCGAGCGCCCGCTGGGTTGTGTGATCACGCTTCCGGGCTGGTCGGTTCTGGATGAGCCGGCCTTCGAGGCGCTGATCCGCCGCATCCACGTCAGACTCACTCTGCTGGCGGCCGACCTGCTCGAATCATTCACCGGTGAGCGGGAGCCGCCGCCGCCCTGGCAGCGCCACCCTTTGCTGCCGCGGCGCGAAATCAGCGCGCGTATCCTCGCCGGCCCTTTCACTTCAGGTGTTCGGGACGGGCTCGAGTGCCTGGCCGCGGCGCTACGTCCGCTCGCGCCGCGCACGGCCGCCCGGCTGGCGCGCGCGTCCCCGGCGGTACGGATGGACCTGATGACCCTCAACCATCCCGCCTATGCGCTCAATCTCCATGCTCCCCGGTCGTCCGCGCACGGCCTTGCCGAGGCGCCGGTGGTTCATCTCATCATTCAGCCGCGCTTGTTTTCCGGGATCGGCGGGGCCGGATTGCTGACCTTGGGCGGCGTGCCCAGCGTGCGTGTCCTGCGCGGTCAGGGAACCTTCAGCCTGGCGCAATGGCGGCAGCGGGCCCGCTTCCAGCGCGCCTTCGCCTGTTTCAATCGGGATGCGCCGGGTGCGGATGCGGTCACCGCTGCCCTGCCGATCCGCCGTTTCGTCGATTTCGAACGGGGGTGGGTGTGAGCCATTGCCGAACTTCGGCCGACCCTTCGCGTTGCCCCGGTCAGGACTTGTCGGTCTTGGCGTTCTTCGCGTTCGGCTTAGCCGCCTTGGAATCGGTCTTGGCGTTCTTTGGCTCGGGTTTGGCGGCCTTGTTACTGGTCTTGGCGTTCTTTGGTTCGGGCTTGGCCGTCTTGGTATCGGCTTTGACGCTCTTGGCGTCGGATTTGGCTGCCTTAGCGTCGGTCTTGGCGTTCTTTGGCGGGGGTTTGGCCGTTTTGGTATCGGCTTTGGCGATCTTTGTCTCGGGTTTCGCTGTCTTGGGATCGGTCTTGGCGATCTTCGCGGCGGGCTTGGTCGCCTTGGACTCGGTCTTGACACTCTTTGGCTCTGATTTGGCTGTCTTGGCGTCGGTTTTAGCGGTCTTTGTACCAGGCGTTGCCGGTTTCGACGCGACCTTCGCGGTCTGCGCCGCTGGTTTTGCGGTCCGCGGCTCGGCTTTGGCGGTCTTTGCCGCGGGCGCCGCGGTTTTCGGCGGGGCCTTGGCCGTCATTGCCGCGGGTTTGGCGATCTTGGCTTCCTGCGGTACGGCCGCCGGTTCCGGTTGCGGTGTCGGCTGCGGCAGCGTGCGCGCCACGGGCACCGGGGTGGGGGCGGCCACCAGGTCGCCGTCGGCGAGCGCACTGCTGCCGTCAACCACCGGCGCCGGGGTTGAGGTGGACCACTGCAATCCCGATAGGGCTGGAGTCGTGGGCTCCGGCGTGGGAGTGAGCGACGCCGCGGCGCGGTCAGGCGCCGGTGCCGCTGCCGTCGGGGTGCGCTCCACCACGGCCCTCGGCACGTCGGCGCTCGCGGATGCGCCTGGTCCTGAAGTGGTTGTCGCGGCGACAGTCTCACCCCACGCCTGCACCAGCGGGTTGTTCTCCACGGCGGTATTGGGAACCGGGGCGGACTGCGGGGAGAGGGTCGGCATCGCGTTGGCCACCCGCTGCCGGTTGGCTGTCCAGTTCGAACGAAGTGATTCGAGTGATTGCGTGAGCGCGTCCCGGTAGGTCTCGGTGTAGTCGATCCGTTTGGGTGCTTGGTCGCCCGGAGGTTGGCTGACCAGAGCGGCGCCCAAGGCGACATTCACTCCGCCGGACTGCTCAATGAACGCTGATGTGACCTCGATGACCGGCGGTACGCTGCTGTTGGCCGACGCGAGCGCAAGCGCCGCGGGCGAGGACGGGTCGATGAGGCGCTGCATGACCAGCCGATCGTCTCTGGACTGGACGATGCTCCAGCCCTTGGCCCGTGCCGAACCCATGGCCAGGCCCTTGACCTCAGCGCGGTTGGCTCCGGGGAAGAACAGCTGTGGGCGATTGGTCGCATCAAAGCCATCGGACACCATCTGGTTCCCGGCGCAACCGGACAGTAACCCGATGCCGAGCAGGCACCAACTAAAAATCGCAAACGAACGCCCCTTCACGTTGACCTCCAACCGAACAACACGCGTAATAAACACAGGCGACCGTAAGGATGTTCGCCAAGATATTGAATTTTATCACAGCAGGTGCGATTGCACGCGAGTAAAGAACGCGACGCGGCAGCCGTGGATATTCTGGACCCGCGCCGCGGCTGTGGTCATCGTTGCGGCTGGCGATGCGCATTTGGAATCCAAGGTTTCAGCCTTGGCTTGCCGATCCAAGGCTGAAGCCTTGGACCCCAGCCGGCCGGTGCCTCGGCTGGCTGTAACCCATGGTCACGGCCAACGTACATACCAGGGGCGGGTGTATACCCGTCGTTGTTGGTTTTTCGTTTGTTGTTTTTCGTAACCCAATGTTTTATAGTCCTTAACTAAAAACGAAAAACCGAAAACTCAAAACCGTTCCGTATAAAACCCGCCCCTACACCAAGCCCCTGTCTGAGTTTCAGGTGCGAACGCTAGCTGCCGGTGGGTCCGTCTCCCGCCAGGCCCTGCTCGATGCGCCGGCGGCCGAAGGCGTCGTCGCGCTCGATGTAGCGCAGGGCCGAGGCGGGGTCCTTCCACCCGACATACTCCATCAGGTCCTTGACGTCCCATTGGTGGGCGCTGGCCCAGGTGGCGAAACCGCGCCGCAGCGAGTGGCCGCTGTAGCGGTCGGGTTCGGGCACGCCGGCCGCGGCGAAGCAGTGGCGCAACACCGGTACCAGGCTATTCGGGTGCAAGGCCGTCGGGCCCAGGTGACCATGCGCGTCGATGCGTCGAAAGACCGGTCCGTCGGTCAGTTGCGCCGCGTCGATCCAGGCCGCATAGGCCTGCACCGGGCACAGGCGCGACAAGGCGGGGACCTTGAAGGCGGTGCCCGCTGAGCCCCGATCCGTCTTGGTGCGGGCCAGATAGAGCGTCAGTCCCTCGCCGGGCACCGCCGTGATGTCCTGGATGCACAGCCGGCTCAGTTCGTCGCTGCGAAAAGCCCGCCAGAATCCGAGCAGAATCAGCGCGCGGTCACGCAGCGCCCGCAGCTGATCGGCACGCGCCGCCGGGTCGGCCGCGCGCCGGATCGCCGCGGCGAGCCAGGCGTCGATGCGCGTCAGTTCCGCCAGCGGCAGCGGCAGGGCGCGCTGCTCGCGGGCCGGGTGCAAGGCCCCGATCCCCTTCAGCACCTGGCGCACCAGCGGCGCCTTGGTGGGATCGGCAAAGCCTTGATCGCGATGCCACCGTGCAAGCGCGGCCAGTCGCAATTTCAGCGTATTGAGCGCCAGCGACTCGGCATGTGCGGCCAGATACCGGGCCACCGCCTCGGCGGTCGCCGGGAGGAAGCCGCCCCAGGTCTCTTCGTAGTGACGAACGGCCGACGCGTAACTGCGGCGGGTGTGCTCACGCTCTGCCGCCGCGACATAAGGGTCCAGGTCAGCCATGGGTGGTCCTCACAACAATCGGCCGGCGTATCGGCTCGATGATCAATGCACTGAGCGGAGATTATCGCATGTTATCCGCCGACCAGGGTCGCCGCTCGGACCCTGGCATGATAGACTGTAATGCGGTCGTATGTAGTACGGTATGATGCTCCCGGAGGTCCGATGGCGCGCGCGGGAATTTCGAAATTTCGGGTACAGCAGGCCCGCGATGCGCTGGTCGCCCGCGGCGAAAACCCCTCGATCGACGCGGTTCGGGTGGAGTTGGGCAACACCGGCTCCAAGAGCACGCTGCACCGCTACCTCCAGGAGTTGGCCCGGGAAGACGGCACCCGCCTCGACGACGAGCCCTTGCTGAGTGAGACCTTGCGCACCACCGTCGCGGGGCTGGCCCGGCAACTGCTGGACGAGGCCCGCGCCGTGGTGGCCGCGGCCGAGACCCGCCATACCACCGAGGCAAGCGCGCAGCGTACCGAGATCGCCCGGCTGGCGCAGGCGCTCGGCGACCTCCAGGCGCAGGCCGGGCAACTCGCCGCCGCACTGGACGCCGAGCGCGAG
The DNA here is from genome assembly GCA_964470155.1 of uncultured Lamprocystis sp. Lineage (GTDB taxonomy): Bacteria > Pseudomonadota > Gammaproteobacteria > Chromatiales > Chromatiaceae > Thiodictyon. Next base: position 21,568 of record CAYYAY010000025.1, on the reverse strand, counting down.
GCCCACGCGGCGACGCAAGGGGCCTTGCAGCAGGAGCGCATCCGCAGCGCCACGACCGCGAACGAAAACGCGGCACTCTCGGTGCGGCTGGAGGAGTATGCACGGCACGGCGCCGCCCTGGAAGAGCAACACCGGCACGCGCGGGATGCCCTGGAGCATTACCGGCAATCGGTGAAAGATCAGCGCGATCTGGACCAGCGCCGCCACGAGACTCAGGTCCAGCAGGTCCAGGCGGAGCTGCGCCAGCTTGCCCAGACCCTGGTCGCCAAGCAGGACACTGTGACCCGACTCAGCCAGGACACCGCCCGGCTGTCAGCCGAGCTCACCGAGTCCCGCCGGGAGTTGCGCGAGACCCACGAGAGCCTGCGGGTGACCCGGCAGGCGCGCGACGATCTCCTCGCCAGCCAGGCACGACTGGAAGCCGAACAAGCCGCCCTGGTCGAGCAACTGATGGTCGCCGCGGCGGCGCGCGCGGCGCTGGCGACCGAAGAGCGCGCGCTTCGGCAGGCCCTGGCGACGCAGGAGGGGATCGCGTGCGCGCTCCAGGCCAAACTCGCGGCGCAGGACTCCCTGTACGGCGACCTGGCGCGGCGGCTCGACGCGTTAGACCTGCGATCCGCGACGCAGCCCTCGGCGTCGCCTCCTGCGAGTGGATCTCCGGCAGGCTGCTGACCTATTTGTCCCGGGAACGGGCGCCGAGTTCAAGCCCGATCCCCGCGTCACCGAAGACACCTGCACGCCCGCGCCATGGATCTCTCCCCTTTCGCCCACCTCTGGGTCCTGTTCGCCCTGGCCTCGGCGTTCTTCCATGCCTCGCGGCTGGCGGTCACCAAGCATCTCAGCCTCAGTTTTTCAACCGAGGCGCTGACCTTCTATGTCAACGTGGCAAGCCTGGTCGTGACCTTGCCGCTGGTGATCTGGTATCACGATTTCCCTTATGAAAACTCTGATTATCTGCTCGCGGTGGCGGCGGGCGGGGTGCTTTCGGGGTTGGGCGGCTGGGCGCTCAATGCGGCCCTGCATCGTACCGAGGTCTCGCTGGTCGGGCCGGTAATGACCCTGACGCCGGGTTTCGCCATCGTCTTCGAATGGTTTCTGACCGGCGATCTGCCGGGGCGGATCGGGCTGCTTGGCGTCGCCATGCTGGTGGCGGGTGGCTATATCCTGAGCCTGGGAGAGCATGAGCCGCGCTGGTATCTGCCGTTCAAGCGGCTGTGGCTGGAGCCCGGCAGCATTCTGGCGATGGTGGCCGCGGCCTGCTTCGCGGCGGCCGGCGTGTTCGGTCGGATCGGCATCCAGTTGAGCGACCCGCTCTCCTTCTCGGTGGTGGTGGCGATGATCAATCCGCTGATTCTTTGGGCGTTATTCACCCTGCGGGATCACCGGTTCCATACCCGCCTGATCACCCCGGAGGCGCGTGGGCAGTTGCGCCCCCTGCTCCTGCTCGGGGTCCTGTTCGCCCTGATGCGGATCGCCGACCAGATCGCGCTCGGTCTGACGCTGGCGTCCTATGCCATGGCGGTGAAACGGACCGCCGGGGTGTTCTCGGTCTTCCTCGGGCGCTGGTTCTTCAATGAAGGGCATCTGGCGCCGAAGTTGCTTGGTACGCTGATCATGCTGCTCGGGGTCTTGGCCTTGACGCAGTAGCGTTATCCGTTGCGCAGCGACATCACTGGCTCAGGTGTCGTCCCCGGAGCGTCGGGCGCCTCACGACGTCGGGCCACGCGTTCCTTGAGGTGCCGGCCGAGGACATTTTTCAGGGCGATCAGGAGTCCCAGCCCGATGAAGCCGCCGGGCGGCAGAATGGCGATGAGTGCCCCGTGGTAGCCGTCGCCCAGGCTGAAGCTCAAGTCTTTCGCCCAGTCCCCCAGCAGCAGGTGCGACTGGGAGAAGAGGGTGCCCTGTCCGATCAGCTCGCGCAGGCCCCCGAGGGTCACCAGCACCAGGGTTGAGCCGAGTCCCATGGCGATGCCGTCCAGGAAGGCGCGGTCCACGCGGTGCTTGGAGGCGAAGGCCTCGGCGCGGGCGATGATGATGCAGTTGACCACGATCAGCGAGATAAACAAACCCAGGATCTGATAGAGGTCGAAGAACCAGGCCTGCATCGTCAACTCGACCATGGTCACGAACGACGCGATCACGACGACATAGACCGGGATACGCACCTCCGGGCGCACGAGCGGGCGGATCAGCGAGATGCTGACATTGGAGGCGGTCAATACGAAGGTGGTCGCGATTCCCATGCCCAGCCCGCTGGTTGCGGACGTGGTGGTGGCGAGCAGGGAGCAGAGCCCGAGCAGGGCGACCAGGGACTGGTTGTTGCTCCACAGTCCATCGGTGATGATCCGGCTGTAGGTCGGCGGTGTTGCCATCAGGATGCCTCCGGCGCGTGGTGCTGGGCGGCCGGCGGTTCGCCGTAAAGCCGCGCACCTTGGGATCGAACAAAGAGTAGTGCGTTTTTCACCGCCGTGACAATCGCCCGCGGGGTGATCGTCGCCCCGGTGAACTGGTCGAAGGTACCGCCGTCGCGTTTGACGGCCCACTGATCCGGCGCCGGTTGATTCAGCGACTTGCCGTTGAAGCGGTAGATCCAATCCGATTTGGCCTCGTCGATCTTGTCTCCCAACCCCGGAGTCTCGCGGTGGGACAGGACCCTGACCCCGCCCACACTGCCGTCCGGCAGCACCGCGATCAGCAGATTGATGGGGCCGGCATAGCCTTGCGGAACCACCGGGTCCAGGACGAGCGCCACCGGCTGATCGCCGCGGCGCACCCGGTAGATCCGGGTCAGTGCGATCCCGAGCCGGTCAGGGTCGCTCACTTCGATGTGGTCCGCCAATGGGTCATTGTCCCCGCCGCTCGGGACAATTGCCGCCAGCTTGCGTTGCATGGCCTGCCGTTGGTTGGCGACGATGCGATCCGCCATGGCCGCCTTGGTGACTGCCACCAGGCTGACCCCGACGACCGCGAACCCGGCGAGTACCAGGGCGGCGAGCAAGATGGGCTTTGGATTCATCATTTGGAACAGCGTGTATCAGCGGCGGGATTCGTCATTCCCCGTTACCGCGATTGTTGGCCGTGTCCGAAGACGCGGGGCTGGGTGTAGTGGTCGATGGTGGGGGCGGCGATGTTGAGCAACAGGACCGAGAAGGCGACGGCATCCGGATAGCCGCCCCAGGTGCGGATCACGAAGACCAGCACCCCGATCATGGCCCCGAAGATCAACTGGCCGCGCGGGGTGGTGCTGGCGGTCACCGGATCGGTGGCGATGAAGAAGGCACCCAGGATAGTAGCGCCGCTCCACAGATGAAAGGCCGGGTCCGGATGGTGCCGGGGGTCGATCAGCCAGAACAGCCCGGCCAGCATCAGCAAGGAGCCGAGCATGGCGACCGGTATCCGCCAGGTGATGACCCGCCGCCACAGGAGATAAAGCCCGCCGGCCAGAAAGGCGCTGCTCACCCATTCCCAGCCGCGCCCGCCCAGGCTGCCCCACCAGGGCGCGCCGCGGATCGCATCCATCACCTGATGCTCGCGCAGTTGGCCGCGCAGTGCCTCCAGCGGGGTGGCGGCCGACAGCGCGTCCCAGGAGAGGTCCGGCGGCAGCGCGCCGAACAGGATCAGGCGCCAGGACTCCGCGAACGACAAGTGATGCTGCGTCAACAGGTGAGGCGCAAGCCAGTTGGTCATCTCCACCGGGTAGGCGATGAGCAGGAAGACATAGGCCGCCATCGCCGGGTTGAAGGGGTTGTAGCCCAGGCCGCCATAGAGTTGCTTGACCAGCATGATCGCGAAGACCATGCCGAGCAGGGTCAGCCACCAGGGCAGGGTCGGCGGGATGGCGCAGGCGAACAGGACCGCGGTCACCACCGCGCTGTAGTCCCCCAGCGTCGGCAACACCGGGCGGCGGCGTAGCCGCAGCACCAAGGTCTCGGCGGCCGTTGCGCACAGGATCGCGAGCACACAGTTGATCAGCAGTCCCCAACCGAACAACCAGGTTATGACCAGTACGCCGGGGATCAGGGCCAGGAGCACTTGGAGCATCACCTGATCGACCCGGTTGGCGCGCGGGCCGTGCGGCGAGGAGAGGATCACGGCGGTCATCTTGGGAGCAGCATCTGGGGCCATTGTTCTGATCCATCGGTCGGTAGCGAGAGTCCGTTGGCGAGACCGAGGTCAGCCCTGGTCGACGGGCTCGGTCCGGGACTGGGCCGCCGCCTTCTTGGCCGCGGCACGTTGTTTGGCGGCCTCGATCAGTGCGCGCCGCGCGTCCAGGCCGCTGTCCGCGATCTGACCAGGGACGGCCGCCGCGGTTGTGCCATCCAGGATTTCCCGCTGCTTACGCAGTTTGGACTGGCGCTCCTGCTCCAGTCGCTCCAGACGGGTCTGCCGGGCCTGATGGCGGGCGCGGGCCTGATCGGCCTTGCGGCGTTCCTCTTCATGCGCCCAGATCGCGTTCTTGGCGAACCGATAATACTGGACCAGCGGGATATGGCTGGGGCAGACCTTGGCGCAGCAGCCGCATTCGATGCAATCGAACAGGTTGTAGCCCTGCGCCCGGTCGAACGCCTTGGCGCGGGCGTGCCAATAGAGTTGCTGAGGCAGCAGCCGCACCGGGCACACCTCGGCGCAGCGTCCGCAGCGGATGCAGGCCAGGGCCGGGCCAGGGTCGGGGGCCTCGGCCGCGGTCAGAGCGAGCAGACAGTTGAACGCCTTGGTGATCGGGATTTCCAGGTCGCTGAGCGTGAAACCCATCATGGGACCGCCGCACAGCAGCCGCCGCGGCGTTTCACGAAAGCCGCCGCAGTGCGCGACCAGATGAGACAGCGGCGTACCGATGGGGACCGCCAAGTTGCCCGGTCGGGCCACCGCCCGACCGGTGACGGTGACCACCCGCGTGATCAGCGGCCGACCAAAAAGGACGGCATCGGCCACTGCGGCTGTCGTCGCCACGTTCTGGCAGGCGACTCCAATCTGGGCGGGGAGGCCGCGGGTCGGGACCTCCCGGCCGGTGAGGATACGGATCAACTGGCGTTCGCCGCCGCTCGGGTAGAGGGTTGGCACCGGTACGATCCGGATGTGCGTGTCCGGACCGGTGTCGGCCAGAGCCGCGGACAGAGCGGCGATGGCCGCGGGTTTGTTGTCCTCAATGCCAATCAGCACCCGCTCGGCCCCCAACAGGGTGCGGATGATCCGCGCGCCCTCTAGGACCTGGACGGACCGCTCGCGCATCAGCCGGTCGTCGCAAGTGATGTAGGGTTCGCACTCGGCGCCGTTGATGATCAGGGTTTCGATATGCCGCTCGGATCTGAGCTTGACGCTGGTGGGGAAGGCGCCGCCGCCGAGTCCCACCACGCCGGCCCAGTGCACCCGCTCGCGCAGGAGCGCCGGATCCAGGTGCGGATAGTCGGTCAGGGGTACGGGGAGCGGCGCCCAAGTGTCTTGTCCGTCGGTCGCGATCACCACGCAGGGTGCGGGCAGCCCCGACGGATGCGGGATCTGTCGCTCCGCGATGGCGATCACCGTGCCGGAGCTGGAGGCATGCACGGCGGCGCTGACATAGCCGTCCGCCGTGCCGATCACCTGACCCTTGCCCACCTGGTCGCCGACCCGCACACCGGGCCTGGCCGGGGCGCCGATGTGTTGGCGCAACGGAATGACGAGCAGCGGCGGCAGGGGCAGCGGTTCGCTGGGCTGGTCGTTGGACAGGGTTTTTTCATCCGGCAGGTGGAGCCCGCCATGAAAGGTCCAGAGCCGCGATTGCCCGTGTTCGGATTCCGGGTTGGTGACACTCATCCGACTAAGCGGCCAGGCGCTCGGTCGGTGCCGGCCAGCGCCAATGGGCCAGATCACTACCCACCGGAACCATGCGGATGCAGGCGACCGGGCAGGGCGCCAGGCAGAGTCCGCAGCCGGTGCACTCGGCGGCGAGGACCCCGTGCAATTGCTTGGCCGCTCCGACGATGGCATCCACGGGGCAGGATTGGACACACAGAGTGCAGCCGATGCACGCCTGATCATCGATCAGGGCGACCTTGGGTGCCTGAACCTCGGTCTCCAGGGGCTCGGGTTCGCGGCCGAGCAGGTCGGCCAAGGCACGCGCGGTCGCCTCCCCTCCGGGAATGCACTTGTTGATGGCGGCTTCGCCCTTGGCCACCGCCTCCGCGTAAGGACGACAGCCCGGATATCCGCACTGCCCGCATTGCGACTGGGCGAGCAATGCATCGATCTGATCGGCGATGGGGTCACCCTCAACCCGAAACCGGATAGCCGAATAGCCGAGCAGCAAACCCAGCACGGCAGCCAGCGTGGTCATGGCGAGGATGGCGGTCAGCACGTCCGAGGACATCCGATGCAGTCGCCTTACCGCGAGACCAGTCCGGCGAAGCCCATGAAGGCGAGCGACATCAGACCGGCCGTGATCATCGCGACAGCGCTGCCTTGGAAGGGGCGGGGCACGTCAGCCACGGTCACGCGCTCGCGAATACCGGCGAACAGGATCAAGACCAGCGAGAAACCGACTGCTGCGCCGAACCCGTAAACGGCGGACTCCACCAGCGTGTGTCCCTGCTGCGTGTTGAGGATCGCGACACCGAGCACGGCGCAATTGGTGGTGATCAGCGGCAGGAAGATCCCCAGCACCTGATAGAGGACCGGGCTCTCGCGGTGCATGACGGTTTCGGTGAACTGCACCACCGCCGCGATCACCAGGATATAGGCGATGGTACGCAGGTATTCGATCCCCAGGGGTAGCAGCACATAGGCTTCCACCAGCCAGGTGCACACGGACGACAGGGTCATGACGAAGGTGGTGGCCAGGCCCATGCCGAGCGCCGTCTCGAATCGCTTGGAGACACCCATGAATGGGCACAGGCCGAGAAACTTGACCAGTACGAAGTTGTTGACCAGCACCGTGCTGATCAGGATCAGGGCGTACTCTGTCATGCGGCGTCCGCTGGACTGGTGATGGTGTTGCTGGTGAAACGTCCGGCCCTGAGCCGGAGGTCCGGACCCCGAGCTGATTTCCGGAAAAAGATCTACCGACGTGGTAGGGACGACTTCAGTCGCCCCGACACTCCCCGGCGGCGCTTGCAAGCATGCGCAGCCGGGATCGCTATTCCGGGGAATCGCCTAAACCCCAGGAGGATACGCGAGCCGACTCATCGGCTACAACTGAAAACGCTTAGGGTTTTTGGACCACGCTCCCGCTGTTGGTCGAGGCAGTGTTCGGCAGTCGCAAACCGGCGGTGCTGTGCGCGGCCACTCGGCCGAGCAGTGACCGTGCGACATCGGCCCCCGCCCGGCGGCCGGAGTGCAGCGCCCATTGGATCGAGGGGGCGCTGCGGTATTCACCGCACACCCAGAGCCAATCGGCGACGCGTTGCCCGGCGTCGCCCGGATAGTGGACAGGCGGCGTCTGGAGCGGCAGGGCCTGCGGTATCCGGTACACGGCAAGCCGCTCCCAACCCCGCACCTGATCGCCGAACCAGCCGGCGAGTTCGCGCCGCAGGATCGTCTCCAATGTGTCCGGGTTGTGTTCTGCTCCGTGGCAATTGACGCTCACCAGCGTTTGACCCATCGGGGCGTAATAGCCGGACAGGTTGCTCGGGCACAGCAGGCTGTTGATGTGTCCGTGGCCCTCGCCGTTGAGGACCAGGTAGGGCCCTTCGATGGGCGGCCGCACGGCCGCAAAATACACGCAGGTGGTCCCGCGGCTCGCGGTGGCCGCCGTGGCGGTGGACGGATTGAGCAGACGCGCGGCCGCGGGTGCGCTGGTGGCGATGACCAGGGCGCGGGCGCGCAGGCGCTCGCCGGAGGCCAGGGTGACCGCCCGTTCAGTGATGCAGTCGACGCGGCAGCCGGTGCGGACTTGCGCGCGGGTCAGCCGAGCGGCGAGTTGCGCCGGAATCTCGCCCATGCCGCGGGCCGGCAGTGCGGTATCCCCGAGGGCGAAGGCGCGGAAGACGAATTCGAAGGCGCGCGACGAGACCGCCAGTTCCGGGTCGAAGAACACCCCGCTGAAGAACGGCTTGAAGAAGCGATCGATGATCCGCGCCGAGAAGCCCAGGGCGCGCAGGTCGGCGCAGGCCTGGGTCTCCGGGCGGTGGTAGAGCGCTTCCAGGTCGCCGCGCAGGCAGCGCTGCCGCAACGCGAGCAGCCGTAACTTATCCGCCAGGGTGCCGACCGGCGAGACCAGCATCTCCGGCAGCCGCAGCGGTCGCCGCCAGACATCGCTGACCCGCAGCAAGCGCCCGCCGACGCGCACCAGCGCGCCTGGATAGAAGGGCCGCAGGTCGAGCCGGTCGTAATCGAGCAGGTGCCGTGCATCCGGATACCAGGTCTGCAGTACCTGAAACCCGCGATCGAGCAGGAATCCCTGGCGCTGGTCGGTACGGATGCGCCCGCCGATGCCGTTGGACGCTTCCAGCACCAGGGGTTCGAGCCCGTTGTCCCGCAGCGTCGCGGCGCAGGCCAGGCCGGACAAGCCGGCGCCGATGATGATGACATCCGCGTTCATGGCCCGGTCATGCCCTGCGACTGTGATTAGTGATACTGTTCGGCGGAGTAATGGCCTGGGGCATGGCGGCGGTGGCGAACCAGACCGCGTGCCTCCAGAATCTGCTTGGCATCCTTGATCATCGCTGAGTTGCCGCACAACATGACGTGGCTGGACTGCGGATCGATGCGGGCGGCCGCCCGCTCTTCCAGCACGCCGCTGGTCAGCAGGTCGGTGATGCGCCCGTGCAGGGCGTGCGCCTGGGTTTCCCGACTGATCGCCGGGATCAGGCTGAATTGCGGCCCGCGCTGGGCCGCGATCGACGCCAGGGTCTCACCATAGACCAGATCGGCGGCGGTACGCACGCCATGGACCAGGATCACGCGTTTGAAGTGCTCCCAGGGGGCCGCCGTGCGCAGCATCGACAGGTAGACCCCGATCGCCGTCCCGGTGGCGAGCAACCACAGCGTGTCGGCGGGCGGCACCGACTCCAGGGTGAAGATGCCGCCGGCCTGGGCCGCGACCCACACCGGGTCGCCGATCTTCAATTCCGACAGGCGCGGGGTGAGCGGCCCTCCCGGCACCTCGTTGAAGAGGACCTCCAAGGGGCGATCCTGGGGTGCATTGACCAGCGAGTAGGGCCGTCCCACGCGATCGGTGCCGATGTCCAGGGCGATTTTCGTGTACTGACCCGCCGTGAAATCCGCCATCGGGGCGTCGACCTGTATGCTGTAGAGCCCGTCGGTCCAAATGTGTTTGCCGACGACCGTGCCTTTGACCCATTCGCTCATTTTTGTTCCGTTTACATCGGGGAGTTGCTGATTATCAGGGGGTGCGGGGCGCGCCGATCCGATGCACCTCGCCACCTGGGACATTGGTCCTCCGGCATCCGCATTCAAACCACCGGCGGCCCTGGCCGCGGCAAGTCCGGGACTGGTTGCATTCCTCAGGGAGCCCACTATCTCCCCGGCTCGCTCCCTGGCCCTTTATAACCGGAGATTCAACGTGAAAACAGCTTTACTCGCCCTTGGTCTTGCCGCGGTCAGTGCCGGTGCCGACCCCACACCCTGTCCGCCCTTACTGGACGTCACCTTGCGCCGGCTGGCGGGGGACGAGCAGGTGAATCTGTGCGAGGCCTATCGCGGTCAGGTGATCCTGGTCGTCAACACCGCCAGCAAATGCGGCTTCACGCCCCAGTACGAGGGGCTCGAGGCACTCTACCGCAAATACAAGGATCAGGGATTCGTCGTGCTGGGGTTCCCTTCCAACGATTTTATGAGTCAGGAGCCGGGGAGCGAGGAGGAAATTCAGAAATTCTGCCGCCTCACCTACGCGGTCGAGTTTCCGATGTTCGAGAAGGTCAGCGTCACCAAGGGCAGCGCGACCCCCTTGTTCGAGCGACTCGCCGCGGCCGGGGCCCCTTACCCCAAGTGGAACTTCTACAAGTATCTGATCGATCGCCAAGGGAATCTGGTCGATCACTACGTGAGTTTCACCGCGCCGGACGGCGGGAAGATCGAGAAGGCGATCGAAAAATTGCTCTGAGGTCACCGCGATCCGATGGCCGGTGACCGTTTGTCCGGTAGGCACTTTGGCAGGTTGCAAGCGCCCGGTGTCTGGCTCGGGTGCAGCCTGCTTGCCTGCGCCATGCCGCTCGCTGCCGGACTCCTGACGACGGAGCGGACCTTAGCCAACTTTACATTCATCGGCGAAGACTTGGAGTATTCGCCCGACCCGGGGAGCGACGCTGTGCCCGTCGATCGTGCCGTGGCCAACCCGGGCCCGGGCGAGGGCAGCACGGATTCTGCGCCTGAGCCCCTGCGGGGCGCTCTGCATCTTGGCGCCAAAACCGATCGCTGCGGTGACTTCCGTGGTGCGGACTTCAATGCCTTCGGCAGCCTGCCGGCCTTAGCGGCCCGTCCGGAAGCCGAATTACTCAACGACTCGGTGAAATCAACGGGTCCGGGCATCCGGCTTGGCGGTCTGGAGTGCCTGTTCGAGCGGGACCGGATCAGCGGCCCACTGGTCGGCCGGTATCGTCTCGTCGGCATATTTACCTTGGCGGCCGGTGTCGACGAAGTGACCTGGGTCCAGGGCTTCGCGGACGGCGCCGCGGGTCTGCGTGTGCTGAGTGCCGAGGATGCGGGTACCGGATCGCAAGGAACGCTCAAGGCCATCCCGGCGCCGCCCACATTCGGGCTCTTGGCGTCGGGTCTGTTGCTGCTGTGGCGGCGGCGTCGCGTCAGGTAAGGAGTCAAGAACAGGTTCAACAGAATCGTCGTCGTTACGAATGCGGCCCGAAGCGTAAACCGGCTGTGGCGACCAGAATCTCCCGCAACAGCAGGATCAGCGCGGCAATCAAGGTCAACATGGCCGCGACGAACAAGCTCGCGACGACCGGTGAGGTTTCAAAAGAAAACAACGCACTGAGAAACAGGACCGCGATCACCGCCGAGATCAGCAGGGCGGTGGTGGTGCACAGTCCGATGGCCAGACTGATGATCTGTGCCCGCCGCGACAAGGCCGCCAACTCTTCATGGAGTGGGCCTGGGGGGAGCGGCTGAGCCATCACCTGTTCTTCGATTACGCGGGCGCGATCGACCACGCGCGCCAGGCGGGCCGCCATTACCCCGAGGATCGCCGCGATTCCCGAGAGCAGGAAGACCGGCGCGACCGAGAGCTGAATGACGTGGGCAATGGCTGAAATCGTTGGTTCTGTCGGCATAGGGTCTCAATCGGTAAGTCATGGAGCGGCGTGGTCGGCTGAACCCGCTAGCAGCATTCGATCTCCAGGGATTCGAGCATCAGCGTCAGATCCGCCTCGTCCCAGCGCTCGAACAAGTCGCGCAGATCGTTGAGGTGGCAGTGAATGTGGTAAAGCGCATCATGATGGGTCGGCCCCTGGGTGCCGTTCAGTTTGGCGGCGAAATACTCCCAGAACGGGTCTTGCCGCCCGTCCCTGATCATCGCCTGACGCAAGGTGTCGACCAGCTGTTGGGCCTTGGTATCGCAGTCCAGGCCAAGGAAGCTGACGTAACGGTCTGTGCTATGGCTATCGGTCGATTCGGTCATCGTCGTCAAAGGGGGTCGTGGGCTTGGTGGGTCAGGTGGCAGGGTATACGGCGCCCGTTGCGCGTTGCGATCACCGCGGCGGGTGCGGGCCTAGGCCCCGTGCCAGGCGCACATGATACGCCCGTCCGTGCCTCAGGCGGTCAGGGGCGGGAGGGCGAGGCGCGTGCCGGCCCTGAGCATGGCCGCGAACGCGTCCGCGGGCATCGGTTTGCCGAACAGATAGCCCTGGATCTCGTCACACCCCAGGCCGCGCAGGTACTGGAGCTGCTGCGTGGTCTCCACGCCCTCGGCCACGACCTTGAGATCGAGGCGCTGCGCCAGGGTGACGATGGCGTTGGCGATGGCGGCGTCTTCGGGGTTGTCAACGATATCGGTGACGAAGGCGCGGTCGATCTTCAGGCTGCTGAAGGGGAAGCGCTTCAGTTGAGCGAGCGAGGAATAGCCGGTGCCGAAGTCGTCCATGGAGAGATCCACCCCGAGGCTCCGCAAGGCGCCCAGGATGCGGGACGCCGCGGCGGGGTCCTGCATGACCAGGCTCTCGGTCAGCTCCAACTCCAGGTAGCTGGAGGCCAGTTGGGTGCTGGTCAGTGCGTCGGTGACCAGTTCCAGGATACGACCGGTGCCGAACTGCACTGCCGAGAGATTGACCGCCACCGGCACGGCCGGCAGACCGCTCGCGATCCAAGCCGCCAGCTGGGCGCAGACGGTGCGTATCACCCACTCGCCGATGGGGACGATGAGCCCGGTTTCTTCAGCCAGCGGAATGAAATCGCCGGGAGCGATCGGGCCATGCAGCGGGTGATTCCAGCGCAGCAGGGCCTCGGCCCCGACGATGCGGCCGTCCAGCAGGCTCACCTTGGGCTGGTAGTGCAGGACCAATTCACCGCGTGCCAGGGCCAGCCCCAGGTCTTCTTCCATGAGCAGTTTCTCGGCGATCTGGGTATTGATTGCCGGGTCGAAGTAGAGATAGCGCTCGCCTGATCGCTGGGCGCGTCGCAGTGCGGCTTCCGCATGGACGAACAAGGTCTCGGCATCATCGCCGTCGCCGGGATAGAGTGCGACACCGACGCGGACCTTGAGATGCAGGTTCTTGGATGCGATGGGAAAGGGCGTGCTCATCGGGTCGAAGACGCAGCGTTTGAGGACCGCCCCGACCTCGGTGTCGGCGGGTCGGACGGTGACCGCCAGTGCGAAACTGTCCGCGCCGACGCGTGCCAGGCTCGCGGACGCGTCGCGGGCGGCCTCCAGACGTTGCGCGACGGCCTTGAGCACCGCATCGCCCAAGTGGCGGCCCAGCCGGTCGTTGATCCCCTTGAAATGGTCCAGGTCCACCAGGATCACCGCCAGTCGCGCCCCATCCTGTCGAGGCAGTTGCAGCGATTGACCGAGCCGCTCGATGAACAGGCCGCGGTTGGGCAGGTCGGTGAGTGCGTCGTAATAGGCCAGGTAGTGGAGGTGTTCGTCTTTGGCGATGTAGTTCAGGGCGAAGGAGATATCCCCCGCCAACTCGTCGAGCAGACGCATCTCCCCGGCATCGAAGAAGCCGGCCTCCCGGGCGTACAGGGTCAAGACGCCGATGGCTGTCCCATTGCGGCTCAGCGGCAACAAGGCCCGCGACTGGAAGTCCAGGCCGGTCGACGCGGTCGCGCTTGGCGGCAAGGCGTTGCAGACGGCGGCCTGGCGGTCGTCGAGCACAGAGCGCGCCGTGTCCGCGGCCGCCGCGGCTTCGGCCGCCCCGATGGACTGGAGCGTCACCCGGGGGTCGCCCGAGTGCCAGGCCAGCGGACGCAGCCCCGGCGCGTGCGCGTCCCGCAGGCCGATCCAGGCCAGGGCGAACTGTCCGGCTTCCACCGCCACCCGGCAGGTCTCCTCGAACAGGGCCTGGGGTTCGTGGATGCGCACGATGGCCGCATTGATGCCCGAGAGTACCGCGTAGACCCGGTTCAGCAAGGCGATTCGGTCCGCGGCCCGGCGGCGCTCGGTTACCTCCTGCTCCAGCGCGCGGGTGCGGGCCTGCGCCTCGTCGATCAGTGTCAGATTCTCGCAGGTGATGGCGAGTTGGGCGGCGAAGGTGGCGGCGATCTGCTCATCCTCCAGGCTAAAGTCCCGGGCTCCCAGCTTGTCGGCAAGATAGAGCCAGCCGTAGGTGCGAAGCGCCGACCGGATCGGCAGCACCAACAGGGTGTGCACTGGGGGATGGCCGTCGGGCAGGCCCGGCGGCGGTGCCGGGCTGAACCAGTCCCGCAACCGCTGCGGGGTACCGGACCGCATGGCCTGGGACAGCAGGCCGCTCGGGGACTGGCCGGCCAGTGACGCCTGCACCGTCGCCGGCAGGCCGCGGGTCGCCAGCTGCGCGATCCGGCCGTCGCGATCCAGCAGGCCGGCCGCCGCGGCCTTGGCGTTCACGATATCCTGGGCGGCGCGCACGAAGAGTTTCAACAGGCGTTCGGGGTCCCGTTCGGACGCCAGATCCAGCCCCAGCTCGATGAGCGCGGTCAGACGTAAACCGAGTGATTGGGCGGCGGCCAGGGACTCGTCCAGGTACACCGACAGGGACTGCATCTGCCCGCCTTCGGTGAGCAGGGTCTGCCCCTGTTCAACGAGTCGCTGCAAATGCAGTTGGAGTTGGCCGAGCCCGGTGAGCGTGGACGTCAGACCATGCGGGTCGGCCGGCGCTGTCGGTGGTGACGCAGGCGGCGTCCGCCCCAACAGCCGCGCTACCGCGGCGAGAATGGTGCGCGGCGCGGATGGTTTGGCGATCACGCGTGTCACACCACAGGACTGGGCCAAGACCCGCGCTTCCGCCAGGCGATAGGTCGCGGTGTAGAAGACCACCGGGAGTGTGGCGGTGGCCGGCTCGGCGTGAAGCCGACGGGTCAGCTCCACGCCGTCCATGATGGGCATCAGGATGTCGGAGATGACCAGATCCGGGTGCTCGGTGCCGACCATCGCCAGCGCCGCGGCACCGTCGCTGGCCAACAGGACGCGATAGCCCACCGAGCCGAAGAGGGAGCTGAGAAACTCCCGGTTGATGGCGCGGTCATCGACCACGAGGATGGTGGGTACGGCGTTCATGTCCGCTGGTCAGGGTGGCTGCGAGGCCAGGCAGGACTGGACCTCCTCCAGCAGTCGCCGGGGCTCGATGGGCCGCAGCAGAAAGCGGGTGGCCCCCAGGGCGAGGCCGTGTTTCCGGTCCGCGCTCCCCCACACGGAGGCGCTGATCAAGACGAAGGGTATCGTCCGCAGCCGGGGCATGGCTTTGACCGCGGCGAGCAGATGAAAACCGTCCTCCTCGGGCATGTGCAGGTCCGCGAGGATCAGGTCGAAGGGCTGGCGCGCCAGCAGCGCGCGGGCTTCCGCTACACCGGTGGCGAGGGTCAGCTGATAACCGAAGGGGGCCAAGGTTGCCCGGGCCAGGTTCCGATTGGTGGGGGAGTCGTCGACCACCAGGATGCGGGCGCCGATCGCGGCGCCCGGTGGGTGCGGCGGCATCAACGCGGGCGGTGCCCGCGGCGCTGGCGGGCGGCCGTGGGGGTTGGCGGCAACGGCCGGCAGGAAGGCCTCGACCTGGCCGACGAACTCCCGCGGCGCGATGGGTTTGGCAATATAGCCGTCGAAGCCGGCGGCCAGCACCCGCTCCCGGTCCCCGACCATGGCCAGGGCGGTCACCGCCACCAAGTGCAGACGATGGAGCGTCGGATGCGCTTTGAGCCGCTGCGCGACCTCGCAGCCGTCCAACTTGGGCAGATGCACGTCGCAGACGATGAGGTCCAGGCCGCGGGTCGTCGCGGCCCGCTCCAACCCCTCCTCGCCATTCTGGGCGGTCACGGTGTCGTGCCCGAAGGCGCGCAGCAGATACTGCATCAGCGCCAGACTCTCCGGGTTGTCCTCGATGATCAGTACCCGGGCCATCGTCAGGCCTCCCGCAGTGTCAGGGTAAAGGTGCTGCCCTGACCGAACTCGCTGGCGAAGCTGATGCGGCCGTCGATCAGGTAGGCCAGCTTGCGCGACAGGTGGAGTCCAAGCCCCGTTCCCTCATGGGCACGGGTGGAGGAGGCGTCGAGCTGGCTGAACGCCTGGAACAGTTTGGCCTGATCTGCCTGACGCATGCCGACACCGGTGTCGGTGATCTGAATCTCCACCGCGCGTTGCCCGTCCAGGTCGCGTCTGCTGCAGGCGATGCCGACGCCGCCCCGCTCGGTGAATTTGATGGCGTTGTTGCAGAGGTTGATCAGAATCTGGCTGAAGGCGCGGCGGTCGGTGTGGATCAGGATGTCCTCCGTCAGGCTGGCGACCTCGAAGTGCAGGCCCTTGGCCCGCGCCAGTGGTTCCAGGGTATCCGCGACCTCCTTGATGACGCTCCGGCAGGAGGTCGGCTCCAGATGGGTTTCCACTGCACCGGACTCGATCCTGGCCAGGTCCAGGAGATCGTTGATGAGCGACAGCAGGTGTTTGGCGCTGACCTCGATGGTGCTCAGTTGCTTGTCCTGCTCCGCGGTCAGGGGACCCGGCAGACGCATCAGCAGGGTGCCGGTGAAACCGATGATGGCGTTGAGCGGGGTGCGCAGTTCGTGGGACATGCTGGACAGGAAGCGGTCTTTGGTCAGATTGGCCTTTTCCAGCGCGATGTTCTGTTCCTGCAGGGCGCGCTCGAAGCGTTTACGTTCGCCGATATCGCGAATGGCGCTCATTGCCAGCGGCCCGGCCTCGGTCTGGAGCGGGCTCAAGCTGATCTCCACCGGAAATTCGCTGCCGTCGCGGCGCAGGCCGTACAACTCGAGCCCCGCCCCCATGGGGCGGGTGCGTAATTGCCCGAAATAGTTGGCGCGATCTGTGGTATGCGCCGCGCGCAAGCGCTCCGGGAGCAGGATCTCGATCGATTGACCGCGCAGTTCCCCCGGCGCATAGCCGAACAGGGTTTCCGCCTGGGTGTTGGAAAACACGATACCGCCGGCGGAATTGACGATGACAATCCCGTCGGGCATGGATTCCAGCAAGTCGCCCAGGCGGGCATCGATGATGGCGGACGCTGTCAACGGAACGGCGGCGAACTCGGTGTCCGTGACGGGGGCGGGGTGCGGTGTCCCGGCCATGGTCAGGTCTCTCTGTAGGATGGGGGGCAGGGTGTTGCCCGAAGGGGTGTCCTGTGACGCTGCGGTCTGTGACACGACTGATCAGGTCGGACAGGGCGCCCGTACCATGCGGTGGTCCTTCCCGCTCTTTGTGAGTTTAGACAGCGGGGCCGCGTCGGGTTGAGGCGAAATGCGACTCAATAATTGGGGGTTAAATCGCGTTCAGCACGAGCAGCGTAATCGTACAGATCGTTGAGGTGGCAATGGATATTGGGTCGGCTCCGGGGTGCCGTCCAGTCAAACGCCGGACTCCAAAAAGCTGAAATAGCCGCTGCGATCGAAGATGATATGGTCGAGCAACTCGATCCCGAGCACGGCGCCCGCCGCCCGGATCTGCCGCGTGGCGTCGATGTCCGCCGCCGATGGAGTGACGCCGCCCTCCGGGTGGTTATGGGCCAGGATCAGCCCCGACGCGCGATCCGCCACCGCGTCGGCAAACACCTCGCGCGGGTGGACCGGGCTGCGGTCGATGAGTCCGATGGAAATCACCCGCACATTCAAGACCTCGTTGGCGCCGTTGATGGTAACGGCCAGCAGGTGCTCTTGCCGCCGGTCGGCATAATGCCGAATTAGCGGCAGCACATCGGCCGGTGTCCCGATCTTGATCCCTGCGGGCTTGATCCGCCGCCGGGCGAACTCGATGGCGGCGAGGATCAACGTGGCCTTGGCCTCACCTACGCCCGGCAATCCGGT
This sequence comes from uncultured Lamprocystis sp., assembly GCA_964470155.1. Lineage (GTDB taxonomy): Bacteria > Pseudomonadota > Gammaproteobacteria > Chromatiales > Chromatiaceae > Thiodictyon. The sequence continues at coordinate 4,177 of CAYYAY010000025.1, read as the reverse complement.
CAGATCCTCCACCCGGACCTCCAGACCGCGGTCGTCCATCACTCGCGCCAGGCGCCTCGCCAGGGTCATCACATCGACCCCGGCCGTGCCCTTGCCGAGCAGCACGGCCAGCAACTCCTGATCGCTCAGTGCCGCGGCACCCCGGGCGAGCAACTTTTCCCGCGGCCGGTCGGCCTTCGGGATCTGACCGATGGTCCGCCCCATGGCGTCAGGCCGCCAGCGCGAGGTGGTGCCGGATGACCGTCACACGCAGCGGCAGTGCAAGTGGTACAGGGTCTTGTAGGAGAGAATCGCCGTGGCCACGTCCAGGATATACCCCTCGCTGATCGCCTCCGCCTCCGTATAGGTATCGAAGGGGGCGCCGAACAGGGTCAGGGTGGCGGGGGCCGGGGTGGCGGTGAAGGCGACGAAGAGTTGGTTGCCGTCATGCTCGCGGATGATCCGCGCGATCTCTGCCTCTGCGTCCTCGCCATTTGGCGTATCGGCGGCGTCGTCCAGATCCGGTTCATCCGGGTTGCGGAAGGGGACCCGGATCGCGACGCCCATCTTCCCCTCCTGCGAACGGTGCGCCTCGTCGATCAGAAAGGCGACCCGTAGCGACTTCAGCGCCGGGTCGTCGCGGATACGGTCTAGAATCCAGGCGAACTTCTGCTGGGTGGTCACGACAATGGGCCGGCGCTTGGCGAGGAAACGCGGCAGATCCTCAGCCTTGCGCGCCAGGCCGATCAGGTCGGTGAGGTGGGTGAAGTTCGCCAACTCATCCTTGATGTTCTTATCCAGCGTCTTGCGGTCGGTGAGGATAAAGACAAGATCCACCAGTTTCTCGTTGCTGCCGGGCCGGAACAGACTGTGCAGCCGGTCCGCCAGCCAGCAGATCGTCAGGGTCTTGCCGCTGCCGGCGGAGTGCTGGATCAGGAACTTGCCGCCGATCTCACGGGGTACAGGAACTCCACCGGGTACTCGCCCGTCGTCTGCGGCTGATTGGTCAGCCCCGTATTGAACCAACGGAAGTTCTCCGCCCGGCGCGGATCAGTCGCCGCCATGACTTCGCTGGTATCGGCGGCCAGATAGAGGAAGGGATGGCGGAAGATCTTCAGCCGGTGATCACGGGCCGCAAACTGCGCTACCGCGTCATGGACGTTCTGGTTCTTCTCGTGCTTCACCTCCAGGTCCACGATGGGCAGGTCGTTGAGAAAAAAGACGAAGTCGATCTCCTGATGCGTGTCCCCGAAGTAGTAATGGGGGCGGAAGGCGATGCAGTTCCTGGGGAAGTGCTTGACGGCATCGCTCTCGCTGGAGCGGGGCTTGGGATAATAGAGTCGCAGCCTGAGGCCCCGTACCGGCAGACCGTGGCGGATCAGGACCCACAGCGGCGTATGCGTCAGTTCCTGGTGGAGTGCGCGCAAGACCTCGCCGCGGATATCGCTACCGTAGTGCTCCAGGCGTTTTAGGGTGTCCGGCTGAGTGTCAGTCAGAAAAGACCACAGGTGTTCTTCGGCGATACCGTGCTGGGTGTCCGTGATCTCGGACTGCTTGAGCGCCTGGTACCCGTGCTCGCGGAGCAGGAAGGCCGCGATGTGGTCCTGAAAGGTCGGCTCCGGCGGCTTCTTCGACATCCGGTTCTCCTGGGTCGGCTTGGTCGGTGATCCGATTCAAGCGGGGGGCATGACAGAGCTTGAGGTACTGGGTCCAGCTCAATTGTGTCCGCACGGCGGACACAATCTCAAGGTTTGGGAACGACCTCGGCAAAGCGGATCAGGCAGAGGTCCTTGTTCCGCGGAGCAGCCAGTTGCCGACTTGCAGTCTGAAGTGGGAAGTCTGAGACCGCGCGAACATCGCGTAGCCGTCCTCGCGAACCATTTTGGCCGCGATGTGGTCCTGAAACGCCAGTTCCGGCGCACTCTATCTTGGCCACGAATCAGTTCTCGGGTTGCTCAAGGCGTGCCCGGGCCAGGCGCACCGCGTCGTGGAGCTTCTGTTTTAAGATCTTGCGCTCAGGAAGTTCGGTCAGATACTCAGCGATTCGAACGCCCGCTCGGTCAAGACCCAGGTATTCCACGGTCTCATCCTTCTTCCCGGCACAGAGGATCAGGCCGATGGGCGGCTCCTCTCCCGCGGCGCGCTCGTGCCGATCCAGCCACCGCAGGTACAACTCGATCTGTCCCAGGTCGGCCGGTCTGAAGTCACCGAGTTTCAGTTCGATCACCACCAGGCGCCGCAGGTGCCGGTGGTAGAACAGCAGGTCCATATAATAGTCCACGCCGTCCAGGGTGATGCGCTTCTGCCTGGCGACGAAGGCAAAGCCGCCGCCCAACTCCAGCAGGAAGGACTCAATCTCCCGCAGCAGGGCCGACTCCAGGTCTTTCTCGGCATAGGTATCCTTGAGACCCAGGAAATCGAGAAAATAGGGGTCACGGAAGACGAGATCCGGGGTCAGCCGGTCCTCGGCCCGCAGGGCATCCAACTCCTGGCGGATGAGCAGGTCCGGTTTCTTCGACAGGGCGGTTCGCTCGAACAGCATGCCCTGGACCTTCTTCGCCAGGGCGCGGGTGCTCCAGCCCTCGATGCGGCACATCTCGGCATAGAAGTCCCGCTTGAGCGGGTCTTCTAGGTAGATCAAGGTTTTGAAGTGGGTCCAGGTCAATTGTCTCCGCAGTGCGGAGACAATTGTCTCCCCAGTGCGGAGACAATCTCCTGGCCGTACTCGGCCCGTTGCTGCCCCAAGATATCCTCGCGAATTCGCCGGCCGATGTGCCAGTAAAGCGTCACCAACCCGGAATCCACCGCGCGGGCTACGCTGACCCGGGCTTGCAGGATCAACTCGCGCAGATCGCCGAGCAGGGGCCGTGGTGGGGTAACGGCACCTGATTGTTTCAGATCGCTGCCGGGTTTTCGGATCATGCCGCCATCTCGCAATCACGTGAATCGGCGGCGGCCGGATCTCCACCGGATGTGACGCGCCGCAGGTCCGCCTCCGTGATTCGCCGCTGGCCGGTGACGCATTCGTGGATCAGGGATTTGCGGTAGGCGGCGAGGGTGGCGATTTGCTGCTCTATGATTGAGGCCACGTCTGCGATTCCCGCAAGCCTGGAATCCAGAAACGCGACGATTGCATCCTGTTCTTGGATCGGCGGCAGCGGAATCAACATGCGTCCATATCTGTTCGAGTTCAGATTAGACTGCTGGACCGACGGAATCGCCAGCTTTCGTGCGAAGGCCAGAAATCCGGGGCTGTTAACCAAATAATTCAGATAGTACGGATTCGCCCGATGGTTGGTGCGGATGCGAACGAGATAAGATGCAAAGGTAACGGCACAGTCCCGGCTCTTGCGGAAAATCGCAGCTTTTCCCACCTGGTCTGGACTGTTCGTCCTATTATAGAGTATGTCCCCGGTCTGCAGGAGCAGATCTGCGGAAACAGACTCAACAAAATCGAGGTTGGTGAAGCGAATCTCACCCCGTTGAATATGTCCCATCTTAAGGACCGGAAACTGACCTTCTTGTGCGGTTTTCTCGGAAATGCCGTAGTCGATGCGCGCTACTACCCGCTTGATTCGACAGACCTTCCAGTGGGTCGGCACGGAGTCGATCCAATCCTCATTTATTGGCCGTAGCGGGACGCTGGGTTCAACGCCTCGCGTGACCGTCGATGCGATCAGGCTGTCCCTCATTACATCTAAAAAGCATAAACTTGGCCGCGTTTGGCCGTGACTGAAGCATCCAGCACTGCGCAGCTGGTGTCGAGGAAGTTTGCTATGCGCTCTTGTTCGGGCAAGGCCGGAAGTGGGATCAGAGCACGCTTGAAAGCGGCCTGAGAGAGACCGAATCTTGTCACTCCCACTGCCTGAACCTCATATTGAGCTCGGAAAGCCTTGCAGGCATGGAGCCAAGCGAGGTAAGGGCCGTACGCACGATAGGCGAGGGGCCGCATGAGTGCTAGATGGTAGCCGCAGAGTACGCCAGATAAGTCTTCAGTAACCAACGCGGTAATAGCTATATCGTCCGGACTTTCCGAGTCCTTGGTCGCCAGAACGTCTCCAAGCCGAATTTGGAACCGTTTGATTTCGCGTAGTTCCGCGGACGCCTCCATGAAATCGATTAATCTTGTAATCCGGTCATTCTTATTACTACTTTGTTACCTTAATTCTCGGGCTGAGATCATGCGTCGACCTCGGCT
>CAYYAY010000024.1:21646-70653 GCA_964470155.1 uncultured Lamprocystis sp. | reverse complement strand
TCGAACATCGGGTTACGAAAAACGAGAAACGAAAAACCAACAACGACGGGTATAAATCGCGGACCGATCGCCCAAGCTCAACCGACCGTCGCAGTTTCCGCCGCGGTGTCCAACCCAGTCACCAGGGCGCGCCGCTCCACCACCTGCCACCGCAATTCCAAGTCATAGAGCCGCAGGCTGAAAGCATCGCGGTGCGGATAGCGGTCCATATACCCCGGCCGCGGATCCTGGGCCAACACCTGTTCGATGAGTTGGCGCAACTGCCGGCTGCCGTCCGGGTCGGCGCGCGCCAGTCCGCGCAAGGCCGCTGGGCTGAACTCCACCACCCAGTCTTGCGGACGTCCGGCCGCGGCGAACCCGGAGCGCGCGTCGGGCAGGGCGTCGGCGTAGGGGACATAAGGCTTCACGTCGAGCACCGGGGTGCCGTCGAGCAGGTCGACACCGCGCAGGCGCAAGGCCAGGCCGGTCGGTGTGCGTTCCAGTCCCTGATGTTCCACCGCGGATATCCCGATCGGATTGGGCCGATAGGGCGCGCGGCTGGCGAAGACGCCCACCCGCTCACGTCCGCCCAGACGGGGCGGGCGGACCGTCGGCCGCCAGCCGGCGGTCAGGCAGTCGTCATGGAAGACGAACAGCAACCAGACATGCGAGAAGCCCTCGATCCCCTTGAAGGCTTCCTCGCGGGCATAGTCCGGCAGCAGGTCCAGACGCGCTGGCGCGGCGGTGACCAGTCCCGGCTGGCGCGGTATACCGAACTTGTCGGTGTAGGGGGAACGGATGAAGCCGATGGGGGAGAAGTGAAAGTTCAACTGAGGGTGCCGCGCCGCCGCTGATCGAGAGGCGTGGGATGATCGCCGCCCGCGGGCCCTCGGGGCAAGCCGATTCCTACAAGGATCGGGGAAGCGTCCGACACGGGCGGCGCTTGAAGCGAGCGGACCGCTCGCGTCGCGTCTGCTATCTTTACCCGAGCGACATACCCGGAGATAGGGCCGGACGTCGGGGCGGGTTTCAAACCCGCCCCTCCATCGCGGGTCTTTCCGGATATCCGGTCCGCAAACGATAACCTATAAGCGAGCGATGTCTGACTGACCCGCACGGTCACATCGACCCCCGCGGGCGGGCGTTCGGAACGCAGTGCATCGATCGGCGGCGTCCCGGCTGCCGCTCTCGCGCCGGCCGCCGCCGCTCTTGACCGGAGACTCAACCCTGTGCCTGGGAGGACTTCTTGAACGTCTCGTCTTCGCCCTTGGCCTTGGTGCCTTTCGCCCATCCGGATGCGGACGCGGCCATGCGCGCGGCCCTCGACGCGCTCGGCTACCAGCCGCGCGTCCTGTCGCCCGCGCAGGTCACCGACGGAGCGATGGACGGTTGGCCGGGACCGGTCGTCTTCCTGCTCGGGTCAGCCGGTCGTCGGGACCAGGTCCTGGCGGCCATGGACTCGGCGCGCGCGCTGCCCAGTCTGGCACTGCTGGTCACCGGTGAGGCGGTGTGGGAGCCGGAGTTGATCGAGCGCTGCTGCGACTGTGCCCGCTGGCCTTGTGCCGACGATGAACTGGCGTACCGGCTGAAGCGGTTGTGCCATGATCGGCGCGCGCCGCCGGAGCGCCTGGACCCCGCGCTTGCCGCGACCCTGGGTGAACTTAACCTGATCGGCCGTGCCCCGAGTTTTCTCGATGCCATCGGCCGGGTGCGCCGGCTTGCCCAATGCGCGGCCCCGGTACTGGTCGAGGGCGAGACCGGCACCGGGAAGGAGCTGGTCGCGCGCGCCTTGCATTACCTGGGCGGGCGGGCGGATGGACCCTTCGTGCCGGTCAACTGCGGGGCGCTCCCCGATCATCTGGTCGAGAACGAACTCTTCGGACATGAGCGCGGTGCCTACACGGATGCGCGCTCCGCTGCCGTGGGCGCGATCGGTGAGGCCGCCGGTGGGACCCTCTTTCTCGATGAGGTCGAGGCACTCTCGCCAAAGGCACAGGCGGCCCTGTTGCGGTTCCTGCAAAACAAGGAATACCGCCCGCTCGGCGGGCAGCGGGTGCGCCACGCCGATACCCGCGTCGTCACCGCCAGCAACGCCGACCTGCGCGCGTTGTCGGCGCAACAGGGGTTTCGGGCCGATCTGTACTTCCGGTTGAATATCCTGTCGCTGCGGCTGCCGCCGCTGCGCGAGCGGGTCAATGACATCGAACTGCTTGCCCGCCATTTCGTGGATCTGTATTGCCGGCAATACGATTTGCCGGCCAAGACGCTGGACCCGCGGACCTTGCGCCTCCTGCGGGCCTATCACTGGCCGGGCAATGTCCGGGAACTCGAGAACCTGATCCATCGCGAGGTCTTGTTGGCCACCGGCAAGGTGCTGCAAATCCTGCCGGGGGCTGATTCATCACCGCGGATCGAGCCGTTCGAGTCGTTCGCGCCGGATGCGCAAGGGATCGCGGGGATCAGTTTTGCCGAGGCCAAGAGCCGGGCCCTCGCGGCCTTCGAGCGGGACTATCTGATCCGGTTGATGGCCGAGACCCAGGGTAACGTAACCCGCGCCGCCAGAGTGGCCGGCAAGGAGCGGCGGGCGCTCGGCAAGCTGCTGAAGAAGTATGGAGTCACTGCGGCTGCCGCGGATCAGGCGATGACCGGAATCGCCTGTACCCCAATATTTCCAGGTTGACTCCGGCCGGGGTGGGTCGCCGCCGACCCGCCCGGGTCGTGCTCCACCCACCCCACTGCATCCCGCCAACCGCGTAACCGCCTGATGCGGCAGTGCCGGTTGCCACAGACCCGCATGGACGCGGGTCCAGCGCGACCCGCCATCCAAAGGCTGCGAAAAAAAGTTTTAAAAAACAGTTTACTGTAACCCCGGTCGTGCTGGCATCCGGTTTGCGTTAAAGCGTGGAAAGAGTAGCGCTATCGAGCACTGGATCAGGGTGGCCATGGGTAACAATGCCGACACCGAGGTGGATGCCGTGGCCGGGGAGATCCTGAGCTATCTCGCAAGTCACCCGGCGGCGGCCGATACCATGGAAGGCATCGCCCGCTGGTGGATCAAACGGCAGCGGATCGAGGAAGCCAGGGAGCGGGTGCAGCACGCACTGGATGCTTTGGTCGCCGCGGGACGGCTCGAGGCGCGGGCCACGCCGGCCGGGCGCGCGTTGTACCAGCTTCCGGATGCGGGTCGGCGATCGACGGGCAGTCCGGACGACGTGACCGCGGCGCCGCGCCCGGACGAGCACAACTGATGACGCGCAACAGGACCTCCTAGGAATGGCGAATTTTCGTGCCGTCAGTGCAACCAGCGAGGCTTTGGCCGGCCTGATCCGCGATCGTTACCCGCGCGATGAGTTCGGCACCGGCCTGGGCGTGGACATCTATCTGCCGCGTCATTTCGACCTGCCGATGGCCGAGGGGTTCTCCGTGTGCCTGCTGCGCGTGGCGATCAATGGCAGCGTTCGCAACCTGACGTATCGGCGCGACCCGGACGGCCGGCGTTTCCGGCCGTCCTTGCCGCTCGACCTGCTGTATCTGATCACGCCCTGGGCCAAGGAGGGCGGGACCCAGCACCGGATGCTCGGTTGGGTCATGCGGATGTTCGAGGATTTGGGTACCCTGAGTTCCAGCCACTTGAACCACTATGTGGCGGAGCCGGATATCTTCGCGCCGCACGAGTCGCTGGATCTGATCTGCGATCCGCTGGCGCTGAACGACTACCTCACCCTCTGGGATCGGCTCAAGTTCCTGCCTCCTTCCGCCACCTACGCGGTGCGTATGGTGATGCTCGACTCCCAGACCAGCATGGTCGAGGGCCCGCCGGTGCAGACTCGCAGCTTCGCGATGGGCGAGGTCGTCGCATGAGCCCCGGGGTGAGGATGCTGGAGCGGGTGGAGCGGCAGGCGCCCTTCGGGCTGCGGCTGTGGGATGCCGCCGCGGCCACGCAGCGGATCGACGGTTTGCGGGTCGAGCTGAGCCCGCGGCAGCGCCCCGAACAGCGGGTACGCGCCTTCGTCAATCCCAGCGGCATTTGGTGCGCGCTGGGTCTGCCGGGGCTCCAGACTTTCGAGCACGCGGCGGCCGCGGACCCGGCCGACTGGTCGGCGGCCCTGCGGGGCTATCGGGTGGAGGTGCGTGATCCGGCGGGGCGCTTTCTGCCCCTGGCCTTCGATGCCGATCTGCCGGTCAGGGGGTTGTTCGATCCGCTGGCGGCCGGGAGCCCGCTGCCCGGTCCCTTCCCCGTGCCGGAATCGCCGCCATCGCCGCCGCGCCCGGTGCCGTCGCGAGTCCCGCTGTTCTCGGCTCCTGGTCGGCCGGTTCCGAGTGCCCTGGCCGAGGTTCGCGCCCAGGTGCTTGAACACCCATCCGGTCGCCCGGCGGCCTGGTGCCTGATCGCGGTGAGCCTGGACGGGGTGACGCGGGGCTTGGGTCTGGCGGACCAGGAGGGACGGGTTCTCATCCTGTTTCCCTATCCCGCCAGGCCGCGGCCGGTCCTGACCTCGCCGCCGTCACCGACCAACGATTTTCGTTGGACACTGACGCTGACGGCCTATTACCGGCCCGGTCCACTGGATGCCGCCGTGACCGCCATGCCTGATCTGGCGGACCTCCAGCAGCAGTTTGCGGCGCCACGAACCCTGTTCGAATCACTTGCGCCGGATCGGCCCCTGACCGCTCTGCCCCTGGAATACCAAGTGCCGCTGACGGTCCGCACCCGGACCACCGGAGCCGCCGGGTCGTCTTACTTGTTCGTCGATGCGACCTGATTACCGCGCTATCAGCCGAGGAACCCCGCGATGCCTGAATACCTTGCCCCCGGCGTCTATGTCGAAGAGACCTCGTTTCGAGCTAAGTCGATCGAGGGCGTCAGCACCACGACCACCGGCTTCATCGGCCCGGCGCGGTTCGGCCCGATCCATCTGGAGCCGGATATCCTGACCAGTTTGGGCGAGTTCGAACGCCTCTATGGCGACGGAGAGCAGCTTGAGCCGCGTAAGACCAAGGACGACGACGCCATTACCCAACATCACTATCTCTGGCACGCGGTGAATGCCTTTTTCAACGAAGGCGGGCGGCGGCTCTATGTCTCGCGGGTGTTTCGCCGCCTGGATAATAAACCGAACGCGGCCGCCGACGCCCCGCCCGGCAGGCCCTATGACCCGGACGCCCTTTCCTGGGAGAAAACGGGCGACTTCTATAACGATGGCCATGGGCGTTTCCCGGAGTCGGCGGCGACGCCCATCGCCCTACGCGCGCGGTATCCTGGGGCTTTCGGCAACCTGCGGGTGCGCCTCGCGTTGCGGGCGGGACCCAACCTGCTCGGCTCGGTGATGGAGTTAGTGACGGTAAATAACGTCGCGCAGGTCCGGGAGCGGGCCGTATTCGGTGGACTAAAGGAATTCGATGTCGTGTGGATTCGCGACGAGTCCTCTCCCTACCGCAGCCCCCTGGACGCCGGCGGTGACCTGTGGCTGGCCGAACGGGCGAACAACCCCGCGGCGTCTGACCCGCGCCGCCCCGAGTACTGGCGTTTCCGCGGTGCCATCGGCAGCCCCATCGCCAGCCCGCTTGCCGATGGCCCCAGCTTTACGGGCGACGACCTGCCATCGACCGAGCCCGGCGCGGGGATCTCCATCCGCCCGGTCACCCTAACCATCACCGTCCTGTCCCCCGCCGGAGAGACCCTGGGAACCTGGTCCGACTTGCCCATCGACCCCCGTCACCGCACCGGCGGCGCGCTCGACTCCTTCGCGCAGGTTTTCCCGGCCAAGGCCGACGACCGCAATCTGCCCCTGGTGGTGGAGATCGAGCAGACGGTCGGGCCGATCAGCGGACTTGACCTCATCGACGCCCTGTTCGGTTCGCCGCAGGAACAGCAAGCCATTGCCGGCGGAACCAGGTTGCTGACCGGCATTGTGACGATCTGCGACCTCAAAGGCGGTAACGACGGCATCCTTGCCGCCGCGGAGGACTACGCGGGCACCGCGGACGAGAACCGCAACTTCAAAACCGGCCTCAGGCAGTTGGAGGATCTGGAGGATATTTCGATCGTCGCGGCACCCGGCGCGACCTGGAATTACCGGGATGCCGACCGGGCCAAGGAGGCGAATACGATCATCGCCAATCTGATCTCACACGCGGAACGCATGCGCTATCGCATTGCCGTTATCGACTCCGCCGAGGGTCAATCCATCGGTGACGTGCGCAAGATGCGCGCCAAGCTGGACTCCAAATACGCTGCTTTTTATTACCCCTGGGTGCGCCTGCTCGATCCCATCACCCGGGTCGAGATCGCCTTGCCGCCATCCGGCTTCGTCGCCGGCATCTATGCCCGCAACGATAGCGAGCGGGCCGTCTATAAGGCTCCCGCCAATGAGGTGGTGCGCGGCGCCAGCGGCTTCGATATCTTCCTCAATCACGCCCAGCAGGAGGTGCTGAACCCGGAGGGGATCAACTGCTTTCGCTACTTCGAGGGACGCGGGATGCGGTTGTGGGGCGCGCGCACCATCAGTTCCGATCCGGAGTGGAAATACGTCAACCTGCGGCGTTATTTCGCGTATCTGGAGCGCTCCATCGACAAAGGCACGCAATGGGCGGTGTTCGAGCCCAATGGCGAGCGGTTGTGGGCCAATGTGCGGCGAACGATCGAGGATTTCCTGCTCAATGAATGGTTGAGCGGGGCGCTGCTGGGCGACAAGGCGGAGAAGTCGTATTTCGTCAAATGCGACCGCTCCACCATGTCGCAGAACGATCTGGACAATGGCCGCCTGATCTGTCAGATCGGGGTCGCGCCCTTGCGTCCGGCTGAATTCGTCATCTTCCGCATCGGCCAGTGGACGGCCGACCGCAAGGTCTGAGGAGACCCGTCATGGCAACCTTGAGAGAGCGTCCGTATGTCCAGTTCAATTTCCTCGTGGACCTGGGTAATGGGAACACCGAGGGACCCCAGGCCGGTTTTCAGGAGGTCAGCGGGATCGGCATGGAGGTGACCGTGTCGGAGTACCGCACCGGCAACGCCAGGGAGAACAGCGTGATGAAGATCACCGGCATGAACAAATCCACGGATGTGACGATGAAGCGCGGTGTCATCGGCTCGCTGGATCTGTATGACTGGCTGCACCAGATCCGCAATGGTGACCAGAACGCGATGCGCAATGTGACCATCCAGTTGCAGAACGAGGATCATACCGCGGTGGTGCAGACCTGGAAGCTGCTGCGGGCGCGTATCATCAAACACACCAGCGGTCCATTCAACGCCAAGGGCACCGATGTGGCGATGGAGGAACTGGTGTTGGCCTATGAACGTCTCGAGATGGATTAGGCGATGAGCCCGGCGTCCGCCCGCCTGCCGGGGATCCGTATCGATACGGTCCCGCCGCCCCCGACCACGGGATTGCCGCCCATGGACGTGGCGGTCTTCGTCGGGTTTGCGGCGACCGGTCCGGTCCATCGGCCGGTGGCCATCGCAGGTCTGGCCCAGTATCAGGCGGTATTCGGCGGCGACCTGGCCCTGGCGTTCGACCTGGAACGGGGCGAGCGGCTCTATGCGAATCTCGGCCCCGCGGTGCGCTCGTTCTTTTCCAATGGCGGGCGGCGCTGTTGGGTGATTCGGGTGGCACGCACGCCGGCCCTCGAGTCCGCGTGGTCCAGGGTCGCCGGCCGCGCCCCAATCGCACGAGAGACGGCGGTCGCCAACCGCTTTGCGGTGCCTGGCGTGCTCGCCCTGACGGGCGAGGGGCCGATGGCGACGCTGACCCCGGCGCAGGTCCAGGCCCGTAGTCTGGGTTCCTGGTCCGATCCGCTCCAGGTGGCCGCCGCGCTCCTGAGCGCGCGCTTCACGCTGACCGACTGCGCTGCGATCGGCTCGCCGCCGGGGATGCGGATCGGCTTGCGCACCACCGCGTCCCTGATGCCGGGGGACCTGATCGCGTTGGGTGAGGGGGCGGGCGCCGCCGCTGCCCGGTCATCCGGCGCGCCTCAGGTCTTCGCGCTCATCGAACGGCGCGTCTCCCTTCCCGAGCATGGATCGGCTCTCACCGCGGTCGAGGCAATGCTCTGCGCCGCCTTCGAGCCCCTGACCGGCGGCACGGGCTCAACCCTGAACTCACCGATCGCGCCCGCCCTGGGGATGGCGCGATGGCCCGGCGCCGCCGACGCTGGGGTTCCGGCCCGGATCGAGGTTCCGGAAACCCGACCCGACGCGCCCCCGGTCGTCCACCTGCACCTCGACGGCACCGCCCCGTCGGCAGTGGTCGAGGGCCACTGGTTACGCTGGTCCGACCCCGATCAAGTCATCTGGATTCGCGCGGACCGACGTGTGATCCAGGCTCCCGCGGACGGCGCAGCGACTACCGCGACGGCGCTCGAGGGCCCCGCCTGGCGGGAGTTGCCGGCGGCCTTGCCCGACCCGGCGCCGACCCAGGGTGCCGTCCTGACCCTCGACCTGCGCGTGCGCCATGTGCTGGGTGAGGCTGCCCGACTGAGCGGCCTCGGTCTCACCCCCGCGCATCCGGCCGCCTGGTGGCGGCAGTTGAGTGACGACCGTTACTACACCCCGGCAGCGGATCAGCCGGGGTTCGGTCCGGCCGGCGGCGCGACCAACACCGCGCCCGCCCGCGACAATGGGTTCCCGCTGTCCGCCCTGGACCACGAGACCGGTGCGGCGGTGCCACGCGCCTGGATACCCTTGGGGGTCGAGGCCTTGTTCGGGCCGGCCCTGGGTCCGCTGCCGCAGGGCGCCGGTGCGCTCGAACGGGACGGCCTCGCGCGCTTCGACGCCGAGCTGTTCCTGGACCCGGACCTTGCCCTCAGCGACACCGCGACGCTGATGGACCAGGCCGACTCCCTGCGCTACGTCGCCGATGAGCGACGGGACCTGTTCGGGATTCACGCCGCGCTCGGCATCGCCGACCGGGCCCCCGATAACGAAGCCAGCCTGATCGCGGTGCCGGACGCGGTCCAACCCGGTTGGATGCCCGGTCCCCGCGTCGATCCGCCGCCGCCGCGGCCGCTGCCGCCGGTCGCCCCCGCCCACTGGACAACCCACCAGGGTCCCTGCGCCCGAACCGCCGCTGACCAATCCGCGACCGCTCCGGACTTCGGGCATTTCCTGGACGTCCGGACGCGTCGCCTCCCACCCCCGGTCCTGGAAGGCCCCGCCATGCCGGTGCCGCGGAGTTCATTCAGCCTCGGCTGGGAGGCGAGCGAGCCCGGCGCAACCTACGTGCTGGAAGAGTCTCATGCCGCCGACCTTCGGGACACCCGTGAGATCTATCGGGGAACCGACCTGTCCTTTCGGGTCCAGGCGACCCGCGAAGGTCACTTCTATTACCAGGTCACTGCCTGGTCCGGGGGCGAGCGCAGCGCCGCGTCCAATCCGTGGGCCGTGGCGGTGCGCGATGACCACTGGGTCGTGCAGCCCTGGGCGGCCGACACCGGGCCAGGCGCGGGAGAGTTGCTGCGCATCCACCAGGGACTCCTGCGGTTGGCGGCCGCGAGCGGCGAACTGTTCAGCGTGCTGAGCTTGCCGCGGCACTTCCGGGCCCCGGAGGCGATCCGCTACGCCGCCCGGCTGCGCGCCGCTTTCCCCGGTCAGGGCACCACCGATGGCGGCGGTTGGGAGGAGCGCCGCGCACTGTCCTTCGGCGCCCTGTATCACCCTTGGATCCAGTACACGCACGCTGAGGGTCCGAGTACCGCGACGACCGCCAGGTCCGGGTTACCGCCGGGTCTCGCGCGGAGTTGCCCACCGGACGGCCTGGCTGCCGGCGTCATCGCCGCCCGCGCAGTGGACCGGGGCGCCTGGATCAGCCCGGCCAACGAGCCCTTGAAGGAACTCGTGGCCCTGACGCCGGCGATCGACCCGGCAGCCTGGCTACCCCTCCAGGAGGCGCGGATCAACCTGATCCGCGCGCAGGCGCGGGGTTTCGTCGTGCTGGCTGCCGACACCCTCTCGGAAGAGGAGGACTGGCGCTCGATCAATGTGCGCCGGCTGTTCTCGCTGCTGCGCCGACTCGCCCTGCGTCGCGGCCTGAGCTATGTGTTCGAGCCCAACGGGGACGTGCTGCGCCGCGCCGTGGAGCGGGGCTTCACCGGCGTGCTGACCGATCTGTACCGGCGCGGCGCCTTTGCCGGTGCGACCCCCGAGGCGTCATTCCAGGTCGTGACCAGCGGGGCCATCAATACGGCTCGGGATCGGGACGCGGGCCGTTTCCTGGTGGAACTGCGGGTGGCCCCGGCGCTGCCGCTGCGCTTTATTACGGTGCGTCTGCTGCAGCGCGGTGAGCGTCTGACCCTGATGGAGGCGTCATAGCACCATGGCCGAACCTGTCTATCCCTTCACCGCCTTCAATTTCGCGGTCGAGATCAACCGCGGAACCGACGGCAAACCGCTGGTGAATGCCGCCTTCTCCGAGTGCGACGGGCTGGAGCAGACCCTGGAGGTCAAGACCATCCGCGAGGGCGGCGGTAACGATCGTCAGATTCGCCTGAGCGGTCCCGTGGCCTTTGGCCAACTCACGCTCAAACGGGGGATGACCGCGGGCTTCGACCTTTGGACCTGGTTCAAGGACAGCCTGGCCGACCCGCGCCTGCGCGCCGACGCGGAGGTGGTCCTGCTGGCCGCCGACGGCAGCACCGAGCGGGCGCGCTTCCTCCTCACACGCTGCCTGCCGATCAAGATCAAGGCCCCGGCCCTGAACGCGAAAGACGGACAGATCGCCATCGAGGAGTTGCAGCTCGTCTACGAGACGCTGCAACTGGTCCTGCCCAAGCCCGGTTCCTGAGGAGGACGCCTGACTATGACCGACACGACCAAGGGTGGATTGGCCAAGGCCAACCTGATCGAGCTGACCCAGGACTTCAAGTCCGAGAAGCCGGGTGGGCAGCGGGTCGAGGTCCAGTTCAATCCGGAGTCGCTGAAGCTCACCTTCGCCAATCAACTGGTCCAGCCCCAGGGCGGCGACCAGGCGGCCGGCAATGCGGGCCGCCAGTTCGTCGGGGCCGGAACGACCAAGCTGGCACTGCAACTGTGGTTCGATGTCACCGCCATGGAGCGGGATGCGGTCGACGACGTGCGGCGCCTGACTCAGAAGGTCCTGTTCTTCATGACTCCCCAGAAATCGGATGCGGACCCCGAGAAGCTGGCGCCGCCGGCCCTGCGCTTCTCCTGGGGGTCCTTCCTGTTCGACGGCATGGTCGATGGGGTGGAAGAGTCCATCGAATTCTTCTCGCCCCAGGGTAAACCCCTGCGGGCGAGCATCTCACTGACGCTGTCTCAGCAGAAGATCCTGGAGACCAAATTCAAGGGCGACGGCCGTGTCGCGGTGCAGCCGGGCCGCACCCCCTTGCAGGGCGCCAAGGCCGGCGACTCGGTGCAGAAGATGGCCGGGCTGGGCGGCAAGGGCGACTGGCAGTCCATCGCCGCCGCCAACGGGATCGAGGACCCCTTACGTCTGGCCCCCGGTCAGTTCCTGAACCTCAACGCCGGGGTCGGCGCGAGCGGCGGACTTGGTGTCGGCAGCGGGGTCGGGCTGGGCGGCGGTGTCGGGGCGTCGGTCAGCGTCGGCAGCGGCGCTGCAGCCGCGTCGACGACCCAGGCCGGGGGGCTCAACGCCGCGTTGGGCGGCAGCCTCGGTGCCGCCTTCAGTTCAAGACGCTAGGAGACCGCCATGAGCATCGTCATCAACGAGTTCGAAGCGGTCGCCGCGGCCCCGGCGCCGGCGGCCCCGCGGGAGGCGGCGGCGGAGGAACCCGCCCGACCGGACCCGGCAGCACTGGCCGCCGCCCTGCGGGAGCTGGCGGAGCAAGCCGCGCGGGTCTGGGCCCATTGAGTGCCCATCGAGTACCCATTGAGTACGCATCGAATATCGCGCAGCGCGTGTCGCCACGAATCGGAGCAAATGCATGGCCGCAGTCGCCACCTTACCGCTACAGGGCGCCCGACCGTCGATCGAGGTCGAGGGCCAACGCGACGCGACCCTGTCGGCGTCCCTGGTCAAGCTGGACATTCAGGATGGCGCCGACGGGCTGGCGCAGTGCGAATTGGTGTTCGGCAACTGGGGCGGACCCGAGCGGGCCGGCTTCCAGCACTTCGATCGTACCCGGATCGAGTTCGGTAAGGCCTTCAAGGTGAAGCTCGCCAACGAGACACTCTTCGAAGGGCGCCTGTCTGCCATCAAAGCGCGCTTTCCGGAGGGCGGTCCGCCCCAGATCGGAGTCTGCGTGGAGGATCGGCTGCAGGATTTGCGGATGGTGCGCCGCACCCGCTGTTTTGCGGACGCGACCCTGGCCGACGTCATCCAGCGGGTCGCCCAGGACCATGGGCTTCAGGCTCAAGCCAATCTCACCGGACCCCGCCATCCGGTCCTGGCCCAGGTGAACCAGAGCGATCTGGCCTGGCTGCGCGACCTGGCCCGCGGTGAGGACACGCAGGTCTGGGTCGAGGGCAGCGTACTCAAGGCGGCCAAACGCACCGACCGCAGCAGCGCCAGAGTGGAACTGCGCTGGGCCGGGCGGCTGCGTTCGTTCGAGGTGAGCGCCGACCTGGCTCACCAGCGCACCGCCCTGGTCGCCAGCGGTTGGGATGTGGCGGCCAAACAAGTGACCAGCCACCGGGCCGAGGCGGCGGCGGTCAGCGGCGAACTGAACGGCGGCGACAGTGGTCCGGCCACCCTGAGTCGGGCCTTCGGTGCGCGGGTGGACACGCTGGCCCACGGGCTGCCGGTGGATGCCGCCGGCGCCCGCGCCCTGGCGGAGTCCAGTATGCGCCACCTGGCGCGGCGCTTCGTGGTGGGCCGCGGCGTGGCGGAGACCCAGGCCGACCTGCGGGTCGGCGCCCGGCTGATCCTGGGTGGGCTGGGGCCGCTGTTCGACGGCGACTATACCCTGACGCAGGTGCATCACCGGTTCGACCAGCAGGCCGGGCTGCGCACCGAGTTTCGCTGCGACCGGCCCGCCCTGGGCCGGGGGCGCTGACCATGCAATTGATCGAACTCCCGGCCAACGAGCAGCAGTGGCACGAGCGGCTCCCGAGCGGCTGGGGCGGGCGTTGGTACGGCGTTTTCCCGGCCCTGGTCCTGGATATCAAGGACCCGGACGGTCAGGGACGGGTCAAGGTCACCTTGCCCTGGTCACCCGACGCCCAAGGCGGTCGCTACGAGGCCTGGGCGCGCCTGGCCACGTTGTTCGGCGGCAAGAATCGGGGCAGTTGGTTCGTGCCGGACGTGGACGACGAGGTGTTGGTGGCCTTTGAACAGGGGGATGCCAGGCGGCCCTATGTCCTGGGCGGCCTGTGGAACGGCCGCGATCAGCCTCCTGAGTCCATGGACAAGGCCGGCAACAATGATAAGAAGGTCCTGCGCTCGCGCAACGGGGTCAAGGTCACTCTGGACGACCAGGACGGTCAGGAACAGCTGATCCTGGAAACCCCCGGTGGTCAGAAGATCACGCTCAAGGACGGGCCCGGCGCGCTCGAGATCATCGACAGCAACGGCAACTCGGTGAAGCTGGAGTCGGCGGGCATCACCATCACCGCCGTGGCCAAGGTTACGGTCAACGCCAGCCAGGTGAATGTCTCGGCGGGTCTGGTGAAGGTGGACGCGGGGATGTCCCAGTTCTCCGGGGTGGTCAAGGCGGACACCGTGATTGCCAATAGTGTCGTTTCCGCCTCCTACACCCCCGGCGCCGGGAATATCTGGTGAATCCGATGACGACTTCCAGGCTCCAATGGCAGTGTCCGGCACCCCTGTGGGCACGCTTCGGACCGACGCCGGCCGCGGCGGCGGGTGTCGCGGATCAGTTTCGGCCGGCGCTGTTGCGTTTTGCCAGCGATGCGTTCATGGACGAACTGTTGGCAACCCTGGCCCAAGACCCGGCGGGGCTTGGCGACCTGCTGGCCCGCCCCGAGACCTGGCGCTCCCCGCCCCGGGCGAACCCCGCGGTCGACGGGCCGCAGCCGCTCCCGGCGGCTGCGCAGGAGCGGGTCCCGCTGCCGCGGGTCGCCCGCGCCGTCAGCCTGGGTCTGGCGCTGCGTCGTCCCCGCACCGCCGTGCCGCCGGTACTGTCCAGTCAAGCCGTCAAGGAACAGGCGCGAACCCGGGAGCTGCCACTCAAACTCTATCAGCCGGCCCACCAGCGCTACTACCTGGTGAGCGCCAGCCTGGTCTGCGGCAGCACCGGCCTGCCCGATCGGGCGGTGACCCGGGGCGGGTCCGAGACGCTGGGCTTCGTGCTGCGGCGGCAACTCGCCGCGAATCCAGTGCAGGCCCCGGGCGGCCCGGTCCAGGACTATGCCTACGTCAAGGAAGGAGACGCCGGCCGCTGGCAGCGGGTCAGCGCCGGGACCGCCGCAGCCGATGGCGTGCTGGTTCCCGGAGAGGAACTGCTGCCGCTTTTCCCGCTCGTCTGCCGGGATTCCGCCGGCCATAACCGGACCCTCTGGACCGGCCTGATCCCGGTGGGGCGCCGCGAGGAATACCTGGGCGCCGCGCTGGCGACCGCGCCCGCGCCCGCCCTGGCCTTGGGTCAGCGGCAGGCCCTGGGGCCGGCGGTGGCGGCGGCGCCGATCCATTCCAAAATGGCGCGCCTGACCCAGTTCAAGATGGAGGTAGCGGAGCCCTGGAAGGCGTTGATCCGCTCCGTCCGTCAGGCCCGGGACTCCCTGGCCGAGACTCTGAGCGAGGCCGATGACACCGACGCGAAGCGCACGGAACGCATCGAGACATTGAACCTGCAATGGCAACAGCAGTCCTGGCTGATCCTGCTGGACCTGGCCGATTATCTGGAGGTTCACCTGCCTCAGGTTTGGCACGCCATCGCCGATAACGGCGCCGGCGCCCCGGCCCTGGGTCTGCTCGGCAATCCCCATCCGGCCGCCCTGTATCAATGGCTCGGCAGCGCAACCAACAGCGCTCTGCTGGCCGCGGCCATCGGTCCGGCGCCGCGCAAGCCGGTGCAGCCGAGCCTGCGCGCGGCCCTTGCCGCCATCCGCCGGGGGCAGGTGCGTGAGGGTCTGGAACAGGCCGAAAGTCTCTATACGAAGGTGTCCAGGAACGCCGCGGACTGGCCGGATTTCCACTTCCTGCTGGCCGGTCTGGACGCCGGTCCGGGGGCCGGTCTGCGGCCCGATCCCCAGGTCGGCGGCGCCTGCCTGGCCTTGACCGGGCTGGCCCCGGCGTCCTTCGCCGGGCTGGCGGCCGAGCCCGGCGGTCTGGCGCCGGAGCCGGGCCCGGAGCCGTTCGCGGCCATTCCTGCCGGGCTGGACCCGGAGGCCCTGGACCGACTCACCGCCCTGGTCGGCCGCGCCCTGGAAGCGGGTCCGGAGACCGCGGCCCCGCCGCTGCCCTTCGCCCTGCAACTGCGCGATGCCCTGGCCGCAACCGGCGCCGATCAGGGCTGGTTTACCGTGCGCTTCGTCTATCTCAATGCGGACTGCGGTCCGCTCCACCCGCCGATCCTGTCCGCGCCGACCCAGCGTTTCCAACTCGCCGGCTTCTTCGACCCGGACGCCCCGGCGCGCCCCATCCGCATCACCTTGCCGCGGGATACCTCGCCGGCGGGGCTGCGCCGCCACAGCCGCGGCACTGCTTTCGTCATCTCCGACCTGCTGTGCGGTCAGATCCAGCGGGCCAAAGGGATGGGGCTGGGGGATCTGGTGCGCTCGGTGCTGCCCTGGCCGCTGCATAAGGACTTGGACCAGGGCGCCGCCGGGGTCTGCAAGGGCGGCGGCCTGGACATCGGCATGATCTGCTCGCTGTCGATCCCGATCATTACGATCTGCGCTCTGATTTTGCTGATGATCATGGTGTCACTGCTCGACCTGATCTTCCGCTGGCTGCCGTATCTCATCATCTGCTTCCCGGTGCCCAAGCTGAAGGGTAAGGAGGTTGCGCCATGACCGGCACCGGGGAGCGTTTCGGCAGTCTGCTGGGCCGCGGCCTGTCCTTCCCGCCCCGGGTCGGGGCGGACGGCCGGCTGCTCTGGTCGGAGGGCGAGACGAATATCCGCGAATCACTGGCGATCATCCTCAAGACCGAGCCGGGCGAGCGCATCGCCCTGCCGGACTTCGGGGCGGGACTCGGACACTTTCTGTTCGAGCCCAATAACGCCGCCACCCAGGCCCGCATTGCCCAGGCCGTCGAGCGGGCACTGGTGCGCTGGGAGCCGCGAATCGCCCTGGAATCGGTGGACGTGACGGACGACCCCGCCGACCCCGCCGCGGCCCTGGTCGCCATCACCTATCGTCTGGTGGCGACCGGCAGCCGGGAGCGCATCGGCCTTTCCGTCCCACTCAACGGCGCCTGACCCAGGACCCCGATCATGCCGCTCACCATTCCCACCATTGACGACCGCCGTTATCAGCAATGGGTCGACGAGCTCCTCGCCCGGGTTCCGGTCTACACTCCGGAATGGACCAACTTCAATCAGAGCGACCCCGGTGTCACCCTGGTGCAGCTCTTCGCCCACCTCACCGAGAGCCTGCTCTACCGCGCCAACCTGATCCCCGAGCGCAATCGCATCCGCTTCCTGCAACTGCTGGGGGTGCCGCTGGCCGCGGCCAGCGAGGCCCGGGGGTTGGTCACCATCGACAACCTGCGGGCGCCGCTGGCGACGCTGACCCTCGGGGCGGATCTCGAGGTGCGCGCCGGGGAGGTCCCGTTTCGCACCGCGCTCGGGCTCGAGGTGCTGCCGGTGGAGGCACGGGTCTTTTTCAAGCGGCCCCTGGCCGCGCCCGCCGCCGAACTCACGGACTATTACCGACTGCTCTATGCCTCGTACCGCCAGGAGTTGCCGCTGGAGCCGACACTGTATGAGACCGTCGCGCTGGACCCGGCGGTCGTGGATCAGGTGGACCTGAACGCCGATGCGGTGGACCGCTCAGTGTGGATTGCGCTGCTGGGGCGCAAGGCGGATCGGGGCAGCGGTGCCGACCCCTGGAAGGCGGTCCGCGATTGCCTCGGCGGCCGGACCCTGACCCTGGGCCTGGTGCCGGCGCTGGACGCCGAGGCCCCGTTGGACCCCGACACCGGACGCTCCCAACCCCTGCAACTGAGCCTGACTCCAGGGGGCCAGTCCCAGCCCGCCGAGTCGCTGGTGTTCGAACTGCCCCGGCTGACCGCCGACCGCCAGGTGCCCCGGGATGCCAACGACCGCCCGGTACCGGGCTACCGGCAACTGGCGCCGCGCACCGACACCGACCTGCTCGCCACGCCGGGCGTGGTCCAGTTGGCCCTGCCGGCGGCGGCCGAGCTGGACACCTGGCGCGATCTGGATCCCCTGGAGAGCGGGGTCGGTGATCTGCCCCCGAACCTGGACGACTCAGGCCTGTCCGAGCGGCTGATCACCTGGCTGCGGGTGCGCGCCCTGGGTGCCGCCCGCGCCCGGCTGCTCTGGGTCGGCATCAACACGGTGCCGGTGCGGCAACTGGAGTGGGTCAGCGCCGAGCCCCTGGCCCCCGGTGACGGCACCCCGGGGCAGGTGCGCCGGCTCGCCCGCGCCCCGGTGTTGGCCGGATCGATTCAGGTCCTGACCCAGGAGTCCGCCGGGCCGCGGGTCTGGACCGCCATCGACGATCTGCTGGCCGCGGAGCCGGAAGTCCCGGTGCCGGACCCCCGCGCCGCGCCCGGTGCCGCCGTCGGACCGGCCTGGACCGATCCGGACGAGATTCGCCGCCGCACCGATTGCTTTGCGGCCGACCATGAGGCCGGCATCCTGACGTTCGGTGACGGCCTGCGCGGGCGCCGCCCGACCGCCGGTGCCGCACTCTACGCGCGCTATGCCTGCTGTCAGGGGGCCGCCGGCAACCTGAGCGCCCATGCGATCGACAGCGCCCCCCAACTCCCGGCGGGACTCGCGGTGACCAACCCGGTCCAGACCTGGGGCGGGGCGGACGCCGAGACGCCGGCGGACGGCGAGAAGCAGATCAAACGCTGGTTGCAGCACCGTGACCGACTGGTCAGCGCCGACGACTTCGCCGCCATCGCCTGGCGGACCCCCGGCATCGAGATCGGCCGCATCGAAGTCCTGCCCGCTTTCCACCCCGACCTCAGTCCCATCGAGCCGGGTGTCGCCCCTGGGGTCGTGACCCTGCTGGCCATCCCCCGGCGCGACCCCGGTCAGCCGGATGCCCCGCGGGCCGACCGCCTGTTCCTGAACAGCCTGTGCCGCTACCTGGAGCCGCGGCGCCTGGTGACCACCGAGCTGATCGTGCGGGGGCCGGACTATCGCGGGCTGTGGATCTCCGTCGGGATCGAGGTGGCCGCGGGTTATGCGGTGGCGGAGGTGGTGGATGCCGTCAAACAGCGGCTGCGCGCCGTCCTTGCGCCCATCCCGGCAGCGGGGCAGGGCGGCTTTCGGCCCCAGACCGAACCCCGGTTCGGCACTGCCCCGGTCGCTGTTGCCCAAGGCTGGCCGCTGCGCACCGCGGTGCGGGCGCGGGTCCTGCTGGCGGAGGCGGCGCGGGTGGCCGGCGTCACGGCGGTGGCCGATTGCCTGGTGGCGGAGGGGACAGGGTCCGAGCGGCCGGAGATCCCCATGAACGGCCTGGACCTGCCGCGCATCCTCGGGCTCTCGGTGGTCACCGGCGAGCCGGTGTCGCTGGCCGCGTTGCGCGGCGACGGGTCGGCGAACGGATCGGGTTCCGGGACGGGTGCCGCCGCGGTGCTGCTGCCCGTCCCGGTGGTGCCGGAGACCTGCCGATGAACGTCAACGGCAGCCGTTTCCACTTGCTCCTCGGGGAGGCCGATTGGGGCCGCTGCCGGGTGGAGCAGGCTGAGCGCGCGCGCCCTCTTGCCGACGAGTGGGCGCTGTCTCCGCGGGTGCCGATCCCACCGTCCGGCGACACCGGGGCGTCGCTGACCCTGGAGCCCGCGCCCCTCACCTGGGACTCACTGCATCAGCAACTGCGCCTCCAGCGCCGGCTCATCGAATTGCCCGCCACCGCCGCCGAGGCACCGCTGTCCCTGGACGCCCGCCGCGCGGCCGCCGCCGACCGCCACGGCAACCTCTACTGGATCGACGCGGACCCAAGACGGCTGCGGGTCTGGTCAGTCGGGAGCGACCGCGCGTCCGCCTTCTGGCCGGATGGCCCGGTCGACTGCAGCGCCCGCCGCGCCGCCGGGAGCGATTTCGCCCCGCTGACGTCCCATGCCGCGGTCAGTCCGGTTTGCCAGGCCCTGGCGGTGACCGAGGATCACTATCTGGTGGTCGCCATCGCCGAGTCCGGCGCCAGCGCCGCGGCCGGTCTGCTCGCCTTCGACCTGATGGCTGGCGGACCACCCCAGGAGACCCGCTGGCCCGCCGGTCTGCGCCTGACACCCTGGGCCATGGCGCCGCGGTGCGGCGGCGGCGTCTGGGTGCTGGACCGGCCGGGGGGCGAGGCGGCGGCACGCCTGTGGGAGCTGGACCGGCGGCTCGCCTTGGTGCACGGCGCCGCCGCGACCGGCCTCGCCCCGGCGGAACCGGACCTGTTCCAGCAGTTCCCGCCCGGTGCCCCACGCATCCGCCCGGCCGCGCGCGTCGTCGGGGTCGACCTGAGCGCTCTGGAACGCGATTTCGATGATCCGCTTGCCGACCGGCCCACCGTGCAGATCACGGACCCCATCGCCCTGGTTCCCCAGGGGGAGGCGGCGGTCTTGATCCTTGACCGCAATGGTCCGGACGGACCGTCCCGAGTCTATCGTCTGATCAAGAGGGGTGGACGCTGGAAGGTCGCGCGCCCGGGTCCGGTGTCGCTCCCGGTGCTGGCCCATGACATGATCCTGGCCCGAGCCGCGACCCGCGGGGCGGATGCCGCGGTCCCCCGGCTGCTGGTCGCCGCCGCCTCCGGCAATCAGGCCCTGGCCTTTGCGGTCAGCGCGGTGTCCGAACCCTTCGCTCTGCGCGGGGCATTGGAGTTGTTTCCGCTGCGTCGCTACGGCGGCCGGGCCCTGCTCGAGGTCCAAGGAGCCGCCTGGTACGACACCGGCGGCGCCAACCCACGCTGGGTGCCGGTGGTCCAGCAGCCGCGGGTGCGTTACCGCGAGACGGCCGAGCTCGTGACCCCGGTATTCGACGGTCACGACCTGCAATGCGTGTGGGATCGGGTGCTGCTGGACGCCTGCTGCCCGGCCGATTGCCGCATCGAGATCTGGTGCCGCACCGCGGACGAGACCCCGGCACCCGGCACGGACGCCGCGGCCTTACCCGGCATCTGGGTCAGTCAGCCGCAACCGCGGTTGCGCTCCGACGGCGCCGAACTGCCCTGGCTGCGCGCGCCCGCCCAGGGTCCGACCCGGCGTGAAGCCGGCGCCGGCACTTGGGAACTACTGCTCCAGGGCACCCGCGGACGCTATCTGCAGCTGCGCCTGCGGCTCACCGGCAACGGCGCCCTGACCCCCTGGCTGCGTGCGCTGCGGTGCTGGTACCCGCGCCTGTCCTATCCCGCGCGCTTCCTGCCCGCGGTCTATCGGGAGGACCCGCGGCAGGGTGACTTTCTGGAGCGCTTTCTGGCCAATATGGAGGGCGTCAATACCGAACTGGAGGGCCGCATCGCCCAGGCTCAGGCCCTGTTCGACCCCCGCTGCGTCCCGGCGGAGTCCCTGGACTGGCTCGCCTCCTGGTTCGACCTGGCCCTGGACCCGGCCTGGGACGAGCGTCGCCGCCGGCTCCTGGTCGCCCACGCCATGGACTTCTTCCGCTGGCGCGGCACCGTCCATGGGCTGCGGGTCGCCCTGGCACTGGCCTTCGCGCCCTGCATCGACGCATCGCTGTTCGCCGGCCCCGCGGCCGCGTCGGCCCGCCCGTCCGGCATTCGCATCGTCGAGACCTACCAGACCCGTCTGATCGGCGCCCTGGCGGCCGGCGATCCGGGAGCGGCGCAGGCGGGTCCGCGGCTGGTGCCGACCGGCGCATTCTGGACCCCCCAGGAAGGCGCGGCCGGCCTCGCCGAACGCTACGCCCGCACCGTCCTGGGCCGTGACCACGCCACGGCGGCCGAGCAGCTGCGCCCCTTCTCATTGCTGCCGCCGGCCGATCCGGCCTGGACCGACCGCGAGCGCGCGCGGCAACAGGCACTCTGGACCGGGTTCTGCCGGACCCAGTTGGGATTCGTCCCGGCGGCCGGGGCGGTGGAACGGCAGCGCTGGCAGGGATTCCTGCGCACCCGCTACCCGGACCCCGAGTCGCTGGCCAAGGCCCATGGCCGGGCCGACCTGGGCTTCGACACCGTCGAACTGCCGATGGATTGGCCGCAACAGGAGACGCCGGCCGCGGACTGGCGTGCCTACTGTACCCGGCCCGAACCCACCCGTGCCCGCTGGCAGGATTTCCTGGCCCGCCGCTACCGGCGGATCGAACGACTGCGTGCCGCCCATCAGACGCACTGGCCCGACTTTTCACTGATCCCGCTGCCGGACCAGTGTCCGGCGACCCCGGAGGCGCAGACCGACTGGCTTCAGTTCGAGCGTCATCTGCTGGCGATGGTGCGGACCGCGCATCGCTTTTCCGTGCTCCTGCCGGTCACGAGCGTCAACGAGGACCCGGCGGAGATGGCGCGCCGCCTGGGGTTGGCGCGGCGGATCGTCGCACTCGAAAAGCCCGCGCAGACCGTTTTCGACGTGCGTTTCTATTGGTCGCTCAACCGCATCGGCGAGGCCCGTCTGGGACTCGACACGGTGCTCGACACCGGCAGCCGCGCCAAGGAGTTGATGCCGGACGCGGTACTGGGTCACGCCTACCTGGGCGCCGGGTTCGTCGGCGGCCCGCCCGTCCCGGCGGACGGCGACCGCCGACGCCTGGCCTGCTGAGAGGGGTATTGGTCCGCAAATGAACGCAAAAAATGCAGATTTCTCCTTGGAGAAGCACCATGGGCTGCTGTAAAGACACCTCGACTCCACTCGCCGCCGCCGCCCCGCCGCCCTGGCTGCACGTGAACTACGCCAAGGGCATGGTGCTCGGGGTCGATGACCTGACCCAGGAGTTCGCCTATCTGGCCGGCCGCGACCAACGGGCGGTGCGCGAACTGCTGGGCTACGGCACCCTGAGCGGCCTGGCGGTGCGGGTGGACGACACCCCCGAGGGTCCGCGGGTGCGGGTCGCCGCCGGGTCCGCCGCCGTCCCCGGCGGCCGGCTGGTGTGCGTGCCCGGCGAACAATGTGCGTTGCTCAACC
This sequence comes from uncultured Lamprocystis sp., assembly GCA_964470155.1. Classification (GTDB taxonomy): domain Bacteria; phylum Pseudomonadota; class Gammaproteobacteria; order Chromatiales; family Chromatiaceae; genus Thiodictyon. The sequence goes on along the minus strand of CAYYAY010000024.1, from coordinate 48,532 downwards.
AGTGGCTCGCCAAGCCGGACAACGCCGCCCGGGTGTCGGACCTGCTTCACCACGCCTCGCCGCCCGCGTCCCCCTTGGCGGCAGAAGGCGTCCTCTCGCTCTGGCTCACGCTGTGCTACGCCGACTGCACCACCCTGCCCGTTCCTATTCCCGGCGATCCCTGCCGCTCCGAAGACCAACTGATGGCGGATTCGCGCATCGCCGATGACTACTGCCTGGAACTGCGCACCGCGGCGCCACCCCAGGTGGAGGAGGACGCCCTGCGTGACTTCGTCGCCTGGCTGCGGCAGGTACCGCTGGCGGGGGGCTCACCCCCGGGCCCGGTGGACGCTGCGCTGGAACAGCACTGGGCCCGGGGTGTGCGTCTGGCGGCCCAGCCCTGGCTGGAACCGGTCAGCGGCAGCCCGCCGGCTTCCCCACTCGATGATTACCTGTTCGACTCGCCGCCGACCGGGCTGGCGGTCGCCGCGGATCAACGCGCCGCCTTCCTGCGCGTCGCCCTGCGGGTCTGGGTCACTGAACTGCGGCCTCTCTGGTTGGCCCGCGCCTGTGCTGCCGAACCGGCGGCGGATCAGGACTGTGTGCTGCTGGCACGGCTTGAGGTACCGGTGGTCCAAGCGGGCGGTGGTGGCGGAGCCTGGCAGGTGGACGGCTTGGCCGCGGGGGTCCGGGTCGACGAGTCGCAACGTCCGCTCCTGGTCCATGAGCGTCTCCTGCAGGAGTGGCTGGCGGCCGCCGTCGAGCCGGTTGATGCCGGTCTGCCGACGCCGCTCGCGGGCAGTCTGCCCGTGGGTGATGGCGGCGTCTGGATCGGCAAAACCCTGGTCGGAACCCCCGACCAGATCAGCGTCACCCAGGGGCCGGCGGCCATCGCGCTGGCGCTTCCCCAGCCCATCGCCGCCGCGAGCGCGCCCGCCTTCGCGGGCCTCACCACCACCGGGGCGGTGCGGATCGCAATCACCACGACCAACGTCGACCTGACGCTCACGGACGCGCATCACTGCATCGTCTGTGAGGGCGGAATCGCTCTCATCCTGCCCAAATGCGGGCCGGACACGCTCGGTCGCGTCTACATCGTCAAGTGTCCGAAGACGGATTCCAAGATCGCCAGTGACCCCTTGGATTCGATCGACGGGGCCGGCGACTCGCTGTCCGTCGCGGCCGACAAGGCGGTCACCCTGGTCTCGGACGGGGCCAACACCTGGCATCTCCTCTCCGCACTGGCCTGACGGGGCACCCATGAGTATCAACGAGACCCTGCAACTGCAAGAACCGCTCACCGACGGCGGTATTCGTGCGGTCAACTTCTTCAACGGGCGCCTGCTGACCGCCCGCGACCTGACGCGCGAGCAGCAGGCGCGGCGCGAGGCCGACTGGCGCCTGGGTCTGGCCCTGGGGGAAGGGGTGGCCTTCGGCTTGGGGATCAGCCGCGACCAGACCCTGAGCAAGACCGCAGCGCCGGTCGTGCGCATCGAGCCCGGGCTCGCCTTCAATCGTCAGGGACAAGCGCTGCGGCTCCAGGAGCCCGTCTCGGTCGCGCTGGTGCGGACCTTCGAGGGGCTCACCGCGGACTGCCTGTTTACCGCGTGCAGTCCCAGCGTCGGCGGCACCTATGTCGCCGGGGCCGGGTTCTATGTCCTGACCATCGCCCCGGCCCAGGCGTCGGAGGGCCGCGCCGCGGACAGCGGGTTCGACCCCGCCAATGTCCGCTGCAATACCGACGCGACCGTGGAGGCGGTGCAGTTCCGCCTGCTGCGGATCAAACCGACCGCCTACGCCGATCTCGACCTCGGCGACCCGGCATTGCGCAACGCCATCGCTTACCGCTGCTTCGGTGCCGGAGTGCAATCCGAGTGGTTTGCCGACCTGCTGGGGGCGACCCCGCGGCGTGATGACCTGCTGGAGACCTTGCGCCCGACTCCGCTGAGCGACCTGGATGTGCCATTGGCGCTGCTCTATTTCACCGGCCGCGCCGACCTGCAGTTCATTGATGCGTGGGCGGTGCGTCGGCCGCTGGCCCGTGCTGATTCCGAGGAACCACTGGCAGGCTTGGCGGATGCCCGCCGCATCGCGGTAGGTCAGGCGATGTTCCGTCAGTTCCAGGTCCAGATCGCGGCGCTTGCGCCGCCCGGCAAGGACCTCGGAACCCTTACGGCCCGCAGCCACTTTCGCCATCTTCCCCCGGTTGGCGTAATCCCGGTTGCCGCGGAGGCGGATACTGCCGACGTTCAGACTGTGCCGTTCTTCACCGGTATGACCTACTGCCCACCGGTCTTCATCAATGCCGCCCGGATCGAGGGTCTGCTGCGGCAGGCGCTCGTCTATCCGCCCATCGATACCCGCGCCGGTGAAATGATCTGGCTCTATCGGGTAAGGGAGAACCGAATGCCGAGCGACTTCAGCGGCAGCGCCCAGCGGCGCTTGTCGTACCTGGTTTTCGCCACTGGTCATCTCCCCTATCTGGGGTCTGGGCAATATGATCTCTCGTATTACGGGTACAGTCACAGTGACCTGAACCCATAAGCCCGGTTTGCGCGAATCGGCATTCACTATTCAACGCGGCAGGAACCCATCATGGCGATGACATTCACCCGGGTCAAACCCGGCGAGCTGATCCGGGCTGACGTGATCAACAGCATCTTTGATGCCTTGGAAGCACTTGATGCCCGCGGCGTCGCGGCCCCGGGCGGCGGCACCGTCACTATCACCAATCTGGTGCCCGCGCCGCCGCTGGAGGCCGGCAAGAATCTGGAAATTCAGGGAACGAATTTCGGCTTCTCGACCGGTTCGACCGTCGTCAAGTTCGGTGATACTCAGGTCAATAGTTTCAAGCTCGGAAGTAACGATACAGCGCTGTTCATCAATGTGCCCTATCTTAGTGATCTGGGCACGGGCAAGGACGTGATTCTCTCTATCTCGAACGGCAGCGCCATGACTGCCCGAGTCGTTCGCATCCGGCCTTTGCAGCAGCCGCAGCAAGGCAACGTCGACGTTCTGTGGAACGATGGCGTCAACCCGAATCCCAATCCCAATCCGGTCATCAATGGCGCTGCGGCGGTCATTGCCTATGTGATCAAATCACGGGCGTTGCTGCAGGCAAGCTTCACTATCGAGGCACGGTGTTCCAATGAGGCGATGCAAAGTGCCATACAGGTTCTGGACGCGACACAAACGCCCCTGCTCAGCCGGCAGATCGATGTCGCTCCCGGCCAACAAAAGGGCTTCTTCATCCGTATTCCCGCCGTTACCGTGGCCGACGGGAGCAATTTTTCACTGACGATCAGTGCCAGCACGGCGGGTGTGGCCGGGTCCGATACTCGAAGCTTTAGGGTCGGGACCGCAACACCGCCTTCGGACCCCGCAATCCCCACTTTGGCCTACAATGCGCTATCGGGCACCGACCCCACTACCGGTGACCCGGACCCGTCTGCCAGCTATAGCGCTCTGGACAACACGGTGCACTTGAAATCAGGCACTATCGGGCGGCTGAATCTTGTCGCCCAGTTCAGCCAGGTCGCCGACTATAACCTGTCCGTGGTACCCGTCTCGCCGACGTCCAATTGGGCGGTCGTGCTGGCGGATACGCCTTCTCAGTACAAGATCGAAGCCAGTGATTTTTCGGGCGGCAACGGCTTGGCTTCGCGCAATCCCGAGATCGGTATCCAGGCCCAGCCCGGTGCGAGCGGGACGGGTCAGTTTCAATTTACGATTCAGCGTCAGGGCGCTGCGTCAAACAAAGTGATCACGTTCAATCTGGCACTGTTGCCTTAATCGAGGGCGAGCGCCGATCGGGATCAAGGGTGGCGGATCCGTGAACCCGGAGGATGTCCCGAAGGGAAGATCCACCCCTCAATCAGCCGTCAACCCGCTCTGAACGCGGGTCGAATCGGCAATCATCATCGCTGCTGGTCTAGGAGAAAGATTATGACGACTTGCGTTCCGATGGCTCAGGGTGTACCGGGACTCAGCACTGCTCCCAACTGGTTCGACAGTGCTGCCGGTGCGCCTCCGCTGCGCCAGGATGTCGACGACCCACGTTGGACTGGAGCCTACAATCGGGGCCATGGGGACGGCACCGGGTTGGAGGCCGAGTTTCGCGGAATCTATATGAACCCCGATTGGCGCGCCAAGAAGAGCCTGTTTCTCCAGTGGCGGGTTCTTTACGACGGAAACCTCAACAACGGCCTGGATCGACTTTATGTTGGCTTCAACAATGGCGGCGCCGCGGCAGCCGATACGCTCTTGCTTAAGATCGTGGCGTACAACAGTTCCGGGGCCAATATTAATTGTCAGGCGGCGGGTAGTCTCCAGGCCTTCACCATGGACCCTGTCACCGGTTTAGGAACGGCCTTGTCGAACGTTCCAAATTGGGTAAACCAGGTGCGGGTCTGGCTGACTAGGACGCCGATCGGTTGGACCATCAATCTGTATCTGCCATACGATCCGGCGGCCGCGGGACTGTACAGTGACAATGGGATCAAGCTTCCCGATCCATTTCAGATGTTCTATCAGATCTATGTGCTGACATCCACGCGCAAGACCGGTACCACGGTGGTAGGCGGTTTTGTTCCTCACAAATGGCCGCTGACGTCGAGCAGCGTGTTTTCCGGCTTGAGTGGAGATGTTTATCCACACCCGCCATCCGCTGCAGCGCAGTGGGATGCATTTCATCTGAGTACCGGGCCAGGCGATCCGATCTGTCCGATCGCCGGCGGCGTTTCCATCACCTACAGCGGCATCGGAAATATGGTCGACGGCGGTGCGCCGAATATTATTATCAAATATAGAAAGACGCTTTCTCCGCCGCGGCCTGTCAATACGCTATTTGCCAATATCAATAACCAGACAGGGGACTCGATCCCCGTCGGCGGGATCACTGCCCGGTTCAGGATCGCCGACTGGGGGTCGGTCATCATGGACCCCACCGCGCCCTGGCAGGATATCCGCGGCGGGGGGGCTGTCAGTAATGAGGTAGCGATCCCTGCCGGTCTCTTCGCTGTCGCTCCGGGCAATCCGCCTCCGCTCCATTTCGACTGGACGCTCAATGATCAGGAAATGGACCCATATATCAATTCGGGAAAGCCCTCTGACCAGTGCATTCTGGTGGAGCTTACCGGAGCGGGAATCACGTTTTTCAGCGATAGCGCCCGGCAGAATCATCTCATCCAGGCGGCCTCTGAGGTCAGAAAGAGCGCCCAGATCAGCATCGAGGGGCTGGAGCCGATCGGAGGTACGCACCGCGACGTCTACGTGGCAGTGGAGACGGTCAATATGCCGCCCCCGTCGACGGACGAGCATGACGGTAATGGAGGTAACACGGGTGAGGGTGGTGATGTCATTGGGATTCGGGGCACCGAGAATCAGCCCTCCGGCGCCAAGACCAGGGTGGTCTGGGATGATGAGAAGCTCGCCCTCCTGAGGCAACGGGATATCGGCTCGAAGACGCTGAATGAACTGGTCCAACGGGGCTGGATCGAGACGGTGGCGACTGGTGGTGTGAGGTTGGAGCGCATTCTTGACCTGGTGCCCACCTATCGGGTGCACGTCTATCATGACACCGGCGAGCATTTGACCGTGGACGGCGTCGACTATCCCATCCTGGCGGCGCAGACGTCGTTCGGTATGCTGCTCGACCACGTCGGTCCCTTCACCGGCTGGGAACATGCCTTAGCGTTCCCACCCGGTGCTTTGCAGGAGGAGATTGCGCAGAATTTCTACCGGGTTCATGTACCCAATAACGGCAAGATCACGACCGGAGTGCGGGTGCGTGCGGTCGAGCCGGGTGAGGTCGGGTCAGGCGGCCTTGGCCGGATTTCGTGGTGGGTATGGCTCCTGTTACTGTTGATCCTGCTGTTGTTCGCGTTACGTGGTTGATGCCCCGTCGGCATCTGCTGACTACCTATGTCGAACCCACTGCCAGCGTCCGATCAACTTCGTCTCCGTCGCGTGCGCGTGCGCGTGCATGGTGCGACGGACGGAGCGCGGGCGCGGCGGTGCCTGGAGTCGGCGCTGGCGGAACTGTCGTTCGCCGGTCTGGGGCTGCCGCCGCGGGCTCTGTTGATGGTGAAACGGCTTGCGCCCCCGGTGGCGTTGCGGCCTGCCGAGGCTGATGGTGCTCTGGCCTTGGGGCGGGCGGCTCAAGCGGAGCTGGAGCACCAGGCCCGGCGGGCGGTTCGGCCCTGGCACGTCCCCTGGGTGGCGGAAGAGGCGGTGCTGTTCGCTGACGAGGCCGAGCTGGCGGCCTGCCTGATTCGGGACTGGCTGCGTGGCGGTCTTAACGGAAGCTGGTGGGCGCGGGCGGTATTGGATGGCCAGCCGCCGCCCGCGTGGTGGCGGCGCGATCTGCTGCCGCGGGGCGATCTGCTGCCGCCGGTGATCGCTCACCTGGCGGCTCAAGGGGAAGCCCTGGCGTGGGTCGCGCACCTGGATCACAACGCGTCGGCGACAGCGGCCCGGGCGGTGGCCGTCGCACATGGATTGACCGCCTGGTTGCCTGACGCGGGGCTGGGCTCCGTCGGGTTGGAGAAGCCGCCGGACCAGAGCCCTCATCAAGACACGACGGTCATCGACAAGACTGGTCGCGAATTGGTCCGGATTATCCCCGAGGTGCTAGCCGCCACCGGGGGCGCCCCGGCGCGGCGGCTCATCGCGCTGGCCCTGGGTCTGCAGCGGGCTCCGGGCTGGGTGCGGGGAGACCAGGTCCCTCTCGCCCTGGAGTCATTGGCACGGCGGGATCCGGAGTTCGGGCGCAGCGACGGCACCATTCGCGGCCGGTCGACGGCGGCTCGGATCGCTGCCAGTTCTGCGGCAACAAACCCCGGGTTGCAGGCTTGCGCATCCGCTGAGGATCGCGTGTTGGCCACCGATTGTGCAGCCGTCCGGGTCAGCGTACCCGACACCCCGGCGAATCAGACCGTCGTCCGTGCGCCATTGGCAACTCCGGGCCGGCCCCAACCATCCATCCGGGTCTGCGCGCCGATCCAGGGCGATTCCGGCGCCGCGCGGGGGCCGGAATTAGATCGCCGCGAGCCGGACGACGGCGCCCCCGCGACAGTCTACGGCGTCCTGCCCCGTTCCGAACCGGGACCGGCCGAAGGTGCGGCGCCCGTGCCGACCTCGTTGTCGCCTGGTCCGCCGATCGTTCAGCGTAGTTTGTTCTCGTCCGCCGCCGCACCGAGTCCAACCGCGCCTTCGGCCGATCCGGACGTCGCCCCGGCGCTCGCCATCGTGACCGCCTACGGCGGCCTTTTCTACCTGCTCAACCCGGCCCTGGCCCTGGGTCTCTACGGCGACTTCACCCAGCCGCTCAAGCCTGGGATCGCACTCTCGCCCTGGGACTGGCTCGCCCTGATCGGCCGTACCTGGTTCGGCCGTCCGATCGTGCGCGATCCGGTCTGGGGCCTGCTCGCGCGCCTGGCCGGGCGCCGGGCGGGGCAGGCGCCGGGGTCCGGATTCGCGCCGCCGCGGGACTGGTTGGTCTCATCGGACTGGCCGGCTCCCTGGGGTCTAGCGCAGCCGCTTGAGGTTCAGGTCCGGGGGAGTCGCCTGCGGCTGCGACACCCGGCCGGCTTTTTGCTGGCGGACCTGCCGCGGGTGCCGGGCCTTGCCCCGCTGGCTCAGGCGCGGGACCTGTGCGGTCGGTGGCCGGCGCTGGGTGAGGCGCGTTGCGGCGTGCGGCCGTTGGCGCGACCCAATAAGAACGCGTCACCAACCCCGTGCGTGGCAACCAATCGCGCGCTCGCCCGCTGGATGGGGCGATTGCTGCCGTATCTCAACGCGCGCCTCGCTTTGGCCCTGGGCGCTGCTGACCCGCGCCGAGTACCCGCCCTGGTCTGTCGGCATCAGGCGCTCGTGTATTGCTCGGCCACGGCCCTGGACCTGCACCTGTCTCTGGAGGAGCTTCCGATCGAACTGCGCATCGCCGGTCTGGACCGCGACCCAGGCTGGATACCGGCGGCCGACCGTTCAGTCGCCTTTCACTTCGTATGAGCTGCCACACAAGAGGTCACTGCCAATGAACGAGTCAATCATCGCCCTGCTCGGCGTCATCGGTACGGCCGCGGCCTCTCTTTGGGCCTTACGCATCACGGCGGCGAAGGACCGCGCCATGGCGGAACTCAAGAAGTACCAGGACTTGGAAGTCGAGTTTATGCTGCCGGAAGGGGATTTGCTGCCCGAACCAGTTGCCGCGCGGCTGCGTAGCCTCGGCAGCACCTTACGTACCCGGATGACCGAAGACGTCTTGACCCGGCAGGGGCCAGTCCTGAAGCCGGAAGCGCCGCACGGCGGGTCTCACTCACTGTTGCGGAGCTCGGAATGAATGCACCGCTGCCGGGCCGGACACTGACCGCCGCCGAGTCCGTGCTGGCGGACGTGCCGCGGACCGCGGCCGAACATCTGCGCCTCGCCTTGTTCGGGGTGGTCGCCCACCTGATCGAGGTCTGCGGCGAGGGTGACCAGGCCGAGACCCTGACCGCCCATCCCTTTCTGGCGGACTATGCCGATGCGATTGCGAGCCGCCTGGATGACAGCGACTGGACGGCCGCGGCCTGGCGGTCGGCGCTCATGGCCTGGGAGGGGTGGCGCGACGGGTCGGCATCGGCGCGCCTGCCCCTGGCGCGGCTGTGCGCGGCCGGGTTGACCCGGCTCGACCTGGAACTGCTGCTGGCGGTGGGTCTGCCCGAGGAGGACCCGCGTTTTTGCGACCTCTTCGAGCAGCACACCGGGCGCGAGCGCCGCCCCACCGCGGGCCTGCTGCTCGCCTGGTGGCGCACTGATGTCGACGGTGGGGACCGGGTGGAGGCGGTGCGCCGCGCCATCCTGGGCCTGGTTCGCACGGGCCTGGTCCAGGTCCTCAACCCGGAGGCCCTCCGCTCCGAATGGACCCTGGCGGTGGCGGACCCGCTCTGGGACAGTCTGCGCGGGATCGCGCCCGAGGCGCCCGGGTTGCGCCTGCTCGAATCAACCGCCCTGCTGCCGCTGACCGAGTATATCGCTCCGCCGGAGGCGGCCAGGGTCTGCCGTCAGCTCCCGCGGCTGCTGACGGATCAGCCGGCCCAAACGCTGGTGGTGCGCGGTCCACGCCACAACGGCCGCAAGACCCTGCTGGGTGCGGTCGCCCGTGATCTCCACCGCGGACTGCTGCTGGCAGACGCCCGGATGCTGGAGGATGAGCAGCGCTGGGCGCTGCTTGGGGCACTCGCCGTGACACTCGATGCCCTGCCGCTGGTGGAACTCGCGCTGGCCCCCGGCGAGGACCGCAGCCTGCCGCCGCTGCCGCTCTATGGCGGCCCGATCGGCGTGGCGGCCGGCATCCAGGGCGGTATCCAGGTGGGCGAGGGCCGGACGCTGCTGACCTTGACCCTGCCGATTCCGGATGCGCCCGACCGGCGGCTGCATTGGCAGGCGGCGGCTCCCGATCAGCTTCCCCAGACCTTGGACACTCTGGCCGCCGCCGCGCGACTGACCAGCGGCAACTGTCGGCGGGCGGCGGCGGGGGCGCGGGTCCTGGCGCGGCTGGAAGGGCGCCGGGAGATCGGACTCGGGGACGTGCAACGCGCCTGCCGCGGGCTCCAGGGTGCCCGGCTGGAGACCTTGGCCACCCGCATCGAGATCAGCGGCACCTTGGCTGACCTGGCCCTTGACGAGCCGACGCGCCTGGAACTCGATGCCCTGGCGGCCCGTTGCCGTCACCGCGAGGCCCTGGCGGCTCAGTCACACGACGGCGGGGCCACATCAAACGGTGTGCGCGCCCTGTTCTCCGGCCCCAGCGGCACCGGCAAGACCCTGGCCGCCCGGCTGCTTGCCGCCACGCTGGGGAAGGACCTGTTCCGCGTGGACCTCTCGGCCACGGTCAACAAGTACCTGGGCGAGACCGAGAAGAACCTGGAGCAGGCCTTCGGTGCGGCGGAGGAGCTGGACGTGATCCTGCTGCTCGACGAGGGCGACGCGCTGCTGGCCGCGCGCACCGATGTCGGCTCATCCAATGACCGCTATGCCAACCTGGAGACCAACTTCCTGTTACAGCGAATCGAGTCATTCACGGGGATTCTGCTGGTCACCACCAATGCCGCGGAGCGGATCGACCGGGCCTTTGCCCGGCGCATGGACGTGGTGATCCCCTTCCGCGCGCCGGACGAATGGCAGCGTTACCGCATCCTCAACATGCACCTGCACGCTCCTGGGCTGGACGGTGACGGACTGGTGCAGGAGATCGCCTCACGGTGCGCCATCACCGGCGGGCAGATCCGCAACATCGTTGGTCACGCCCGGCTGTTGGCCATGCAGGCGGGGACGCCGATCGCGCCGGCTCATCTCTATGAGTCCCTGGTGCGGGAGTACCGCAAGTCCGGCGCGCATTGCCCGGTGGCCCGCCCGTCCGGGGTCGCGGGGTAGGCCATGGCCGCCCGTGCCCGGGCCCCGGCGAGGAAGGCGGTCGACCCGCGCAGCGACCCGCGTTTCAAGCGCGTGATCGACCGGCTGGATGCCGGCAGCCGCAAGCTCAAACAACACCCCCCGGCGGCGAAGAAGGCCGCGGAGCCCGCCAAGGCGGCCAAACCCCCGGCCAATGAGAAGGCCGGCGGCGCCCGCGCCAAGCAGGTGGTCAAGCTCGATCAGGCCGAGACCAAGAAGCCGCAGCCCGCGGGCTTTCTCGCCATGCTCCAGGCCGAGATCGCCAAGGCGATGCCCAAGACCCTGGGCGACACCGAGAAGTTCATGAAGGGCGGATCGAGCGAGTCCCTCAAGGGCGCGCTCAAGGGCAATGTTTCCGAGCAGAAACAGGAGGCGACCGGGGGCCTGAAGTCCGCTTCAGACGAAACCCCCACGGAGGCCGGTGTCCCGTCCAAGCCCGTCACACCGATCGCCCCGGAGCCGGGTGTCCCGGCGCCCCAGGTCGACGGCGGCGCAGCCATGCCGGCCCCCAAACCGGCGGAGGAGATCTCCCTTCAGGGCTCCAAGACCGAGGTCGCCGACGCGACGAAAGAGCACAAGATCGACGGCCTGAACAAGGCGGCCTGGCAGACCGACCCCCGCTACTCCACGGTGCTGACCGCCAAGGACGCGGTCGCCAAGCAGGCCGACGCCGGGCCGGCCAAGTACCGTGCGCAGGAGGTCGGTACCCTGGCCCAGGCCGCCGGTAAGGCGATCACGATGGCCAAGAAGGGTGCCGCCGCCCTGCTTGGCGTCAAGGGTGGCAGCAAGACCAAGGTCCTGTCCCGTCAGGAGCAGCAGAAGGCCAAGGAGGAGTTGGAACTCAAAGGCTTTACGGACTTCGTCGTCAAGACCTTCGAGGCGGCCAAGCAGGCGGTCGACAACCGCCTCACGGCCCTTGATACCAGCGTCAATGCGCTCTTCGACCAAGGCACCGAAGCGGCACTCGCCGCCATGAAGACCTATGTCGAAAACGCGCTATTCGATTACAAACTCAGGCGCTACCTGTCCATTCCGGGGGTGGGCCTGGCGCTATGGATTAAGGACCAGATCCTCGAATTGCCGGCAGAGGTCAACCGATTCTATGCGGCCGGCCGCGCCCTGTTCGAGAGCCGGATGAATGCGCTGGCGGTGCAGGTCGCCAATCTGGTGGAGTCCCAACTCGCTGCCGCCAAGGCCGAGGTCAAGCGCGCCCAGGGAGCGATTGCGGCCAAGGCCGCCACCCTTTCACCGGGTGTGAAGACACGCGCCGCCCAAGTGCAGGCGGAATACGCCGGCCGGTTCGCCGAGCTGGAATCAGGCATCGAGGACAAGAAGCAGCAACTCGCCGAAGGCCTGGCCCAAAAATACAAAGAAGCCTTCGATAAGGCCGACGAATCGCTCAAGGCGATCCAGGACGCCAACAAGGGTCTGGTCGCCCAGGCCAAGGAGAAGATCGGCGAGCTGGTCAAGGCCATGCAGGAATTCAAGGCCCGCCTGATGGGCATCCTGCGCAAGGGTGGCGATACTATCGACCTGATCCTCAAGGACCCGATCGCCTTCCTGGGTAACCTGCTGTCGGCCATCAAGGCGGGCTTCAACCAATTCTCCGGCAATATCCTCACGCATCTCAAGAAAGGCTTCATCAAATGGCTGTTCGGTGCCCTGGCCGGGGCCGGGATCGAGATCCCGAGCGATCTCAGCTTGCCGTCCATCCTCAAGCTGGTGATGGGAGTGCTGGGGATCACCTATGAGCGGATGCGCGCCAAGGCGGTGAAGCTGATCGGCGAACGCGCGGTCAAGGCCATCGAAAAGGTGGTCGAATATGTCAGTGCCCTGGTCAAGGGCGGCCCGGCCGCGCTGTGGGCCAAGATCAAGGAGGACCTGTCGAACCTGAAGGAGATGGTGATCGACGCCATTCAGGATTGGATCGTCACCACCATCGTCAAGCGGGCGGTGGCCAAGGTCGTCTCCATGTTCAATCCGGCCGGGGCCATCATTCAGGCGATCATGATGATCGCGAGCGTGGTGAGCTTCGTGGTCGAGCGTGCCGCGCAGATCATGGAATTCGTCGAGTCGGTCATCAACTCGGTGCACGCCATCGCCACCGGTGCCATCGGCGGGGCCGCCGGTCTGATCGAGCGCGCCTTGGGCAATATGGTGCCGATCCTGATCGGCTTCCTCGCCGCCCTGATCGGACTGGGCGGGATCGGGGCGAAAATCAAGGAATTCATCAAGAAGGTGCAGGCCAAGGTCGATGGGGCGATCGATAAGGCCATTGCCAAGATCGTGGCAGTGGTTAAGAAGCTGTTTGGAAAAGGCGATAAGGACAAGGCGGCAAGCAAGGATGACGGGGCGAACACACCCGAAGGCAAGGCTGCACTGGCCGCCCTTGACGGACTGAATGCACAGTTCAACGGCAAGGCCGAAGAAGCAGGACTGAAGGCCGCGACCGGAAAGATCCGCAGTTCGCATCCGGTCTTCAAGTCGCTGTCCGTGGTTGAGGACGACGCGGGTGGCTTTACTTACGACTACCAGATGAGTCCGGGGAAAAAGAAGCCGGGACCAAAGCCGGGGACGGTGAACATCAAGTTGTCCCGGCCGAGCGGGTTCTGGCGGCAGACGAAGCTGGATCTCAAGGCCGAGCAGCCCGGCGAGCACAAGAAGGCGAAGGACGCGGCATACGTCAAGCCTGGTATGGCGCGCCGGCACATTATTTCCTCCAAAGAGGCAATTGACGATTACGAGGCGAAGCTCAATGGCAAGACTTTCAAGAAGGCGAAGAAGATGCTGGAAGCGAAGAATGAAACCGTTGCCAGTCCCCTGACGAATGATGCGATCCTGGAAGCCGCGAAGAGCCTGCTCAGGAAGTTCTTCAACGCGACCAAGAATCTATGGGTGGGGGACAGTGCGGAGAACAGCAGTATTCAGGAAGGCCGTGACCCACCTCCGGGATGGACCGGCAAACAGATGGCAGCGCACGTCCGCTCGATGAAGAGCAAGTATTTCCTCAAGGGCTAGACTGCGCCGCGGCCGAGCGATCCCTATTGCATGTCACCGCAGGAGTCCGGAATGAAAGATCCCAAGAGCAAAGTCGCGGCGATTCTCAAGAAGATGAAGGTAAGGTATGACGAGACTGAAACCGGATTCGTATTTTTTTTCGAGGAAGGCGCTGGGCCGGCAGTCGATGGTTATGTGCATGTCATTCCAGAGCGAACGGAGTTCGTCGTGTTTCTGGAGTTCACTGATACCGTGGCGGAAGCGCGGCGCGCCGAAATGAGTACCTTTATCACCCTGGCGAACTGGGGTATCGGGGTCGGCAATTTCGAGCTGGACTTTGCCACTGGCTATATTCGGTATAAGACCAGTCTCGACTATGGAAACGCGGCGCTGCCGGAGGAATTCATTCGCCGAGCGATCCTTGCTGCAATGAATGCCGTGGAGGAGTACGAAGCAGGGGTGAGTCAGGTCATGTCCGGAAAGCTGAGCGCGCGCGAGGCCATTGCAACGATCGAGCACGGCAATGAACCCTAGCGCGCCGCCGGGATTTGGAGAGCGTATGGACGGCCAGCCGCAACTGGATGCCTGTCTGCCCTGACCACCAAACCGGGGGAACCGCAATGCAGATCGTCTATACAAGTTTGGGTGTGCTCTTCGGTCTGATCCTGCTCGGCGCGCTCGGGCTGGGCGCCTACTGGGCCTTGGTCTGGATGATCGGGCTGTTCGCGAGCCTGGAGCCGCAGGTCGCGGCCCTGACCGGCATCCTGTCGGTCCTCGCCCTGCTGGCGGCCATGATCCTGGCGGGTGGTGCCGATCGGGCGGCGCGGCAGGGCGGTGCGGCGCGGTTCGCGGCCGAGCGGACCGCGGCTTATGCGCTGTTTCTCGATCTCTGGGAGCGGCTGATCAGGGTGCGGTCGGACTCGCGGGATGCCGGTGCCGATGGGTCGGCCGAGGCGCTGCGGACTCTGGACTTGCAGCTTGCGCTCTGCGGCAGCCCGGCGCTCCTGAAGGCCCAGCGCGCGTTGCGCGATCTGTATGCGGACGGGCGCCTGGACGGTGCGGATGCCCGCACCCTGCTCGCCGCGGCACTGGGCGAGATGCGCAAGGAGTTGGGAGCGGATTCCACCGGGCTCAGGCCCGCCGACCTGACCCGCTGTCTGTTTCCCGACTGGGACTGGCCCGAACCGACGTCATTACCCGAACGGCGCGATATCCAGTCCACCACCCCCGTGTCAGGTCGGGAGAATGCCCTATGACGGCGTGGCCCCTGGTCTCCTGCATCATGCCGACCGCCAACCGCCGGGCCTTCGTCCCGCGGGCGATCCAGTATTTCCTGCGCCAGGACTACCCCCGCAAGGAACTGGTGATCCTCGACGACGGTGACGACAGTGTCGCCGACCTGATTCCCGTCGACCCGCGCATCCGCTACCTGCGCGAGACCCGCCGGCGCAGCGTGGGGGCCAAGCGGAATGCCCTCTGCGAGGAAGCGCGGGGCGAACTGGTTGCCCATTGGGACGATGATGATTGGTACCCGCACGGGCGCCTCAGCCGTCAGGCGCAGGCCCTCGGCGCGAGCGGGTGCGAGGCCGATGTCAGCGGCTCCAGTCGGCTGTATTTTCTGGACAGCCAGGGCGGGCAGGGCTGGGAGTACCACTACCGTGGGCCGCGCCAGCCCTATGTGCTGGGCAGCACCATGGTCTACCGACGTGATCTTTGGCGGCGCAATCCCTTTCCGGACCGCCGGGTGGGCGAGGACGCCGCCTTCGTGTGGAGTGCGGCGGTCAAACGGGTATTGGACCTGGCCGACCCGGGCCTGTGCGTGGCCGCCGTTCATCCTCATAACACCAGCCCCAAGCGGCCGGAGGGCTGTTACTGGAAGCCTGTCGATGCCGGTGCCCTGCGCCGCTTGATGGAAACCGAGGAGGTTTCGCTCGTGAATGCACCTGCGCGTCTGTCTGATAGTGCGATTCCGGAGACGGCGGCTCAGGTAGCCGATCGGCTGCCGGGTCTGAGCGTGGTCATCCCCCATGCCGGCCGCGAGCGGCTGCCCCAGCTTGGCGCCGCGCTCGCGTGTCTCGCCCAACACCGGGACATCGACGAACTGATCGTGGTCGAGTTGGGCACTCAGGCTCTGGCCCGCGCGGCGGCGCTCCGGTGGGGCGCCCGTTACGTCTTCGTCCGCCACGCGGGGCCATTCGCGCGTGCCCGCGCCCTCAATGTCGGCACCGCCCTCGCCGTCCATTCACTGGTCCTGTGGCAGGACAACGATCTACTGTTACCACCTGGGTTTGCCGGCCGCGCGCGTGCGGAACTGGAGCGGCAGGGATTGGACTTCCTGATCCCCTATGTCCGAATTCACTATCTCAGCGAGTCGGATAGTCGGGAGGTGATGCGCGGCACCCGCGCCCCGACGGATTGTGCGCCGGCCGAAGTCTGGCGGGGCGGGGTCTCGAGTGGTGGGTCGGGTCTGGTCCGCTGCGCTTTCGTGGCCCGGGTCGGCGGTCTCGATGAGCAGTTCCAGGATTGGGGCTACGAGGATACCGCCTGGTGGTACAAGGCGCGGCTGCTGGGACGGACTGCGGTGACCCAGGACGCGGCTCAGGTGCTTCATCACCTGTACCACCGACCGGCGCGCTGCGACCCGGCGCGCTTTGCGGCGAACCAGGCCCGGTGCCGACAGCAGCAGGCGATCGGCTCGGCGGCGGAGTTTCTGACCCGCTTTCCGCCCCCGGCGCGCGCCTCCTGTCCCTGGCCGCCGGATCGACGCATCCTGATGCTTGCCGAGCCGCCGCGGCGGCGACTCGCCCAAGGCATGGCGAACGCGCTCCGCGAGACCTTCGGGGCCGATTGCACCGCGCAGGACCTGGTGCCGGGGGCCGCGCCCGACCCGGAACTCCATGCGGCCCCGCCGGACGCGCTGGTGGTCTTTGGGGACGCGCCGGCGAACCGGTTGTTGGCGGGCGCCAGCCTGGCGGCGCTCGCGAAGCGGACCTTGATCCTGGTCGATTCCGACGCCGCCGGAGGTGCTGCCGCAACCGTGACCGCCGCCGCGGGGGCGCGGCGCTGGGCCCTGAGCACCGCGCCGGTTGGGGAGCCCGTCCCACTGCGGCAGGCCCTTGCCTGCGCGGTGCCGCTGTCTGAAGTGCTGGGCGCCCCCCTGGAACCGGCGGCCGCTGAGGGTCTTGCGGTCTGGACCTATTGGGAGGGACCCTGTCCCGACTGGATCGATGCCTGTTTGCAGACCCTGCGCGCCCAGGCCCCGACACTGCGCATTCTGGACCCGGCGGGCTTCGAAGCCCTGCGCAGTTGCGATCGGGACATTGACCTTGGGCGACTGCACGTGGCCCATCGTGCAGATTTCATCCGGGCCTATCTGCTGGCCCATGTTGGGGGCCTGTGGATCGATGCCGATTGCCTGTTGATGCGACCGCCCACCGAGGTTTTCGAGCGTCTCGAGACCCATGAATTCATCGCTCACCAGGATCGGCAAGGTTGGTTTCCCAACGGGTTCATGGCCGCGCGTCCCGGCAGCCGCATCGCCCGCGCGCTCTATGACCGCATCTGTGAGCGCTTACGTTCCGGTGTCACACTCGGCTGGACCTCGCTTGGCGGCGAGCCGCTGACCCAGATCTTGCGCACGACGGATGCGCCCTGGTTTGAAATGGAATGTCGGAACATCCAGCCGGTCTGTTGGAGCACGCCGGGGGTCTTCTTCGACCGCGCGGCGGACCGGGAGCACGCACGGCATCTGGAGACCGACGCCTTGTGTTATATGTTGTCGAATACGGAGGTCCGAAAGTATCTCGACCGGAACCCAGGTGCGGACCTGCTGGGCGAGGGCACTTTTTTCCGCTTTCTGCTTGGATATTCTCTGGGTGAGGCGGCGGCACCGGCCGGGACTGCGAAGGACGCGCCTCTCGCAGCTGTGGTGCCGTTCATGCTTGGCGTGCTGGACGCGATCAGCCCTGCGCGCGTGCTCCAGGTCGGTACGGACAGCGTGCTGTGGGGGGCCCTGGTGCGGGAGTGGTGGCGCGCCCGCGCCGGCGCGGGTGGCCCGCCCGGTCATCTGGCGGCGCTCCGTCTGGTGGACGGAGAAGAGGTCGCGGGTCTTGACCTCTTCGATCACGTCGAGCGCAACGTACAATCGATTTCGGAGGCGGCGGGAGGTGACTGGTGTTTGATCCTGCTCACCGGCGAGACCGTGCGTCTGCCGCGGACCCGGCTCGACTCCTTGCTGCGGCAGGCGCTTGCCGCGGGTGGATATGTGCTGATCCCGGCCGCGGCCGAGACGCTGGATGCAGATCTCGAGGCGCTGCAGGCACGGGTGGTACTCGATGCGGCCGGGGACGCGAGCGGGGTTGCCACGGATTCTTCGGGCCTGCTCCTCACGCGCGCCGATCCGCGGGCACTCATGCGGCCCTCGCGTGCGGGTCTGATGTTCGAGCGTTGGTTTCAGGACGCGTTGGCGCGGGGCGACGAATCCGTCTCCGGCCCCGGGTCATCCCTCGCCCAGACCGCGGAACTTCGTCAGCGTTTGCCCCTGCTGCTTGCGCACCTGAGGGCCCGCTCCATGCTCGACGCCCCATGCGGCGATTTCCACTGGATGCAGCACGTGACGCTCGGGATTGATGACTATGTTGGTGTCGATGTGGTGCCCACGCTGATCGCATGTAATGCCGAGCGCCATGCCGGTCCAAGGCGACGCTTCGCGCAGCGAGATATCCTGCGCGACCTCTTGCCCGCGGCCGATGTGATCCTCTGCCGTGATTGCCTGGTTCACCTCGGGTTCGCCGAGATTCGACGGGTCGTGCGCAATTTCCAGCGCAGCGGCTCGCGGTATCTTTTGACCACGACCTTTTCGCGGGTCACCGAGAACCGCGACTGTGAGACCGGTGGCTGGCGGCCGCTGAACCTGGAGCAGGCCCCATTCCAGTTTCCGCCGCCGCTTGCTCTAATCAACGAAAAATGTACTGAAGGGCAGGGACGGTATGCCGACAAGAGCTTGGGGCTGTGGCGGCTGCGCGATTTGTAAGCCTGACGGGCACGCGCTCGCGCGGGCGCGATTCCGCGCGGCCGATCGGTCGGAATCAGAGTTCCACCCACCGCCCCAGCGCATCCTGAAGCCCCGCCTTAGTCATCGGCTTGGCGACAAAGTCGTCCATGCCGGCCGCCAGACAGGCGTTGCGATCCGTGTCGTGGGTATTGGCGGTGAGGGCCAGCACCGGGGTGCGCGGCCAGCCCCGTTCGGCTTCCAGGTCACGTAGCAGGCGCGTGGCTTCGAAGCCGTCCATGATCGGCATCTGGACATCCATCAGGACGACATTGATGCCGCCCAGTCCAAAAATATCCAGCGCCTCGAGGCCGTTGGTTGCGATGACCGTGGAGCAGCCAAGCCGCTCGAGCATCGCCGCGGCCACTTTCTGACCGACCAGATTATCCTCGACCAGCAGGATTCGCCGCGGCGCGGACGGCGCCGGCGTTGGTGAGCGCGGCGCGGTGTCGGCCGTGTGACTGATGGTCAAGGGCACCTGGACCGTGAAGCGTGCCCCTTGATCGGGCTGGCTGTCCACACTGATGCGGCCGCCCATGAGGTCCAGCAGGCGGCGGCAGATCGCGAGTCCGAGCCCGGCGCCGCCGTGGCGGCGGGTGAATGAGGCGTCGGCTTGGGTGAAGGGGGTGAAGAGTCGGGCTTGGATCTCGGTGCTGATCCCGATGCCGGTGTCGGACACCGCGAGCGCCAGTTCGTAGCGGCCGTCGCTCAGGGGGGTACCGCCGATGGTCACGGTTACGCCGCCCCGGTCGGTGAATTTGATCGCGTTGTCGATCAGGTTGCCGGCAATCTGGCGCAGCCGCCGCGCGTCTCCCAGCAGGTGCGCGGGCAGTGCCGGGTCAAGCGTGATCACCAGGTCCAAGCCCTTGGCGGTACAGCGGTCACGCAGTGATTCCGCCGCCGACTGAAGTTCGGCCCCGGGTTCCAGTGGGGCATAGCGAGGCTCCAGCGCGCCCGCTTCGAGCGTCGACATGTCGAGGATGTCCTGGATGATGTGCAGCAGCCGATCGCCGGCCTGCTGCGCCAGGACGAGGTGTCTGACCTGTGCCGGAGTGGGGTTGTCGGATTGCAAAAGATGCAGCATGCCGAGTACACCGTTCATCGGGGTGTACAGTTCATGGCTGACGGTCGCCAGGAACTCGCTCTTGGCGCGGTTGGCGGCCTCGGCCCGCTCGCGCTGGGCTTCGATGAGCGCCTGATCGCTGCGGTTCTGGAGCAGCGCGCCGATTTGCTGGGCGAAGACGGTGAATGACTCGAGTTGCGCGGCGGTCAGTTCGCGGCAGAGGGTGTTCCCGCATGCCGTGATGCCGCCGAGGACCACGGCGAACCGGGTCTCGCTGGGGCCGCTACAAGCGCTCGCGACCAGTTGCCGCATCCCCAGGTCCCGCAGCAGGGGATGCGCTTGCGGACCCCATAATCCGGTGTGGTCGCTCCGAAAACGCGCGTCGGCGAGCAGTGTGCTCAGCGCGGCGGCGTCGATGGTCGCGGGCGGGATCCCGACGACGGCGGCCGGGTGGTCCGCGGGGGTGCCGTCGGGCGCGGTCAGCCACAGGAGGCCGAAGCTGAGGTCAAACAACTCCATCACCGCTTCGG
This sequence comes from uncultured Lamprocystis sp., assembly GCA_964470155.1. Taxonomy (GTDB): domain Bacteria; phylum Pseudomonadota; class Gammaproteobacteria; order Chromatiales; family Chromatiaceae; genus Thiodictyon. The sequence continues at coordinate 28,479 of CAYYAY010000024.1, read as the reverse complement.
CCGTGATTTCGGCAAACACGCTTTGGTCACGCACGGCGATGGCGCGGGTATTATAGGACTGGATGCCGGCGAACCGCTCCAGGGTGCGGTTCAAATCGTTCTGGGTGGTCATCAATTGCTGCCGGACCACCGCCGACCGCGCGATCTGGGCTTGGAGTTCGGCGATCTGGCCCTTCAGGTCATCAAGGTCCGTCGGGTCGCTCATGGTCTCGGTCCTATGGTCTGCGTGTTGCCGAATTGTACCGGTCATCGGGCCGCCGCGGGACGGGTGGGTTTCCGTTCAGGCGCGGGCTGCTGTCGCCGTTGCGGGCCGGATTGGTGCCCCGGTGTTGTCAGACAGGCGTGCTCAAGGCTACTGTTGCTTCTGCGGTGCCTGGCGCGACATCCTGCTTCATGGGGCGTGAAGCGCGCGGCGCTGGTCGCTCCGGAACATGACAATGACGCGAGGGGACTATTCATGAAAGTGATCGAGATGCGTGAAACCGGCGGGCCCGCGGTGCTTCAGTTGACGGAGCGTCCGCGGCCGGAGCTGACGACCCCGACGGAGATTCTGGTGCGGCTGGCGGCGGCCGGAATCAATCCGGTTGATACCAAGATCCGCGCCCGCGGACCGCTGCTCCCCGACGGGCTGCCGGCCGTCCTGGGCTGCGATGGGTCCGGCGTGGTGGAGGCAGTCGGTGCCGAGGTGACCCGGTTCAAGGTCGGCGACGAGGTCTGGTTCTGTCACGGCGGACTGGGCGGACCGGTCGGTAACTATGCGGACTATATCTGCCTGGACAACCAGTTTGCGCAGGCGAAGCCGCGCGGGATCAGTTTCGTCGAGGCCGCCGCGGCCCCATTGGTGCTGCTCACCGCCTGGGAAGCCTTGGCTGACCGGGCGGGTTTGCTGCCGGATCAGACCGTGCTGATCCATGCCGGTGCCGGTGGGGTCGGGCATGTCGCGATCCAACTCGCGCGTGCTGCCGGGGCGCGGGTCTGTACCACGGTCAGTAGCCCTGAGAAAGCTGATTTTGCCCATGCCTTGGGGGCCGAGTATTGCATCAATTACCGGGAGGAGAATCTGGTCGAGGCGGTGATGGAGTGGACCGGCGGGCGCGGGGTGGACGTTGCCTTCGACACCGTGGGACCGGCGTGTTTTCGTGCCAGCATTCCGGCGATGGCGGCCTACGGCAATCTGGTGACCATTCTGGATCCGGGTTCGGACCTGGACCTGAAGGAGGCGCGCAACCGCAATCTGCGCATCAGTCTGGAGCTGATGCTGACGCCGCAACTGCGCGAGCTGCCGCGGGCGCGTGCCCATCAGGGCGAAATCCTGCGTCGCTGCGGCAAGATGATCGACGCGGGGGAACTGCGGATTCAGGTCGCGCAGACCTTCCCTCTGGAGCAGGTGCAGGAGGCCCATCGGCTGATCGAGGCTGGCCATGTGACCGGTAAGCTGGCGTTGACCATCAGCTGAGGCGTCGGATCGCCGTCGTTGTTGGTTTTTCGTTTCTCGTTTTTCGTAACCCGATGTTCGATAGTCCTTAACGAAAAACCGAAAACGCAAAACCGTTCCGTATACCATCGTATGAGAACAGTGTCTTGTCAGTGATGACCGAGTCTTTGCCCAAGCCGCCGAAATCCCTGTTGCGTCAGGTGGGCCGCGCGATTGCCGATTTCGGCATGATCCGCGACGGTGACCGCATTCTGCTCGGCGTCTCGGGCGGCAAGGACTCGCTGTCGCTGTTGATGATCCTGCGTCATCTTCAGACCTATGCGCCGGTGCGTTTCGAACTGGCGGCGCTGACGGTCGATCCGCAGGTGCCTGGATTCGATCCATCGCACTTGCGGGACTATTACACGCGTCTGGGGCTCGTCTGGTACTACGAGCGCCAGCCGCTCATGGAGCAGGCCCGCACCCATATGGACGGCGATTCGTTCTGCGCCTACTGTTCGCGCATGAAGCGCGGGATCATGTATCGCATCTGCCGAGAGCAGGGGTACCGGGTCCTGGCGCTGGGCCAACACCTGGACGATCTGGCGGAGAGCCTCCTGATGTCGCTCTTCCACGGCGGCCAGTTGCGGACCATGAAGGCCCATTATGTCAACGATGCGGGGGACATTCGCATCATCCGGCCGCTCGCCTATTGCCGTGAGCGCCAGACGGCGGATTTTGCCCGCGCGGCCGGGTTGCCGGTGGTGCCCGACAGTTGCCCGGCCTGTTTCTCCATGCCGACCCGTCGGGAGTACATGAAAGCGCTGCTGGCGCGGGAGGAATCCGGGCACCCCCACCTGTTCGCCAACATCCTCCATGCCATCAAGCCCATCCTGACGGAGGGCCCGGTGCCGCCAGCCCCGCCTCCGGCTGATGCGGTGGATCCTCCGCCGTACCCATGACCATCGCAAACGACTTGCCCGCGGCGCCTGATCCGGCTGCCTTGCGCACGGCAATCAGACCGGTCGCCGAGCGTCATCGCCGGCGGCTGGTGGTCTTGTTCGGTTCCGTGGCGCGGGAGCGTGACGCAAATTGTCCATTGATGACGCCAGGGTCAGGCTAGGCCTCCCTGGGTCAGCGGCGCCGGCGGTACCAGCCCTGAATCGGGATATCCCGGATTTCTGTGATCTGGTCGAAAAGTCTTGAAATACAGCCGTTCGCTGATAAACTATTCGTGGCCTAATGGATGAACAGGCGCCTGTGGCTGGCACTGATGTAGGCGGTACGGTTATTGCTGCCCTTCAGGTAGCGGAGCCGGGTCAATCGGGATGAGGGTCGGTTTGCGATCCGCCCGCCGGATTGCAGATTGTCAGACCGGACGCCGCAATAAGAAAATATGGAGATCGACGAATGAACACGTACAGCCAACGCATTCTCCTGATCGTGATCGCACTGAGCCTGTCATTACTCAGCGCGGCCGCCGCGACGCTCAACCTTGATCGGACCTCCCAGGTCCAATTGGGCCGCTGTGCGTCTTTGCCCGTTCGGATGATCCGTGGCGGTGCTGCCGGGGATCCGACCGGGCTCACTGCCGCGCTTGCGCACGAGCCCGAGGCCAATCTGACCGGACTGATCGGTGCCCTGGGACAGATGATCGTCGAGGGCGCACTCAGCGATGCGGCCATTAGCGGTCGCTTCGAACCTATGATCAATGTCGTCGTGGCGGGATCCCGGTTTTCGCTGGAGGTCTGCCGCGACAGCATCGTCGGTGAGGTTGCCGTGGGGCGGCAGCCGCGGGTGCACTTTGTGATCGGCGACTTCGACCGCGACGGTGCCACGGACGTGGCAGTGCGCCGCAGCGGCAGTGCCGACTGGTCGGTCGACATGGGCGCCTTACGGCGGGCGACGGTCGGATTGGGTGAGCCGGTGCGGCTGCTCCTGATCGAGGTTGCGACACCTGGCGCGAGCATCCTTGACGACGGGGGGCGCTGTCAGATCACCTGGCTTGCCCAAGCGCTGGCGGACCGGCACAAGAGCTGAAGAGGACATCTGCGATGTATACGCGTCGTTGTTGGTTTTGCGTTTCTCGTTTAAGGATGGTCGCTCGCAGGTGCTACGGATTCGCGGGGTTCGCCGGAGCGGGGTAGACCGCCCCCGGTTGGCTTGCCGAGCGGCGCCGGCCGCCTTGCCTTGCGGCGGCGCGCCCGCACCTTGATCGCACCATTGAATAACCCGCAGGATGATCCATGTCTCCCGATCCGCGCTCCGGCGCCCCGTCAACACCCGCGGCCGCCTGGCACGGCCGGCGCGGCGAACTTCTGGTCGCCGTCCAGTTCGCGCTCGTCTTGGTCTTTGTCATGGTGCCGATTTGGAACCCCTGGCTGACACCGGACCTGATGGCCGCGACCATGCAGCCCCGGTGGGTCGCCTTGCTGATTCTGGGTGTCATCGGCGCGGCGTTCGGCACGCTCGGCTCGCTGGGCATTCGCCGGTATCTGACGCCCTTGCCTTATCCGGTGGACCACAGCCAGCTGGTGACGACAGGCGTGTACGGGCTCATCCGTCACCCGCTCTATAGCAGCCAGTTGTTCGTCGCCCTGGCTTGGGTCTTCTACACCTTGAGTCTCAGTCACTTGGCGATTCTGATCCTCGGTTTTCTGTTCTTCGACTTCAAGGCGGCCAAGGAGGAATGTTGGCTGACCGAGCGTCATCCCGAGTACGCCGGTTATGCGCTCAAGGTCCGCAAGTTCGTGCCCTGGGTTTATTGAGGTAAGGCTCGATTCCGGCTGCTGATTCGGCCACACTGTGGGTTATGCATCAAGCGCGCAAACGTTTCGGCCAAAACTTCCTTCATGACCCCGGTACCATCCGCCGCATCATTGAGGCCATCCGTCCGCGCCCTGGGGAGTCTCTGGTCGAGATCGGTCCAGGGCAGGGCGCCATTACACGGGGTTTGCTGGAGCAGGCTGGCGCGCTGGATGCGATCGAACTCGACCGCGACCTGATCGAGCCGCTGCGGGAGCGCCTGGCCGGGGTGGGAACGTTGCGTATCCACAGTGCCGATGCGCTGCGCTTCGATCTGTGCACTCTGGCGCCGCGGCCGGCGGCGCTGCGGCTGGTCGGCAATTTGCCCTACAACATCTCGACCCCGCTGATGTTCCGCTTTCTGGAACAGGCCGAGTGCATTGCCGACATGCATCTGATGCTGCAACGTGAGGTGGTGGAGCGCATCGCCGCGGATCCGGGCAACAAGGTGTATGGCCGACTCTCGGTGATGGTGCAGACCTGGTGCGATGCGCAATTGCTGTTCCGGATCGGTCCGGGAGCCTTCACCCCGGCCCCCAAAGTGGAGTCTGCCTTCCTGCGTTTGCGGCCGTTGCGGCCCCTGCCGTACCCTCTGGTCGATCCGGCCGGGCACGCGCGGCTGGTCGCCGCGGCCTTTTCCCAGCGTCGCAAAACCTTGCGCAACAGTCTGTTGGGGCTGGCGGATGCGGGTGTCTTCGCCGCCGCCGGGATCGATCCAGGACAGCGGGCGGAGACCGTCGATGTGGCCGGCTTCATCCGGCTGGCCAACGCCGTTTATCGCCCGGATGCCGAACCCGCTTGCAATTCCCACGCCGCGCCCTGAAATCCGCCTATAGATAACAAGGTATTACCCCCCATGCGGCACCGCCGGCGGTGCGCTTGGGCGCGGGTTCAATCAGCAACGGGCCGGGGCCCGGGAGACGTGAATGCCTGAGTCGGACAGCGTGGTAGCGGACAGCCTGGAAGCGGACAGCGCGGATGTCGAGGACAGCCCTGACCAAGCGGCGGGCGGGCAGATTCAGTTGGCGCGGGCGAGTGACATGTTGCCGGGACAGATCCATCTGTTACCGGTGGCGTCCCGACCCTTTTTCCCTGGTCAGGCGGTGCCGCTCATGATGGCGGCGGAGCATTGGTCGTCCACCATTGAGGCGGTCGGCGCCACCGAGCACAAGATCCTCGGCGTCGTGCTGGTCCGCAGCGAGACTTCGGAGGAGGCCGGCGCCAAGGACTTTTACACCGTCGGCACCGCCTGCCGCGTGCATCGGGTGCACCGTCAGGATGACCATTTGCAGGTGCTGATCGAGTGCCTGCAGCGTTTCCATATCGAAGGCTGGGTCCATGGCGAGGTCCCCTTCAATGCCCGGGTCTCTTACCTGCCGGAGCCCGCCGGTTCGCCGGACGATGAAGTGCGCGCCTATGCGATGGCGGTGATCAACACCATTAAGGAACTGCTGCCGCTCAACCCGCTGTATGTGGAAGAGTTGCGCATGTTTCTGGACCGTTTCGGCCCGGATGATCCCTCGCATCTGTCCGACTTCGCCGCCAGCCTCACCACCTCCAAGAAAGAGCAGTTGCAAGAAGTGCTGGAGGCGGTGCCGCTCCTGCCGCGCATGGAAAAGGTGCTGGTGTTGCTCAACAATGAGCTGGAGTTGGCCAAGGCGCAGCAAAAAATCCGCCACTCGGTCGAGGAGCGGATGCAGAAGCAGCAGCGTGAGTTCTTCCTGAAGGAGCAACTCAAGGCCATCCAGAAGGAGTTGGGGCTGGCCAAGGATGACCGGACCGCCGAGCTGGATAAGTTCAAGGCGCGTCTGGCCAAACTCACGCTCACGCAGGAGGCCGAGAAGCGCGTCGGCGAGGAACTCGAGAAGATGGCGATCCTGGAGACCGGCTCTCCGGAATACTCGGTGACCCGCAACTATCTCGACTGGATCACCCTGTTGCCCTGGGGGCAGCACTCCGCGGACAAACTGGATCTGAAGCGCGCCCGCCGTATTCTGGACCGCGACCACTACGGGTTGGCGGATGTGAAGGAGCGCATCCTCGAATTCCTGGCGGTTGGCATCCACAAGGGCGAAATCGCCGGCTCCATCATCCTGTTGGTGGGTCCGCCCGGCGTGGGCAAGACTTCGGTCGGCCGCTCCATCGCCGATGCCCTGGGTCGACGCTTCTATCGGTTCTCGGTCGGCGGCATGCGTGACGAGGCCGAGATCAAGGGCCATCGGCGCACCTACATTGGTGCCATGCCCGGCAAGTTCCTGCAGGCTATCAAAGACGCGGGCACCGCCAATCCGGTGATCATGCTCGACGAGATCGACAAGATCGGCGCCTCCTACCAGGGCGATCCGGCCTCGGCCCTGCTGGAAGTCCTCGATCCGGAACAGAACTCGGACTTTCTCGATCACTACCTGGACCTGCGCTTCGATCTGTCCAAGGTTCTGTTCGTCTGTACCGCCAATCAGACCGACAGCATTCCGGGGCCGCTGCTGGACCGCATGGAGCAAATTTCGCTGTCCGGCTACATCGCCGAGGAGAAGCTCCAGATTGCCCGGCGCGGTCAAGCTCGACACCGCGACCCTGCGTCCGCTGATCGATGGCTATGCCCGCGACGCCGGCG
>CAYYAY010000024.1:0-21546 GCA_964470155.1 uncultured Lamprocystis sp. | reverse complement strand
CTCGACACCGCGACCCTGCGTCCGCTGATCGATGGCTATGCCCGCGACGCCGGCGTGCGCCGCCTGGAGAAGCAACTCGGCAAGATCGTGCGCAAAGTGGCGGTGCGCCTGCTGGAAGGGCAGGAGACACCCATCACCATCACACCCGATGACCTGAAGGGCTATCTGGGCAGTCCGGTCTTCCGCGACGAGCGCAAGCTCTCCGGTCCCGGTGTCGTCACCGGTCTCGCCTGGACCGCCATGGGCGGTGCCACCCTGTCCATTGAGGCGGTGCGGGCCCACGAACAGACCCGCGGCTTCAAACTGACCGGTCAGTTGGGCGACGTGATGAAAGAGTCCGCCGAGATCGCCTACACCTACGTCACCAGCCGCGCGCGTGACCTGGGGGCCGAGCCGGCCTTTTTCGACAAAGCCTTCATCCACTTGCATGTTCCGGCCGGGGCTACCCCCAAGGATGGACCGTCCGCCGGCATCACCATGGCCTCAGCCCTGCTCTCGCTCGCCCGCAACGAGCCGGTGCGGCGCATCGCCATGACCGGTGAGATCACCCTCACCGGCGAGGTCTTCCCCATCGGCGGCGTCCGCGAGAAACTCATCGCCGCCCGCCGCGCCGGGATCAGCGAACTCATTCTCCCCGAGGACAACCGCGGCGAATTCGATGAAGTCCCGGAGCATGTCCGCAAGGGATTCCGCATCCACTTCGTCTCACGCTTTGAGGATGTGCTGCCGCTGCTCTTCAAGGAACCGCGCCGCGCGGAGCGCAAGGGGTAATCGCCGTCTTGGAGTCGCCGCAGATCGCACCGATTTTTTGTCAATATGGGTTGAGCGCGGCGAAACCCACCCAAATCGCGACGCATTTTCGGTTGCTTTCCGGGAGCGCCGACCCGAGCAGCGTAGGGCGATGTGGCTGTCGGGGCGACACGAAAGGTGGGCGTGCGGGCCGTCAGAACACGTCGTTCAGGGTGAGCGGTGCGGATCTGGATTTGTTCAAGACCTCCAGTCGGACCTTGGCAACGCCCTTGCGGGTGAGCCCGATCTCGGAGGCGGCGGCGCGCGAGATGTCGATGACGCGGCCCCGGCTGAAAGGACCGCGGTCGTTGATGTGCACCACCACGCTCTCGCCGGAGCCGACATCGGTCACCCGCACCTGGGTCCCCAGGGGGAGCGTGCGATGGGCGGCGCTGAACCCATTGCGGTCGTAGCGGGCGCCGCTGGCGGTGCGCCGCCCGTGGAAGCGGTCGGCGTAATAGGAGGCCACACCGGCCTGGGAGGAACCTGACTGCTCCTGCATGAAACCGGTGCGGGCCGCGACTTCGGCGCCGATCAGTTGTGTCGCCAGAGCCGACATGATCAGGATTTTTTTCATCACTATCAACCGTTTATTAGGGCCGGCCTAATCCCTCCTGCCCGGTTGAAGGGGGTGGGAAGTCGGTCGGTCGTTTGCGGATGGCCGGATACTAAGGGAATTCCCTGAGTAAGGGAACCCTTTATATCGGTCAACACGGTTCAGGCGGCGGGGTCTTCTCGGTTGGAAATCGCCTGAAGTGCCGTTCCGCCCCGGCTGGCGGAGCTGGCGCCGGGCGAGTTCGTGGCGTACCGCTCCCGCCTGGGGATTGCCTTGGTGAATCTGGATGCGGACGCGGCCGGGCGTGGCCTGGAGACCCTGGAGTCCTGGCGCGTTTCGGCCTGGCCGGCGTAAGGTGGTTTCCAGGAAACGATCGACCGACGTGTAGGGGCGACTTCAGTCGCCCCCTCAGCCCGGCGGATCTTGGGTATTGATCATCGTTACGGCCGCAAGATCACTGGAGGCCGAGGCTTTAACCGGTCGACATCGCGTCTGCGCAGCCTTGATCCGGCTAACTGCCATGGCGCCCGCGCCACCCCGGAACATGAAAGTCCGGCCCTTCGCTGCCGTCCTTGAGCGGATCGCGAAAGACCGGTCCCAGCCCCAGCGATTCAGCCACCGACCGCTGTAGCCCCTGAACCCGCTCGGTGGACAAGCCGTAGATGTCTTGCGTCACCGTTGTCGCCCAACGATCAGCCTGAACTCGCTGGTTCTCCCGCTGCAACCGCTGCTGACGTTCGCGCTCCTGTCGCTCCTGCTCCAACCCATGACCAGGCAATGCCAGGTGATCAGGAACTGGTGTATGGCGCGCCAATCGTCCTTGACGCGTTGGAAGGGCGGCAGGTCCACCTGATCGAGCGCGATACCGGCGGCACTCAGTGCCTCTTCCTGCTCCAGGCGCTTGAGGTTGGCAGCCCGGACACCGCCAAACCGTTGGTCGGCATCCAGGTTGTCCTTGGCGAGGCCTTGCCCGATCAGGCGTTCGCGTGCCTGCCGCCATTGTCGCGCAGCGGCGCGGGCGCAATCCTCGACCACGGGGCGATAGGCGATCTTCTCCAGGGTCTGATAGAGGTACTGATCCTGGGCGGGACCCCAGTAGGCCAGATTGATGTTAAAGATGGTCATCGCCCTCCGGCAGTTGGGTCTCCAGCACCAGGGTCGGCTCGGAGCGCAACCGCTCGTGCAGGGCCTTGATGCTGGCGGCACCCTGGAACTGGCCGTCTTTCCAGGCGCCGTCGAGGAGTTCGATGGGGCGCACCCCGAGATTGAAGTTGTAGTGGGTGGAGAGGAACTGCTGGAGTGCCTGGCGCACCGGCCCTTCCAGGTCGCGTGGGCCGTTGGCGGGCAGCGAGAGGAAAACACGCAGCGGCGTCGGCCCATCGCAGCGGTGCGATCACAGGATCTGGGAGGGGAAGAGGCGCAGCGGCCAGTGGTCCAAGACCTTCTGGTTCTCCTGTAGTTCCAGCGCGGTCTGGCGCTGTCGGGTCGCCATGGCCCATTCCTGTTCCCGCCGCTCCCTGGCCTGTTGGCGCTGCTCCTCGCGCTGCGCCTCGAACTGCTGCTGCTGGAAGACGCGTTGCCGGTCGCCTTCCTGGGTCGTGGTGTGCCTCTGTGAGCGCCGTGCAAAGTGACTGGAGATCGCGTTGAAGGCGTGCAGGGTGGCGTAGGAGGAGGGGTCCATGGCTGATCCAGGTTGACGGCTAGGGTGTCGGCGGATGTGCTCGTGGCGTCCGGCTCGTGTAGTTGCACGTGACCGACGACGCCGCGTCAAGCGACCGATGGTGGATGCGGCGCGCGCGACCGCCGTGCCGGGTCCCTGACACCGAGCGGCGCGCCTTATCCACTACAGGTCCCGAAGGGCGAGCCCGCATCGTGAACCGTCCTCGATCGCAGCACCAATTGAGTTTGCGCACCGCCCCGACTATTCTTGCAGGTTGAGATTTTGCTAGCGAGGCGGCGATATGGGTGCCAGGACCCTCTACGATAAACTGTGGGACGAACATGTGGTGCGGGTGGACGAGGACGGCACGGCGCTGCTCTACATCGATCGCCAGCTCGTCCATGAGGTGACCTCGCCCCAGGCCTTCGAGGGGCTGCGCCTGGCGGGCCGACGCCCGTGGCGGGTGGCGGCGAATCTGGCGGTGCCGGATCACAATGTGCCGACGGCCAATCTCGCGGCGGGGATCACCGACCCGGTCTCGCGCCTGCAGGTGGAGACGCTGGACGAGAACTGCCGCAGTTTCGGCATCACCGAGTTCGCCATGGGCGATCCGCGTCAGGGGGTCGTTCATGTCATCGGTCCGGAGCAGGGCTTTACCCTGCCGGGCACTACGGTGGTCTGCGGCGACTCGCACACCGCCACCCATGGAGCCTTTGGTGCTCTGGCCTTCGGGATCGGGACCTCGGAGGTCGAGCATGTGCTGGCCACCCAGTGCCTGCTGCAGCGCAAATCCAAGGCGATGCTGATCAGCATCGACGGAGATCTGGGGCCGGGTGTGACCGCCAAGGATATCGTGCTCGCCGTCATCGGCGTCATCGGCACTGCCGGCGGCACCGGTTATGTGGTCGAGTTCGGCGGTTCGGCGATCCGCGCGCTCTCGCTGGAAGGCCGTATGACGGTCTGCAATATGGCGATCGAGGCGGGCGCGCGAGCCGGACTGGTGGCGGTCGACGAGAAGACCATCGAGTACATGCGCGGCCGTCCGTTGGCACCCAAGGGGGACCTTTTCGAACGCGCGGCGGCCCACTGGCGCACCTTGGTCAGCGACCCGGATGCCCAGTTTGACCAGATCATCCGGCTCGCCGCCGCCGAGATCCAGCCGCAAGTCACCTGGGGCACCTCGCCCGAACAGGTGGTTGCGGTCGACGGCAAGGTGCCCGATCCGGCCGCCGAGCCCGATCCGGTGAAAGCCGGCAGCATGCGCAATGCATTGAATTATATGGGGCTTACGCCCGGCACGCCGATCACCGAGATCCGCCCGGACAAGGTCTTCATCGGTTCCTGCACCAACTCGCGCATCGAGGATCTGCGGGCGGCAGCCGCCGTGGTTGAGGGCCGTCAGGTGGCCGACAGTATCAAGCTGGCGCTGGTGGTTCCGGGTTCCGGATTGGTGAAAGCGCAGGCCGAGGCCGAGGGGCTGGACCGGATTTTCACCGCCGCCGGTTTCGAGTGGCGTGAACCCGGCTGCTCCATGTGTCTGGCGATGAACGCGGACCGGCTGGAGCCGGGTGAGCGGTGCGCCTCGACCTCGAATCGCAATTTCGAGGGTCGCCAGGGGCCGGGCGGGCGCACCCATCTGGTCAGCCCCGCCATGGCGGCCGCGGCCGCGGTCACTGGTCATTTCGTCGACGTGAGGACCCTCTGAATGGAGCCGTTCAAGAACTTCACCGGCCGTGTGGTGCCGCTGGATCGGGCCAATGTGGACACCGACGCCATCATCCCCAAGCAGTTTCTGAAAAGCATCAAGCGCAGCGGCTTTGGGCCCTATCTGTTTGATGAATGGCGTTATCTGGATCACGGTGAGCCGGGTATGGACTGCACCAACCGGCCGCTCAACACGGCCTTCGTCCTCAACGATCCGCGCTACGCCGGGGCTGAAATCCTGCTCGCGCGCGAGAATTTCGGTTGCGGGTCCTCCCGTGAGCACGCTCCCTGGGCGCTGGCGGATTTCGGCATCCGGGTCATCCTGGCCCCGAGCTATGCCGATATTTTCTTTAGCAATTGCTTTAAGAATGGGATACTGCCGATTGTTCTTGAAGCGGAAGTCATCGACCGTCTGTTCGCGCAAGCTAAGGGTGCAGACGCGCTGCGCCTGGCGGTGGACCTGCCGCTGCAGACGCTGACCCTGGACAACGTGTCCATCCCTTTCACCGTGGATGCCTTCCGCAAGCAGTGTCTGATCGAGGGTCTCGACGATATCGGCTTGACGCTGAAGCACGTTGACAGCATCCGCGCCTTTGAAGCCCGCCGACGGACCGCGGCGCCTTGGGTCTTTTTATAACTTTACACCGCGCCAGTTCCGGCAATCGTCGCGTCGGCCGGGGCCGAGCTTATCCAAGAGCATCGCATACCGCGCCGGGCGCGGTTTAGTATTGGAGATAATGAATTGACGAAGAAGGTTTTAGTGCTGCCCGGCGACGGCATCGGTCCGGAGATCGTGGGGGAGGCGGTCAAGCTGCTCAAGGCGCTCCAGGCGCAGGGTGCCATCGCGGTCGAGCTGGAGCATGGGCTGGTGGGCGGCGCGGCCTATGACGTGTTCGGTGATCCATTGCCCGCGCAGACCCTGGAAGCCGCCCGCGCCGCGGATGCCGTCCTGTTGGGGGCGGTCGGCGGACCCAAGTGGGAGCCCTTGCATATTTCCAAGCGCCCGGAGAAGGGACTCTTGGGTCTGCGTGCCGGTCTGGGACTCTTCGCCAACCTGCGCCCGGCAATCCTGTATCCGCAACTGGCCGGCGCTTCGAGTCTCAAGCCGGAGGTGGTCGCCGGGCTGGACATCATGATCGTGCGCGAGCTGACCGGAGACATCTATTTCGGTCAACCGCGCGGGGTCGAGACGCTGGCGTCGGGCGAGCGCCGCGGGATCAACACCATGGTCTACACCGAGTCCGAGATCGAGCGCATCTGCCGCGTGGCCTTCGATCTGGCCCGTCAACGCGACCGGCGGGTCTGTTCGGTGGACAAGGCCAACGTGCTGGAATGCACCGAGTTGTGGCGCGAGGTGGCGACCCGCGTGGGGGCCGATTACCCGGATGTCGCGCTGAGTCACATGTATGTGGACAATGCCGCCATGCAACTGGTGCGCGCACCCAAGCAGTTCGACGTGATGGTGACCGGCAACCTGTTTGGTGACATCCTGTCGGACTGTGCGTCCATGCTCACCGGCTCGATCGGCATGTTGCCATCGGCGTCGCTGAACGCGGCCGGGCAGGGCATGTATGAGCCGATCCACGGCTCGGCCCCGGACATCGCGGGCCAGGGTGTGGCCAATCCGCTGGCCACCCTGCTGTCGGTGGCCATGATGCTGCGCTACTCGCTCGGGGCGCCGGAAGCGGCGCAGCGGATCGAAGCGGCGGTTGCCACGGTGCTCGATCAGGGGCTGCGGACTCCGGATATCCTGTCGGCCGGGATGCGCCGGGTCGGAACCGTCGCGATGGGCGATGCGGTGGTGGCGGCGCTGCCGGCTTGAACCTGTTTCGACCGAGAACGACAGTATTGGATGTAATGAGATGAAGCGTGTAGGTTTTATTGGCTGGCGTGGGATGGTGGGGTCGGTCCTCATGGACCGGATGCGGGCGGAACAGGATTTCGACCTGATTGACGCACCGCGTTTTTTCAGCACCTCGCAGGTCGGCCAGCCGGGACCGGATCTCGGTCGGGCCGGAGGTCCGCTGCGCGACGCCGGCGCGATCGACGCGCTGGGCGAGATGGACATCCTGGTCACCTGTCAGGGCGGGGACTACACCAAGGAGGTTCATCCCCAGCTGCGCGCCGCCGGGTGGAACGGCTACTGGATCGATGCCGCCTCGGCGCTGCGGATGCAGCCCGACGCCACCATCATCCTCGACCCGGTGAACCGCGAGCTGATCGACGCCGCCCTGGCGGCCGGCCGGCGCGACTTCATCGGCGGCAACTGCACCGTGAGCCTGATGCTGATGGCCATCGGCGGCTTGCTGCGGGCAGGTCTGGTGGAGTGGATCAGCGCCATGACCTATCAAGCCGCGTCCGGTGCCGGCGCCAAGCACATGCGCGAGTTGCTGCAGCAGATGGGCGCGCTCCATGACTGTGCGGCCCCGCTGCTCGCCGATCCGGCCGCGGCGATTCTCGATATCGACCGGGCGGTGACCGCGACCCTGCGCGCTGCGGCCTTGCCGACCGCCGGCTTCGGTGCGCCGCTGGCCGGCAGTCTCATCCCCTGGATCGATACCCAGTTGGAAAACGGCCAGAGCCGCGAAGAGTGGAAAGGACAGGCCGAGACGAACAAGATCCTCGGTCTGGACCGGCAGCCAATCCCGGTCGACGGGCTGTGCGTGCGGGTCGGTGCGATGCGCTGCCACAGTCAGGGACTGACCATCAAGCTCAATCAGGACGTGCCCCTGGACGAGGCGCAGCGGATCATCGCCGCCGCGAACGACTGGGTACGGGTGATCCCCAATGAGCGGGCGCAGACCGTTCGTGAGCTGTCGCCGGCCGCGGTGACCGGACGGCTGGAGGTGCCGGTCGGACGTCTGCGCAAGATGAATCTCGGGGAGCGCTATCTGGCGGCCTTCACGGTCGGCGATCAGTTGCTCTGGGGGGCGGCCGAGCCGTTACGGCGGATGCTGCGCATCCTCCTCGAGCGTTAGGTCAGGATCGGCCGGCTGCTGCCGCGCAGTAGCCTTGGTGAAAGGCGGGTGATTCAGATATAGTTCGAACCTTAAGGTGAAATCACCTTTGAGTTCGCTCCGGGTCCGCGGATGTTACCCGGTATCGACTCCCCGCCATGGGTTGAGCGAATCGCCCACGCGGCCGTTTCTTGGTGAACGAGGGAGTAGGATGTCTCGCAAGTTTTACCTGGCGTCGATGCTGGTACCGGCCCTGGCCGTGACCGATGCCTATGCTTTGGGCGTGGGTGGATTGCGCCTGCAATCCGCGCTCAATCAGCCCTTTGTGGGCGAAATCGAGCTTCTGGACGTGAAGTCGGATGAGCTCGACACGGTCAAGGCACAGATCGCCCCGCAAGCCGAGTTCAACAAGGCCGGTGTCGAGCGCTATCACCACTTGGGCAAGCTGCGGCTGAGCCCTCAACTCTCATCGCGCGGCAATCCGGTCATCCGCGTCACCAGCCGGGAACCCATCCGTGAGCCCTACATGGACTTCCTGGTCGAAGTCCTGTGGCCGAACGGACGCCTGGTCAAGCAATTCACCCTCCTGCTGGACCCGGCGGTCACCGCCTCCCGGTCCGCTCCGCCGATCGAGCCGCCCATGGCAAGTGCACGGCCGGCGCGCACCCCAGCCGCCGCGGCCGCGGTTGAACCGCCACGGCCGGCCCGCGCCAAGAAGGCCGCGCCGCCGCCGGTCGAGGCCGCGCCGCCGGCTGCGCCTCCTGTTGCCGCAAGCAGCGGTGGGTTCCCGAAGCGTTTTGGCCCGATTCGTCCAGGCACCGGACTCTGGCGTTTGGCGCGCGGTCGGACCCCGGCGGGTGCCACGGTGTCGCAAACCGCCATGGCGCTCTATCGGAACAACCAGGACGCCTTCATCCGCGGCGACATCAATCGGCTGATCGTCGGCAAGACGCTGACCATACCAAGTGCGGACGAATTGTTCGCCCTGGGGCCGGACGCCGCCAACCGGGAGTTCACGGCCGCGCTGAAGGGTGATCCGGTGCGCCGCGCCCCGCTGACCGATCCGACCGCGCCCCCGCAACCGGCACTGGCCGGAGAGTCGCGACTGAAGATCGCCGGGACCGCTCCCGCACGCGAGACGCGCGCCCCGACCGCCGGCCCCGAAGCAGCGGGTATGGAGGAGGAGCTCCTGCTGGTCCGCGAGGCGAGCGAAAGTACCCGTCAGGAAACGGTGGAAATGCGTGGGCGCATTCGGGATCTCGAGTCCCAGCTCTCGGAGATACAACGACTGCTGCAGCTGCGTAACGCGGAGCTTGCCCGCATCCAGGGCGGGGAGCAACCGGCGCCGGGCGTGCTGAACACGGGTCAGCCCGCGGAGCCCGCGCAGCCGCCGGGCGGCCCGGCCGCGGTCACGGCAGGTACACCGGGGCCGGATGCGACGGTGACGCCGGAGGCCCCGCCGGACCTGATCGCGTCACTTGGGGCGGTGGGTGGTTTACCCCCGGATGAGGCGGCTGTCGGCGGGGCACCTGATGCGCCGCGCGACGGCAGTCCAGCGGCGATCGGTATGCTGCCGCCGGATGCCGCGGTCGGCGGGAGTGCCGCGCCCGGCACCGCCGCCGTTCCCTTGCCCACGGCACCCATAACGGTACCCAGTCCAGCGTCGGTCGCCTCGACCACGGCGTCCATGCCGGCGGTGCTTCCGGCGCAGACCAATCAGCCGGCGGTGCCGGCCGGCACTGCGACTCCGGCCACCAGTGCCGAGGGCGATTCCGCCTGGCGTGCGCTGTTGCTGCCGCTGGCCGGCGTGGCCGCCGCGACCGCCCTGGGTATCGGCGTGCTGATGTGGCTGCGTTCACGGCGCCGCATCGGGCGCGATTCGAGTGTGGAGTTCGATTCGCGCGAGGTCCTTGAAAACCAGGAGCTCGCGTCGTCGCACAAATTGCCGTCTCCCGCCGCCGTCCCAACTTCCAGCTCTGATTTGCGCCAATCGGCGGTGCCGGGCGCACTCGATTCTCCGTCCGCGCCATTCGGGCGAATCGAGCCGGAAACGGACGAGGCCGATGTCATTTCCGAGGCTGACATTTACATCGCCTATGGCCGCTATCGCGAGGCTGAAGAGCTGCTGCGGGATGAACTCAAACGCAGTCCCGACCGCCTGGATCTTCAGTTCAAGCTCGCGGAAGCCTACTATGGCGCCAAGAACTCGCAAGCGCTGGGTGAGCTGATGCGGCAGGTCCAGGCCAGCGGCGGCGATCAGGTCAATCCGGAGCGTTGGAAACGCCTGGTCGATATGGCCGCGGCCGTGCAGCCGGGCGGCGGTGAGGATAGTCTGGCGGTCACGCCGGTCACGCCGGTCACTCCGGTGCGCGCCGTGCCTGAAGCGGAACGTTCCGAATCGTCGGTCGAACGTTTTCTCGGTTCCAGCGCTCGCACGCTTGGAGACGCCTACACCGTACCGTCGCCACCGCGCAGCGACCGCCCCGCGCCCGCGCCCGGGGTCGAACTGCTGCGCGATTCAATCGGCGGCAACTCCGATGATGTCTACTCCCTCGATATCAGCGATGCCCGCAAGCCGTCAGCCGACCTGGGACTGCGCGAGGTGCCGCGTCCGGTGGCGGACGCGGCTCCGGGTCGAGCGGTTCGTCCGGCAGCGGACCTGCTATCCGGTTGGTCTCCGTCCGGGCCTGACAACAACGCGGTGACGTCGGCGGAGCAAACGTTGGCAAGCACGCCTGCCGGCCAGCCGGACAGCGACCCGCTGCAGCTCGAGGTCCCGCCGACTGACGAGAACGATCGGTTGTTTTCCGGCGGGCTGTCCGACCTTGAGCTGACGATAGAGGATCTGCGGTCGGCCAGTGAACTCGATCTCCGGACGTTCGAAGACACGGCGTCCGGGATCAGCCAGTCGGGCACCACGGGCGATCGTTTCGCGCCAGCGGCGGGGCCCGGCGAGACGGTCGGGTTGGGCGCAGCGAAGGGCGCGGGGACCGTCCTGCCGGTGCTTTTCGGCATTCAGGACGACAGTGCATCCAGCGACTTGCTGTCATCGCAGTGGCAGATGGATCCAGGCCTCTGGGATGAGACGGCGACCAAACTCGATCTGGCGCGTGCCTACGTCGAGATGGGCGACCAGGAGTCGGCGAAAGGTATCCTCGAAGAGGTGCTGGGCGAGGGCAACGAGGAGCAGCGCGGCGAGGCCCAGGCATTGCTGCGGCGTATCGGTTGAATCACCCCACCCCCAGCAGATCCTGTTGCCGACCGCGTGTGCGGCGCGGCGGCGGCGATGCGGACCCCGAGCGTTCCTGATGTCCGCTGCTGCGCGGTCAAGCCGGCGGATCGTGCTGGGCGTCGAGTACGACGGTTCCGGCTTTTGCGGCTGGCAGACCCAAGCGCAGGGACGTACGGTCCAGGAGACTCTGGAAGGGGCGGTCGCGACGGTCGCTGACCATCCGGTTCGCATCCACTGTGCCGGACGCACGGACGCGGGTGTTCATGCATTGGAGCAGGTCGTTCATTTCGATACCGTTGCCGATCGCACGGAGCGCGCCTGGGTGCTCGGGACCAACGTCAACCTTCCGCGGGACTGCGCCGTGCGTTGGGCGCATCAGGTGCCTGAATCCTTTCACGCCCGCTTTTCCGCCTGCGCCCGCCACTATCGCTACCGCATCCTCACCCGGACCACCCGTTGCGCACTGGAGCGCGACCGCGCCCTGTGGGTCCATCAGCCGCTGGATCTCGAGCGGATGCAGGCGGCGGGTACCGCGCTGCTCGGCGAGCATGATTTCAGCAGCTTCCGCGCGGCCGGCTGTCAGGCCAAGAGCCCGGTGCGTCGGCTGCACTACCTGAACCTGCGCCGCGATGGCGAGGTGATCGAGCTGGCGATCGGGGCGAACGGTTTCCTGCAGCATATGGTGCGCAATATCGTCGGGGTCTTGATTGCCATTGGCCGCGGCGAGGCCTCCGTGGACTGGACTCGGGATCTGCTCGCGGTGCGTGATCGAACAGTCGGCGGGGTGACGGCGCCGTCGCAGGGACTGTTTTTCGTGCGCGCGGACTACCCGGTGGAGTACGCGTTGCCGCAGGCGGCTGCCGGCGGCCGGTAGTCAACGATATGAAGGCGCAGAAAAAGTCGGTGCAATAACGATGCGAACCCGGGTTAAGATCTGCGGTTTGACGCGGCCGGAGGATGTGCGTGCCGCGGTGGCGGCGGGTGTCGATGCCATCGGGCTGGTGTTCTATGCGCCGAGCCCGCGGGCGGTGACGCCCGCTCAGGCGCGTGCACTGTGCCGGCAGCTACCGCCGTTCGTGACGACGGTCGGACTCTTCGTCGATGCGTCTGCGACAGCAGTCCACCGGGTCCTTGAGCAGGTCCCGCTCGAACTCTTGCAGTTTCATGGCGATGAGCCGCCCGAACTGTGCGGGAGTTTCGGCCGACGCTGGATCAAAGCCGTGCGGATGCGCCCGGGGCTCGATCTTATGGCCCAGGCAGCGCGCTATGACGCCGCTGCCGGGCTCCTTCTCGACGCCTACGCTCCGGGGCTGCCCGGCGGGACCGGGGCCACCTTCGATTGGACGCGGATCCCGCCTGAGCTGGCTGCGCGTATCGTCCTGGCCGGAGGGCTTGATCCAGGGAACGTGGCGGCCGCGATTCGTCGGGTCCGTCCTTACGCGGTTGACGTGAGCGGCGGCCTGGAGGCCGCCAAGGGCGTCAAAGATCCGGCGAAAATTCATGCTTTCATGCAAGGGGTACGCGATGGCGACACAAGCGGCGACGATGGCCGAGACGATTGATGACCGACGTTCGCGGGCGGACGTCCGGGCGCGAACACCCTATCATTGGCCGGACGCGGACGGTCATTTCGGCCCCTATGGCGGCTTGTTCGTGCCCGAAACGCTGATGCAGCCGCTCACCGAGCTGCGCGAGGCCTATGAACGTTATCTGCGCGACCCGCAGTTCCAAGCCGAACTGGACGCCGATCTGCAGGATTACGTTGGCCGGCCCTCGCCGATCTATCTCGCCGCGCGCTGGAGTCGCGAACTCGGCGGCGCCCGCATCTTCCTGAAGCGTGAGGACCTGAACCACACCGGCGCCCACAAGATCAACAACACCGTGGGCCAGGCCCTGCTCGCCAGGCGCATGGGCAAGACCCGCATCATCGCCGAGACGGGCGCCGGCCAGCATGGGGTGGCCAGCGCGACCGTGGCGGCGCGCCTGGGGCTGGAATGCGTGGTCTACATGGGCGAGGTCGATGTGGCCCGGCAGGAGGCCAATGTCTACCGGATGCGGCTGCTCGGTGCCCGCGTGGTCCCGGTCAAGTCCGGCTCACGCACACTCAAAGATGCGCTGAACGAGGCGATGCGCGATTGGGTCACCAATATCGACAACACTTTCTACATCATCGGCACGGTCGCCGGTCCGCATCCCTATCCGGCCATGGTGCGGGACTTTCAGTCGGTGATCGGGCGCGAGGCCCGGGCGCAGCTGCTGGCGCGCACCGGGCGTCTGCCCGACGCCCTGGTCGCCTGTGTCGGCGGCGGGTCCAACGCCATCGGCCTGTTCCACCCGTTCATTGAGGACACCGAGGTGGCCATGTACGGGATCGAGGCCGCCGGTGACGGGCTGGCCACCGGCCGCCATGCCGCGCCGCTCAACGCCGGCCGCCCGGGGGTGCTGCATGGCAATCGCACTTATCTCATGGAGGACAGCGACGGCCAGATCATCGAGACCCACTCGGTCTCCGCCGGTCTGGACTACCCGGGGGTTGGTCCCGAGCACGCCTGGCTCAAGGATACCGGGCGCGCCCGTTATGACGCCATCACCGACGCTGAAGCGCTGGCCGCCTTCCATTCCCTGACGCGCACCGAGGGCATCATCCCGGCCCTGGAGTCGAGTCATGCCCTGGCCTACGCCGCCAAGCTCGCGCCCACCATGGGTCGCGAGCAGAACATCCTGGTGAACCTGTCCGGTCGTGGGGACAAGGATATGCACACCGTCGCCAAGCACGAGGGTCTGATCCTGTGAGTCGTATCGCTGCCCGTTTCGAGTCCCTGCGCGCGCGCGGACGCACGGCCCTGATTCCATTTGTCACCGCTGGTGATCCGGACCCGGCGACCACGGTTCCGCTGATGCATGCGATGGTCGCCGCCGGGGCGGACCTGATCGAACTGGGCGTGCCCTTTTCCGACCCCATCGCCGATGGCCCGGTGATCCAGCGCGCGACCGAGCGTGCACTCGCCAACGGCATTGCCCTGAGCGATGTCATCGCCATGGTGCGTGCCTTCCGGGCCACGGATGTGCAGACCCCGGTCGTGCTGATGGGCTATCTGAATCCGATCGAGGTCATGGGCTACGCGCAGTTCGCGGCACAGGCCGCGGCGGCCGGCGTCGACGGTGCGCTGGTGGTGGACGTACCGCCGGAGGAGGGACACGACCTGGTGGGCGCGCTGCGCGCCCAGGGACTCGACCTCGTCTATCTGTTGGCCCCGACCTCGACCGAGCAGCGCATCCGCCGCATCGGCGCGGCCGCTTCCGGCTTCGTCTACTACGTCTCGGTCAAGGGGGTGACCGGTGCCGGCCATCTCGACCTGGCCGGTGTCGCCGACCGGCTGGGCGTGATCAAGTCGCTGATCCCCTTGCCGGTGGGCGTCGGATTCGGGATCAAGGACGCGGCGACCGCGGCCCAGGTCGCGCACCTTGCCGACGCGGTGATCGTCGGCAGCGCCATCGTCAGTCGGATCGAAGACCTCGCCGCCACCCCGCAGCGCATTCCTGCCTTGATCGGCGATTTCCTGTCCGGCCTGCGCGCCGCGATGGACGGAGCCGATCGTGGTTAAGAAGGTGATCGATACCGAGGACTTGCGCGAAAAGACCATGAGTTGGTTCGAAAAGCTGATGCCGAGCCGCATCCGCACCGAGGCGAGCCACAAGCGTGCCGTACCCGAAGGAATCTGGGCCAAGTGCCCCGGCTGCAACGCGATCCTCTATCGTGCCGAGCTCGAGCGCAACCTGGAGGTTTGCCCCAAGTGCAACTACCACAACCGCATTCGCGCGCGGCGGCGGCTGGACTGCTTCCTCGATGCTGAACCGCGCGAGGAATTGGGCGCGGAGATGGAATCGGCTGATCCACTCAAATTCAAGGATCTCAAGCGCTACAAGGATCGCTTGATCGCGGCCCAGAAACAGACCGGCGAGAAAGACGCGCTGGTGGTGCTGCGTGGTCGACTGAAGGGCGAACCGGTCGTCGCGGCCGCCTTCGAATTCGAGTTCATGGGGGGCTCCATGGGTTCGGTGGTTGGTGAGCGCTTCGTGCGCGGGATGGACAGCGCGCTGGAGCACGGCGCCGCCCTGGTGTGTTTTTCCGCCAGCGGAGGCGCGCGCATGCAGGAAAGTCTTTTCTCGCTCATGCAGATGGCCAAGACCAGCGCGGCCCTGGGGCAGTTGCGGGCACGTGGACTGCCCTTCATCTCGGTGATGACCGACCCGACCATGGGCGGTGTCTCGGCCAGCCTGGCGATGCTCGGTGACATCAATGTCGCCGAGCCCGGTGCCCTGATCGGCTTTGCCGGCCCCCGCGTGATCGAGCAGACGGTGCGTGAGAAGCTCCCGGACGGTTTCCAGCGCAGTGAATTTCTGATCGAGAAGGGCGCCTTGGACATGATCGTCGACCGTCGTGACCTGCGTGAACGCATCAGCGATCTGCTGGCGATCCTCGCGCGTCGGCCGCGGCCCTGAGCATCGTAATGCCTACGAAAACCCTGAATGAATGGCTCGCCTGGCAGAGTACATTGCACCCAAATCGCATGGAACTTGGACTGGAGCGGGTGGCCGAGGTGTGGTCACGGCTTGGCGCACCGCCCCTGGGTTGCCCGGTCATCACGGTCGGCGGGACCAACGGCAAAGGGTCCTGCGTGGCCTTGATCGAGGCCATGGCGCAGGCCGCGGGCTATCGCACGGCCTGCTACACCTCGCCGCATCTGGTGCGTTACCACGAGCGGGTGCGCATTGATGGTGAAGCGGTGACGGATGAGGCGCTGTGCGCGGCCTTTGACCGGGTGGAGGCTGCCCGCGGCACGACGCCGCTGACCTATTTCGAGTTCGGCACCCTGGCCGCGCTCGACTTATTCGCGGCCGCGGGGCCGGATCTCGTCGTGTTGGAAGTGGGTCTGGGCGGACGGCTCGATGCGGTGAATCTGATCGACGCGGATTGTGCGGTGGTGACCTCGATCGGTCGTGACCACATGGCCTGGTTGGGCGAGACCCCGGATGCCATCGCCGCGGAGAAAGCTGGTATTTTTCGTTCCGGGCGCCCGGCGGTCATCGGGCAGCCGGATGCCCCCGAGCGACTGCGTGCGCAGGCGCAGCACTTGGGCGCGCCCGTGTTCCAGGTGGGCCGCGAACTCGGTGCGGAGCGCGATGCGCAGAGCGGCGGCTGGATCTGGCGGGGGGGCGACGGCGAACGCCTGGCTTTGCCGATACCGGCCATGCGCGGCACCCATCAGCTCCATAATGCCGCCGCCGCGTTGGCGGCGCTGCGCAGTCTGCGGGCGCGGCTGCCGCTGCCGGTCCAGGCGATTCGGGCCGGTCTCGGGCGGGCGCGGCTGCCCGGTCGGTTCCAGGTGGTCCCCGGCACGGTCACCTGGATTCTGGATGTCGCGCATAACCCGCAGGCTGCCGTGGCCTTGGCGGAGAATCTGCGCGGATTTCGCAGTCCCGGGCGGGTGCGGGCCGTGTTCGGCGTGCTGGCCGACAAGGAGGCCGAGGCGGTCGCGGCACCACTGAGGCCGCTGGTCGATGCCTGGTATCTCACCGCGAGCCGGGACGCGCGCGCCATGCCGGCCGCGCGGCTGGCGGAGTGTTTGCGCGACGTCCTTGACGGGGTGCAAAGCGCGGTCTGGGCCAGTGTTCCGGAGGCCGTCGATGCTGCCCTGGCCGCGTCTGCGCCCGGCGATTGTTTGCTGATTTACGGTTCGTTCACGATCGTCGGTGAGGCGCTCGCGCGGCCGATCGAGTGAGCCGCCCATGCTGCTGTACGGAACGGTTTCGCGTTTACGATTTTTCGTTTTTGGTTAAGGACCATCAACTATTGGATTACGAAAAACGAGAAACGAAAAACCAACAACGACGGGTATATACTGCGCGACCAGAGCAGCGGCACGTCCAGGCCCAGGGGACGTGTCGCCTGACGGTGAGCCCGGGTGGAGGCCGTCCAGTATTGGTCTGTTCGTCGGCGGAGAGAAGAGTCTATGCGAGAAGGTGCGAAAAAACGGTTGATCGGTGCGCTGGTGCTCGTCACTCTGGCGGTCATCTTCGTGCCCATGTGGTTCGAGCCGGAGTCCTCTCTGGACACCCTGCCGCCGATTGGGGAGTCCATTTCGCGCGCTCCGAGCTTCGATCCGAAAGTGCAGACGGAGGTCTTTCTGCGGCCGGAGGACTCCGGGGTCGGAGGGCTCGATGAGACACGGTTGACTGTCTCCGAGCCCCTGGCGCTGCCCGGCGTCCCCGGGGCGGGCGGGGCAACCACACCCCGGCCGGCCGACGCCGGGACAACCAAGCCACCCACCAAGGTCGAGACGACGGCCGCTGCCGCGGTGTCGCCGCGCGGCGCCACCGACGGCATGCCATCCTGGGTGATCCAGGTCGCCAGTGTCGCCACACCCGAGGGCGCGGCGGACCTGGAGCGTAAGTTGCGGGCGGGTGGCTTCACGGCCTTCGTGGAAAAGGCGACCGTCAACGGCAAAGTATACTACCGGGTCCGGGTGGGTCCGGAACTGGATCGCGCCCGCGCCGAGCAGACCGCCGCGCGGTTGCGTGAGCGTCACAAGGTCAACACACTGATCACGAACTATCCATAAGGGTCGCGACCACGCGCCCACGCTGGGGAACCGCTATGAACTGGGTCGATAGTGCGATCGTTGCGATCATCCTGGTGTCCGCGCTGATCGGACTGGCGCGCGGGCTGATCCGCGAGGTCTTGTCGCTGGCCGTCTGGATTGCCGCACTCGGGGTCGCTTACCTCTACCATAAGGGGGTCGCGGATGCGCTGACCGCGCAGATCGCCCAGCCGAACGTGCGGGCCGGCGTCGCTTTCGTCGGACTGGTCCTGATCGTTTTGATCCTGGGCTCCATCATCGGGGCGCTGCTGACGGCGCTGATCGATAAGACCGGGCTGACCGGCCTGGATCGGCTGCTGGGGCTGATTTTTGGTGCGGGGCGCGGGGGTGTGGTGGTCGCCATGGCGGTTTTCCTGGCGGCCCTGACCCCGTTGCCGGAGGAATCCTGGTGGCAGGAATCCGCGGTGATCGTTCAGTTTCAGCAGGCCGCCGACTGGCTCTTGGGTCTGGTCCCGGCGGACATCCAAGAGCAGTTGAAGCGGGTCTGAGTGTTTCTGCACCGGGCCCCGATCGACCGGCGATTGCCCGGACGCCAAGGCGCCCCGGCGATGGCATCGGCGGTGGGGCCCGGCCATGGTTGCGGTGAGCCCCGTTCTCGGGTAGCTTTCCGCGCTTCCTGTTTTTCGGCGTCCGTCCGCGGTAGACGCGCGAATGAGGTCTCCAATGTGCGGCATCGTCGGCATCGTCGGCAAGGGGCTGGTCAATCAGGCGCTTTATGACGCCCTGCTGGTGCTCCAGCACCGCGGTCAGGACGCGGCGGGAATCGTCACCTGCGAGGGTGAACGGCTGCATTTGCGCAAGGACAAGGGGCTGGTGCGCGATGTGTTCCGCACCCGCAACATGCTCCAGTTGCGCGGCACCATGGGCCTGGGTCATGCGCGCTACCCGACCGCCGGGGCCGCCAGTTCCGCCGAGGCCCAGCCCTTCTACGTCAATTCTCCGTACGGCATCGTGCTGGCCCACAACGGCAATCTGACCAATGCCGAGGAGTTGAAGCGCGACCTCTTCGTCGACGACCTGCGTCACATCAATACCGACTCGGATTCGGAGGTGCTGCTCAACATTTTTGCCCACGAGTTGCAGGTTCAGGGCAAGTTGCGCATCGATGAACAGGATATCTTTCGCGCCGTGTCGGGTGTGCACCGGCGCTGTCGCGGCGGCTATGCCGCGGTGGCGATGATTCCGGGTTTCGGGGTCTTCGGCTTTCGTGATCCCTTCGGCATCCGTCCGCTGATCTACGGTCGACGGGAGACCGACGAGGGCACCGAGTACATGATTGCGTCGGAGTCCGTGGCCCTGAATACCCTGGGGTTCACCCTGATTGCCGACGTGGCCCCCGGCGAGGCGGTCTTCATCAGCGTGGACGGCGAACTCCATACCCAACAGTGTGCCGCAGCGCCGGTTCTCTCCCCCTGTATTTTCGAGTTTGTCTATCTGGCGCGGCCCGATTCCATCATCGACAACATCTCGGTGCACAAGGCACGCTCGCGGATGGGAAAACGGCTGGCTGCCAAGATCAAGCGTGAATGGGCCGCCCACGACATCGATGTCGTCATCCCGATTCCGGACACCAGTCGCACTGCCGCGCTGCAACTCGCCAATCATCTGAATCTGCCGTACAGCGAAGGCTTCATCAAGAATCGCTATATCGGCCGCACCTTTATCATGCCCGGTCAAAAGGTGCGTAAACAGTCAGTCCGTCAGAAACTCAACGCCATCGATCTGGAGTTCAAGAAGAAGAACGTCCTGCTGGTCGATGATTCCATCGTGCGCGGGACCACCTCCCAGCAGATCATCCAGATGGCACGCGAGGCCGGCGCCAATCGGGTCTATTTCGCATCCGCCGCGCCGCCGGTCCGCTTCCCGAATGTTTATGGCATCGACATGCCATCCGCCGTCGAGTTGGTCGCGCACGGGCGTACCGTCGGCGAGGTGGCCGAGTTTCTGGGGGCCGACGGGCTGATCTATCAGGATCTGGATGATCTGATTCAGGCCGTTCAGAAGCGGGGCAAGAGCCATGTGGACCGGTTCGACTGCTCGGTCTTCGACGGGCACTATGTCACCGGGGATGTGACCGCGGATTACCTCCAGCATCTCGAGACCAACCGCAACGACCATGCCAAGGAAGTTCACTCCCTGTACAGTGAGAATGTCATTGGATTGCACAATACCGCCTGAAGACGGCTTGAATCCCGATCTGCCGGACGCTGAATCAGTGCCCGGTTTCGCCACTCGCGCGGTGCGCGTCGGACACCACCGCACCCCCGAGGGGGAGCACGCCGAACCCGTCTTTACCACGTCCAGCTTCGTCTTCGGCAGCGCTGCCGAGGCCGCCGCGCGCTTTTCCGGAGAGCAAGCCGGGAACATCTACTCGCGCTTCACTAACCCGACGGTGAGCGCCTTCGAGGAGCGGCTGGCCTCGCTGGAGGGTGGGGCATCCTGCGTGGCCACGGCCTCGGGCATGGCCGCCATCCTTGCGGTGTGCATGGGTCTCCTCAAGGCCGGGGACCATATCGTCTCCTCGCGCAGCATCTTCGGCAGCACCACCATGCTGTTCAACAAGTACCTGACCCGGTTCGGCATTGCCACCAGCTATGTGCCGTTGAGCGATGCGGCTGCCTGGGCCGCGGCGATCCGTCCGCAGACCCGGCTGCTGTTCTGCGAGACGCCGTCCAACCCCTTGACCGAGATGGTCGATCTGCGTGCGTTGGCACAGCTCGCGGGCGCTCACGGCTGCCTGCTGGCGGTCGACAACTGTTTCTGTACCCCGGCCCTTCAGCGTCCGCTCGAACTGGGCGCGGATCTGGTCATCCATTCAGCGACCAAATATCTGGACGGGCAGGGACGCTGTATCGGCGGTGCCGTGGTCGGTGACCGCAAGCTGGTCGGTGAGGAGGTCTTCGGTGTCTTGCGCACCGCCGGGCCAACCATGAGCCCATTCAATGCCTGGGTCTTTCTCAAGGGGTTGGAGACGTTGGAGTTGCGAATGCAGGCGCATTCGCGCGCGGCAGCGGAGCTCGCCTGCTGGTTGAGCGCACAGCCCGCGGTCGAGCGGGTCTACTATCCTGGATTGCCGAACCACCCGCAGCATCATCTGGTGGGCGTGCAGCAGCAGGGCGGCGGCGGCATCGTCGCGTTCGACGTACGCCGCGGTCGGACCGGAGCCTGGCAGGTGATCGACGCTACGCGCATGCTCTCCATCACCGCCAATCTGGGCGATGTGAAGACCACCATCACCCACCCGGCCACCACCACCCACGGGCGTCTGAGCCCGGAAGAGCGGGCGGCGGCGGGGATCGGCGAGGGGTTGGTGCGGATCGCCGTGGGGTTGGAGTCGAGCGCCGATATCCGGGCGGATCTGGCGCGGGGGCTGGCGCTGGTGGAGTCGGCATAGCACGCGGCGCGGGCCGTCGCGGTGGCGTTCCAGTCGGGGAGGTCATGAATCGTTATTGCTCGGACATCGCCGAAACCGCATTGACGACGCGGTTCTGGTGAGATCGGGCAGTCGCTACATGATACATTTGGTTACGAAAAACGAGAAACGAAAAACCAATAACGACGGGTATATCATCACCACTGAGCCACCCCGATGACACCGGAGCCCAGCGCCATGTCCAAGATCCGCCGCGAGCCCGCCGTTGGCCCCTTTCGCGTCGACCAATTGCGCGAGGGTGACCGCTATGAGCTCGCCAACGGTCATCCACTCTACTGTGCGCCGGCGCGGC
This sequence comes from uncultured Lamprocystis sp., assembly GCA_964470155.1. Taxonomy (GTDB): domain Bacteria; phylum Pseudomonadota; class Gammaproteobacteria; order Chromatiales; family Chromatiaceae; genus Thiodictyon. The sequence goes on along the minus strand of CAYYAY010000024.1, from coordinate 261 downwards.
GCGAGCATGCCGCGCCCAATCTGATCGGGGCCGCCGTCATCGACAGCGATCCGGCGGTCGAATGGGCCGGCGTGGATGCCGGCTTCACGCCCGCGCCGGGCACCCTGCGCGCCCCCGATGTGGCCGTGGCCGCCCCGGTCGGGGCGGACGTGGACGGTTGGATTCCCGGTGCGCCGCCGCTGGCCATCGAGTATGCCGGTCGCGGACAGGACCAGGCGGATCTGAAGGTCAAGATTGCCGAGTTGCTGGCAGCCGGGACCC
>CAYYAY010000023.1:0-72276 GCA_964470155.1 uncultured Lamprocystis sp. | reverse complement strand
TGCGGGTGCAGGGTCCGCGGCGGGTGGAGGTCCACGAGGCCGGCCAGCCGCCGCGCCTGGTTGGGGCGGGCGAGGTGTTGGAAGCGCCGGGCATCCTGCGCAATCCGATCCCGGTGGAGGCCCTGTACGACCGCGCCGCTGGGCATCGGGCAACGCTACGCAATCTGCTGCAGCGGGAGGGTTACGACAGCCTGGAGGCGGTGCGTACGGAAGGTCACAAGGAAGGTCGCAAGGAAGGGCGCAAGGAAGGGCGCCAAGAGGGACGCGAGGAAGGCCTGGCCGAGGCCATTCTCGCCTTGTTACAGGGCCGGGGCATCCCGGTGGACAGTTCACTCGAGACCCGCGTCCGTGCCTGCCGTGATTACGATACGTGGCGTCGCTGGCTGCTGCGGGCAGCCAGTATCGAGCGGGGCGAGCAGTTGTTCGACGCGCCCTAATTCCACTTTGTCACATCGCGCTGCCGGGCCGGCCGCGTGCCACAGACGTTCAGCAACGGAAAGGCCCCGCGGGCCGTGGTGCAGGCGCTAGCGGAGCGTTCGACGTTCCGCACCAGCGAGGCTCAGCGCTGCCGATACGCCGCCAGCTCCGCCCGCAGAGCGGCCAGCTCCGACTCGGCACGCTCGGCGCGCAGATGCTCGGCTTCGGCCCGCTCACGCTCGGCTTCGGCCCGCGCGCGCTCGGCCTCGCCATCCGGTTCCTCGTCCCTTGCTCTCCACCGCCCTTGCGCACAGCCGCTTGCTCGCCCGCCCCGGCGACCGGCGGCTGAGTGTGCTCGACGCGTCCGCGTCCGTGCTCTGGGATCTGCATGACGCCGGAGTGGCGCCGGAGACCCTGTCGCTGGCTGGCGGCTCGCGCGCGACGGCGGCACCTTCTCGGACCTGGCCTGCGGGCTGCGGCAGGTCGCCGCGTGCCTGCGGACAACGGCGGGGGTGCCGCCGTGAGTTCTGCGCGCAGTCGTCGCTGGCGGGCCCTGGCGGCCTTGCTCGCCGCGGATGACGCCGGCGCGGATCAGCCGGCGCTCGGCCCGATCGACTCATCAGGGCTGGGCAGACGCCGATCATCCCGGACTCCGATCGCGCCGAGCGCCCGACTCAGCGCCCGCCCAAGGGCGAGACGCCGATCAGCCAGAGGTGGGTTCCGCCCATGAAGGCCCCATACAGTAGCAGCCCCAGTCCCAGGGCGATCCAATCGTTCCACTTGCCGGGCGGGGCGCCTTGCACCGGCGGCGCGGTGCGCCACATGAAGGAGATGCGATCGGCCAGCGACCAGGCGAGGAAGGAACCGAACAGCACCACATCCGCCAGGTTGCCGTTGGCAATCAGGTGGGCCAGCGCCCAGAGAATGACGGCCAGCAGCATGGGGTGTTTGGCCCAGGTCTGGATGCGCCCCGGCAGGAAGGCGGCGAACAGCAGGGGAAACACCGGCACCAGGATCAGCAAGGCAAGGTGCGCGGTCCAGACGGGCGGGGCGTACACTGTGAACGGATCCTGGCGGGCCAGCCCGTAGCCCCAGATAATCAGCAGAAAGCCGGTCAGGTTCAATACCGAGGCGAGCCCCTTGTAAGGGACCTCACCGATGCGCACTTGAAGGGACTCGCGCCATGTCGGGGCGAGAAAGGGGAGCGAATGTACACCGAGAAAGAGGATGAGACCGATGATCAGGATCGCCATGGAACAGGACTCCGTTGGTACGTTGGCGGGCATGCCGCGATGAGATGTCCACAAATCCTAACCGAATCCGCGGCCGCGCGCTGGGTCTGCTGTCGCCCGGATGGGTGCGGGAGTGCGCGATGGACGCGCTGATCGAGGCCCGCGACCTGGTCCGGACCTACCCCGGACCCAACGGCGGTGTGCGTGCGGTCGATGGAGTCAGTTTTCGGGTCGAGCCCGGCCGCTGTTTCGGTTTACTGGGTCCGAACGGGGCGGGGAAAACCACGACCCTGGAGATGCTGGAGGGGATCCAGACGCCGAATGCGGGTCGGGTGCTGTTCCGCGGGGCGCCCCTGGGTCAGGCCTACCGGGAGTCTATCGGCATCCAGTTCCAGGCGACCGCGCTGCAGGATTTTCAAACCGTGGCCGAGACCCTGACGATGTTCGCGAGCCTCTATCGCCGCACGGCCCCGCGCGATGAGGTGATCCGGCTCTGCAATCTGGACGAGATCCTGGATCGGGATACCCGCAAGCTCTCCGGTGGTCAGCGTCAGCGCCTGCTGCTCGCGGTGGCGCTGGTCAACGATCCGGAACTGGTCTTTTTGGATGAACCGACCACCGGGCTCGATCCGCAGGCGCGGCGCAACTTCTGGGCGCTGATCGAGACGGTGCGCCGCCGCGGCACCACGGTCCTGCTGACCACTCACTATATGGAAGAGGCCGAGCGCCTGTGTGATGAGGTGGCCATCGTCGATCGCGGGCGCATCATTGCCCAGGGTCTTCCGGGTGTTCTGATCGGTGAGCATTTCCCGGCCGCGGTGATCCGATTGCCGGCTTCGGCATGGCCGGACGGCGTGCCCCTGCCGCCAACGGCGACCAGTCGCGGGGGAGAGATCGAGCTGTTTGCGGATGCGGCGGCGCCGGTTCTCAAGGAATTGGAACAGCTGGGCGCCGATCTGTCGGCCCTGCGGGTCGCCACACCGAACCTGGAGGATCTGTTCCTGAAGTTGACCGGGCACGCTTTGCGGGCTTGAGTCCGTGGCAGGTGGCGTGATGCTCAGGCGATCGCCGCAAACCCATCCATGAACAGGAGCCCCACGCATGTGGCGCCGCATTTTCGCTGTTTTCGTCGCCCGTAACCGGGAGTTCTACCGGGACCATGCCGGACTCGGGTGGAATATCTTCATGCCGATCCTGATGGTGCTGGCGTTTGCCTTCATCTTCAGCGGCGAGCCGCAGGATCAGTTCAAGGTCGGCGTGATCACCGCCGACGGGACCTTGCCGCAGTCCCCAACCGGGTTGCTGGCGTTGGATCATGTCCAGTTTGTTCCCTTGACCGATCCGCAGGGCGCGGTCCTGAAGGTGGAGCGTCACCAACTCGACCTCCTGGTCGATCGGCGCACGGCCCCGCTGACCTACTGGGTCAATCTGGAGTCGCCGCGCGGCTATCTGGCCGAACGCTTGCTGCTGGGCGCCGAGCGTGGTGCAAGCGTCGAGACTGCCGGGCAGGAAACAGGGCCAGCGCGCCGGACCGTCAGTGGGGCGGCCGTCAGCTACGCCGATTGGGTGTTGCCTGGGGTCCTGGCCATGAACGTGATGTTCTCCAGCCTCTGGGGGGTGGGCTGGGTGATCGTGCGTTACCGCAAGAACGGTGTGCTGCGGCGGCTCAAGGCGACGCCGCTGAGCCCCTTTGAGTTCCTGGCTGCTCAGGTGCTCTCTCGACTGTTGGTGGTGATGAGTGCGAATCTGGTGGTCTATACCGGAGCCGCCGTGCTGCTCGACTTCCCCATGCGCGGTTCTTACGCGGCGCTCGCCCTGACCTATGTCGGCGGGGCACTATGCCTGATCAGCCTGGGGCTGATCGTCTCCGCGCGGTTGCGCACGGAGGAATTGGCCGATGGTATCCTGAACCTGATGTCCTGGCCCATGCTGCTGCTGTCCGGAGTCTGGTTCTCGATGGAGGGCACCAGTGCGGCGGCCCGTTTGCTGTCGCAACTCTCGCCCTTGACCCATATGGTGGACGCGGCCCGGCGGGTTATGATCGACGGGGCGATGGTGGCGGACGTGCTGCCGCAAATCTTGATCCTGGCGGGTCTGGCCCTGGCTTTTCTCTCGCTGGCGGCCTGGTTGTTCCGCTGGGAGTAGCTGCCGGATGTTGCCGTGTACCGGAAACCTCTTCGCCCTGCTGCCGGGCCCGGCGACGGGCGAAATCTTTGAAGAATTGCTGCGACTGGAACTGCCCGCGGGGCGGGTCTGGATCGAGCGCATCGTCAGCAGCCCAATCCCGGAACCGGTCCTGTATGACCAGCCGCAGTCCGAGTGGGTCATCCTGCTCCAAGGTGAGGCGCGGCTCTGGGTTGCGGGCGAGGAACGGATGCTGGTCAGCGGCGATTATCTCTTCATTCCCGCCCACACCCCGCATCGGGTGGTCGAGACGTCCGCCGAGCCCCCGTGCATCTGGTTGGCAGTGCACCTCGAGGGTGGCGGATCCTGATCGCTAGGCGAACTCTTCGTCCCGACCAATTTCCCAGTTACTCTGGTTGATCAGTGCCTCCACGGAGCGGGCCAGGCGGTACTTCGGCTCCATCTCAAAGGGTTGACCATTGTCCCAGCACTCCGCGGCCTCATCGGCGACGAGCGGCAGGCCCTGTCTGCAGATTTCCCACAGGGTACTGGTTTGTGTGTTAGTCATTTCGGCCTCCTCGAGCTTGTTTTGTTGGAAGGGGTTGACCCCCCTGCATGTCCATCGCTGCATCAAAAGGCATCCTGCAATGTGATGGACACCGGTATCATAGGCTTCATTGAGAATTCTGCTTGCGGAAATCGCGGATTAGTTGCCCCAGCGCAAAGAAGTCACAAAAAGAGAGTCGAAAACATCAGTTCTGATGGCTTTAACTTACAGAAAAATATCAGTATATTAGAAAATTGTCGGGCTTCTTCCGGGCCTGGGGGAAAGGCGCGTTGCGGATCGGCGAAATCAGCCGCTCGCCACCGCTCGGCTGACCTCAGGCGGAAGCGAGTCGACGAACCGTATTCGGAAGGTGTTCCCGTACCACCTGGGCAAAGACTTCCAGGGCGGCGCGGCGCGGAAAGCTGCGGCGGTACACCAGCGCGATGCGCCGGAAGGCGTCCGGCAAGGCGAGTGGACGGGCGATGATGCCGCTGTCGGTCATCCAGCCGCCGCGGATGGCCAGGGCCGGCACCAGGGTGCAGCCAAAGCCGGCGCCGACCAACTGCAGCAAGGTCTCCAGGCTGGCCGCCCGCAGATCCGCCATCTCGCCATGAGTGGGGCGCTCCGTCAGGCGGCACACGTCCATGACCTGGTGAGTGAGGCAATGACCGTCGGCGAGCAAGAGCAGGTCGATGGACTTGAGGTCCTCGGCATCGATCTCGTCTTTTTCGTAGAGCGGGTGATTGCGTGGATGGGCCAGCCAGAAGGGTTCGTCGAACAGCGGCATGGCGTCCAGGTCCGCATCGTCCGGAGCGGTGGCAAGCAGAGCGGCGTCGATTTCGTGGCGCTGGAGCCGGCCCAGCAGCGACTCGGTGATTTCCTCGGACAGGACCAGACGCAGTCCTGGATAGGTGCGTTTGAGCGGCACCAGTACCAGGGGCATCAGGTACGGGCTCAGGGTTGGGATGGCGCCGACGCGCAAGGGTCCGGCCAGTGGGTCCTGATGGGCGCGCGCGACCTGCTCGATGGTTTCGGCCTGTTCCACCGCCAGTCGGGCATGGGCCAGGATGGTCTCACCGACCGGGGTGATGTCGACCGACCGGTTGGTGCGCTCAAAGATCACGACCCCGAGTTCATCCTCCAGCTTCTTGATCTGTCCGCTCAAGGTTGGCTGACTGACGAAGCAGCGCAGGGCCGCACGCCCGAAGTGGCGTGTCTCGGCGACGGCGAGGATGTATTTGAGGTCACGCAGGTTCACGTGGTGCATGATAACCCAATTCCCTCGTGGTTGAACCCGAGCCGAGCGATCGCGTGCGGGAATCCATGGCGATAATCACCGCGTCGGTGGCCCGCGCCCTGCCGCCGACCAATTGCGCGGACACCGGGAGGGCGCTATGTTCATAGGTGTCGGGTACCGGCGCCCGAGCGCGCCCCCCCGGCACAAGAGCACTTTTCGAGTTCGCAAGGCGACGTGCGCGTTCCCGCCGACGAACGTGCAGTCAGTGCGGGCAAACCGAGGCAGAACTGATGCAGTTGCAACCCGCGCCGCGAGGCTTCGAGCACATCAACCGTTATTTCGATGCGTTGAACCACCGGTTTGCGGCCAAACTGCTGCCGGGCCAGTTTTATGTCAGCCGCAGCGAGACCATCGTTACCGTCGTCGGCACTTGCGTGGCCGCGTGTATCCGTGATCGTTCGCAGGGGCTCGGGGGCATGAACCATTTCATGGAACCGCACGTGACCACGGGGGCGGTGTCGAGCCCCGGCGAGGATGCCATGTTCGACCTGTTCAGAGCACTGCTCGACGCCGGGGCGCAGCGACACCATCTGGAGGCCAAGCTGTTCGGCGGCTCGCGCATCCTGAGCAATGACTGTATGGTTGGCGAGCGCAGCATCGCCTTCGCGCGTCTCTTCTTGCGTCAGGCGAACATTCCGATCGTCGAGGAAGACGTGGGCGGCCCGTTCGCGCGCAAGATCGATTACCAACCAGCCGACGGCCGAGTGCGCATCAAGCACCTGCGGGATATCCGCAACGATACCATCCTGGAACGGGACCGGCATTTCGTGGAGAGTTATCGTCGGCCCCCAGGCCCCGGCGACCGCGACGACCCGTGCGGGTGATTTGGGGCGGGTGCTATACCCGTCGTTGTTGGTTTTTCGTTTCTTGTTTTTCGTAACCCAATGTTTGATAGTTCTTAACTAAAAACGAAAAACCGAAAACTCAAAACCGTTCCGTATACATCATTCTGCTGCGACTCGATACCAGACCACCAGACCACCAGACCATTAAGGTATCCGCTTGATGAACACGCTCGAACAACTCAAGACCATGACCACCGTGGTTGCCGATACCGGGGACTTCGAGTCCATCGCCGAGTATCAGCCCCAAGACGCGACCACCAATCCGTCGCTGCTCTTCAAGGCCGCGCAGTTGCCTCATTACCGGGAGCTGGCGGTGGATGCGGCGACCTTCGGCAAAGCACGCGGCGGCGCTGATCCGCAGGCCCGGTCCCGGTGGACCATGGACCGATTGGCGGTCAATTTCGGCAAGCAAATCCTGGAAATCGTCCCCGGCCGGGTCTCCACCGAGATCGATGCCCGCTTGTCATTCGATACCGAGGCGACCATCCTGCGCGCGCAGGGGCTGGCCGAACTCTACCGGCAGGTCGGGATCGACCCGGCGGCGCGGGTGTTGTTCAAGGTCGCTTCCACCTGGGAGGGCATCCGCGCCGCCGAGCGGTTGGAGGCCCAAGGCCTGCACTGCAACCTCACGCTGCTGTTCAGTTTTGCCCAGGCGGTCGCCTGCGCCGAGGCCGGCGTGACCCTGATCTCGCCCTTTGTCGGGCGTATCCTCGATTGGTACAAGGCCGCGAACAAGGTGGATGGTTATCCGGCCGAAGCCGACCCAGGGGTCCTCTCGGTCACCAAGATCTTCAATTATTATAAGCGTCACGGCTACCGGACCGTGGTGATGGGCGCGAGTTTCCGCAACCTCGACGAGATCCTGCAACTGGCCGGCTGCGATTACCTGACCATCGCCCCCCAACTGCTGGGCGAACTGGCCGCGCGGCACGGCGACTTACCCCGCAAGCTCGATGCGGATCAGGCCCGGTCCATGGATATCCCCAAGGTCAGCTACGACGAACGCGCCTTCCGCTGGGCGCTGAACGAGGACGCCATGGCGACCGAGAAGCTCGCCGAGGGCATTCGGCTGTTTGCCGCCGATACCCGCAAACTCGAACAGTTCGTCGAGACCATCTGAACGGGCGGGCGGCGGCGCGCCGCCCGACGCCCGCCCCATCCTTCGCCTTGATTAGCGCTCTCCCGGATCCTGCGGACATCTGTTTTCAAGCACCTGCGGCCCCCTTGGGCCAGCAGCCCGAGCGACCTTGCCCTGAGGGCCTACCCCCTATATACTGTGCCTAGAAGTATCGCCGACACAAAATATAGTATCCCACCGGGAAACGCTGCCATGAGGACCGGATCGAACACGCTCGCGACCCTGCCCACCCGCGTCCTCAAACGCGACGGGCGGGCGGTCGTTTTCGATGCGTCCAAAATCGAATCCGCCATCCTGCGGGCCGGCCGGGCGAGTGGGGAGTACGGTGACATGGAGTCGCGCCTGCTGACCGCCCAGGTGGTCAAGGTGCTGGCGCACCGCTTCGGCGACGGTCGGCTGCCGGACATTGAGGGCATCCAGGATGTGGTGGAGCAGACACTGATCTCCGCCAACCATTTCGAGACCGCGCGCTCCTACATCGTCTATCGGGAACAGCACTCGCGGCTGCGCGACCATGAGCGCACCCTGGTGGACGTGGCGGCCTCGATTGACGAGTACCTGGACCGGTCCGACTGGCGGGTGGCCGCCAACGCCAACCAGGGGTATTCGCTCGGCGGGCTGATCCTCAACACCTCGGGCAAGATGATCGCCAACTACTGGCTGTCGCATGTCTATCCGCCGCAGATCGGCGAGGCCCATCGTGAGGGCGACATCCACATTCACGACCTGGACATGCTCTCGGGCTACTGCGCCGGCTGGTCACTGCGCACCCTGCTGCACGAGGGTCTGAACGGGGTGCCGGGGCGCGTGGAGGCGGGGCCGCCGCGGCATATGTCGAGCGCCGTGGGCCAGATCGTGAACTTTCTGGGGACCTTGCAGAACGAGTGGGCGGGCGCCCAGGCCTTCTCCAGCTTCGATACCTACATGGCCCCCTTCGTGCGCGCCGACCGGCTCGATTATGCCGAGGTCCGCCAGTGCATCCAGGAGCTCATCTATAATCTCAATGTCCCGTCGCGGTGGGGGACTCAGTGTGTCGATGCGCAAACAGAGTGTCTGACTGAACACGGCTGGAAGCACTACGACCAGCTTCAGTCCGGCGAGCGCATCGCGACCTTCGATTGGCGCAACAATCGCCTCGAGTATTTGGAGCCGCTGGCCGTGAAGTCCTATGACTTCGACGGCGATATGTACGTTCTGCGCAACCGTACCCAGGAACAATGGATCACCCCGGGGCATAAAGTCCTGCGCAAGGTCTTCAACAGCGATAACCGGTGGGTTCTGGAAGATATCGAAGCGGTCGCGGCACTCAAGTCTCCGGTCATCATCCCGAACGCCTGGGAGACGGATTCGACGGTTGAGATCGACGACCGGGTGGTGATGCTGCTGGCCTGGGTAGTCGCCGAGGGGAACTTTGATTTCAGCGCCGGGCGTCGCCGCATCAGCCTGTTCCAATCGACCGGCAATCCGGAGAATGCCGCCGAGATCGCGTGGCTGCTCGAAGAACTGGGGCTCTCCTACCACCTGTTGGAGAGGACCGGAACCTACGCGAATGATCCCGTCTACCGTTATCGCCTGAATAAGGAAGGCAGCGACTTTGTGCTGGGCCATCTGGAGCGCAAATGCGTTCCGGCGGTCGTCCGCACGCTCTCGGTCCGCCAGATCCGGCTCTTCCTGGACACCTATATCAAGGGCGACGGCAGCGTCGAGCCAAACGGCCGCACCCGGATCTACACCAACGATCGGGACAACCTGGATGCACTCCAAGAGCTTTGCACCCTGGCCGGTTACGGGAGCAGCGTCTATACACGTGAGGACTCGGGCGTCCATGTGTTAAACCTGATCCGCAATCGCGAGACCTCTATCCAGCTCATCGAGCGTCGGCCCTACCAGGGCAAGGTCTGGTGCCCGACGACCCGTAACGGAACCTTCGTCGCGCGCCGCAACGGCAAGACCTTCATTACCGGCAATACCCCCTTCACCAATCTCACCTTCGACTGGGTCTGCCCGGATGACCTGCGCGACCAGGTGCCCGTGATTGCCGGGGTCGAGCAGCCCTACACCTATGGCGACCTTCAGGTCGAGATGGACCTGATCAACCGGGCCTATATCGAGGTGATGACGGCGGGGGATGCCAAGGGCCGGATTTTCACCTTCCCGATCCCGACCTACAACATCACACCGGACTTCCCCTGGGAGAGTGAGAACGCGGACCGGCTCTTCGCCATGACCGCCAAGTACGGTTTGCCGTATTTCCAGAACTTCATCAATTCCGAACTCTCGCCCAACATGGTCCGGTCCATGTGCTGCCGGCTGCAACTGGATCTCCGCGAGTTGCTCAAGCGCGGCAACGGGCTCTTCGGCTCAGCCGAGCAAACCGGCTCGGTGGGTGTGGTCACCATCAACTGCGCGCGGTTGGGCTATCTCCACGCGGGCGACGCGGCCGCCTTGCTGGCGCGGCTCGACCGCTTGCTGGACCAGGCGCGCAACAGTCTGGAGATCAAGCGCAAAGTGGTCCAGCGTCACCTGGACGCCGGGCTCTTTCCTTACACTAAACGCTATCTCGGGACTCTGCGTAATCACTTCTCCACCATCGGGGTGAACGGGATCAACGAGATGATCCGCAACTTCACCCACGATGCCGAGGACATCACCACCGTCGCCGGACAGGCGCTGGCGATCCGCCTGCTCGACCGGGTGCGCGCCCGGATGGTCGAGTTCCAGGAGTCCACCGGTCATCTCTACAACCTGGAGGCGACCCCCGCTGAGGGGACAACCTATCGCTTTGCCCGCGAGGATCAGAAGCGCTATCCGGGCATCCTCCAGGCCGGCACGGCGGAGACGCCGTATTACACCAACAGTTCGCAGTTGCCGGTGGGTTTTACGGATGATCCCTTCCAGGCCCTGGAGATGCAGGAGCCGCTCCAGTCCCGTTACACCGGTGGGACCGTGCTGCACCTCTATATGAGCGAGCAGGTTTCCAGTGTCGAGGCGTGCAAGCGGCTGGTGCGCCGGGCTCTGACCCAGTTCCGGCTGCCCTATATCACCGTCACCCCGGTCTTTTCCATCTGTCCCAAGCATGGATACATCGCCGGCGAGCATGAGTTCTGCCCGCTGTGCGATCAGGAATTGATCGCGCGCAAACAGGGGGAAGCGAATGCAGCCGCAAGAGAAGGCGAATGAACGCGACTGTTCGTGAGCACTATCTATCGGAACAACCGATAAATCTGAAGAGACGAGGACTATGAAAGAATCGAGCATACTGACCCTGAATCAGGAAGAGCGCACCCGTTGTGAAGTCTGGACCAGGGTCATGGGTTATCACCGCCCGGTCGCTGCCTTCAATCTCGGCAAGCGCGCCGAGCACGCGGATCGCTGTTACTTCACCGAGACCCCGCGTGGAACAACGCCCTTGCGTGTCCAACACCAAGCCGCTGCCTGACGCTGACGGATGGCGGTATGGGCGTCGATCAATCATCAGGGATCGTCGCGACATGGCCGGCCCGCATCGGGCCCGAGCCGTTGCGCGTGGGCGGCCTGACGCCGCTGACCACGGTTGACTACCCCGGTGAACTGGCAGCCGTGGTGTTCTGCCAGGGCTGCCCCTGGCGCTGTCGCTACTGCCACAACGCTCACCTGCTGCCCGGCTTTGCCGCGGGTCTGATCCGCTGGCCCGAGGTCTGCCGGTTCCTGGAAGCACGACGGGGGCTATTGGATGCGGTGGTCTTCAGCGGGGGGGAGCCCACCTTGCAGTCATCTCTGAAGGCGGCGATGGCCCAGGTGCGCGCATTTGGGTTCAAGGTCGGGCTGCATACTTCGGGCGCCTATCCGGCGCGACTCAAGGAGTTACTCCCGCTGCTCGACTGGGTGGGGTTGGATATCAAGGCCCTGCCGGACGATTACCCGGCCATCACCGGTGTCCCCAAGTCCGGAGAGCGGGCCTGGGAGAGCCTTGCAATCCTGCTCGCTGCCGGGGTGCCGTTGGAGGTGCGGACCACCATTCTGCCGGGCCATGAGGGGGATGCCGCGTCGGCAACGCTCAAGGCGCGGCTCGCGGCGCTGGGCGTGAAAACGCATCACATCCAACAATGCCGGATGGAACGGGTGCTCGATCCGACACTGAGCGCTTAGGCGATTGCCGGAAATCGCCTTGACCGCGCCCGCGGAGGTGACCCACGGGAGCGCATGCGCGGGTCAGGCGTGATGGGCGATCGGCTTGTCGGTGAACAGATAGTCCTTGAGTTCCTTATCGAAGGTCGGGTCCTGGCGGCGAATCCATTCCAGCACCATGGCCGCGTGTTCCTTCTCCTCATCCCGGTTGTGGGCCAGGATGTCGCGCAGATCAGGGTCTTTGCAGACATCGACGCGCTGGTTGTACCAGTCGACGGCCTCCAGTTCTTCCATCAGGGAGATGATGGCCCGATGCATATCCTTGGTTTCATCGGACAACTCATCGACCGGCTCGTGATAACCCTCGTTCGACATGGCATGGTCTCCGGACTTACAGTGGATAAAATCGGTGGGCACCAACAGTGGCCTGCTGTCGGTCATTGTCGGTGTCCGGGCGGTTCAAGGCAACCGGGTGCGCCGACGCATTCGCCGTGCGCGTGCCGCAGGGGACCGAAACGCGTCTCGAGCAGCGACTCGGGGCGGCCGGTCCAGGCGGTCAGGTATGCCGTACCGGTTTGTCGCAGGAGGGTGCAGCCGTCCTTGGGGAGCAGCAAGGGAATCGGCCAGGGTCCGCGAAACACCAGTGCGGCGATGGGTGCGGTCCAGTTGTCGATGATCGCCATCCAGGGCCATTGCAGGTCGTACGGTGCTTGGGGACCGAACACCAGGCAGGTGTCGTCGGCACTGGCGGTGGCGTTGATGAGACCGCGGGTCGCGGTCCACCAGGCGGCGGACTTGGCCAGGGTCAGCAGGACGATGGCCAGCACACAGGCGGCAAAGGGACGCGCGTAGCGCCGGCCCGACCCGTGCCTCCGCGTCGCCTGCCGGTCAGTCGATGCGCGCGCCGCCCACAGGGCCAGCCCCATGAAGCACAAACCAAAGGGGTAGATGAGCGCGGCCTTGAGTTTAACCCCGTCGCCGGCCAGAATCTCGGCACCCACCCAGACGGCGAGGACGGGCAGCAGCAGCCATACCGGCCACGTACCGTCGGCTTGGCCAGTGCCGCGGATCAGCACCGGGGCCAGCAACAGCGCCGCCGCGCAGACCGCCAGCATCAACCCGATCTGGCTCGGCGTTGTCGGCAGCAGGTAGTAGCCGACCTGGGAGGCGTCGGCGAAGGAGCGCTCGTAACTGTTGCTGCCGATCAGCGTCCAAGCGAGCCGCAACACGCCGGAGAGGGCCAGGCCTGCCGCGATCACCGACCAGATTCGCCGCACCCGTGGCGTGTCGCTGGCCGGGCGGGCGGCGATGACCGCGGCGACCGCGAGGAACAACGCCAGGCCGAAGGCCAGCGGATGAAGGAGCAACAGCAGGGGCGCCAGCGCCGCCCCGTAGCACCAGGTCGCCGGGTGCCGTGGATACAGACCGACGAGCAGGACATAGGGCCAGGCCAGATAGAGACAGAGCAGGAGCTCCGACACGGCCGAGAAGTTGATCTGATTAAGGGTGAAGAACAACGCCGGGAACAGGATCAGGGCCGGGGCGCGGCGCCGTGCGACCATCCAGCATCCGAGCAGCGACAGGACGGGCAGCGCGGCGTAACTCATGGAAAAGCAATGACGCAGCAGGCTGATATCGGCACTCAGCCAGGTTGCCGCCAGCGTCGGGAGTTGCGGCAACACCGCGGCATAGCGGAAATTCGGGATATCGGGTGTCCCGTCGACGACAATGCGAAAGAAGTAGTAGGCGCCGTCGCCATACAGCGGCAAACCGACTCCCGCGCCCACGCCATAGGCGCAGGCGATGAACAACAGGCCCAGTTCGACCATCTGGCGTCGGCATCCGCCCGGCAGCAGTCGCCGCAACCGGTCCGACCCCGGCACCCGCGGATCGCGCGGCGGGGCGAGGGGAGAGCAGGTTTCAGGGTGTGACTCGGCCGGCAAGCGGATCTCCAATCGTTCGCGGGTTGACGCGGGCGGCGCCGCCGGATGTGTCATGCCATGGCGGCGGGCGCGCGAAGGGACTATAACCACGTTTGTGCCATCGTCAATCTCCGGACTGTCCATGTACCACGAATCATTCGACCCGGACTGCCTGCTCGCGGCCCTGCGGCGCGTGTTGCGATGAGCCTCGACCTGCGTCAGTTTCACGGGATCTTCTTCGAGGAGAGCTTCGAGGCAATCGACACCATGGAGTCGATTCTGGTGGCCGCCGCCGGGCGGATCGTCGACATGGACGCGATCAACGCCTTGTTCCGCGCGGCTCATTCGATGAAGGGCGGCAGCGCGACCTTCGGCTTCAAGGGACTCACCGAGTTCACCCATCGGATGGAGACCCTGCTGGATCAGGTTCGCCACGGTCAGCGGCCCCTGGATACGGTCTTGATCGGTGTCCTGCTCAAGGCGGTCGATGCGGCGCGCACCATGCTCCGGGCCTTGCGCGCGGGCGACCCGCCGAACCTGGAGGGGTTGGCCGACGCCGATCTGGCGCTGCGCGGCCTGCTGGAGCAGGCGGACCCGACCGCCGCGGCGGCCCCCATGGATGCTGCGCCGCTTCCGCCGGCACCGGCGGTGCCGGCGACATGCCCGGACCCGGCCGCCGAACCGGACAGGCTCCCGACCCCGCCGTCGGCGGCGGGCTGGCGCATCCGCTTCCGACCACATCGCGACCTGCTGACCAAGGGAAACGACGTGGTCCTGATGGTGCGGGAATTGGCCCGGTTCGGTCCATTGCGGGTGCACGCCGAACTCGACCAATTACCGACCCTGACGGAGCTGGTGGTGCAGGAGTGCCATCTGTCCTGGATTCTTGATCTTGATGCTGATCCGGGTGAAAACGACCTGCGTGAAGTCTTCGCGTGGGTGGCCGACGCGTGCGATCTGGACCTGATCCCATCGGCGGTCGCGGGAGTGCCGACGGGCGAGCCCGTTGTCGACCGGCCGGCGGAGCCGGCTGATCGGGATCCGGAGCAGATCTCCGCTGCCGACCCCGTGACGGATTCGGCTCAGTACGCCGCCGATCCAGGTGAGCAAGCAGCGCAACCAGCGACGGTTCGCAATGGTTCGATCCGGGTGAGTACCGGAAAGATCGACGCCCTGGTCGATCTGGTCGGCGAACTGGTCATCACGCAATCGATGTTGCTGCGGCTGGCCGCCGCCGCGGCGGGGCCGACGGGTGAGTCACTCCGCCAGGGCATGGCCCAGTTGGAGCGCAACACCCGCGATCTGCAGGAGCACGTGTTGGCGATCCGGATGCTGCCGATCGGCTTCCTGTTCAGCCGTTTTCCGCGTCTGGTCCATGATCTGGCGCAGACCCTCGGCAAGCCGGTGCAGCTCCGGATCGAGGGTGAGCAGACCGAACTGGACAAGCGCTTGACCGAGCTCTTGGCCGATCCGCTCACTCACCTGTTGCGCAATGCCATGGCTCATGGCATCGAACCGCCGCCGGTGCGCGCCGCGCGCGGCAAACCGCCGATCGGTACCTTACGGCTGGCCGCCTCCCATCGGGGCGGCAGCGTGTTCATCGAGATCGGTGATGATGGGGCCGGGATCGATGAGCCGGCGGTGTTCGCCCGCGGTCGTGCTCTGGGCCTGATCACTGGACCAGAGTCACAGGATGTCGAGCACCTGCTGCGGCTGCTCTGTCATCCGGGTCTCTCGACCGTCGGCACGGTGACGGATCTGTCCGGGCGCGGCGTCGGTCTGGACGTGGTGGAGCGCAACATCCGGTCCCTGGGCGGGCGTCTGGAATTGGCGACAGCGGCCGGGCAGGGGACGCGCTTCACCATCCGGATTCCGCTGACATTGGCCATTCTGGACGGCCAATTGATCCGCGTCGGCGCGCAGGTCTACATCCTGCCGCTGGTCTCCATCGTGGAGACGGTGCAGTTGGACCCCACGCGGCTGCGTCTGCTGCCCGGCGGCCCGGAACTCTATCGCGTGCGCGACCATCAGCTGCCGGTGGTGCGGCTGGCGTCACTGTTGGGTCAGCGCCCCGATGATGCGGCTCATGGGCGGCCCTTATTGGTGATCTGTGAGGTCGATGACGGTGACGTCGCGCTGCTCGTCGACGAACTGCTCGGTCAGCAGCAGATCGTCATCAAGAGTCTGGAGGGTAACTTCCGCAAGGTCCCCGGAGTCTCCGCCGCCACGGTGCTTGGTGACGGGCGGGTGGGGCTGATCCTTGACAGCACCGAGCTGAAGCGTCTTGCCGGGGCGCGGAGCTGGGCCGCGGCGGCTGCGGGGCCGTGTCTTTCTCCAGATGCATCAACCGCTTAGCGGATGGCCGAATCGCCTGCCTTCGGTTCCCGCGCGATCTTCGCCAGCCGTCCCTGGGCCAGGCGTGCCTCGGTGCTGTCCGGGTACTTGGCGATGACCTGCTTGAGTGCAGCGCGCGCCTGGTCCCAGGCTTCCTGCTCGTATTGGATGTAGCCGATCTTCAGGAGCGCCCCCGGGACCTTGGCGCTGGTCGGGTGCAACTGCACCAGCCGGTCGAACTCGGCGAGCGCCGCCGGGTAGTTGCGCTGCACGTAATAGGTTTCGGCCAGCCAGTAACGCGCATTGTCGGTAAATTGGCCTTGCGGATACGCCCGCAGGACCTCATTGAACCCCTCGACGGCCTGCGGATATTTACGCTGTTTCAGCAGATCGAAAGCGGTGCCGTAAGCATCACGCTCACTGACGCCCGTGGTCTCCGGACTGGGCAGCGAAGGAATGCCCACCGCGCGCGGGGAAGAGGGGACCGGGGCCGTCACCGGTGCCGGTTCCTCGCTGCCGACCGGAGGCTTGAGCTCCGTGCCGGCGGCATTGATCGCGCCGCCCGCTGGGGCGACTGTTCCTTGCGTTCCCGCGGCCTCGGGGGTACCGGGCGTTGCGGCGGCATTGGCGGGGGCGGTGCCGTCCTTGCCGGGTCCCAGCCGCGCATCGATGTCCAGATACTGGTCGCGCAGCGTCCGCTGGAGCTTCTGGATCTCAAACTGTTGAGTCTCCACCAGTCCGCGCAGCTCCTGCAACTCCTGCTGGAGTTGCTGCTGCTGGAGCATGAGTCCGGAGGCACTCTGGTTTTCCATGATCCGTTCGATGCGCGCCAGACGATCCTCAATGAAGGTGTCGGCGGCACCGACAGTGGCCGCGCCAAGCGCGGCAATCAGGAGTACGGCGTAAGGTGCATAACGCATAGTGTTCGTTTCGATCATTAGCAATAAGTCGGAAATCAGTGAAACGACGAATAAAATCGAAAACCGCGCCAGCTCCAGCAATCGTCGAGTCTGCCGGGGCCGATCTTATCCAATCACACCGCATACCGCGCTGGGCGCGGTTTAATACTGGATCACCACCCGTCGGTTCAGTCGCCAGGCATTGTCGTTATGGCCGGGGTCCGCGGGGCGTTCCTCGCCGTAGCTCAGGGTGGTCAGTTGTCCCTGGGTCACGCCCTCGGCGAGCATGAGTTGGCGCACCGACTCGGCGCGTTGATCGCCCAAAGCCAAATTGTATTCACGGGTACCACGCTCATCCGTATTTCCCTCCAGGGTGACGCGCTGGCTGGTCGTGCTTCCCAGATAGGCCGAATGGGTGCGGATCACGTCCAGGTACTGGGGTTTGATCTCGGCACTGTCGTAGTCGAAGTAGATGGTGCGCTGGTACAGCGGGTTGGATGGGTCTTCCCAGGGACCGCGATAGGTCGGCCGCTGGGGCTCCGGATTGGCTGCCGTGGTGGCCGCCGCGGTCGGCGGGGGCAGGGTCCGGGTGCTGTTCGGCAGCGGTTGTGTCGGCGGCGGCGGCGGCGCGGTCGTCGCACAACCGACGCACAACAAGGCGGCTGCCGCGGCGGCAGTGCCGCGCATCCGCGGGCGGGAAAACAGGGTCGGAGTCGGTATCACGGAGGAAATCCTCACTTCATCATCGGCGACCAAGCCGGCTCGCGCACCTCGCCGGCGTCCTGGGAGAGGCGCTGATTGCCGCCGCCTTCCACGGCGGCTGCCGCAAGCACCCCGCGTCCACCGGCAATCGTAGCGTAAATCACCATGCTGCCGTTCGGGGCGAAGCTCGGCGACTCGTCAAGACTGCCGTTGCTCAAGACGCGGGTGTAGCCGCGCTGCAAGTCCAGCACGGCGATGCGGAACTGGCCGTTGACCCGGCTGACCATGGTGATCGACTTGCCGTCCGGCGCATAGGAGGCGCGGGCGTTGTAGTCGCCCTCGGCGCTGATGCGCTCAGCCGCACCGCCGCTCGCCGCCATGCGGTAAATTTGCGGGCTGCCGCCGCGGTCGGACGTAAAGAGGATCTGACTGCCGTCCGGGGACCAGGCGGGCTCGGTGTCGATGGCGAAGTGATCAGTCAATTGAGTCAGTTCCCGGCTAAGCAGATCAAGGGTATAGATATTGGCGTTGCCGTCTTTTGACAGGGTCATGGCGAGCCGCTGGCCGTCCGGGGAGAAGGCCGGCGAGCCGTTGATGCCCGGAAAACTGGCGACCAGATCGCGTCGGCCGCTGGCCAGATCCTGCACATAGATGGCGGCGCGCCGATTCTCGAACGAGACATAGGCCAGTCGCCGCCCGTCCGGTGACCAGGCCGGCGACATCAGCGGATCGTTGGACGAGACGATGGTTTGGGGGTTGTACCCGTCGGCATCGGCCACGCGCAGGGTCACGGTCTGGTTGTCGCCGCGGCCGTTGGAGGTGATGTAGGCGATCCGGGTGGCGGCCACGCCGGGCGCACCGGTGAGCTTCTCGTAGATCTGATCGGCGATGCGATGCGCGGTGAGACGCAGACCGCCGGCGGTGGTGCTCAGGCTCGCCGCGCCGATCTGGTTGCCGCGAAACACATCGTAGAGAACATAGCTCACCCGATAGCCCTCGCCCTCCTGCTCCACCCGACCGATCACCAGGTTATTCATATTGAGCAAGCTCCAGTCACGCAGGTCGACCTCCGCCGGGGTGCTGGGCATGGCGAGCATGTCGCGGGTGGGCATGGGCCGGAATTTGCCGCTGCGCGTGAGGTCGGCGGCGATCACGCCCGCCACGTCCTCCTTGGGGATCAGGCCATCGGACACGCCGAAGGGAACAATCGCGATCGGCTGGGCGGCCTCGACGCCGCCCGTCACTTCGATGGTCAGCCGCGCCCGCGCGGCCATGGGGAGCATCAGGACACTCAGGGTACCTAAGGTGAAGATGGCGACGAGTCGCATCGCACGCGGCACGGCGACGCGCATGGATGCCAAGAACGACCGTCGCGGGGGCTGGGCGCGCGCAAAAGGATTGCGCCGGGTGTCGATGTCGGTCATCAAAGCCTCTGCCTGATGGCATAACTCGCGAGTATTAGCGTTCATTTGCGGCAAATGCTCTTGCTGAAATCAATGGCCGGAAGCGACGGTCGCATCAGGGTGAAAACTTGAGATTGAACTCGCGGAACCGCTCGAAGGCGGGACCCGAGGGCACCGGGATCGGCGAGGCATTGTACACGGCTGCGATCACTGATTGATCGAAAGCGGTGTTGCCGCTGGAGCGCACCACGCTGACCGAGTTCGGGACCAGGTCGCCGCCCGGTATCAGGCGCAGCGAGACCACCGTGACCAGTTCGCCCATGAGGGTCGGCGGGCGCACCCAGAATTGCCGGACCTTGTCCCTGATTACCGGGATGTAGCGGTCCACCTCCCTGGCGAACTGATCGGTGGATGACTGTGAGTCGGGATCGGACTCGCGCGTGCGCTGGGCCGCCGCCATCGCCAGACGCTGCCGTTCCTCCTGCTCCAGCAGACGCGCCTCCTCGTCGATCCGCTGCAACGACTCCTCCTCCGCGAGGCGTCGCTCTTCTTCCGCGGCCATGCGGTCGGCTTCAGCCTGGAGTTGGCGCTGCCGCGCGGCCGCCTCACGCTGCCGTTCGACCTCGGCTAAACGCTCCTGTTCCTTGCGGATGCGTTCGCGTTCGGACGTCATGCGGCGTGCCGCGTCCTCGGCCTCGCGCTGGGCTGCCGCGGCCTTGGCGGCGGCAGCTTGCGCCTCGCGTTCTTCGGCCGCCTGCCGTTTGGCCAAGGCCTCGGCCTCGCGGCGCGCCTGGGCCTGGGCCTGACGTTGCGCTTCCGCGGCCTGACGGCGAGCCTCCTCAGCCGCGCGCTCCTGAGCGGCGAGGTCGGCGGCGCGGCGGGCTTGGGCTTCCGCCCGTTGGCGGGCTTGCACTTCGGCCTGACGCTTCGCCAGGGCCGCGGCCTCGCGCTGCGCTGCCGCCGCGCGCTCGGCCGCGGCAGCCGCCTGACGGTCAGCCTCTTGTTCGGCCTCTTGTTCGGCCAGACGTTGCGCATCCAGCTGCGCCTGCCGCCGTGCCGCTTGCTCCGCCTGCCGCTGCGCCGCCACGTCCGCCGCGCGTTGGGCAGTCGCGGTGTCCACGGCAGGCGGCGGAACCGGCGCGGGTGGCGTTGGGGTCCGCTCCTGGGGCTTCTTGTCGGCGGCCTTGCGTGGCTGATCGGCCTGGAGTCGGGAGGTCAGCTCCTCCAGGGCGCGCTCTCCCAGAATGGTCGCCTGGACCACCTTGGGCTTCTGCCCACCCTCGCTCGGGTCCTCGACGAA
Source organism: uncultured Lamprocystis sp. (assembly GCA_964470155.1). Lineage (GTDB taxonomy): Bacteria > Pseudomonadota > Gammaproteobacteria > Chromatiales > Chromatiaceae > Thiodictyon. The sequence goes on along the minus strand of CAYYAY010000023.1, from coordinate 52,009 downwards.
CCGGACACTGACGAACAGCAGCACGGCGAACAGCAGGTGCAGCCCCAGCGACCAATAGAGTGCGCGCGGGTTGCGGCGCAGGACTTGCCACATGGTCAGGGTGCCGCGCGCAGCGGCGGAGCGGTGATCAGCCCCACGTTCGTCGCCCCGGCATACTGGGCCGCCACCATCGCCCACAGGACCTTCTCGTAGGGAACCTCCTTGTCGGCGCGCACCAGGATCGGGGTCTCGGGTTTGTACTCCAGCACCGTGCGCACCCGCTCGGCGATGATGCGCTCGGTCGCCGGTTGGTGCTTATCCTCACCGATATCGATGTAATAGTCGCCGAACTGGTCGACGGTGATGATCACCGACTCCACGGTGGGGCTCGGAATGCCGCCGGCCTTGGCCTGGGGCAGGTTGACCTTGACGCCCTGGGTGATCAGCGGGGCGGTGACCATGAAGATCACCAGCAGCACCAACATCACGTCGATGTAGGGCACCACGTTGATGTCGGACATGGGTCGGCGGCGGTGGCGGCGGACGCGCTTCTGCATGATCGGTCAGCCGCGGCCCTGGCGCTGCAACAGGGTGGAGAATTCCTCCATGAACTCCTCGTAGCGGTTGTTGAGCCGCTCCACTTGATCGGAGTACCGATTATAGGCGATGACCGCCGGAATGGCGGCAAACAGACCGATCGCGGTCGCCACCAAGGCCTCCGAGATGCCGGGGGCGACCAGCGCCAGAGTCGCCTGATCGACGTTTCCCAGCGCGTGGAAGGCGTGCATGATGCCCCACACGGTGCCGAACAGACCCACATAGGGACTGGTCGCGCCGACCGTGGCGAGAAAGGGCAGATTGGTATCCAGCCGGTCCATCTCCCGACTCAGCGCCACCCGCATGGAGCGCTCGGCACCCTGCAGCACCGCCATCATGTCGTTGCCGTCGACTTTGCGCAGCCGCACATACTCCTTGAAACCGGCGCGGAAGATGGTCGCCAGCCCCAGGTTGCCCTTCTCGTCGGCGCTGAGATCTTTATAAAGCGCACTGAGATCCCCGCCGGACCAAAAGCGCTCCTCGAAATCATTGGCGCTCTTGCGCGCCTGACCGAGCACCCGCCCGCGATCCAGGATCATGGTCCAGGACACGACTGACGCCAGCACCAGCACCAACAGCACCAACTGCACCACGAAACTCGCGTGCAGGATCAGGTTCAACAGGGAAAGATCGGAACTCATCTGCGCTTCTCTTGCAATGGGCTCTGGCGTTCGGTCCGACACCGGCGGCCAGGTCGGCCCTGGTCAGGGCGCGGAGCTTAACCGGAAACCGGGGGACTGTGCCGGCGAGGATGGATCGAGCGGCCTTTTGTCAGGCGGTTACGGACAATCAGCGGCGCCGCCAGGAGCAACCTGAGGGTGTTCGTGTCGGATGGCGCCAGTCCCTCGTGTTGACACGCATTTTCGCACGTCCGGGCGGCTTTGCGTTACAGCGACGTGGCCCAATGCCGCGCGGTGTTATACGGAACGGTTTTGAGTTTTCGGTGTTTCGTTTTCAGTGAAAAATTATCAAACCCATCTGGATCAATTGGCCGACAAGCTGCGCGAGGAGCGGGTACGCCGGGTGATCGAACCGATGCTGGCGGGCACCCTGATGGACGCGGTACCGGAAGACGACCGCCAATATCTGGTGGACCTGGGACTGCTGCGGCGCGATGACGGCGGCGGGCTGGTGGTCGCCAACCCCATCTACCGCGAGGTGCTGCCGCGCGCGCTGGCCAGTGGTCCGCTGGATACCCTGCCGCGCATCGCACCGACCTGGCTGAATGCCGACGCCACCCTCAACCCGGCCCGTCTGCTGGACGCCTTCCTGGCCTTCTGGCGCCAACACGGCCAGCCGCTCCTGGGCAGCGCGCCCTATCACGAGATCGCCCCGCAGCTGGTCATGATGGCCTTCCTGCATCGCGTGATCAACGGCGGCGGCACGCTGGAGCGTGAATACGCGATCGGCTCGGGCCGCATGGACCTGTGTCTGCGTTACGGCAGCGTGACGCTCGGGATGGAACTCAAGGTCTGGCGCGACGGCGCTTCCGACCCGCTGACCGAAGGGCTGGTGCAATTGGACGGCTATCTGGCCGGATTGGGTCTGGACAGCGGCTGGCTGGTGCTCTTCGACCGCCGCTCGGGTCAGCCGCCGATTGCCGAGCGCACTGTCCACACGGAGCAACGCAGTCCGCAGGGCCGGTGTATTGCGGTGGTGCGGGCGTGACTGGCGGCGATCTCCTGTAAGATCTGCGTGCCGCGGACTTCTTCCGGATCGAGGCGCGTGTGGGCAGGGACTGAGAGTCAATCGTCGTGGCACTATCTCATCCGGCACGAACCACGTCGGCTTGCGATGCGTGAGGCCCATGGAGTGTCGTCACGGCAAAGTAGGGGGCTAAGACAATGACCATCGAAGAGCAACGATTGCAAACCCTGCACCAGCTCCCGCCGGAACTGCAGGCGGAGTTGGTGGATTTCGCAACCTTCCTGCGGTGTCGAGCACCGCATCAGGGTCACTCTGACGCCGTTCAACTGGACCCGCTACCCGTCTTGTCCGGTCGCGTTCTGAACGGCTGGAAGGACGCAATCTATGAGCCCGGCTGACCGGATTTTTCTGGATGCCGGGCTATTCATCGACGCCCTGCTTGCCAGCGATCCGCGGCACATAGGGGAAAAAGGGCGAGCACCGAATGGCGCTAAGTTAAGGGCGAGACTTCGCAATAACAGTAACTTACGCGGCCCATTGGCTGGCCGAGACGCGCAGAACCAGGCGGAACCCGGAATTGAAGGAACGTCGTGCTGCTTGCGCCAAATTGCGCGCCGCCTTCGCGCCCGCTCTGGCGATGATTATCTTGCCCTGCACCACGGGACATGCAGGGTAGCTGTTGTGCCTACATTGCCGAACATCCGAGCGCCGGCGATGTCGTGGCAGTGCCATTCGGGCCAGGCTCATTTTAGTTGATATTCTCCCCACCAGAGTAGTTAATTGCCACGGAAAATTCGCGATCTAATACGGGAGAGAAGCGCTGGGTTCAAAGAAATATCCGGCGCAGGAAAAGGATCCCACCGAAAGCTTGTTCACTCGAAGTTTCCCGGTGCCGTCACTGTCAGCGGAAAACTCGGGGATGATGTCAAACACTATCAAGAACGAGAAGTCACCACTGCCATCGCGGCCGTCACGAAATGAAAGACAGCGACCGATATCACAAATGGGTGGAGTGGAGCGACGAAGATCAAGTGTACATCGGCAAGTGCCCTGATCTGATTACCGGCATTCATGGGGACGACCCCGTGTCACTGTACAGTGAGTTATGCTCGGTTGTCGAAGATGTGATCGTCCATTTCAAGGCGGAGGCTCGGAGTCTTCCAGCAGCGAAAGTCCGGCCGATGCGTGAGGTCGCATAGCGCCATCGTCTTTCGCCTCATCAAGGCGGGCGAGCAGCAGGTCGCTGCCGGCCCGCTGCCATTCCATGGCGGCCTCAATGTTCTCGCTCATGGTCTCGCTCCACAGGCGCTGCCATTCGCGCAGTGACGGGCTGGTCGAAGGGATGCCGACCACCCCGCCGCCCTGGCCGAAGGCTCTGCAAGCAGCAGTCAACCAGAACTCGGAGACCATCCAGCCGAGGCGCCACGCCTCCCAGGGATTGGCGATGGGCGTCGGGTAAAGACCCATGGGAAAGCGGACTTGCTGCGCGGACATGACTCAGGAACCTCAATTCAATAAATTGATACATTGTTGGCAGCGTACAGGGTTTGAGTCCATCGTCGCTACTCAATCCTCTGCATTGGCAAATAGGTCGGCAATCGCCGGACTCAAGCTCGCGTTCGGCCGCACCGGGGCGGGCAGACCCAGATGCAGGTAGGCGGCCTGAGTCGCCATGCGCCCGCGCGGGGTGCGCATCAGATAGCCTTGCTGGATCAGATAGGGCTCCAGCACATCCTCGATGGTGCCGCGCTCCTCACCGATCGCCGCGGCCAGACTTTCCACCCCCACGGGTCCGCCGTCGAACCGCTGGATCACCGCCGCGAGCAAGCGCCGGTCCATGTGATCGAAGCCCAGCGCGTCCACTTTAAGCATAGCCAGCGCCTGGTCGGCGACCGTGACGGTGATCTGCCCGTCGGCGCGCACCTGAGCGAAATCGCGGACACGGCGCAGCAGTCGGTTGGCGATGCGCGGGGTGCCGCGCGAGCGGCGGGCGATCTCGGCCGCGCCGTCCGGTTCGGTGGGGATGGCCAGGATTTCGGCGGACCGGCGCACGATGGTGGTGAGGTCCTCCGCCGAGTAATACTCCAGCCGCTGGACGATCCCGAAACGGTCGCGCAGCGGTGAGGTCAGAAGTCCGGCGCGCGTGGTGGCGCCGACCAGGGTGAAGGGCGGCAGGTCGAGCTTGATCGAGCGGGCGGCCGGCCCTTCGCCGATCATGATGTCGAGTTGAAAATCCTCCAGGGCCGGGTAGAGCACCTCCTCGACCACCGGGCTCAGCCGATGGATCTCATCGACGAACAGTACATCGCCGGCTTCGAGGTTGGTGAGCAGGGCGGCCAGGTCACCCGGCTTCTCCAGCACCGGCCCCGAGGTCTGGCGCAGGTTGACCTGCATCTCGTGCGCGACGATGTGGGCCAGCGTGGTCTTGCCGAGACCCGGTGGCCCGAAGATCAGCACGTGGTCCAGGGCCTCGCGGCGGGCGCGCGCGGCACCGATGAAGATTTCCATCTGCTCACGCACCGCCGGCTGGCCGACATAGTCCACCAGCCGACGGGGGCGGATCGCCCGGTCCAGGGCGCTGTCGTCGCCGGCGGCCAGCGGGCTGATCAAACGATCCGGGTCAGTCGGCATCAATGGTCCCAATGCAGTCGGTCAGTCCGCATGCCGATGCCCCCGATCGGGCAACTGCCGGTATTCCGAGCAGCGCTTCGGGGTCGGGATGCCCTTGCCCGGATTGAGCAGTGTTTCCGGATCGAAGGCGCGCTTGACCGCGTGGAACTGAGCCAATTCAGCCGGGCTGAACTGAACGCACATCTGGTTGATCTTCTCGATGCCGACCCCGTGCTCGCCGGTGATGGTGCCGCCGACCTCCACGCACAGTTCCAGGATGCGCCCGCCCAGTTCCTCGGTGCGCTCCAGTTCGCCGGGCTTGTTGGCATCGAACAGGATCAATGGATGCATATTTCCGTCTCCCGCGTGGAAGACATTGGCGACCGCAAGCCCATACTGGGCCGACAGCTCCGCGGTGCGGCGCAGCACCTCCGGCAGGGCGCGGCGCGGGATGGTGCCGTCCATGCAGTAATAGTCGGGAGAGATGCGCCCTACGGCCGGAAAGGCCGACTTGCGCCCCTTCCAGAACCGCAGCCGCTCGGCGTCGTCGCGTGAGGTCCGCACCTCGGTCGCTCCGCTGGCCAGCAACAGGTCGCGCACCTGGACGGCCGATTCAGCCACCTCGGCCGCGGTGCCGTCGATCTCGCAGATCAGGATGGCCGCCGCGTCGATCGGATAACCGGCATGGGCGAAGGCCTCGGCCGCCTTGATCGCCGGCCCGTCCATCATTTCCAGCCCCGCCGGGATGATCCCCGCCGCGATGATCTCGCCCACCGCGTGGCCGGCGCGCTCCACATCGTCATAGGCGGCGAGCAGTGCCTGGGCCCGTTCCGGCACGGGCAGCAACTTGACCGTGACCTCCACCGTCACGCCCAGCATCCCCTCCGAACCGATATAGAGCGCCAGCAGGTCATACCCCGGCGCGTCGGGCGCCGCCGAGCCGAGTTCGATCAACTCGCCCTCCATGGTGACGAACTTGATGCCCAGGACGTTATGCACCGTCAGTCCGTACTTGAGACAGTGCACCCCGCCCGAGTTCTCCGCCACGTTACCGCCGATGGTGCAGGCGATCTGACTCGAGGGGTCCGGCGCATAGTAAAGCCCATGCGGCGCCGCGGCCTCGCTGATCGCCAGATTGCGCACCCCCGGCTCCACCCGCGCCCGGCGTGCCGCCGGGTCCAGTTCCAGGATGCGGTTGAAGCGCGCCAGACTTAGCACGATACCGTCGCTCAGGGGCAGGGCGCCCCCGGACAATCCGGTGCCGGCCCCCCGCGCCACCACCGGCACCTGTTGCTCGTGACATAGCCGCAGGATCCGCTGGACCTCCGCGACCGTGCGCGGCAGCACCACCAGCAACGGCAGTTGGCGATACGCCGAGAGCCCGTCGCATTCATAGGGCCGCACCTGCTCCTCCTGCTCCAGCACGGCATCGGCCGGGAGGAAATCACGCAGTGCGCCGACCAGCGCGGCACGGGCGGACGAAAGACCCGGCGCATGGAAGTCGGTCGTGGCGGTATGCAACAGGCTCATGTGGACCTTGGTGGGGCGCGGTGCCCGGCTGGGTGTTGGACGCGACAGTGCTCGCAGAGGCTAGATCATTCGGGCGCCGCCGACAAATTTCAGCCCCCCGGATCGCGAAACCCTTCGCCCGGCGCCCGCAACGCGGTACACTCTACACTCCGCGAAGGGCAAGCGCCCCGCGGACTCCAGCCAGACGCCGGCGTAGCTCAGTTGGTAGAGCAGCTGATTTGTAATCAGCGGGTCGGGGGTTCGAATCCTCTCGCCGGCTCCAATAAAACAAAGGCTTAGGAGATTTTTGTCTAAGCCGTTTTCTTTTGAGCAACCAATGAGCAACCAATGAGCAACCATGCGGAGAAAAGTCGCGGTTGCTCAAGCGCCCACGCAGCCGATCTACTCGGACCTGGACCGCGCCCCCGACCGGTCTACCCGGATCGCCGCAATCCTGCTTTCTCTGCCAGCGGTCGCCGTCGGCACCCCCTTCAATCCCGGCCGACCCGTGGCGTGGACCGCCGTGCCGTCCTCGATCAGGCAGCGCAGCAGTCCACGCAGAACGCCGCCTCCAGACTGTTGGAGAGGCGCCAAGACAGCACCCGACGCGAGTACCAGTTGACGACTGCTCCAGGCGGCTGCAGCCGATGTCGGCGCTCCAGACTTGGTTGGGCTCCACGACCGCCAGCCCGCGCAGCAAGTTGGGGTAGGTCTTGTGCCGCGGGTGGGGCTCGCTGGTGTTGGGTCCCGGTGCCATCCCGGCCGAAACCGGTACCCGCATGAGCCTTCGAGGCGCTTGCGCGGATGCGGAAATCCCACTGCAACTCCGCCGTCTGTTCATAGGGTCGTCGGAGGATTGCAGAACCATGAAATTTCGAAGAGCATTTCCGACTTCATCCTCGCGCGCCGTTGGGTCAACGAGCAAGGCGCGGGCGCGTTCCCCTCATTCGCGTCGCTCGAATGGTTTATTCGTCACCATCGGGCGGAGTTGATGGAGAGTGGGCAGTTGATCGGGCGGCGCGGCTCCAGCGGCACCCTGATCGGTCCCAAGTTCGGAGATCTGGTGCTCGATATCCTGCGGCGCGAGAGTCGCGAGACCGTGGCAAGGCAAGCGGCGGCTTAGGGGTGTGCCGTGGACACCACTGGTGCGCCCGCCGTCCTTCCGCATCGATTGCGCAACGGCCGCTGGGACGATGCATCGCGTCGCCCGCAATGCCGGCGGAGGTTGATGCGTCGGGCGTGCACCGAATGGTGGGGTCCTTCCGGCGCGAGGGTCATGTGAGACGATGGCCCCGCAACACCAGCAACATTGCCACATATCCCTTTAGTGATCGGGTGCGGCGTCGTCAGCGAGCGCAATGCCTGCCACTCGGTGGGCTGGATGTTGAGCACCGCACACATGGCGAGATCGCCGGCCAGGCTCTCGAGTCCCGGGGCCGCCTTGCTGTCGGCGAGGATATGCGCGCGGCCGGTCTCCGTGTCGCCCAGGGTCGCGCAACTGTCGCCGCCCAGCAGCCAGTGGGAGGTGACGCTCAGGGCGTCCGCCAGGCTCGCCAGCATTTCGATCGACGGCGCGCGTGCGTTGCGCTCTATGGCGCTGATATGGCTCTGGCCAATCCCACATAAGGCCGCCAGCTCCTTCTGGCTCAGGCGCGCGTTCTTGCGGGCAAGCTTCAGGCGGGGGCCGATCAAGATGACGGTGTCGATCATCCGTATAGCTTGAACGAAAAACGCCTGTGCGCAATAGCACGGAGCAATATTTCGATATTTTGTGCTCAAAAAATCTCTGAGATGACGCTGGCTGCGCGCCTGGCGCGCATCCGCGAGCGGGCCCGCGCGCGCAACCGTGAGGTCACGCGCGTGGCGAGCGCTGCTACGCATCGCGACCGTGGCGACCCCAAGGCTGGTGCCGGTCCGCGGCGCCGCGCTCAAACCGCAATGCAGCCGTCGGCCGCGCAGCCAGCCCGGCTGGCCAAAGCGAGTGATCGCGTGACCCGTGCGGAACAGCAGGTGTTGCTGCGCCTGATGGCCCAGATAAGGAGTGCTAGCCTTCGGCTACGCACGTCTCAACGATTCGCATGCGCCCATCGCGAAGCGGTCTACAGCCGTTGCGTCCGGCCGTGACCGGACCGCAGTACGGCCACCAGAGGCACAGCCCCCAGACCTGGACCAGGAGATGGACCGGCACTCCGAAGACGCGAAGCCGGATGCGTTAGCCATCGCCTGACACCTATGCCGCCGCCCGAAAGATATCGACCTTGGTCTCCAGACACTTGCGCAAACTGAAATCGCTGGCGCCGATGGCATACCAGCCGTCGGGCTTCTGATAGAAGTCCAGCCCCCGCCCAAGCTTGATGATCCAGCCGTTATCCAAGCGGATTTCCCGGTCGTGCAGGTTTTCGTTGATCCGAATGTCCAGCACGATGTCGATCTCGACGAGGCTCTGCTTGAGCTCTTCGAGCCGTTCGTTCAACTCTGCCAGATTCGTCTGCTCGTCGTAGCTCGTGACCAGGGTGATCTGCCGGACGCTTGGGCACTTGCTTGCTGTCTCGCAAAAACGCACGAAGTTCGCAACCTGATGCGGTGCCCGAATATAGGGGTCTTCGATGGCAACGGCCTTGGCACCGACCAGGTAAGGGCCGATCAAAGCGTCATAGGTATAGCCCGTGTCACCGTAAAGGATCGTGAAGTGCTGTTCCCGAAGCTGCGTCCGCGAGTCCACGTCTGAGACCGTCGATTGCGCCGGCGTCGTCTGCGCACTCGGGGCGGGTATCGGTTGCGCCGGGGGCTGGCACTCGACCGCCTGCTGCGGGACAGGTCTGCAGGTCCCTGCATCTAGGCTCCGACGGGCGGGTGATTGTGTAGCGGGGGCATCTTTGGATTCGGGGCAGTAGACAACCACCTCCGAGCCGTCTGTGCGGAAATACGAGAGATTGATTCGGGCGAATTCGTCGTCCGGTTTGCGCTTGTTCATCTGCTCCTTGACACGGCGACGGGCCTCGACCGCGTAGGCGACATACTCCTCCAATTCCTGCGGTGCCGGCGGTTTGCCCGGGTGCAGGATCTTCAGGAAGGCCGCCACGGTCTTCTTGATCGCCTTCTCGTCCCGTCCTTCTACGGCATCGCCCAGACGGATGTGGCTGTTGACGTACTCATAGCGGTTGGTCTGTTTGAAGACGTAGTGGAAGGCCTCGGCCAGGTAGTCGGTGATAAAGCCGTAAGCCCCAGTCAGATAGGCGCTGCTGTTCTTGGGGATTTCCCAGCCGGGCAGGTAGCAGTAGAAACGGTCCATGACCGCCAGGTCCAAGGCCGCGGGCAAGGGTTGAAACAGGTCATGTTCGGTGGAGTTGACCAACTGGTGGATGGATTCGTCGATGTTGCCGACGAAGACCATGCTGGCGTTGGCGATCACCTCCACACCGCGGGAGAAGCGGCCGTTGGCCATGTAGTCCTTCATGATCTGGATCGCGTCTTGATCCTTGATCTTAATCCCGGCCACCTCGTCGAAGGCCACCGCGTCCCAGAAGCCGACCAGCCCCACCTTGCCGCGGGCGTTGTTGTAGAACAGGGTCGCCTTGGTTGCCTGGCCGCCGCTGACCAGCGTAGCGTAGGGCGAAAACTCGCTGAAGAAATAGGATTTTCCGGTCCCGCGCGGACCCAGTTCGATGAAGTTGTAGTTGGGCTCCACCAGAGGCAGCAGGCGGGCGATGAAATGAAGCTTGAGCCGCGGGCTCAGTTTGGTAGGCTCCAGCCCCACCGAGCGCAGCACGATGTCCAGCCATTGGTCCCGCGTGAATTGCTCGCGCCCCGCCAGATACCGCTCGACGTCGAACCGTGAGAGTTGGATCGGACGCATGTCCTCCACGTAGAAGGCGTAATTGTCGTCCTCAACCTCGTTGTAGCCGACCGTGACCTCGGCCCAAAGCCCGCCCTCCAGCAGCCGATCATTGTCCTTGTAGAACTTCTGATTGATGGCGATGCGCTGCGAGTTGAAGTTCTCCATCGCCGCCCAGTGGCGCTTCTCCTTCTCCACATGGCGCACATGCACCTTGTCGACGAACTTGTGGGTACCGCGTTGCTGAACCGTCGATTGCGCCTTGTTGCTCTCGTCGGGCCGGACATAGTGACGGCTGAGGTACTCGATGGTCGCCTCGATGCCAGCGGTAATTTCGTCCTGGTCGTTACTCGCGCAATACTTGGCCAGCAAAAACTCAAGCACGAAGGTGGGCACATTGGTGCCTTTCTTGACCTGCTGCACCAGGTCTTTGCGGACCACCCGCCCGGCATAGACCTCATTGAGTTTGATGTCCAGAGCGTCCATAAGATGTCACCGCAAAGAAGCAGAAGAAATTTTCACCGCAGAGACGCGGAGAATGCAGAGAGAAAACAAAAATAAAGTATTCTCGGCGTTCTCTGCGTCTCTGCGGTGAATTCTTCTTTCATTCAGGTCACTCCAGATAGTCGGTTGTCAGCTTCAGGCTATCGTAGGTCACCTGCGTCACCGGATCGACCGCGGTGACGGTGAATGCGCCCTCGAACGCCTCGTCCATCCGCAATGGGACCTTCACCGCCGCACCCGGCTCGATCACCACGAGCCCCGTGGCCGGCTCCACGTTGGTACTGGCCGCGGCCTGACCCACGAGCTTCTTGCCGGCTTTTGCCTCCAGACTGAAACGCAGGGTCCCGGCGAGCAGGTCCTGTTGGAACAGTACGACCTCGATCATCGGCCGTCGGGTGGTGATGCGGTCGGTCTTACCGCCGCGGTATTGCAACCGCACTTGGCTGGCCGAGCGATCCGCCGGCGAGGCCTCGCCCAACTCGACAGTCACTACCGGAATCAAACCTTCCGGCAGGGAAAGCCCACTGTGCATAAAGGTTTGGCCCGTCGTAAAGGCCCCCAGGCTATCCGGTACGGCCAGATGCTCCAGATCGCCATGCACTCCCAAGTCCTGCTTGCGCAGGCACAGTACGCCGTTGCCTGCTGCGCCGGTCCCCACCAGACACCGAACCTTCGATAGCGGCCATTGGCCCTGCGGCTTCTCGACCTTGTCACCGGGGGGCTGGACGCCGAGCAACAGGAAGCCGTGGTCCGCCGCAAACACGGCCTGGTCGAAACCCATCTCCTGAAGGACTTTCAGGGCGCGCAGAAAGCGCTCCAGGACACCGCTCATCAACCCCAGGGCGGCGCCCGCCAAGTGCTCTCCCGCCGTGTCGATATCGGTGCTCTTCACCAGCAGCAGACGCACCGTTTCCGCCAGCTTTGGCCGATAGCGCGGCGTCTTCAGCAGGTCCTCAAGGGCAACGGCGGCCACCCGATCGCCGTATATCCCCCGCACGTACTCGATCCGTTCGGCCGAGTTGCTGACGCGCTTGCCGTTGACGCTGGGTACTAGCTCGCCGTTCTCATCGACCAGCCGGAGTTTCCCATCCGCCGCCGGCAGCAGCGCCGCCATCCCGACGGTGGTGATGCTGGGCATCTGTCCCAGCGCCGGTCCCAGGGTCACCTTCATACCGTCCGGGAGTTTGCCGATGAACTCAGCCGCCAGCTCGTAGCGCAGCGCATCGACCATAAACAGCGCGACCTTGCGACCTTGGGTAAGCGCGGGGGCGACATGCTGGTCGAAGACCTGCGTGTGGCGGGTAAAGCCGGCGACCGGCCAGCCCTCCTCTCGCACCGCGTGCAGCAAGCGCTTCTGCACGACATCGGCGAAGGCACGGTGCCGGTGTCGGGCCAGATCGACGAGCGCCTCCAGGCCCTCAACCTCGCCGCAGGCGTCGTGGACGGTGCGCTCGAAATGACGGTGCAGGGTATCGGCCCGGCGCCCGCGATCGACATAGAAATGGATCAAGGACGCCAGCCCCTTCGGCACCGTCGCCAATTCGGCATCCAGATCCGACACCGCCTGCAACAATGCAACCCCGCGGTCGGCGATCACCCAGGTGGCACCGCGCGCATCGGCCTGGACCCAGATCGAACGGCGTCGCTGGTCGATGATGGTCCTGGCGGTGGTGTAATCGCCAGTCTGTGCTGCCAGCGCGCACCGTTTCAGGTGGGCACGCTCCTCGAACAGGAAGGTGTCGCGTTCGCCGAACTCCTTAAGCCCCAGCGTGCGCGCCGGCAGATCGAGCTGAGCACTCACCCCATTCGCCAAGACGATGTAATCGTCCTGGTGGGTGCGGGCATCCCGTAAATGCTCGCAGACCCCGTAGACCAGGGCACGACGATGCGGATCGGCCCGCGGCACCGCGGCCAGCGCATCCGGCAGTGGCTCTTGCAGATCGAACACAAACTCGCTGAACAGCACGAACCGCCCCAACTCATCCCTGACATCCTCCAAGGCGCCAACCTGGAGGTGCGATTGAAGTCCCAGGGCCGCCTGCGCGAACTGGCGGTATTCGGCCACCCAGTCTTTGTCCGCGCCCAGGACTGTCTGCTGTCGGGCGGTCGGCGAGAGCAGCCCCACCAAGATTTCGCGCGGCGACTCGACCCCCAGCAGGGTCCGGAGTTTCGGCCAGGACGTGCCAAGGTCCAGGGCATCGACTGTCTCGAATGACGGCGCCGCCCCCCCATCGAAGAGGGCGTAGACCCTTGACTCATGGTCCGGCTTGGCCGCCAAACACAGCGAAAGATAGGTGTCACCTTCGCCATGCGGGAATTCGGCGCCGCCGATGGCAAAGACCGCAAAGGGGTCCTGCTGCCGCGCCGGGTCCGTCAGCGGCTTGGCGCGGGGCACATAGATCAGCAACTGCCGCGCCCCCGGCGCCGCTTGACCCAAGGTCAACCAGGCTGCGGTCGCCTCCTCTCGGCCCTGGATACTGCTTGCGGAGGTATCGACGACGGTGCAGGCGTCACTGGCCAACCCCAGGGCCGGGGCCTGGAAGCGCCGCTCCGGGTCGTAGAGCACCAGACACTCCGCTCTAGCCAGGCGCTCGCGCAGGACTTGCTGGATGTAATCCTTGATCTTCATGGCTCTATAGATCTCACACGGGAGGTCGCCGAGCGGCTATTGATGCGCCGATTCATCGTCTTGGCCAAGGCTCCCCGGTGACCTGCGCCAAGGCCTCGCGGACCACATCGTTATTCAGTCGTAGCCCGACATCGACCAATTCCTCCAGGATCTCGGCTGCCGATGGTACCCGACCCAAACGTGCCGCCTTCAGCACTAGGCCCAAAGTGCCGGTCAAACGCACACCCAGGATGCGTGCGGCCGTGCGTGGCCTTATCGTCGATGACCGCCGTGGCGCTCATCGACCGCGCGAGTGTGATGACACCGCTCTCGCCCAAGCCGAGGCCCCATTCCAGCACGTCCGCGGCCGTCTGGACGACCACCGGGATGCCGCCCCAGCCTGCGGCCAGGGCTTTGCGTGCCGGGTCTTCTTTCGGCCAGCGCGCCACCTCCTGCGCGACCGGCGCCGGAATGACCACACTCACTCCCGGTCCTTCCAGCAAGTCCAAGCGCCCGATCTTCGCCAGGGTAATCAGTGGCGAGGAGTTGACGACACGGTACTCAGTCATCCATGGCCTCGCGAATCAGCTCAGCCGCGGTCATCTGAAACGGGCTGATCCCGAAACGTCCGAGCGCATCAATGAATGCCACCCGTGACAGTTCGGCAAGCTCTGCGGCACGCTCCTGGCTCAGCTGCCCCAACTCGTACCATTTCACTGCGGCGGCGATACGCATCTCGCGCGCAAAGTCGTCCGGGGCCTTATGCAGTGCCGCGAATGACGCCTCAGGAATCTGGACCGTGATTTGGATCATAGCGGGACCTCGTAAATGTGAAGATTGTCCCAGGTCTTCTTCATGACTGGTAGAGATCCTCTAGGCCATGGGCGATGGCGAGGGACCTGTCCGTGCGGCAGCGCTCGCGCACACGGGTAGGGTAGAGGGAGAAGGCCAAGTGCGCCCAATCGTAGTCGCCCGCGACCAGGGACTCCCAGCAGCGCTTCAGCTCCTTCTGCCAGGGCTTGTGGCGGAAGAGTGCCCCCAGCGGTGCGGCGGTAATCAGCACGCCGTCGTTCTGATCCGGTTTGTAGGGTAGGTTTGCGACCCGCAGCAACTCCTCGCGCATGGCCAGGACCTCGCGCTGGAGCGCCACCAGGTCGTCGATCCGGCGACGCGCCTTTGCATCGATTTCACCTTTCGCCCGTAAACGATCCAGGTCCCCTTCGATTGCCCTGACCTTGGGGTCGAGGTGGTCGTTTACGCAGATAAAGAGGGTCTGGTCCGTGAGGCGTGGGTAGTAGAGCCACAGGGTGTAGCCGCCGGATTCGGTCGACAGCGGCCAACAGAGCGGGGCCTTGCGGCGGCTCTTGGACCAGCGGCCCAGGTGGTCCGCGAAGAAGCCCGCGGGACGGCGCAGCCAGTCGCGCAGGGACTTCACACCCAGCAGCGCGCATAGCTCGGCCTCAAGGGAGTCACCGCGGAGACGCGCAGAAGAATTATCACCGCAGAGACGCAGAGGACGCGGAGAAGAAGGATCTTGGTGCTCTCTCTGCGCACTCTGCGTCTCTGCGGTGAGAATTCTTAACGCCGCCTGGATGCGGCGGATGAGGTCGTACTCGGTCGGGGTCTGGCCGTCGCTGCCGGCGTCGTCGACCAGGATGCCATCGGCCGGGAAGTCGAGCGGATAGCCGGGCGGCGGCGCGGCGGCCGGGAGGCCGTCCGCGCCGGTCAACATGCCGGGCGAGCAGACCGGGAGCGGATCGAATGGCTCGGGCTCCGGCGGCGGCTCGTGCTCACCCGTGGCGAGCCGCAGGTCGAAGCGGCCGAAGGCGACGCCGACCAGCCAGTCGAACAGCTCCGCGGCCATGGTTTGGGGATTATTGCACCGCAGAGACGCAGAGGACGCGGAGTCATCTTCTGCGGGGTCGTCAGTGTCCGTTGCGTCATCGGCATCGGGTTGGATTGTCGTCGCATCGGTGACCGCATCGGTGCCCAGCGCGGCGGCGCGGTCGGCGGCGGTGAAGCCGTAGAGGTCGAAACAGCGGTCGTCGATTTCGGCCTGGATGACCGCCAGCGCCCGCTCGGTTTTCGCCGCCCGACCCGCCCAGGCGGCGGCTCGGGCACCCAGATTGGTTCCCGCCACTTGCAACAGGGCGGGCAGGATCAGTGCGTGTGAGTTCAGGGTTGTGGTGTCGAGCGAACGCTTGAGCGACCAGGCACGGCGGGCGAGGTCGGCAAGTTGTTGCGTATCGGTCCGTGAAAGCTCGGGAACGGGGGTCTGCTGGATCAAGCCAACTTCAAAGGATTGCGCGAGCTCCGTTCTGGCAAGTTGCAGGCTTATCAGCAAGAAAAATGGTGCCGAGTTGATGACGGCACAAAGCGACAGCAGCGTTTCTGGGTCGTCGCCCTCAGTAAAAGCGGCCGGCCCCTTGTCCGCGAAAATGCAACCCGCGGGCATGACGCGGAAGGAAAGGCCGTTGGTCCGTCGTGGCCAAGTAAGGCCGGGGCGGAAATAAAAGCTCGTGGCTTGGATCTTTCTGCTTGCGCTGCCAACCTTATCGGCTACAAAAGTCTTTACCTCTGTCCCGTCACCTCGCCAGTTCACCAACAGATAGATATCGCTATAGAAAGCGCTGTATTCTCCGCCTTTGGCATACGAAATCCAGAAATTCAGTGGATAGTAATAGTTGCGCTCCCAGCGAAGGCGAAGAAAGCGGAAATCGTCCAAGGTGCCCATTCCACATTTCGTCTCGAAATCCTGCGATGCCATCGAAAGAAATAGTTCAAGAACCCGCGGGTCAACCCAATATGCAAAGGGCGCCCCCGGCACCTGCCCGAACGACTCGGGGTCCACCTCGAACACCCGCGCATCCGCCTCTCCCGCCGCCACGGACCGGACCGCCGCCTCCAGCGCGGCGCCCTTGTCCTCTTCCCCCAGCAATCGCAAGAACAAGCTCATGGTCTCTTCAATCCGATCCGGTTCTTCTCTGCGCCCTCCGCGTCTCCGCGGTGCATCACTCTGTCAGGCCAGGTCAGCCGTAAATCACCGAGGTGTGACCCTGCGCCTGATGCCGTGGGGCCGTGCGAATGACAATCTCCACATCGCGCCCGAGGCGGTTGAGCATCCCGATGAGTTTGTCATCTGTCAAGTCGCGAAATTCGCCACGCAGCACACCTGCCAATTCAGCCTGAGACATCCCAAGGGTGGCCGCCGCCTCGGTCGGCGCCAGTTGCCGCTGATCGAGAATCTCCGCAATCGCAGCGGTCAGGCGTGCCTTCACGTGCATCGCCTCGGCATCATCAAGGCCCAGGTCGGCGTAGACATTACCGCTGCCCATTTCGATATCGATCATCATGCTTCTCCAAGATGTTGCGCCTCGACGGCCCTCAGACGGGTCTTGATCAGTTCCAGATCAGGCTTCGGCGTGGCAATACCGGAAGTCGATTTCTTCTGAAAGCAGTGGAGTACATACACTGCCGACTCGAAGCGCACCGTGTAAACGGCTCGGTAGGTATCGCTCTGAAAGTCCTCGACGACCTCCAGGACTCCCGCACCCCCAAACCCCTTCAAGGGTTTTGCCGCCGGGTGCTTTTTGCCCGCCTGCGCCAGATGCAAGGCATAGCCAAACACATCCTGAACCTTACCCGGCATCACCATCAGGTCACGCTTGCTGGACGCCACCCAGTAGAGTGGCCTGAGCATCTGCGAAGAGCCCTGGGGATCACTCTTCAATGGCTGTTCCTCGCTGATCTAGTCGGACGTTCCATCGTTACGAATAGGTCCGCCTCGCGCGGAAATGCCGTGCCGCGTCGGCCGCGGGATGGTCGCCGCGAAAGGCGACAATCAGCGTATTGGCGTCAATGTACGTCTTGGTCATCACCGGCCTCCGCACGGCCTTCGCGCACCTCCGCGAGGATGGCCTCGACCGATTGCAGGGGCATGCCCTTCGCGATGGCACGCTGTCGAATGGCCCTGAGCGTACGGCCAACGTCAGTCAAGGGTAAACCCTGTGCCACCCTTTCAACCGTCCCGACGCCCTCGGCATCGTTCGTCTGCCCTGGGGTTTGCGCCGGTCCGCGGTAGGCGCGCGGTACATCAGGCGACTCGAAGGTCGTCGGTGAGAAGGGTTTCCCATCGGCGTTTGCGGACTCCCGGGTCAGCAGAAAATCCAGAAACTCGGCGAGCGTCTGTAAGCGCCCGGGATCGAGCGTACTGGCTTTGCGGTAGATCTGTTCAGCGTCAATCATTGCTGCTGCCCTCGAAGTGTTGATGCGTTTCGCCCGCATGATTCGATGCGCCCCAGCCCCCCATCCGGCCCATGCGCCAAACCTCGTCCAGGGTGTACTCGTCGAGCCAGGTCTCCAGGTCCAGACTGTCGGCCCAGGTGGCGGCGGCGGTGCCGTCCTCGGCCATGTCGACCACCAGGACCTCGCTCGGCCTGAGAAACCGGATCAGGCGGTCAGAGTGGGTAGCGACGACCACCAGGGCGCGGCTGGACGCCTCCCGCAGCAGGTCGGCCAGGAGGCTCAGCATCTCCGGGTGCAGGCTGACCTCGGGCTCGTCGATCATGCAGATGGATGGCAGGCCCGGACTCTGGAGCAGGGTTACCAGCCAGAGGAAACGCAGTGTGCCTTCAGAGAGTTGGTGGGTATAAAGAGGCTTGCTGAAGGCCCGATCACGCCAGGCCATGGCCAGGGTGCCGGCGGCAACGGGTGGGAACTCCAGGCGCTCGAAGCTCGGGAATGCCGCGTGCAGGGCGTCTTCGATGGCTTCGTAGCGGTCGCGATCAGTCTCGCGCAGGTAGTAGAGACAGGACACCAGGGTCTCGCCGCCGCTGCCCGGCAGGTCCGCAGGCTGCATAGTCTGAGGCAGGCGCACTGGGGCGCGCGAATCTACATTCAACACGTGGTAGAGGGTTGCCGAGGCGAGGCGGCGGCGCAGTTCCTCAGGTAGCTGAAACATCTTCGGGACCTGAGACAGGGACGATTCCAACGGCTCATGGGGCCAGGTCGGCTGGGTAAGGCGGCCTTGGTCCTGGTCGTAGTAGCGAATGTCGACCCCGCGGGACTCGATGTGCTTGAACGGCGGCGGCTTCGGGTTGCGCTGCTGGTACAGCAGCTCTTCCTGGATTGCGTAAGCGGTTCCACGGGGCGCTAGGGAGATGGAATAGTCCAACGGGGCGTCACCTTCTACCGCCATCCTCGTTCCCAAGGCCAGGCCGCGCGCCCGGTCAATAGTCCCTAGAGCGCCTAGCCCGCCCACCTCGCTCATGCGCTCACGGAGCTTCCCCTCCGCGGAGGAAGACAGAAGGGAGAGCGCTTCCAGCACCGA
Source organism: uncultured Lamprocystis sp. (assembly GCA_964470155.1). Classification (GTDB taxonomy): domain Bacteria; phylum Pseudomonadota; class Gammaproteobacteria; order Chromatiales; family Chromatiaceae; genus Thiodictyon. Next base: position 33,391 of record CAYYAY010000023.1, on the reverse strand, counting down.
GGATTTGCCGACGCCGTTGACGCCGATCATTACGGTCAAAGGTCGCAGCTCGATATCGAGGTCCAACAGGCGGCGAAACCCTTTGACTGTGAGGTGGTTAAATCTGGTCATGGGACCTTGCTCGGTTGCTTCGGCGAAAGAGGTGTTTTCTCGAATGGGACCCGGCAATCTACTGCTTGCGTAGACAATAGGCGGCGGCCTCCACCATGGCCGCATCCATGACCCCGTACCCCAGGTCCGCCATGACGGTCGGGCGGGCCTCGCCCAGCACCACGCCCTCGCGCCACTTCTGGTAGCTGGTCAGGAAGAAGGCGGTCCGCGAGGTGATGGCCCCGAGCAGTCCGCCTGGGTGCAGCCAGTGTACTCCGCGCTCTACGAAGGCCGCGAGCAAGTCGTTCTTGGAGCGCGGATACACCTTGCCGATATAGGCTTTGGAGCCGGCGCTGGCGGCGCCAAAGGGGGGATTCATGACGACCACATCAAACTGCCGGCGGCACAGGTCGATGAAGGCGAAGCCCGCGGCAGCGTCCTCGACGAACAGGCGCCGACCCATGCTGTCGCTGGTTTGCGCCTCCTCGGTATAGGCCCGCAGGCCAGCCAGAATAAGCCCCTCGGCCTGTGTCCAAAATCCATCCTGGGTGATGCCGGACAAGTCAAACCGCAGTTGTCGCGGCTTGGATCCGGCGAGATCCGGGAACAACTCCATCTGCTCAGTCGGCTCGTTGAGCTCATCATCCAACCATTGGCGGCGGGCGGCATCCAGTGCGGAGCGCATCTCGTCCGCGATGCGCAGCAGGGAGCCAGCCTCACCGGCCAGGCGCATCTGCTTGAAGATCTCGGCGATCAGTTGACCGAGGACAGGAGGCTTGAGCTGACCGGCGAACTCCCGCAGCACATCTGCCTCGCCGGGCATGGGTTCAGCGCAGGCGATGTTGGTACGGGTGATGCGGGGTCGCGCCGCGGGCTTGACCTGCTGTGCCTGCCAGGCGCGCTGGGCGCGCAGCCAGAGTGCGAGCGCGGCGATCTGGGCGGCGCGGGGGTCGATGTCGATGCCGTGGAGGTTGTGGCGGAGGATCAGCCCCGGTATCGCTCGGGCCAGGGACTCCTCGGTCGGGTAGTCCTCGGCGAGCGTATGGCCGGTGGTCTCGCTTCGCGGGCTATCGCCCCCGGCAATGGCGCTGGTCCATGCCTCCCGGTAGATGACCTCGAAGAGATCGAAGGCGTACAGCAAGAAATGGCCGCTTCCACAGGCCGGGTCCAGGAGCTTGATGTCCCGCGGGTCCTTTGGCTGCCGAAACGGGATCTCAAAGTCGTCACGCTCCGGAAGATTTAACCGCAGAGGCGCAGAGGACGCGGAGGGGTTTTCGTGAATGGTCTTCTCTGCGCTCTCTGCGTCTCTGCGGTGAATCTTCTTAGGATTTAACCGCAGAGACGCAGAGGACGCGGAGTCAATTTCTTGAATTTTCTTCTCTGCGTGCCCTGCGTCTCTGCGGTGAGTCTTCTTCGGGCGACGCACCAGGTATCGACACTGCTGTACCAGCTCGGTCTCGCCCTGCTGCATTTCGTACCAGGTGGTCCCCAGGGTGTTGTCGATGAGGAACTCGACCACGTAGCGCGGACTGAAGAACTGGTTGCGCACCGCCAGCTCGCGGCTGTTGCGCGGTGCGCTGGATTCCTTGCGCATCTTCTGGCGTTCATCCTGACTATTGAAATACTGGTAAATCCAACCGACGGCCTCGTCCTCGGGCCAGATGTGCTTGAGGACCGGGGTGTTGATCAGCGCAAGCAGGTCATGTAACGCGGACTCGCGGGGGAACAGCAGGCCCAGGGGCGAGAAACGGTCGAAGAGCACGCCCAGATCAACGGCCAGCTCATCGAACAGGAGTTCCAGATAGAGACGATAGCGACTGAAGGTATCGCCGCCGAGTGCCCCTGCGGTCTTCTCGAACAGCATGAATCCCTTTGAGTTGGTGCCGTCGCGCACGCACGCCTGAACCAGTCCGCGCTCTTCGCACATGCGCAAGGCACAGAGGCGGTTGAGCACGGTGAACGCCTGTTCGCGTACTAGGCGTGCGACGGCATCAACGCGCCGCTTGGGTCCAGCCAGACCGGCAGCTAGGTGCTCGACCCGATCCCGCAGCAGCCGGGCGCGGGTCTGCTCTTCTTCGGGGCGATGGGCCAGCGCGACCATGTCCAGCGCGGTGCCGTCGGGCTGGATGCCATAGTCGCCTTGGCACTGGGAGGTGAACTCCTCGACGAGTCGATCGCGGGCGCGACTGACGAGTTTTTGGAGTTCGTTTCTGGTGGCGGTATCGAAGGCCATTAAGATTCACCGCAGAGGCGCAGAGTGCGCAGAGGAATCCTCTTTCAGATTCACGACTAAACGTTTGATTCCCTGTTTGAGCACTGGTACATTGAAGTTCAATAACAATCCCACATGCCATCCTCCGAGTCGGAGGTAGGTCAGTAGTTGCGCATCATGTATCGGCACCAGTTGCTCAACCGCCTTGATCTCAACGACAACAGCCTCTCCAACAACAAGGTCCAAGCGATAACCGCAATCCAGCATCACACCCTTGTAATTGACCGGCAAGGGGACTTGCCGCTGAAACGACAAGCCGCGCAGGGTCAGCTCGCGACATAGGCACTCTTCATAAGCGGATTCAAGTAAGCCTGGCCCCAAGACGCGATGCACCTCCATCGCTGCCCCTATGATCGCCGCTGTTAGATCATTGATTAGCATTTCTTCTCCGCGCCCTCTGCGTCTCTGCGGTGATTTCTCTTCGCTACTGTTTGAACACGATCTTGCGGTACGAAGCGAACTGGGCCTTGAGCGCCGTGAGCCGCTCAATCAGCCGATCCAGTTGCGCGGGGGATTCGATCTCGGCGGGAAACTGGAAGTCGGAGCAGAGGACCAGTTCGTTGTCTGCGCCGCGTTCGTCTCCATCGAAGTCGCCATCGATCACTGGCTTGGCTTGCTCGTCGATGATCCGCTTCATCTCCTGCCCGATCTCCAAGAGCCGCTGCTGGAGGAGATAACGGGCATCCAGGCAGGTGCGGATGCCGTCCAAGGTCGGTGCCACCTGGATCTGCAGCGCGTCGAGCAGCGCGGCGAAACGCTCTTGGTCGTCACCGCCGAGGCGGGGCCAGTACGGCGATTGTTCCAGCCGACGTTTTTCGGTCTCCAGGTCTGCGCTGTATTCCTGCTCCAGCGCCGCGGCAGCAGTCGCGATGGCCCCCTCGACCCGGGTCACGCGGCTTTGAATATCTGGTGCCTGGACAAAAAAATCGTCCCGGGTGAAGCACTCCCCCAGCCATGCCAGATCGTCTTTGACGGCGTGCTGAAGAATGGCCAAGGGACCGACCGGGGGCAACCGTGGCAAGGCCGTGATGTAACGATTGGCCCGCTTGATCGCGTCCGGTAGGTGCCCCTTGAGCGCCTTGTCCAGATTGCGCGCCCACTTGAGGTCATCGAACAAGGCACAGTCTTCCGATCCGAGCCGCGCGGCGGCGTCCGAAGCATCGCCTTTGAGGATCTCCGAGAGGCGGTCCTGAAAGCCGTCGGCGCGCTCAGTGCCCGCGAGATTCAGGTTGCGCAGATCGGAGGGTAGGTAGGCGTAGTCGCGCTGCACGTCCGGGAAGCGACGGGTGACGACCTTGCTGATGTCGTCCTCCAGCGGCAGGACATCCTCTCCGGTCAGTTCTAAGAGACGCTCGGCAGCCCGGATCAGGCTCTCGGGCGGGATGCCGCCGTCGCGCAGGTCCACTCCCACCCGATTAAAAGCGGCGTTGGTCTTGAGGCTCTCGACGGCGGTGGCGCCCCTCACGGTGATGTCTTCGCCGCTGACCCGGAGCCGGATCTCGCCGCCTACCAGCAAGGCGGCGATGAGGTATCGCAGCGTGTCCTTGGACCATCCGTAAGGTGCACGGCTGAATTTGTCGAGCAAGACCCGACCCTCTTCCCGCCCGGTCTGGTTCAGGGTGTCGATGATGCTCCGCAGCGCGGCGTGGCCGGTGTCGACCCGGCCATTCGTGCCCACCAAACTCAAGGGGTCGTTCTTGCTCTCGATGCGGTCGAGCCGGTCGGTCTTGAGGAAGCGCTCAGCGAGGCCCGCTTCGGCCTGCACCGGGGCCTGGGGATACTTGCTGAACACCTCCTTGGCAGCCTCCTCCAACTGCTTGCGTGCCGCATCAAACAAGTTGGCGCCCAGGGTTGCCGCCGCATGGGGGCGACCCCGGAAGATAAAGCTGCCTTGCTCCAAACCCTGTTGCAGCCGCCGCGCCAGGTCGCCGCGCAGCCCCTCGGCTCGCTGCTGCTGACCATTGAGGTAGTCGGCTACCTCCCGCTCGACTGTCTTGTTGCGGTACTGATTGAAAATCTCCTCGCCGCGGTAGATCTCCGCGACCTGCTGCTGCAACCCACCGGGCTCCAGGCCGATCAGGAACAGGGTGTTACGTTCTATCGGCTGGGTGGAGTCGGCGACCCGGCTCTGCTTGTGGGCGGCGAATTCCTGCTCGGAAGTGAATTCCAGCAACAGTTGCAACTCTTCCTTGTCGCCAAGGATGGACACCGGCCCCAGGACACCCTGTGTTCTGATGCCGCACTGAACGGTTCGGGTGCCGAGCAGACTGGCGCGCGGCAGGGGGGTGAACAGGTCCTTTAGCAGATCATTGATGATGCGCGTGCGCTCGGCCAGGATCGGCGCCAGGGCGCGCCGCGCCTGCTCCAACCCGGAGACCGCCTCGCTCATGAAGCGCAAGTGGCCATCGATTTCGGCGATGGGTACCGTCTCCTCGTCCAGCAGATTCTTGACGGCCTGCTCGACCGCGGGAAGCTGCGACGGGGCGGCCAGACTCGGATGCAGCAGGGCGGCGATGTTCTCGCGACTCACCGGAAAATCTTCCAGGGCCTGCAGGATGGCGACGGTCTTGGCGACCTGCGCCTCCGGGCTGTCGGCCCCAAAGACCCGCGCCACCTTGTCGACCGACTCGACGACCTCGCGCAAGGAGCGCTGGCGGTGGATATCCCGGCGCAAGGCGTCGTAAAAGGTCACGGTGGTCGCCAACGTGCTGACCGGTTGGTCGGCCAGCGGTCCGGATCCGGCTCCGGTCGGGGACTCGCGGCTGATCAAGACGTCCTGGATGACCTTGATGGCTGAGCGCAGGCCCACACCGCCCATGGTCTTAGCCAGGCGGCCGAGCAGCTCCAGCAGGATGTCGAAGTGCTGGGGCAGGAATGGATAGAGTTGGGAGAATGCCTGCTTGTCGAGGTCCCGCTGGTAGTAACGGGTGTTGTGGAGCTGGGTGTTGAACCGCAGTTGCTGGCCGAACTGATCATAGAGGGCGTCGAGTTGGTCCTTACCGGCGCTGGCCTTGGTGAGCAGCCGCAGGTGGCAGATCAACCGGATGTCGCTCGCCTCCAGGTCGACCGGGACGGGGAAGCGCGCCTGAAGCTTGAAGAGCTTCGGGGTGTTGACCTGGGCGCGGGGGTCGTCCTCGGTCAGGGTCTGCTGCGCGGTGGCGATGAGCCAGATCTTGCCGCCGCCGAGATTCTTGAGGTTTTTCGCAAGGCCGTCCAGGTTGAGGATGAGTTCATCCCGGGACCCAACATATTGCCCTACCTCGTCGAGGATGAAGATGACGTTCTCGCGGCCGGAGCGGCGGCGCACCAGCGCGATCATCTCGCGGGCCAGGTCGTCGTTCTTGACGACCTCGTCGATACGCTGGTCCTGGAAGCTCTTGGAGCTAGGGTAGACCGCGGGATAGATCTCGGCGGCCAGTTGGGATGCCAATTGGTTGGCGACCAGTGGCTGGTTCTTGATCTGCTCCCAGGTCACGCCAGGCACAACTTGGGCGATCTTGCTCTTGAAGGCATCGAAGAGCCCGTCGCGCTCCAGCATGAGCTCCAGGTAGGCGACCTTGCGGTCCTGCGAGTAACCCGCCCACTGCATGACCTTGGCATAGAGGACCGTCGAGATCTCGGCCATGCTGGCGCCGGCGAGCTGCTCGCTCGCCAGATCGAGCATGATCACGGCAGGCCGATGGCGCGCCGCGACTGTCCCCAGGCGCCGGCGCAGCGCGGTGCTCGTGCAGCGGTCTTGGAGGTAATGCAGAAATGGTTTGCCGTCGATCTGGTAGCTGTCGTCAAGGGCGAAACCAAGATACTTGGTGAACGAGCTCTTGCCTGAACCATAGAAACCGGAGGCCCAGACGCCAATCTCGTTGCTTCCTTCGCTCATACCAAGATCAATGGCATCGAGCAGCTTCTCGAAGCTGCGCGTCATGGCCTCCGTCACCTCGTACTCCGCAATCTCCTGCTTCAGGAGTTGGGGGTCCTGGGCGTCGTACTGGATGACCTTTTCGATGCGCCGATCAATCTGGCGGCTGGGATCGAAGAGTGTTCTGATGGTCATGGTTTCAGGCTCGTCGTGCCCTTGGGGGGAAGTCAGCTGCCGCCGATGTGGACGGAACGGTAGTTGCCGTCGTCGGGGTAAATGCCGAGGAAGCTCAAGCTTTGTCCGCAGCGCTGGCCCGGATAGAGGATCACGGTCGGGGTCGACACCTTACCCTGCAGCCGTTGTTCGATAGCGCCGATCCGCAGATAGGGGTGGATTGCTTCGATATCGGCGATGATCAGGAGCCCTTTGGGCCTGTCGGCGATCCGCGCCAGCGCATCCAACACCTGTACTTCGACGATCCTGCTGTCGACCAGGGCAGCCCTTAACGTGGCATTGGCCTGGGCCAGATCGGGATCGGCCTGCTCACCGCTCAGCCAAAAGGGCCGCAACAGGTGCCTGGCGAAGTGCTCTCCAATAACGGCTGCGAGGGACAGGACTTCAAGGTCCCAGCCATCCAGTTTGAGCTGCGATTTCCAGACCTTGAGGCGTCGCTTGACGCGCAGCATGGCGTGCGGGGGGAACACCAGGTAGTAGACTGGATCGCCCCCGGTGTTGCGCCCGGTGGTACCCAAGGCGGACACGTCGCGCAAGCGCTGTTGCAGTTCCTTGAAGCTATTTTCCAGCGATGGCATCGAGGCACTCCTCCATGGTTCGATACTTCCAGGAGAGGCGCAGCAAGTCCCCAGCGTACTGAAAGATGAAGTGGCCGGCATGGGCCAGCTTGTCGAGTTGCTGCACGACATCCTCGCGGGCGAGGCCGAAAAGCATCCAGTCGGGTGACTCCAGGATGCTGTTGTCGCTGAAGCCGTGGAAATGGACTTCATGGGCGAGGAACAGGGCCGTCTCGGGCAGGAGCCGGTAGGACCGGATCGGTCGCAAGGTTTTCTTGATGTCTTCCAGGAAACCAAAATCGGCCATTGTGCTCAGGAGATCGCCCGCGACGTGTTTGGTCATGGTCTCCGACCAGGGCTGGCTGATCCGGCCGGAGACCGTAGCGCGCCTGAGGAAGGCATCCGCATCGACGCTGGTCAGGATCGCCGCTCCTGCACCGTAGGCAGGCCAATAGACTTCCGCGATAAAGTCGGCTAAGACCGGATTACGACGCGCCGTGTAGATCAGCATCAACTGTTTCAGGAGGGCATGATCGGCTGCGCGCTCCAGCAGGTACTTAAGGAATCGGGCGGGCTCCGCATGGTTCGCCAGATAGCGCCGAGCGAAGACCACGCTGACAAGGTCCGCGGTGCGCGTCGCACTGGATCTGCCGAAGACCCCCTGTTCCACGGCTCGGGCGATCAGCTGCACACTCGACATGCCGGGTGCCCAACAGTCCAACAGGGTCAGGGTCTCGGCAACCGCGCCCCGTCCTTTGCGCAGTTCTGTCGAGTAGCTTCGACCGGGATTCGGACTCATGAGGGGGTGAGGTAGGGAAATGTCTGATGGCCGGTGACGAAGGCGTCCCGGTAACTGGCGGCGACTTTCCGCAGGGTTGGACGATGGGTCAGCTGACCGAGTCCGGCGGCACGGACGGCCCCTTGGCCCCCGCCACCCTCGCCCTCGGCCACCGCATCGAGAAATGTCAGGGCCGGCTCACGGCCGCTGATCAACGCGACGAAGCGGCTTCCGGAGTCAGCCACCAACAGCCGGTGAATCTCCTGTTCAAGCCCGTGCGACAGACGAAACAGATGGAAAGCACCTGCTTGGCCGATGCTCTCGTCGTGTAGACCTTTAGCCAACTGGGTCACCGCGGTGACACCGGCCGAGAGCTGGGTCCGGGGAAAGTTCAGTTCCAGGAAGCGCCGGCCCGTGACTGACAGAAAGGACGTGGGCCACCAACCGAATTGGTCCTTCTCGCCGAGGTAGGCCACCGCGACACGCAGCATCGCGAGCGTCTCGAGGCGCCCCGGCGGTGTCGATTGGTTCGCGTCGTCAGTGGGCATGCGTTCCCCTTGTTCGCCCTTCTCATACCAGTTTTCGCGCTGGCCGCACTACGATGCCAGTCAAAGCGCCGCCGAGTCCTCAGGTGTCTCGGAAGCCGCGGAACTGCCGCCCCCCGCGGTCACCCAACCGTCGACTTCCTGGCGCCGAAACTTCCATAACCGCCCAACCTTGTGCGCAGGAAGTTGCTTACGGTTGATCCACTTGTAAACAGTGTCTCGCTTCACGCCCAGGTGCGCAGCGATTTCGTCCACGGAGAGCCAGCGGTTTTCCAAGACCACCTTACTCCACCTCGGGACGGCGAGGGGCGGCTTGAATCCTTCCGGGAAACAGGGCGAGCCAGATGTCAGTCATGGCGCTTTGTCCAATTGGATCGGTTCAGTCCCGGCACAGAGTAGCCGACAACGGCCATAAGAGGAAATGCCGGTCGGCAAACCGGTCAAGTCGGTCAAGTCCTCGAAGTCGTGTCTCCGGTTCTCGTCGCCGAGCGACACCAGAAATCGCCACCCTGACGATACTAAGAACTGACCCCTTGGCAAGAGCTTGTTGGTTTCGGTCTGGCACTGCCCTCCAGTCTCTGTCTCCGGGGTTTCTCGACTCCCTGGTACGGTTGGATTTCCTATCCCGATCCTTCGTTCGGACCGTTCGAGCTCAAACGGCGAAGCGCGATCACCCTGTGGGTGCGCCCTGCTTTCACTTCCGGTCGATCACGTCCAGCAGCGCGTTGACGGCCGCTTCCAGCTGCGGGTCCCGCCCTTCTGCAATGAAGCTCGGCTCCGTCGGGACCAAGACGTCGGGCAGGATCTCGGTGTTCTCGAAGAACTGGCCCTCCTGGGTGCGGAAGCCGAGCTGGGCCACGCCGAACTCCAGTCGGGGCTCGAGCTGCGCCGTGGTGTACACGGCAGTCCCCGTTCCCGGCACGCGGTCGCCGACGATGGGACCGAGCGCCTCGCGCTTGTAGTAGGCCGGGAAAATCGACCCGTCGGAATAGCTGAAGGCGTTCTGCACGAGCGCGGTGGGGCGTGCCCAGCGATTGTAGGGCGAGAGTCCGAGCGCCACGCCGTTGCGCGTCACCAATCCGGAATGGCGGTTGCCGGTCAGGAAGGCGACGAGCTGGTCGTGCAACAGGCCGCCCGTGTTGAAGCGCACATCGACGACGGCGCCCTCCGCGTCGCCGTAGCGGCCCATCAGCTCGGCGTAGACCTTGTGCATCTCGTCGTCATTCATCGCGGCGACGTGCACATAGCCCAGCCGACCGCCCGAGAGTGCCTTTACGATGGCGCGGCGCTGCGCGATCCAGCGGCGGTAAGCGAGTGCGATTTCCTCTTTATTGGTTACCGGCGTGACGGTCTGCTCGGCGATGGCCCCCGATCCCGGTGCGGCCACCCCAAGGAGCACGGTCTTTCCCGCCTTGTGATTGAGCAGTGGCGCGATGTCGGCATCCGGCCCGATGGTCACGCCGTCGACCGTGACGATCACGGCGTCGGGAACGAGCAGGCTGTCCGGCACATCGGCCGGACCGCCCGCGAGGACGCCGGCGATCTTGACGCCCGGACCGACGTGCGACTGGTCGTAGTAGAGCCCGAGCGAGCCGATCGCGTCCCAGTAAGGCTCGCCGGGGTTAAATCGCGAGAACATGTGCGAGGCGTTCAGCTCGCCCTGCAATTCCGCCATGAGCTCGGCGAAATCCTCCCAGTGCGAGAGATGGGGCAGATGCTTGGCGTAGAGGTCGCGCATCCGCGGCCAATCGACGCCGTGCATCTTGGCGTCGTAGAACTTCGATTGGACGAAGCGCCACTGATGGTCGAACAGATAGGCCATCTCGGCGCGGTAGTCGTGCGGTGCGGTCGTGTCGAGCGCAATGGCGCGCACCGCGCCGGTCCCGAGGTCGTAGGCGTCGAGCCGTCCGGACCCGCTGACGTAGAGGGTCTTGCCATCCGGGGCGATCGCGAATTGCTCGTCTCCGGCCGCGTCGCGCTCGAACAGGAGCCGCGCCGCTCCCGTGTGCGCATCGATCGCGTAGCCCGCGTAGCGCTGCTGCGGCAGGAGCGCCACCAGATTCAGCGTGCTGCCGTCGGCGCTCAGGTCCACGAAGGCGATGAGCTGGGTCGTCTGCGTCAGGCGCATGTTGCGGTCCGGCGCGCCGTCGAAATCGACGGGACCGGCCGCCACCGGCCGCCCCTTCGCAAAGGCATCGGCGCCCTCGCGCGACAGGAAGGCACCGACGACGTCGCCGGTTGCCGTCTGACTGTCCAACTGACGCATCGAGAAGCGGTCGGACTGCCAGTAGAGCATTGCACCGTCGCGGCTGAACTGTGGCGCCGTGTCGGCGAAGCCGTTGACAGTGATGTTGTGGCGTGCTCCCGTGGCGGCGTCGATGACCACGACCTCCGGGTTCCCGAGCGCGAAGCCCGTCGTCGTCGTCAGGTAAGCACCGTCCGGCGACCAGGCATGGGACTGGTCGCCCTCCGCGTAGGAATAGGTCGCACTGTCCGGCAGTGCCTCGACCTTGGCCCCGCTCGCGATGTCCAGTACCTTGATGGCGTTGCGGCCGTCGCGATAGGCCACCTTGCCCCCCTTCGGCGAATACAGCGGCTGCAAGAGATCGGTGTCCGTATCGAGCAGGACGGTCTCCTCGATGTCGGCCGCCTCGACGAAACCCCTGTCGCTCGCACGTACGATGCGGCTTTCGAACAGGTCCCAGTCGACCTGGCGGTCCGATGCGTAGAGGAGCTTCCTGCCGTCGGGCGAGAAACCGACGGAGCGCTCCGCCTGCGCCGTGGCGGTGATGCGGCGGGTCTTGCCGGACTTTGCATCGACCACATAGACGTCGCCGCGCGCGACCAGCGCGAGCTCCGAGCCGTTCGGCGACACCGCCAGCTCGGTGACCTGATCGTTGACCTTCAGCGGCGTCGCGCCTGCGGCCAGCGTGCCCTGCGGGATCCGGATGGCGACCCTCGAAGGCGCATTCCCGGGGATCGCCGTCCAGATCTCGCCGTCGTAGCCGTAGCTCAAGACGCCGTCGCGGCTGACCGACAGACCGCGCACGGGCAGGGTATCGTGGAAGGTGATCTGCTCGGGCGGGCGCTTGCCGTCGGTCGCCATCCGCCAAACGTTGGTGTTGACCGGTTTGGCGTCGACCTTGGTCTCGCCGTCGGCCGGCATTTCGGCGGTGAAGTAGACGAAGGCGCCGTCGGCGGAGAAGACGGGGCTCTTCTCGTTCGACCGGTGATGGGTGAGCTGGCGGTGCTTGCCCGTCCTGCGGTCGAAGATCCAGATGTCCGAGGTGCCGTCCGAGATCTGGCGCTTACGCTGCGCGACTTCCTCCGACCGGGAGAAGGCATAGGCCACCAGGTTGCCGTCGGGGGAGATCGACGCCGTCTGCGCCGGGATGGGCATGAACGCGCGCTCGCGCCCGCCGGCCGCGGGAACGGACAGCGTCTTGCCTTGCGGAAAGACCGTCATCGCATCCAGGAAGCTCGCCCCCATGGCGCCGATTCCGGCCGAGAAGTAGACCAGATCGTGTCCGTCCGGCGTGAAGGCCAGCGGAACGTCTATCTGCTCGTTGTAGGTGAGCCGCCGAAACTCCCCGCCGTCGAGCGGGGCGAGGTAGACGTCGCCGACGTTGAAGACGGCCGCCGAGAAGGCGATCGCCTTGCCGTCCGGGGACCAGACCGGATCGGTCGCGCGGAATTCCGGGTCGGTCAGCGGCTTCGCTTCGCCGCCAGCGCTGTCGACCGCGTAGACGCGTCCACGGTAGGTAAAGGCGATGGAGGTGCCGTCCGGCGAAATGGCCGGCGACCGCATCCAGAACGGCCGCGCCGGATCGAGCGATTCTGCGTGTGCTGCCGGGCCGTAGAGGCCTGCGCCCAACACGAGACATGAGACGAATGCTTTGAAAACAACGTGCATGTAGGCGGTCTCTCCAGGGAAAGGCAAATTTATTCGCTTCTACGAACCAAGCTATTGATTTTATAATCAAAAGATCGGTAGATGCCGATTTTATCAGCGTTTCCCTAGACGAGGTTGGACGTCGCGCTGAAGTGGGGGCAGGCATGAGACGAAAGCCCGAGATCCAGTAACAGCAAAAGGTAACTCGTTAGCAGGTCGAGAGTCTGTTGTGCGTGTGGCGCTGGGGCGAACGCTGGCTGTACGTCTATCTGCTGCTGGAATTCCAGTCCACCGTCGACCGCCTGATGGCGATACGGCTGCTCACCTACGTGGGGCTGTTGTACCAGGGTCTGGCCGCGGCCGGCGAGATCCCGGCCGGCGGTCCGCTGCCGCCGTGCTGCCGATCGTGCTTTACAACGGTCAGGATGCCTGGACGGCCAAGACCAGCCTGGCCGATCTGATCGAACCGGACCTGCCGGAGCAACTGCGGCGCTGGCAGCCGCAGATCCGGTATCTTCTGCTGGAAGAGCGGCGCTACGCCGAGGCCGAACTGGCCGGCCAGCGCAATGTCGCCGCCGCCTTGTTCCGGCTGGAAAACAGCCGCGCCCCGGCCGATATTGAGCGGGTGGTGGCCAGTCTCGTCGACTGGTTGAGGGCGCCCGAGCAAACCGCCTTGCGCCGGGCCTTCGTGGTGTGGCTCAAGCGGGTCCTCCTGCCGGCGCGGGTTCCGGGTGCAGACATTCCAAATGTTATCGAATTACAGGAGATGCAGGCCATGTTAGCCGAACGGGTCAAGACCTGGACCGAGGAGTGGAAACAGCAGGGACTCAAGCAGGGCCGGCAGGAGGGGCGGCACGAAGGCGAAGCCAACGTGTTGCGCCGACAACTCGCGCGACGCTTCGGACCATTGCCGTCCTGGGCCGAGCAACGCTTGGATCAGGCCGGGGACGCCGAGCTTGAATCCTGGGCCGACCGGGTCCTCGACGCCCAGACCTTGGAGGACGTAATCAATCGTCCCTGCTGATTGCACAAGTCGAGCGGCAGGGGCGATGGTCCATGCCCATGACGGGCCGTAAGGCTCACAGACCCGGCCCGCGCACGAGTCGCATGGCGCCTCGAAGGAAGCGCCCGGCATTGTCCAGGGGAGGCTTCAGCATCACGAACGGCCACCATGGCAGCGCGAGGGATCTGCGCGATGAGCCGGCGCTGCACGACCTGGCCCTCATCGCGGGCTGGCATCGCTACTGCCAGGTGCGAGCGACCAGTTTGCCGGCGTTGGGATTGGCGAGGTTCGGCATCGTCCAGCCGGCGACCGCCGTGCTGCCCCCGGCCGCCACCGGGACCGCACCGGACCAGTAGCCCGTACCCAGGCTGCTACGCGTCCAGGCGCCGGCTGAGCGCACTGCGGCTTTGGCGGTATTGGCGTTGTTGTCGGTCCAGCCGACGATGGCGACCGCGCCGTCACCCGCAAAGGCGGCACTCGGCCAGTCGGCTGACTCGGCGCGGGCCGACAGGCGCGTCCGCCGGGTCCAGGTCCCGCCGGCGGGTGCAATGCTCGCCCACACCGACCCGATGTTTGAAACATCGAGTGAGAGCCACGAGGCCAGCAGGTCGCCCCCCGCGCTCATCGCCAGTGCTGGGTAGTAGACGGACTGTGCGCCCGGTACGGGCATTGATGGGTCCCAAGGGCCAGCCGCCGGCCGCCTGGCGACGACCATGCTGTTCCCATCAAGGTAACCGACCGCGGCATTTCCGGCCGCGTCAAGGCCGGGCTTCGGGTTCCAGGTGGATTGCCCGGTCGGTAACGATACCGTCTGCGGCAACTCCCAGGCTTGGCTTGCAGGCTGGTAAGCCGCAGCGATCGAGCTGGGGTTGCCCGGCGCGCCTTCCTGCCACACCGCGAGCGCGGCGCCGGCATCGTTGACCGCCAGTTCCGCGAGGCTCGCTCCGGCACCGGGGGTCGAAACGAGTGTCGCAGGCGTCCAGGCTCCGGTTCCGGGTGTGCCATCACAGGCCCGCGCCGTTGTACCGGTACCTGGGAGGGAACTCACCTTGATGCCTGCGGCGTCGGTCCATAACAGTGTCACCGTGCCATCGCAGGCAATGCCGAGCTTCATGTCGCCCGCTCTGGTGCCGGGCACAGGCTCGACGGCGGTGCCGAACGACCCCCCCGGCGCGCGCAGCGTGACCAACAATTTCGATGGCACATAGCGGGTCGGCGCGGTGGTGAACGCGATCGCGGCGACTTCGTTGTTGCCGATCGCCGCGGCCACTGGGCCGGCGCCTGTGCTTGCGCCGGGCACGGCTTGCGAGGCTTGCCAGGCCGCGCCCTTGACGCGTTCCGCGAACCGGGCGTTACCGGTGGCGTTCCAGGCGAGCAGTGCGTGGCCGTTGCTGTTCATCGCCACCACCGGGGACGACGGCAGTGAGGAGGCGGCGAACGGACCCTGCAATGTGCGCGTTGGCGTCCAGCCACCGGCCTGGGTTGCGGTGTGACCGAATAGGCAAGCCGCAGAGAGCAACCCCACAGAGACGGATCTCATTCTTATGGGCGTCGTGTCATGCCGAGCGGCGATCAGGGCTTTTTTCATGATTGGACCTCAAAAAATTGTTTCTCTAATTCTCCGGGGCACGCCCGAGATAACGAAATGCCTGGTCAGCAAAGGCAAATCACTTCGAACTCAAATGAGCGCGGGAAGCATCACGTCAGCGGCGCGAAGCACAATGACCCGCGCGCGCTGGTCCGGAGGATTGTCGTGGGTGCTTTCCGGCGGGAGCGCGGGGACGGAACATCGATAACCTCGTCGGCATCGGCGTGAAGACTACTGCACGAGCCCATAGCAAGACCGGCAACAAGGCGAATAAGCAAGATAGATGCCATAGGAACGCCGAGCTTGGTCGAGAGAACGCGCCATTAGAGCAGTCTCCCACGCGGCGCAGCCGACTGGCCGGGATGGGTCGGGCCCGGTCGCGCGCGTTCGGGCTCTGCGGGGGACGCGCTCGCGCTCCAGAAGCGCGATCGGCTGACCGTGACGGGATCGGCCGACCGTCAGTCGTCGTCGCGGTGCGTCGTCAGGGCGAGCCGCGCGGCCGGATGCGCCCGGGCGGATTCGCCAGGCGCGCGACGCTCCGGTAACCTGGGTCTCGTCAAACCCAGCGCACGCCGGAGAAGCCCATGCCCCATGCCCCGCATCTGATCGATGGCCGCACACTCGGCGCGGCCCCGGATATCGTCATATTCGATTGCCGTTTTAACCTTTCCGACCCCGGTTGGGGCGAGCGCGCCTATCGCGCAGGGCATCTGCCCGGCGCCCGCTTTGCCGATCTGGACCGGGATCTGTCGTCGCCCATCGGACCCGCGAGCGGGCGCCACCCCTTGCCGGACGCCGCGGGGCTGGCCCGCAAACTCGGCAACTGGGGGGTCGACCGGTCGGTGCAAGTCGCGGTCTACGACGATGCCGGCGGCGCCTTTGCCGTGCGCCTGTGGTGGCTGTTGCGCTGGCTCGGACACCCGGCGGTGGCGCTGCTCGACGGCGGCCTCCAGGCGTGGTTGGCCATGGGCGGCGACCTGACCGCCGACCTGCCGCAGCCGCAGTCGCGACGCTTCGAGCCCCAGGTCAACGACGCTGCCTGGGTGACCAGCGCCGCGCTGGTGGCCGGTCTTGCCGCGAACCGGTTCCAGGTGATCGACGCCCGCGCCCCGGTCCGGTTCCGCGGCGAAGCGGAGCCCATCGATCCGGTAGCCGGACATATCCCCGGCGCCGTCAATCTCCCGTTGCAGGACAACCTGACCGCGGACGGGCGGTTCCTGTCGCCAGAGCAATTGCGGGCGCGCTTTCTCCCCGCACTCGGCGAACGGTCGCCGGACGCGGCGGTCCATGCCTGCGGTTCGGGAGTCAACGCTTGCCATAATCTGCTGGCGATGGAGATCGCGGGCCTCTGCGGTTCGAAACTCTACGCCGGGTCTTGGAGTGAATGGATTCGCGACCCGCAACGTCCGGTCGCCACCGGCGACTAGGATGCCGGACTGAGCGGTCGTCGGACCCTGCCCAAGTTGGCGCGTCTGGGCCACCCTCGGCGTCGACATCGCCGACCACGGCATGCGGTTGGCTCGCGGCCCTGGGGACGATCCGGTTTCTTGCGGCGGGCGACTGGCGCTGGCCGCAAGCCTGGGCCGACCTGGTCGAGCGTGGGATCGGCAGCCTGGCGGTAGAACTGTGGCTCTTGCGCCACGATCCGGCCCTGCTGGCGTCGCGGCTGTCCGCGCCGGTGTAGCGCAGCCAACCGCCGCGTGCGCCACCGCCTGAACGCCGGTGCCCTGGTCTGGCTCATCGGGATGCCGCCGATGCTCGGCTCCTGGTGGGGTACGGTCGCGGTCCCGCTCATCGGTGCCGGCCTGGCCTGGCGCGCCATCGGCGAGGAGCGGCTGCTTGCCGGGGTACCACGAGTACTCAAGGCAAGTCAGGTTCAGCCCGATTCCGTGCCTCTGGTGAGACGCCGACCTGTCTCGCCGCGGCTGGATTTACTTTTCCGTGGAGGCGCTCATGGAGCAGACCGAGTTGTTGATCGTGGGCGCCGGACCCTTCGGGCTGGCGATGGCAGCGCAGGCCCGGACGCTGGGCATCGATCATCGGGTGGTTGGCAAGCCCATGTCGTTCTGGCGCGAGCACATGCCGGTGGGCATGGCGTTGCGCTCGGGCTGTGACTGGCACCTGGACCCCGCCGGCGCTGACAGCCTGGAGGCCTTCCTGGCGACGCGCGGGCAGGTGCCTGCCGATGCCGAGCCCCTGAGTCTGGCGCTCTACCTGGACTACGCGGATTGGTTTCAGGCGCGTCAGGGGATCATCCCGCGTCCGGCGCGGGTGCTCCGGCTGGACCAGGACGCCGGCGGTTTCCGGGCGCAGTTGGACGACGGCAGCGAACTGCGTGCCGCACAGGTCCTCTTGGCGCTGGGCTTCGCCGACTTCGCCCAGGTCCCGCCGGACCTGGCAGAGCGGGTGCCCGCCGCGCGCTGGTCGCACACCTGCGAGTGCCGCCAGCCGGCACGGTTTGCCGGGCAGCGGGTCTTGGTGGTCGGTGGCCGCCAGAGCGCCTTCGAGACCGCGGTGCTCAGTGCCGAGGCTGGTGCGGCGGCGGTCCATGTCTGTCACCGCCACGATACCCCGGCCTTTACCCGGTCGGATTGGTCCTGGGTCAATCCGCTGCTGGAGCGGACGGTCGAGCAGCCCGGCTGGTTCCGCGCGCTGCCGGCCGCGGAGCGCGACGAACTCAATGCCCGCTTCTGGGCCGAGGGCCGGCTGAAGCTCGAGCCCTGGCTGGCGCCGCGCCTGCAACACCCGGCGATCCAGGTCCGCCCCCGCACCAGCATCGAACAGACACAGGAAGCGGGCGACGCCTTGCGCGTGCGCCTGAACACCGGCGAGCACGTGGAGGTTGATCACGTACTCTTCGCCACCGGCTACACGGTCGACCTGCGACGGGTACCCTGGTTGGCGGCGGGCGATCTGTTCGCCCGTATCCAGACCCGGGACGGTTTCCCGGTGCTCGACACCGCGTTGCAGACGCGTATTGCGGGTTTGTACATGACGAGCCTCCCCGCGGC
Organism: uncultured Lamprocystis sp.; assembly: GCA_964470155.1. GTDB lineage: Bacteria > Pseudomonadota > Gammaproteobacteria > Chromatiales > Chromatiaceae > Thiodictyon. Next base: position 15,565 of record CAYYAY010000023.1, on the reverse strand, counting down.
GCGCGATTTCGGGCTGTTCTTCGCCTTCACCGCCGCGGTGCGCGCCTCGGCGCAGATCGTCGGGCGGGCATTGCGGCAGGCCCCGGCGGCCTGAGCCGGTTGCCATCAGGCGAAGACGACATGGCCGATGGTGCGCAATGCGATGCCGACGCCGGCGCCCAGGGCCGCCGGCCTCCAGACCGCGGCGACCCGGCGCCCGGCGGAGATCAGGATGGCGACGCCGACCAGGTCCAACGGTGAGATCAGAAAGCCTGCGCTGGCGTTGAGCAGCGCGACGCTGACCTGGCCGGCGCGGCGCATCTCGTCCATGACCCCCAGCATCGCCGTGCCGCCGGCCAGATATTTCGTCAGGCTGGGCAGGATCAGCACCGGGTCGATGTGGACCAGCACCAACAGCGGGTTCAGTGTCTGCGTGATCAGGTCGATGGCGCCGAAACGCTTGAGCGCAGTCACCGCGACCAGCGACAGCACCAGCATCGGGATGGCCCCGACGGCGATCTTGAAGGCCTCGGCGCCGGCGCGGTTGATGACGTCGAGCACCCCCTTGGCGTTGGCCGCGACGGGGTGCTGCAGGGTCTCGTCCAGCGTCGCCTCGGTGGCCGAGAGCCCGCGCCCGAACAGATAATAGGTTGCCGCTGCCGCGGCCAGGCCGCCGAGCAGCGAGAAGATCAGGGTCGTGCCGAACTGCAGGCCCATCGTCAGCATCGGAAAGACGACATTGGCCTGCGCCATAGCGAAGACCATGGCCAAGGTGGCGGCCAGGTGGCGGTCGGAGGTACCGCGCTGCTCCATCATGGTCAGCGTCGCCAGCGGCGCGGCGAAGCTGACGAAATTGATCTGCAAGGCGGCAAAGACGCCCAGTCCGGTCAGTCCGAAGGGGCGCAGCAGCGGCGCCAGTCGGGCGACGAACCAGTCCAGTGCGCCGCGCGCCTCAAGCAGGCGCATCAGCGACAGCATGACCACCATCACCGGCAGCAGCACGAACAATGACAGTTCGACCGCGGAACGGCCGGCCTTGAGGATGATGTCGATCAGGATGTCCATCAAAATGTCGCCTGCAATAGTCGTTTTCCAGGCGTAGCGGCCCGCAAACAGCCGTTCCCGAAGGCACAAGGATGGCGATTTCTGCCCCGGATGCCGTCAGGCCACCCGTTGCAGCGCTCGCTCAATCGATAACCTCCCGCATTATCGCAAAAAACTGCACTTTCGGCGCTCGTTCAACCGCCCCCGATCCGGCAACCTGACGGCTCATCGACCGCCGTCAGGTTCCCGTTCATGCGTCCGATCCAAACTTCGTGGGTTCTCGTAACCCTCGCACTGGCCCCGCCACTCCCGGCCACCTGGGCCGATTCCGCGACTACCCCAGGCACTCCCCTCGGCGCGGAAGCCCCGTCCATCCGCCGCCTGGCCCGCCTGCCAACCCAGGGCCTCCAGGCGGTGGAGACCACCGACGGCCAACTGCTGTACGTCTCCGACAACGGCCGTTACCTGATCCGCGGGAGCGCCTACGACCTGTGGCACGGAGCGGAACTGACCTCGCTCGCTCAAGCGGAAGACCTGGGCGGACGCATCGACCTCGCGCGCCTCACACTCGATCCCGCCGATCTGGGCACCCTCGACACCGGAACCGGACCGGCGGTGCTGGTCTTTGTCGACCCGCATTGCCCGCACTGCGCGGACCTGCTGGCCGCGCTGCCGTCGTTCACCGACCGGTACCGGTTTCGGCTGATCCCCCTGCCCATCGCGGCGGCGTCGCAAGCCGCCGTCCTGGCCCTGCATTGCCTGGGGTCCACCGACCCCGCGGCAGCGCTCAAGGCGTTGTCGGAGCAGACCGACCCGCCGCCCGGCGCCGCGGTCGGCTGTGGTCAGGGGACGGCCCAGCGCGCCCTGGTCACCGCCCAACTGCTCGGCGTGCGCGGCACCCCCTTTCTGATCGCGCCCGACGGGCGTCTCCACCAGGGCCGCCCGGCGGACCTGGCCGATTGGCTGGCCGGTGACCCGACCGCCGGGACGGGGGAGGGCGGCCCATGATCCGCGCGCTTCGGTCGTGGCCCGGACCGCTTGCCCTGCTCGCCGGCGTCGCCACGGCGCTCACGGGCTGCGCGGGCGGCAGCACGCACTACCGTGGTCCGGTGCAGCGCATCGGGCAATCGGCCGCCGGCCAACCGGCACGCTCGTCATCCCCAACCCTGAACAGAGGACATCAATGGAACCAATCGGACTTCGGGCCGGGCCGTCGCCCCGGCATCTGACCCTGCTGCTTGCGCTGTGCGCACTCGGCGCCGCCATGCTGGTGGCGAACACCGCCGTCGCCGGTACCGGCGGCGCCGAGTTCACGCCGCTCTATACGACCCTGACGGGGTGGATGACCGGCTTCCTCGGCCGCGTCATCGCCGCCGTGTTCATCATCGTCGGCCTGGTGGCGGGGGTGACCCGCGGCTCGGTGATGGGCTTCGTCATGGGCGTGGCGGCGGGCACCGGGCTGTTCCTGGCCCCCGACATCATCGACGCCACGGTCTCGGCGACGCTGCCGATCGTGGCCTAGGCCAGATGCGCGGGAATCACCGGCCCAGCCCGGCCGAGCACCGGCGGGAAACCGCCTATTGCCAATCGCATTCATGCCCCGTCATTCAATCACCGTCCCTCCCATGGTGTGGGCCGTTCTGGCCCCGTTGTCGCCGGTCGAGCGCGACCGGATGCTGGCCGCGGCCTTGGCGCCCCGGCGGTCCGCCCACGACCGCGTGCTGGTCCGTGACCCCGGCGACCGCCGCGCGGGTGCCGAATGGGTGTCCTACCAGCCCCCGGTGATCCGCCTCACCGCGACCGCGAACGGAGCGTCCCGATGATCCACCCCCACTTCCGCGGCCCCCGCGCGGCCGAACTGTTTGCGGTGCCGGCCTATGCCCCGGACCGGCAGTTGTTCTTCCTCGATGACCGCTCGCTCGGCTTCGGCTATGTCTGCGAGCCGCTGGCGAGCGCGGATCGTGCCCAGGCCGGTCGGCTGTCGGTGCTGCTCGACTGGCCGGCTGAGACCCTGGTGCAGGTCGTCCTGTGGGCCTCGCCGGATCTGGAAGAGAAGCTGGCGCGGATGCAGGCACTGCGCCTTGGGCATGGGGATGAACTGCTGCGCGAGGCGACCCAGCGCTCCGTGGCGTTCCTTCGGTCAAACGCTTCCCCGACCGGGTGGCCTTTGGGTTGGCGTCGCGGTATCTGGGGGACGTGGTGTTCGGGACGCGGGGGATTCGCCACAACGTGCTGGTGAGTCTGACCGTGCGCTTCCCCGATCCGGAAGCGGCACGGGTCACGCTCACCGCCAAGCGGCAATGGGCGACGCACCAGGCCCTGGGTCCCATGGTCAACTATCTGCCCGCCCTGGGCCGCACCAAGGCGGGCTATGACGCCCTGTTCCAGTGTCTGGACAACGGCGACCGCCCGGTCCAGTGCTATCTGGGCCTGCTCTTGTTCATGCCACTGGCGGAGGCGACCGCGGCCGGCTCCAATCTGCGCACCTATTGGCGCGAACTGGGGTTCCAGGTCATGCCGGACCAGTATTTCGCCCTGCCGCTCTTCCTGCACTGTCTGCCGTTCGGCGCGGACCGCGACGCCATCCCGCACTTGATGCGCTATCGCACCATGGCCGCCAGCCATGCGACGACCCTGCTGCCGGTGTTCGGCGACTGGAAGGGGACGGGGGAGGCGGTGCTGCAACTGGTGGGACGCGCTGGACAATTGATGGATCTGAACCTGTTCGACTCGGCCACCAACTACAACGCGGTGGTCGCTGCTTCCTCCGGCTCGGGCAAGTCGTTCCTCGCCAACCCTGCAACAGGTCATCCTGCTGATCCTGATCTATCAAATCCAGCAGGCGATGTATCTGGGGGAGCGCGGCCAGCCGAAGCTGGTGTTCATCGACGAGGCCTGGGACCTGCTGACCCAGGGCGACGTGGCCAAGTTCATCGAGGCGGGGTACCGACGTTTCCGCAAGTACTTCGGGGCGGCGATCACGGTCACCCAAAGCCTCAACGACCTCTACACCAATCCGACCGGCCGGGCGATTGCCGACAACAGCGCCCACACCCTGCTGCTGGCCCAGCCGTCGCAAGCCATCGACCAACTGCGCGCGGAGAACCGGTTGCCGCTGTCGGAGGCCGGGGCGGAACTACCCCCCACGCTGCGCGCCGACCGGGGGTCGGGTTCGGCTGGCGGTTGCTGGCCGGCGGTGTCTGCCTGGGCGCGCTGGCGAGCGGCTACCTGGGTGCCTGGCTCCAGATGTGCCCGCTCGCCGCCGATCTGGCAACCCGTCCGCCGGTCATCGTCCTCGACGCCCGCGACGTGCTACAGGGACTCCCCGCCGATCAGGTCGGGGCGGTCATCGCCCGGCAGCGGGCGCTCGCCTGCCGATTGGCCGACGGCGGCGTGTTGGTACTCGACCGCCAAGCGGTGGTCGAGGCCCCGGCCGGGCTCATTGTCCGTACTGGACCGCAAGCGCCCGATCCGGAGGTACGCCCCGGTCTATCTGTTGACGCCCGATGTGCGCGCCCGCTTCGCCCTGGAGCGGGTCCCGGCCACGGTCGAGGCGCAGGGACGGGTGTTCCTGGTGCGCGAGGTGCCGCCCGAGCGCGGGTCGGAGGTGCGGTGATGGTGGGGCTCCGGGCGGTGCCAAGTTCGGGCGGTCCGGTGCGGTCGCAGCCGGTGATGCTCGTGGCATTGTGCCTGGTCGTTGTCTGCGCCACGGCGAGCGCATCCGACCCCGGCTGTCCCGACGCCCAACTCTTCTCCGGCAAGCTGATCACCGATATCTGCTGGGCCTGCCTGTTCCCGGTACGCATCGCCGGGATGCCGATCGGCGGCGGGCGGGTGCCGGCGGGGGCCGCGGACCAACCCCTGTGTTCCTGCCCTGACACCCTGGGGGTTCCGCACCCCGGGATGACCATCGGCATGTGGGAACCGGCGCGGATCGTTGAGTTGACCGCGGCGCCGGGCTGCGCCCCCGCACTGGGCGGCATCCGGCTGCCGCTGGGCAGTCGGCGCCTGCTCGGGACCGAGGGCAAGGGCGCCTACGACACCACCGACATCACTTTCCATCACTACCATTGGTATGCCTTCCCGCTGCTGATCCTGCTGGACCTGTTCTTCGAGGACCGGTGCAACGCCGACGGCTTGATGGACGTCGACATCCTCTACCTGTCGGAACTCGATCCGACCTGGAACAGTGCGGAGCTGGCGTTCTTCGTCAATCCGGAAGCCGCCTGGTTGGCCAATCCGGTCGCCTTGGCCGCCTGCCTGGCCGATGGTGCCGCGGCAACGGCCGGCAGTCCGATCGACGAACTCTTCTGGTGCGCCGGGACCTGGGGACACCTCTACCCCTTCACCGGGGTGCAGCCCAGCCTGGGCTCCTTGCCGCGCGAGACCAGTCTGGACGCGGCCCGTTCGCTCGCCGCCCTGCACCGCCGGGGGCTGGCACGCCGCACCATGGGCGCGGACGCCGCCTGCGGCGCCCCCATCGACCCCTTCATCAAGAAGAGCCAGTACCAACTGTCGATGTTCTATCCGCTGCCCGAGACCCAGCGCGCCCATGTGATCGGCGAGAGCACCTTCCGCTGGGGCGAGTGGCGCAGCATCCCGGGTCCGGGCGAGCACCATCTGTACCTGCTGTGGCGCTGGAATGACTGCTGCCTGTCGGTCTTCTAGCCGGGGCTGGGGGACCCGGGTCCTGGCCGGGGCCTTGAGCGTCGCTGTCGCCTGGGTTCCCTGGGCGCTGGTATGGGGCGATGCCTTGCAGGACGCGGCGCAGGCCGGCCAGGCGGCGGGCACCCAGGCACGCGACGCCTTCGCCGTCCCGACGACGACCGGCAGCAGTCTGCGCCTGTTCCCTGGCAATCCCGGCGACGAGGTGTCGTTCAGCACCCTCTTCCCCGGCGCGCAGAACGGCACCCCCGGCGATTTCAGCGCCCTCTTCGGCAACGACACCGGGACTATCATCCAGGGCCAGCACGCCCAATCGGGCCTGCTGAGCGAGGATTCCGCCACCGGCGCGGCCTACCGCACCCTGCGCGAAACGGTCGACCACTCCCGTCCGGATATGCGCCTGGACCCCCTGTGGTCCCAGACCGACGACGTGAACACCCACTTCGCCGAGATCAGCCGAACCTTCGCGGACTGCGCGGTGAACACCACCTTCAATCAGAGTGAACGGCACACGCATGTCCCGGACTATCGGACCTGCGACCGATTGGCGGACCGCGGCGGGTCCTGCTCGCTGTTCCATGACTACAGCATCCTGGCCCTGGTCACCACCTGGGGCGGGGCGACCATGCAGTCCTGTGGGAGCGGCTGCACCCAGGTCGTCTATCGCCACGCGGAGACGCCGCACGAACTGATGGGCAACAACTACCCGCCGTACGCCGCACCCCAGACCTTCGGCTACACGGTCAGCGACAGCAGCCGGATCAGCGCGGCGTCGGTCTCCATTGCGGCGAGCGCAGCCCCGTCGCTGTGGTTCCAGATCGATCACTATACCGAGCGCTACACCGTCGCGTTCGATGGGTATGCGTTCGCGGATGCGAGCACCGAGTCGTTCGACCAGGTGCATCGCCCCGCCATCACCATGGACTGGACCGCGCAGCTGAAGGACGGCGCCTCCTTCACGATCGGCAACGACTACAGCTTTCGCACCACGGGTCCCCGGGAGTGGTGGCGGGCCTCCGCCGCCTACACCGTGACCGTCACCCTGTGGCATCCGCCGCTGGTGCAGGACCGCGGTTGGTCGGACAACCCCCAGTGCGTCGCCATGGCCAACGCCCTGGCGGTGAATGGCGGCTTCTGCCAGGGCAGCATCACCTGCCATGGTGCCCCGGCGCTGGACGGCAACGGGTGCTACGCCGGTGCCGGCGCGCCCCTCTGTGCCGGGGACTTTCCGCCATCGCCCATCCCCGGCCAGAGCCCGTTCTGCACCCAGATCGATGTGTCCGCCGACTGCTCGGGCTTCAACCGCGGCCAGATGGCGTGCTGGACCGACCCCCAGGGCCATGCGCGATGCCCGTTCAACGAGGGGAACAACCCGACTGATTGCACCGCGCTTGAGCAGAATCCACAGTGCGGCTTCATCAAGTCCGTGTGCGTCGAGGGGGCGCAGGATGCCACCGGCCACTGTTATCTGCACGAGGAGACCTGGGACTGCGGGACGCTCCACGCCATCCCGGTGCTCGACCGGCTGTCCACCATGGACTGCGCCGGACCGGTCCGCTGTCTGGGCACCGAGTGCGTGAGCTTCCCGGGCGAGCAGTCGGCGGACTTCGCCAAGGCGGTTGCTGCCCTGCAGGCCGCGCAGATGGCGGCCGCTGACCTGCAGTGCGACCCCGGTGGGCGCTGTGTGGTCTTCTCCGGCGAGCCCCGTGAGTGTAAGCGGGCAGTGGGCGGCATCGTCAACTGCTGCAATACGCCGGGCAATGCCGCGCTGGGTGACTATCTGACTCGCCCCGCTGATCTGGACCTGCGAGCAGGATGAGTTCGAACTGGGGGCCAAGCGGGAGCTGAAGGCCTGCACCCGGGTCGGCGGCTACTGTCGCAGCGACATCCTGGGGATCTGCATCGAGAAGCGCGATGCCTATTGCTGCTTCAACACCCCGCTCGCGCGCATCTTGAACGAGCAGATCCGGCCACAGTTGGGACGCGACTGGGGGGACCCCAAGGCCCCGGACTGCCAGGGCATCGACGTGGCGGACTTCAGTCGGGTCGACTGGAATCAGGTGAACCTCGACGAGTGGCTGGCGATCCTGGTGCAGACCGGGCATTTTCCGACCTTGGACACGGTGGGGATCGATGCCCTGACCGGCAGCGGCAGCGCGTTTGCGGTGCACGGGCAGCGGGCGAATGCCGCCCAGCGCAGCACCGAGCGGGTCGAGGGGTTGGACGCCGAGCAGTTGCGGCTGGATGCGGGGAGCGCGGCCTGGGGTGGGGTGTTACCGGGGTTGCCGGGGGGGAAGTGACGGCGTGACTGCCGGCCGCGGAGCCGCCCGTCGACCACCGAACGCGCTGTTTTCGTCGCGCCGGCAGCGTCCGGGACGCCGGCATCGTCCCGCGGTTTCAGCGGTCGGCGATGACGGTGACCACCACGCTGCGCTGGTCGCGTGGACCATCGAATTCGCAGAAGAACAGGTTCTGCCAGGTCGATAGCCCCAGCGTGCCGTCGCTCAGGGGCACGGTCTCTGAGGGGGACGGAAGCCGACAAGTTCGCGCTCGATACGCTGATACCGGGAGACCTGTGGGATCAGTGCCTTTCCCGTTTTGCACTGTCCGAAGAAGCAGTCAGGATCGACGCGGAAACGATCGGGATCGATCCCAGCATCATCGCCGGACGCATCAGGAAGGAGTGCGCAAACTATACGATCCTGAGCGATCTGGTCGGCCAGGGTCAAGTGCGCTCGCAGCTTGAGGAGACGGGCGATGATCTTGACTAAAGACATGTATATACCAGCCCTGCGGTGGCGGCAAGCCGAGTATCAGGCGCTTCTCCGCCTTGCTTCTGCGGTTAAGGATCGCGTTGTCCCCTTCATCACCATTCCAGAAGTGGAGTTTGATTTCGAGACACGGCAGCCGAAGAAGTCCGTCCATGAGCACGTCCATCCGTTTGCCACGCGCTTCAAAGCCAAGTGGAACCAGCGTCCCGCATGGGTCGGCGTTCATCCGGGCATCGTCAATGAGCCTATGGGTGATGGGCGGGATATACACGCCTACGTATTCCATGGCCTGCGCGCATTCCAGGCGAAAGCGATTCCGCTGATTCCTCTAGACACGGCCCCTCGCATTGTTGCCTCTGTCAGGGCTATCGTTGCGACTGATGCTCACGGCGTAGCGGTTGAAATCCGTCTTGAAGACCTGATGAAGTCCGATGCCATTACCCGCATTAATGGATTGGCGGGATTGATCGGTGTAGCGCTCAACGAAGTTGACTTGGTGATCAATTTTGGTGCGCCGAACTTCGAGCCGTATGCTGCCTTCGCAGGTCTCCTGATTGCAGCCATGCGACGGCTCGGCGACCTCCATGCCTTCCGGAATTTCGTGGTGATCGGAACGGCCATTCCGGAGTCTTTCAAGGATGTTGCCAAGGGTGCTGACCAACTCCCGCGCCATGACTGGCTCTTTTACCGTGTACTTCTCGACCGGATGCCCGTCGGCATGCGGCAGCCGAATTACGGAGACTTCACGATCGTCCATCCGGAATTCAAGGCGGCGCTGGATATGCGCATGATCAACCCAGCGGGGAAGCTTGTGTACACGAACCCTTGCGCATGGGAAGTGCGTAAGGGCGGGGCATTTAAACAAAATCGCGCCCAGATGCATGATCACTGCGCGTCAATCGTGGCGTCGGGTAAGTTCAACGGCGCCGGCTACTCGAACGGTGACGATTACATCGCCAAATGTGCGATTTACGAGAAAGGACCGAGCAATCTGGGGCACTGGAAGGAGGTGGCAATCAACCACCACATCACGCATGTACTGGACGATCTCGCCACGATTGCCGCTGCGCCATAAATGTTCGGATCGAGGCCGTGATCTCGCGGATGGTCATGGCTTTACAAAGCATTTCGTATAGATGTTTTCTGGGTTGTCGGAGTTCCCGCGGCGCATATCCGATCTGAATCAACAGGTCGATGACTTCATCACGCCAGAGAAGGTGCGCCATCATCACCGGATCAACCTCGTGATTGGTGACAGCATTGCGTAACACGCTGAAGCTAATGCCGCCGCGTGGCCCCTGCTCGGCCGCGATGATACCACACCATTCCGGGGCGCGAGTCAAAATACCCGATAAGTGTTTAGGTGCGGCTACGATGGTGAACTTCTGCAGCGTTTGCCGGCAGATATCGATCTGCGAGTTGAGGCGATTGAGTGTGTCCTTGGCGCTCTTAATCTCGTACCCGTGAATGCACCCGTTTATCACGGCTATATCGATACGACACTTAGCGTGCGCAAGGCCCAGCTCGTCGATCACCAGTGTGTCTGGATGAGTCTTCACGCGGCGAAAGCGCTGGGCGTGAAGTGCGAGACGGATATCAATGTCAGTGGTTTCAGTCTTGGCCATGGCGGTCACGTGTACCTGCACGACATCGCCCGAAATGACGGGCAGAGCCAAGTGTCAATTGTGGTTCAGGCAGCAGTTTGCTCAATTCGGGTTCTTGCCAGCCTCACGTAAACGGTATCCCCGCCCCCTGGCCCGCTCCTTCCGGTCAATGGAACAGGGCCATCTTCCGGATTAGGGCTGGCAAACAGTGCTAGGGATGGCCACCTAGGCTCGCGCTGGGATCACCAAGCCCGGCGGCACTTTCGCTTCGCCAAAGATCCGCCCCATAGGGGCTCTCCCAGCCGAATCCGGTCGCTCGGGAGTTGGACGCCTGCGGCCTACAGCAAGCATGATAACCGCGATCGCTGGCTTAGGTCGAATGTCCGGTATTGGCCGGCACAGGCCCTTGGGACTCTCATCTGATCGGGGCTGATCCAGAGTGACGGTCGGTGGCGGTGGAGCCAGGGGGTGGATCGCGGCGCCGGACCGGCCGGTCAGGCTCCGGCTGCTGTTTTCTCGGCCTCGGGATGGTCGTCTGCTTCTTCCACCACCTGCACATCCCCCGTGGCCTCCTCAACCTCCGCCGCCTTTCCCTGCCGCGCCGCTGCCTCCCGCGCCCGCCGCTCCAACTGCACGATCTTGCGCCCAATCTCCAACAACTCGACGCGCCAGGCGTAGACGGCGTGCTTGCGCTCCTTGTTGCTGAGTGCCCGGTTCAGCCACAGGACGTCGATCTCCATCATCAACCGGTCGAGCACCTGCACCAGCGTGGTGTACAGGGCCAACTGGGGCGAGGAAATCTTGACGGTCAACGTTCGCGGTAGGGTATAGGCCACCGGTTTGGTGATGCCGTGCTGTTTGCGCTGCCCCTCCAACCGCTGGATTTCGGCCTCCATCCGCTGGGCAAACACCTGGATCATGGCATCCACGATGCCGTCGACCTGGTCCATTTCGTCGTCGTCGCCGATGATGCGCAGTACCACGTCGATGGCGTACAGCGCTGCGGCGACCCGGAAGAACCCGCGTTCCAGGACCCGTTGAGCGTGCTGGGACTGGACCTTGATGGTCTCGGGGACATAGGGCCGGCTATACCGGGACTCGCGGCGGGCAGACGGCTTGGGGGCGGTGGCGGCCATGGGCGGTTACCGAGCGGATGGTGGGGGAGGGGCGAACGCCCAGTATGCCGCACCGCGTCGGACTGTCAGTCGCCGAAGGTTGCGGAAATCCGCCACTTTGCGGGAGATCGACGCCGCTGGCCGCGGATTAGCCGAACAAGACGCGATTCCCGCTTGCAAGTTCGCGGGACATCGGCTATATAGTCCCAGCGCGGTAGCTGGCCGCCCGAGGCGCTGCGGACCTCGGAAGAGCAAGCCATAACGATCCCTGGTCCCCTCGCGACTGCCCCGTCGGCGCGCGTCGACACGCGCCATCATCGATCAGCCACGCGGCCAAGCCCACCCCGCCCGCTACGGGCGTCTTCCTGACCCTGGCCGCCGACCCGTCGCGGCGGTGGTGCCCCGCAGCCACCAAGATCACCCGCGCGATCAGGCGCAGCGGTTCGCATTGAACGCTCCGACGCTTGCGCGTCGCGTCCCATTGCGCCGACCAACCCCCGATTCCCCTGTCCACTGCGATCCTGCTGTCGCTGGTGTCCGCTGCGTCCGCAGTGGACAGGCGAATTGTCGCGTCTCCCTTGGTGGAGACCCGCATCGCGGTAGCTGGCCGCTTCAAGAAATCAGCACCACCGATGACCACGACCAACCGGGACCCGCGTCCTGAGTCAGGAGGGCTGCCACGATGGGTGAGCCCCACCGGAGCGACCCGACCGCGGTCGCTCTGACCTCCGCAACCTGTTCGATAACCCCACCGGGCACCGACTGCCCCACGGGGCATGGTGCCCCCTTCCTCCCTGGAAACCCGCGCCATGAGTGACCTCGCATCCACGCTCCTATACGGAGCGCTTCTCTTACTGATCGCGACCCTGGGCATCGCCGCCCGGATGCGCCAGGTTCGGGCGCGTCGCGCCCGCCCGACCGACTGGGCGCGTTACGACGTGCCCACCGTCATCCGCCGCCGCACCGGCGGCACCGACCACTAGGAGACCACCATGTCCAGAGGGATCAACACAGTCATCCTGATCGGCAACCTCGGCAACGAGCCGGACGTGCGCTACACGACCTGACGTGATCGCCCGCCCCGATCCGGGGAGACGCGTTCTCTCCATCGGGGGAGATGCGTCTCCTCGGGTCTTGGCGCAGGTAAAAACCGTTCGCCTCGCCATCAGCGACGCCAGCGATGGCGTTCGTGCCGCTATTCACTTTTCTACCCCTGGGGGAGACTTCCTCTCCCCTTGCGGAGCGGTGTGTCTCACCGGGGTACACCCCCAGGAGACAACCATGACCGACTACTCGACCAAGGTCTGGACCGGAGCAACCCAGATCGTCGTTAATGGGATGACATTCTCACTCGTCATCGCCCTCGACGACCACGATGATCCGCCGTGGGAACGGGCCGACGGCCACGGGCCGGTATCCGACTGGACCCGCCGTGAGAAGCATCCGGGGGAACGCGTTCTCATCAAAGACCGCAACTTCCGGCGCTATTACGACGTGGCCCAGGCCCAGCGCATCGCGCTACGCGAGCGTTGGGGTACGCACCGACCGCCGGTCGCGCGCCCCCGCGTCGCCACGCGACTCCACGGCGCCACGTGGTGCGACAGCGCAACGGTCACGCGACTCCAGGACTGGCTCACGGCACGCTTCGGCACCAAGCCGGCGAGCGCACCCATGGTTGCTGCCCAGGCGGTGGCGGAGGATTTCCAATACCTCCACGCCTGGTGCAAGAACGCGTGGTGGTACCTCGGCTACGAAGTGCGCCTGCTCGATGAGGACGGACGCGCGACGGCCCAGCGGGACGCGTGCTGGGGCTTCGAGTCCTGCGACGACTACATCCTGACGGCGGCGACGGAGGCCGCCGCAGCGATCGTGGAGCACCTCCACGCGTCCCAACGCAACGCTGCGCGCGCCCAACAGCGCGCGCTGTTTGACGTTTGGGACATGGCCTTCGCGTAACGGAAGGCAACCCACCGCCGGCCAAACCGGCATCAACGCAACCCCTGGGGAGCAGACCGACTCCCTACCGGGATGGTGTGTCTGCCCGGGTCATTCACCCGAGAGAACAGACCATCATGGCCAAGAACCCATGAGCAGCCGTCCCCTCATCCACTACGGTTCCCTGCCGTCTTCCCATGGCAGCCAGCGCCTTGGCCGCCGTCGGTCTGGACCCCGGCACCTGGGCGGTGTTGACCGACAGTATCTTCCCGTCGGCGAAAACGCCGGTACGCGTTGCCCCTTTTCGGAAACGGTGTTCTGGGAGGAAACCTACGCCCGAGTGAAAAAGTCGGAGATGCCCAACGAGATGTGGCAGAAGCGCCCCCGCGGGCAGTTGCTGAAGTGCGCGAAGGCCGCGTCCCTGCGGGCGGCATTCCCGGAAGAGACGGGTGACTATACCGCCGAGGAAATGGCGGGCAAGGTGATTGAGGCGGACATCGTGCAGACGGAGTCCGTCATTGATGCCCTGGCCCATGGATGGGCGCGGGGTCCGGCGGCACGCCTCCCGGCACCCCGGACCCCGGTCGGCGGCTGCCCCCTGCGGACTCTGGCGATAGCGCGCGATCGAGTCTGCAAGGGACAACCGAATTGTCGTCTCTCCCATGGCGGAGAAACGCATAGCGCAAGCTGGGCGCTCAACAAGAACAGCCAAACTGAGAAGAGGCGTCCGCGGCTGATCCTCAACGAAAGCGACCTGATGGACCCGTCCGAACTGGCGGGGCTGAACGACATCATTGAGGGGCAACCCTTGGTGATCGCCGAGAACGGCGGCGAGGTCATCCGACCGTACCCGAAGTTCCGGGTGTTTGCCACCGGCAACTCGGTGGGCGCCGGGGACGGCTCGGGCCTCGACCAGGGGGTCCTGCGCCAGAACCTGGCCTTCATGGACCGCTTCCGGGTCGTCCATGTCGGCTATCCGGAGCCGGCGATCGAGAAGGAGATCATCAAGACCCAGGCCCCGAAGCTGCCGGACCTGATCGTCGAGAAGATGATCGCCGTCGCCGGCGAGGTCCGCCGGTTGTTCGTCGGCGCCAAGGAGGGCGGGGCGGAGCTGACGGTCACGATGAGCACCCGGACGGTGGTCCGCTGGGCGGGCCTGTCCCTCACGTTCAAGGGCGCGCCCAAGGTGTTCGAGTACGCCTTGACTCAAGCCCTCACCGCGCGGACCGAGCCCGAACAGCGTGAAGCGATTCACCGGATCGCCGCCGACGTCTTCGGTGACTATTGGGAAGGGGCGGTGCCGTGAAGCGGATGTACCGCCTGTACCGATTCGACAACGACGACGCGGACGCCGATCGACATTGCCGCCCTGCTGGGCGGGGATGACGACGGGTTCTACTTCTAAACCCTTGTCTAATCCAACCGCCAACCGCGGCACACGTTGTCGCCGCCTGGCGGTCGCGTGCGCCGTGGTGTGGCAGGAGAAGCACCCATGCGCGACATCGCGTAACTATTCAGCTACCCCCGAGGCTGCCCTACCCCAGCCGGGGCATCGGCGGTTGCCCTTGGAAGGTCAGCACCAGGGCTTGATAAACGTCGGCGGACTGCTTGTGCAGGGTGGAGAGGTAAGAACGGACAGTGGCGAAGGCGTGCGCGCCCGCGGCGGAGCGGAAGCAGCCGGACACCTTCTGCTTGAGCTTGGGCATGCGCATATCACGCTCGCCCACGTTGTTATCGAAAGGGACACGCAGGTCGGTGACGAACCGCAGGACCTCGTCGCGATGGTCCTGGAGGCGGGTGACCAGGTTGTGGGCCGGGGGTGTTTGACCCGGCGGCGGCTGCCCGGGGGACCCGGACGGTGGGGGTGGTAACGCGCACCCTCGGCGAGGATCGCGTCGTAGCGGCGGAAGAGGTCAGCAATGGTGGCCGCAGCGAGCGCGCTCCGTCCGGCATCGCGTGCGGCTTGGGTCACCCTGTTGGCCTCAAGGAGCAGGTCGATGAGTCGTTGCGGCCAGGCCAGGCCCGGGTAGGTTTCGGTGACGGCGATCAACTCGCGCAGATGGTGGGCATTGCAGAAGGCATGGAGACAGTCCAGCCCCAGGTAGGCGGCCCAGTGGTCATGCACCAAGATGCCCCGGAAGTGCGCGAGCAGGCCGATGGCGGCCAGGGCCTCGCGGCCGCGCTTGGCATGCACGGCATAGAACGTGAGGGTGGCGGTGCAGAGCACATGCAGCCACTGCAGCGCCTTGCCGACGCGCAGCCCGGTTTCGTCGGCGTGCGCCACCACTTGGGCGACCAGCGCCTGGCCGATCTCCGCCACCGGCGCGGCCAGGCGCGCGGCGGCCTCCCGCCCCATGGCGACCAGGGTGCCTGGCGAGAGGGCGATCCCGGCCAGGGCGTTGAGCAACTGCGCGGTGCGTTGATAGGGCAGCAGTTGGTAATGGGTCAGATA
>CAYYAY010000022.1:43644-72369 GCA_964470155.1 uncultured Lamprocystis sp. | reverse complement strand
ATTCTCGACCAATTGGCGGTGCTTGACGCCTTCCCCGATTCGGCGACGGCTCTGAGCGCCTACGCCAGGATTCATCGCGAAGTCCCGCAACGGGAGTTTTACGTCTTCCACACCAGCCGGGATACGCTGGACATCCGGGAGCGGCAGTGGCTTGGCATCCGGAGCGCGTGATGAATATCGAGCTGCGTCTTGGTTTGCCTTATATCAGCGCAGACATTGAGTACCGCGGACGGCAGGTCAAGATCGAGAATGTCTTACTGGATACGGGCTCGGCCGGATGGATTTTCGACGCGGACCGATTGTCGGCTATCGGGCTGCACTACGAGCCGCACCATTGGCGCCGAGTGGATCAATTCGGGAGAATCAACTATGACTGTTGCAGAGTTGGCATACGAACAGATCAAGACGCTACCCGAGAACCAGGCTCGGGAGGTACTGGATTTCATTGGTTACCTAAAGGAAAAGAGCGAGCGGGTGGAGTGGGAGGATCTGATGGGTGCCCAAGCGGGTTCGCTCGCCTCCGTTTGGGATAATCCGGAAGATGAGGTGTGGAATGATCTATAGGCGTGGCGCCTTAGCCCTGGTACTTTTTCCGTTTTCACCGGGCGCGACTGAGCCCCCATGTCCAGCTGTAATGCTGATATCTCAGCCGTTGCCACTCTGACAGAGAAAACATATGAATTTTCCGGAACTAGAGCGAATCACGATCAACCCCAAGGTCATGGGCGGCAAGCCTTGTATCCGCGGCATCAGGATAACGGTCGGCACCGTCACTGGATTGCTGGCGTCAGGCGAAACGATAGACAAAGTCCTTGAACTCTATCCCAGCCTGGAACGGGCGGACATTTATGCGGCCCTGGCCTATGCGACCTGGCGGGCCGAAGAATATGACGTACCTCTCCAGGCATCATGAAGATCCTCTTGGACATGAATATCCCGGAGACGTGGGAAGACTTCCTCAATCGGGCCGGTCATGACGCGATACACTGGAGCAGGATCGGAGACATCCGCGCGGAAGACACCGACATTATGGCCTGGGCGCGTGACAACGGCTATGTAGTATTTACCCACGATTTGGATTTCGGCTCTTTGCTCTTTGCGACGAACGTGGCGGCTCCCAGCGTCGTTCAGCTTCGGTTTCAGCATATCCTTCCCGAAACGATTGGCTCTGCGGTGTTGGAAACGCTGATCACCGCAGCGCAGATGCTGAAAGCAGGAGCTTTGGTGACAATTGATCCAAGGCGTCATCGCATCCGAATGTTGCCGCTAAGTGGTACCTAATCACGTCCACCTCGAGTAAAGACGCAGCGATTTGAAACTCGGCAAGGGCGGCAACAGGGTTGGTTCACCGAGCAGTCGCCGCTGGCCGGGATGCCGCGGCGCCGCGCCTCGGCCAGCATCTCCGCGCCGCGGGCGCTGGAGAGTCCGCGGAAGCGGATGCGGGCGCCGGTCTGTTCGGCCAGGGCCAGGGCGCGGGCGACGGTCTCGGCGGCCTCAGGCGGTCATATGGCGGCCTTCCCGGCCCTGGATGATGGCCCCGACCGGCAGCACTCGCGCTAGCCCATGGCGTTGTGCGGTGCGCAGGATGAGTTGGGCGACCGCCGGAGTGTCGATAATGGAGAGCAGTCCCGGTGACAGTTTGCCTAACCGGAAATCTTAGGGTTGAGAAAGCGGTTATGCCGGGATTCCCGAAACGTCGGCGGCCCATTTTCGGCCGTTGGGCTAGAATCGGACCCATGCACACCGACCCGCTCTTCTACCGGATCTTCCGGGAGCGTCCGGCGACTGTCTTCGAACTGGCGGGCCTTGCGGTCCCGCCCGCGGGGGTCTACCGGATGCATGCCGAGGAGATGAAACAGACGGCCTTTCGGCTCGACGGGGTACTGTTGCCCGCTCCGGGTACACCCGACCTGCCGTTGGTCTTCGCCGAGTCACAATTCTATGCGGACCCCTGGTTCTATGCGCGCTGGCTGGCGTCGATTTTCCTGATCGAGACCGTGCTGGTCTACAAATTTCCAGAGCTTTCGCGAGAGGAGGCTCGCGGTGACATCTGATCCGGTCCGGATTCGTTGTTTGGGGTTGCTGCTAACGCGGCTTGGTACCCCGCACCGCGGGCGGTATCACGAGATGGTCCGTCACCGCGTTGCGGCGCAAGCGCTCCGGGGTCGCCGCCTTGGACAGTGAGGCCAGGGCGACGAACCAGGCCTTCGGCATGTCGGTGGGCAGGCCGATGGGAATGCCGGCGATGCTGGGGGTGTCGGCAAAGGCGTGGCCGGGCTCCTCGAATTCCGGGGCGGTGCAGTTGATGCACGCATAGCCGCCGCGGGTGCAGGAGCCCTGTCCATTCCAGAGTCGGGTGTTGCAGTCCCCATGCGCCTGGGTGCCCAGGCAGCCCAGGTGCTCCATCATACAGCCCAGATCGGAGTGGCGGCGGGCGCTCGCCTTGTATTCGTAGAACTCGTTGCGGGTACAGCCGTGATGCACCAGATGGTCCGTATACATCCGCGGTCGGCGATAGGGGTCCAGGTCGTCCGCGGTCAGGCCGTCCAGGGCCAGGGCCATCAGGGTCTCGGTGACCCAGTCGGGGTGGGTGGGGCAGCCGGCGATGTTGATCACGGGCAGGCCGGATCCCGCGCGGTAGTCCGTCCCCAGCAGGCCGCCGGAGCGGGTGCCCTCATATTGCAGGCCGCAGGCCTCGGTGGGGTTGGTACCGGCGGCCGTCACCCCGCCGAAGGCGGCACAGGTGCCCACCGCGACGGTATAGCGGGCGCGGGCGGCGAGCTGCCGCACCCAATCGATCAGCGGCCGGTCGCTCCCCGCCAGCACATGAAAGCGTCCCGTACCCCGCGGCCCGCGGAGCATGGCGCCCTCGATGCACAACACGTCGAATGCGCGGGTGCCGCTGATCGCGCCATCCAGCAAGTCCAACACCTCCTCACCGCTCGCTTCGCTGAAAGACGGATGCCAGAGCAAGCGGATGCCCGCGCCATCCAGCGTTGCAGTCAGGTCCGGTGACTCGGCGCCCAGCAGCGACAGCGTGCAGCCGCCGCAGCCGCCGGACTGGAGCCAGAGGACCACGAGTTCGGGTGTCATTGGGATAGTGTCCGGGTTGCGCATCGGGTGAGTATTGTCCGTCACTGAACGCGAATAAACGGGGAGAACGTGCGTGTTGGACCTCATAGCCAAGGTTGAAGCCTTGAACTTTAGCGGGTTCAGTCGCCGGCGTCGGGGTTGCGGAGTTGAGCCAGGAGATGTTTCGTCCCCTCAGCCCATCGGCAATTCCATCCGAAAGGCCGCGCCGCCTTCCGCCGTCGGTTCCAGGACGAGTGTGCCGCCGTGGTCGGTGACGACGCGCAAGCTGATGGAGAGCCCGAGTCCGGTGCCCTGACCGACCGGTTTGGTGGTGAAGAAGGGGTCGAAGACGCGCAGGCGGTCGGTGTCGGAGACGCCCGGGCCGTTGTCATGCACCCGCAGCACGGCCGTGGCGCCACGCGTGGTCAGTCCCACGCCAATGCGCGGCTTGGGGCGCCCCCGCACCGCGTCCAGCGCGTTCTGTACCAGGTTCATCACCACCTGATGGATCTGACCCGGATGGCCGCGGACGCTCAGGTGCGGCGGCAGGTCCAGGGTGATCGCCGGGGTCTGCCGGCCGGCGTCTTTGATACCGCTCTGGGAGACCCAGTGCACCGCGGTGCGAACCACATGGGCGAGGTCGAAGTCCGTGTGTTCGCCCTGCGCGCCGGAGGAGAAGCGACGCAGATCCTGCACCAGATCGCGCACCCGTTCCGCGCCCTCCAGGGTGCCTTTGAGCAGCGGATCCAGGTCGGTGAGGATGCGCCCGATGCGCAGTTCATCCCACAGGTCCTGGAGCTCGGGCGACAGCCCCGCGGCCTCGGCCCCGGTGATGAAGCGGCCGAGCCGCTCACGATACCGGGCCAGGGCGTGAATGTTGCCGTAGACGAAGCTGATGGGGTTGTTCAGCTCATGGGCCACCCCCGCCACCAGCCGGCCGAGTGAGGCCATTTTCTCCGCGCTGATCAGTTGCTGCTGGGCCTGCTTGAGGTCCGCGTGGGCGCGGTTCAGGTCTTCATAGGCCTGACGCAGTTCCCCGACCGGTCGGCCGATCAGCACCATCCCGACCAGTCGGCCGCGGTGGTCGTAGCGCGAGGTGCAGTTCATCGCCAGGGGCGCGGGCTGTCCGTCGCGACCCGCGAGGATCAGCTCACAGTCGTGGATGGCTTTGCTGCGGATTTTCTCGCCGAAAGTACGCGCCAGCGGCAAGGACTCCGCCGCGAGCAGGGACAGAAAGGTCCGTCCGCGCAACTGCACCTCGGGCACGCCGACCAGCGTCTCCAGCGCGGTATTGACCTGCTGAATGCGTCCGTCCACGTCGCAGACGATCAGCACGTCCGTCATGGCCGCCAGGACGCTCGCGATAAACTGCTGGGCTTCCTCCAGTGCGCTGTTCTTTTCCTCCAGCTCGACCTGATGGCGGACCAGGTCCGCGTAGGTCTCGTCCATCTTGCGGATGACCTCGATCCACAGGGCTTCGCCGGCCGTCTCCTCGGGCCGGACGGCAGCGGGCGGAGCCGTGTTCGCATCGGCGTCGGTGTTCGGGGTCATGTTACACTCGAACCCATGCTGCTCTCAGTCAAACACCGCTTTCTGTTCGTCCATATCGCCAAGACCGGCGGCACCAGCGTGCGCGCCGCGCTGGAGGGGTTGCGCTGGGCGGACCCCTGGTATTGGCCGATGTTCCTGTGCAGCCGCTTCAGTCACCTGAGCGGCCACCGACTCGCCACCAAGCTGCCGCGCCACGCCAAGGCCATCGCCGCCAAAGAAATGTTGCCCAAGGAGTTTTTCGACCAGTTGTTCAAGTTCGCCTTCGTGCGCAACCCCTGGGACCTGCAGGTCAGCTCCTTTCACCACATCCGCCGGGAACGCCCGCGCTATCTCGGCGGCAACGCGACCTTCGACGCCTTCCTGCGCTGGAAGCTGGACCCCGAGCGTCCCTACCAGTATCACGTCGACACCTCGATCGAGTTGCAGAGTGATTATCTGATCGATCTCCACGGCCGGACCATCGTCGACTATATGGGTCGGTACGAACGTTTGCACGCGGACTTCGCGGCCGTCTGCGCCCGCATCGGGATCAAAACCCCCGCCTTACCCCATGCGCGTGAGGCCAGTGATCGGCGCAAGGACTATCGAAGCTATTACACGGCTGAGACTGCAGAATTGGTTGCGCGGCATTTCAAAGCGGACATTGAAATGCTCGGCTACTCGTTTGATCCGAAAGACTAATCGGCTTGAAGTGGTCTTGACCATCAGGCCGGCCGGCCATGATCGGTCGGCACAGTGGATCCGACCGTGCGGCCACCTAGATCGAACTGGCGAAACCTAGACACTCACTTCACATTTACCTGAATTTTACACAGTGAGTGGGGTTTTTTTTGGTATTATTTTCGCTGCGGCTGCACCCTGACGAGGTGCGCCGAAAAATGACGGCTAGCGGCCGGTTGTTGTTGAATCTGTGCTTACCGCATCGTCGCAGCGCCCTATCAAGGCCGGGCCGGTGCTCCAGGGAGACAAGAACGATGATTACCTTAAGCGTAACGGACGGGCGTCGCCTACGGAATGTCGGGATGGACCGGTCCGTCGGGATCTGGAGTCAGGGGGTCACTCGATGAGCCGCAAGCAAGTGGCCATCGTCGGCATGGCGTTCCGGCTGCCCGGCACGACCGCGGATCGCTTTTGGCCCGACCTGCTGGCGGGGCGCAATCTGGTCACGGAGGTCGCCGCCGACCGCTGGGCACAGGAATCGTTTTGGCACCCGCGCAAGTCGCATCCCGGCACGAGCTACACCTTTGCCGCCGGCTCCATTGGTGATGTCTATGCGTTCGACGCCGGCTTTTTCGGCATCTCGCCGCGCGAGGCCGCCCAGACCGATCCGCAACAACGCCTGCTGCTCGAACTCGCCTGGGAGGCGCTGGAGAACGCCGGCATTCGTCCGTCCGACGTGCGCGGCAGCCAGTGCGGCGTTTATATCGGCATTGCCGCCGTCGACTATGGGTTCCGCTTCGCGGACAATCTCGTCGCCATCGATTCCTCGGTCGCCACCGGCACCTCGAACAGCATCGCCGCGAACCGCATCTCCTACGCATTCGACCTGCGTGGGCCCAGCATCGCGGTCGATACCGCGTGCTCGTCCTCGCTCGTCGCGTTCCACCTCGCCTGTCGCTCGATCGTCACCGGCGAAAGTACGCACGCGCTCGCCGGCGGGGTGTCGGTGCATACCCACCCCTACGGCTTCATTGCCTTCTCAAAGGCGTCGATGCTTTCCAGGCGCGGCGCCTGTAGCGTGTTCGATGCCGCCGGTGATGGCTACGTGCGTTCCGAAGGCGCGGGTCTGTTTTACCTCAAGGATTATGACCTGGCAATGGCCGACGGCGACCGCATTCTGGCCGTCGTCGCGGGTTCGGCGATCAACGCCGATGGCCGTAAGTCCGGCCTCACGGTGCCGAGCGTGCAGGCCCAGGCCGCGCTCTTGACAAGAGCTTACTCGGAGGCCGGCATCGATCCTGCCGCGATCGACTACCTCGAGGCGCACGGCACCGGCACCGCGGTTGGCGACCCGGTGGAAACCCAGGCGCTGGGCGAAGCGTTGGGCCGCCGCCGTCCGCGCGACAATCCGCTGCTCATCGGCTCCGTCAAGAGCAATACCGGTCACCTCGAGGCGGCCTCCGGTGTCGCCGGCTTGGTCAAGGCCGTGCATTGTATCCAGCACCGCCTCGTTCCGGCGACGATCCACCTCGACAACCCGAATCCCAGTATTCGCTTCGATGAGTGGAACATCCGCGCCGTCACTGCCGCGGTTGCGCTCAAGCCCGCGGGCCGCGTTGTCGTCGGGGTCAACTCGTTCGGCTTCGGCGGTGCCAACGCGCACGTCATTCTGGCGAGTTCCGAGCCCCAGGCGCGGCCGGCCGAGCATGTCCCTGTAAACGCGGCGCTACCTCTGGTGGTGTCCGGCAAGAGCGCCGATGCGCTGAAAGACGCGGCGCGCGACCTCGCGGGATTTCTGCGCCGCGATCACCCGGCGCCCTTCTACGACGTGGCGTGGAGCGCTGCATTCCACCACGATTGGCATGAGCACCGCGCCGTGGTGCTCGCCGACACTGCGCAAGCGGCCGCGCAGTCGCTTGATGCATTCGCCGCGGGCGTCACTGCCGCAGGTCGGATGGAGTGCGGGGTCGCGCTCGCCCAGCCCACCGCGCTCGCCTTCGTTTATTCCGGCAATGGCTCGCAGTGGGAAGGGATGGGACGACGCTTGCTCGCCCAAGAACCCCTGTTTCGGGACGCGGTGCGGGCGGTGGACGCAATTTTTCGTCCGCTCGCGGGCTTTTCGCTCGAGGCCGAGTTGGCCGGCGGGAACGGCAGCGGCCGCTATGAATACACCGAGGTTGCGCAGCCGGCACTCTTCGCGATGCAAGTGGGCATGACCGAAGTGCTGCGCAGCCGCGGCGTCGAACCCGTGGCGGTGACCGGCCACAGCGTCGGGGAGGTCGCGGCCGCTTGGGCGGCGGGTGCGCTGACGCTGGAGCAGGCCGTGCGCGTCATTTATCACCGCAGCAAGCTGCAGGGCATGACCAAGGGCTGCGGGCAGATGACCGCCGTCGCGCTCGGCGAGAACGCCATTGCCGAGCTGATCGAATCGCTCGACCTCGCGCGCGCGCTCACGGTCGCCGGCATCAACAGCTCGGACAGTGTGACCGTAGCGGGCGCGACGCCGGCGCTGGATCGGCTCGAAGTTGCGCTGGGGCAGCGCGACCTGTCCTATAAGCGACTCGATCTCGATTACGCCTTCCATAGCCCGGCCATGGATTCGCTGGAAGCAGGCATCCTGGAGGCGCTCGGCGATTTGCGCCCCGGCGCCGCCGTGGTCGCCTTCCATTCCGCGGTCACCGGGGAACAACTCGACGGCACCGCGCTCGGCCCCGCGTACTGGTGGCGCAATATCCGCGAACCGGTGTGCTTTGAGAAAGCCATCAAGAGCATCCTGGCCGACGGGGTGACGGCATTCGTCGAAGTGGGACCGCATGCGCTGCTGCGCCGCTACATGGTGAGCTGTATGCACGACGCCGGCGTGCAGGGCCAGGTCGTGCCGACCGTGCTGCGCGACGACGACGCGTCCGACCGCCTGTGGAGCGCGCTGTGCCAAGTGATGATCGTCGGCGCGTCGATCGACTGGAGCAAGCTCTTTCCCGCGCGCGGCGCGTTCGTGCAGTTGCCGAACTACGCGTGGCAGCGCGAGCGCCACTTGCACACACTCTCGCCGGAGTCCGGCCTGCATCGCCACCGGGAGCACCCGCTGCTCGGCTACCGCCTGCACGAGATCGAATGGGCCTGGGAAAACCAGATCGATACCCAGCTCAATCCCAGCTTCGCGGATCACGTCATCGGCGACGCCATCGTGATGCCGGGCACCGCATTCGCCGAGATGGCGCTGGCGGCGGCGCGCCTGTGGCACGGCGGCGATCAAGTCGAGCTCGAGCAGCTCGAAATCCGCTCGCCGCTCGTGCTTGCGGAGTCGCAATCGAAAGTCGTGCGCTTCGTTATCGACCCCACGGACGGCGGTTTCACCATCCGCAGCCGCGACCACGGGACCGAGGAGGCGTGGACGCTGCACGCGACCGGCCGTATCCTCGAAGAACCGCACGACATCCTGGGGCCGCAGGCGCCGCTCACGCTGCCGCCGCGTCCGGCCGATACGAACGGCGATGCGCACCGGATGCTGACCGGCGCCGTCGGGCTCGATTACGGTCCGGCCTTCCGCGCGCTCGAGTCGATCTGGGTCGAGGACGGCTCGGTCTGTGCGACCTTCCATATTCCGCAAGCGATCGAGTCGGAACTCGCCGCGTTCGACCTGCATCCAGCCCTGCTCGACTGCGCGTTCCAGCTCATCATCCAACTCCTGAAAGAGGACTACCTTACGCAGTCCGGCGCGGTCTACGTTCCCGCCAAGATCGTCGGCCTGCATTTTCGCACCGGCAAGGGGACGCCGCACAGCGCACGCGCGACGCTGTTGAAGTGCAGTCCGTACTCGATCACGGCGGCGTTCACGCTCTACGACGCGGACGGTGAGCGGCTCGCTTGGATCCGCGAGGCGCGCTTCAGCAGCATCCGGCTCCGCAAGAACCCGGCCGACCGCCTGCGCTATATCGATTACCACTGCATCCCGCACCCGCACCCGCTGGAGTCCGCCGCCGCACCCCACCGGTTATTCGATCAGTTGCACGCGCAGCTCACCGACGTGGCCCACTTGGCCGTGAGGAGCGGCACGCTGCAGCGCTACACGGCCGAAATCGAGCCGCTGCTCGATACGCTGTGCGGCCGCTTCGCCGCCGACGCGCTGAAGGCGCTGGCTGCCGACGGCCAGGTGCTGCGGCAGGCAGACGTGGCGGCTTGCGCCAACGCCGACCCGGAGACGGCGGGGCTCCTCGCGCGCCTGATCGGCATCGCGCAGGAAGACAAGGCGATGACTCCAGCGGGCCAGGAATGGCACTTCGCAGCGGATGAGGATCAGCCTTCGGCTCAGGATATCTGGAACGGTCTCATCGCGGATTATCCGGATTTCCTGCCGGTGCTCCACGGCGTCGGGCGGGTAGGCATGCATCTCGCCGACCTGCTGCGCGGCCGCTGTCGTCTGGAGCAACTGTTGCCGCGTGAGTGCACGCCGAGCCGCCTGATGCGCCTCCTGCTTGCAGAAGCGGGCCTTTCCGCGATCGTGCGCGCGCTCCAGGATCTCGTCCCGCACGGTCTCGCGCAACTGCCGACGGGCAAACGTCTGCGCATCGTCGAGATCGGCGCGGGTAGTCCGACGTTCGCGGCCAACCTGTGCCAGACCCTGGACTTCGACCGCTGCGACTACGTTTTCGCGACGACGGTGCCGGAAACCGCGGAGGACTGCCATCCTCTGCTGGAAGCTTTTCCCGGCGTGGACGTGCGCCAAGTCGGAGTTGATGCGCCTGACGCGGGGGTGATTCCGCCGAACGAGCAATTCCATCTCGCGCTGGTGACCGCGGACTTCGCGACCGGACAGGACACCGCTGTCGCGCTCGCCTGGGTGAAGCGGCGGCTGGCCGTCGGCGGTGCCGTACTTGTCGTCGAGCAGTATCCGTCGCGTTGGCTGGACCTGGTTTTCGGCGGGCGGCGCGACTGGTGGACCGATGCGTCCGGCAGCCACTGGAGTTCCCACCACAGACCCGCGGCATTCCGGCTCAAGCAGTTGCAGACACTCGGCTATCAATCCGCTGCCGTGCTCGAGCTGTCCGCGGACGGCGGGTCGGGTCCGTACCTGCTGCTCGCGCACGCGACCGACCATGCCGATACCCTTTCACCTGCGGCTGCGGCAGCCGCGCGCACCTGGGTACTGCTTGCCGACCAGGAGGGATTCGCGGTGCGGCTTGCGGACGCGATGACGCGGACGCTGGAGGGGCGCGGCGACCGCGTCGTGCAGGTCACGCCGGGCAGCCGGCGCGAGCGCCTCGTCGGCGCTTCGGGCCGCGACCCTATGAACGCCTTCGATGAGGGCCAGCTCGAAAATCTCTTTCGGGAGTTCGGCCCGGCGGGTCAGGTTGCCGGCATCCTGCATCTTCACGGTCTGCGCGAACCTTCGCGGGACGCCACCCCAACGCTGCTCCTCGAACAGCAGATCGACCGCTGTGTGTCGGCCGCGACCGTCACGAAGGTATGCGCAGCGGCCGGCATCCGTTCGACCCTGTGGCTGGTGACGGCACGCGCCACGACGGTGGAGCCGTCCGCGGAGGTCAACCTTGCCGCAGGCACGGACGCCGCGCTGTGGGGGTTCGGCCGCACCCTCATGAATGAGGCATCCGACCTGTCGGTACGACTTGTGGACATCGACGCCGCCGCGGCCCTCGATACCATCGTCGCCACGCTGGTGCGGGAGATCGCTCACCCGGACGCCGAACAGGAGATCATACTGACTGCCTCCGGCGACCGCTACGTGCCGCGGCTGCGTGTCGCGCCAGCGGCATCCCGCCCGCCCGCACCGCACGCGGTCACCGACGCGTCGACGCTGCGCCTTGGGCTGCAGTTTCCGGGGCAGCTTCGCAACCTGCGCTGGGAGCTACACCCGCGTACGCGGCCCGGGTCTGACGAGCTGGAAGTCGCGGTGCATGCGACCGGCCTCAACTTCCGGGACGTCATGTATGCGCTCGGGCTGCTGACCGACGAAGTGATCGAAGGCGGTTTCGCAGGCCCTACGCTGGGCCTCGAGTTTGCCGGTGTCGTGACCGGCATTGGCTCTCAGGTGCGCGGCTTCGCCCTGGGCGACCGCGTCGTCGGCTTCGGGCCGATGAGCTTCGCCACCCGCGTCGTGACGCGGGCGGTCTGCGTCTCCCCAATACCCGCCGACTTGTCATTCGAGGCCGCGGCGACGATCCCCAGCACCTTCTTCACCGTTTACTACTCCCTGAACCATCTTGCGCGCCTGGCGGAAGGCGAGAAAATTCTGATCCACGGCGCTGCGGGCGGCGTCGGCATCGCGGCAATTCAGGTGGCGAAGCACTGTGGCGCCGAGATCTTCGCCACCGCCGGTTCCGACGAGAAGCGCGACTTCCTGCGCCTGTTGGGCGTCCCTCATGTGCTTGACTCGCGCTCGCTCGCCTACGCCGACGCGATCCTCGCGATCACTGAAGGCAAGGGTGTCGATGTTGTGCTCAACTCGCTCGCGGGCGAGGCGATCAACCGCAACCTGCGCGTGCTGAAACCGTTCGGTCGCTTTCTCGAACTGGGCAAGCGTGACTTCCAGGAAAACACGCGTATTGGCCTGCGTCCGTTCCGCAACAACATCAGCTATTTCGGCATCGACGCGGACCAGTTGATGAAGGAACGCCCGGATCTGACCGCACGGATCTTCCGCGAGATGATCGGGCTATTCAACGAGGGCGTGCTGCATCCGCTGCCCTATCGTTGCTTCGAGGCCGGGCAGGTCGTCGATGCATTCCGCCACATGCAGCAATCGCGTCAGATCGGCAAGATCGTCGTGACCTACCGCGACGGCGTCCAGCCTACGCACGGCGGCCAGTCCGAGCGTGGCCGGCTCGAACTGCCGGCCGGCGCGACCTATCTCGTGACCGGCGGACTCTCCGGTTTCGGGCTGAAGACGGCCCAGTGGCTGGCCGCCCGCGGCGCTTCCAACTTGGTGCTGGTGAGCCGCAGCGGGCCAGTGACCGACGAGGCGCGCGCGGGCATCGCGCAGCTCGAGGCGGCCGGGGTGAGCGTGCGCGCCGCCGCGTGCGACATCACGGACCCTGAGGCGCTGGCTGCACTGCTGTCCGAGATCGCGGTCGCCATGCCGCCACTGCGGGGCATCGTGCACGCGGCCGCCGTCTACGAGGACGGGCTGGCGCGCAACCTCACCCGCGAGCAGATCCGCCGGGTGCTCGCGCCCAAGATGCTTGGCGCCTATTATCTGCACCAATTGACGCTGACCATGGATCTCGATCTGTTCATCCTGTTCTCGTCGGCGACCACGCTGTTTGGCAACCCGGGGCAGGGCAACTACGTCGCGGCCAACGCGGCGATCGAGGCGCTCGCCGCTTCCCGCCGCGCGGCGCGGTTGCCGGCATTGTGTGTGCGCTGGGGTGCGATTGACGACGCCGGCTATCTCGCGCGCAACACGCAGATCAAAGAGGCGTTGCAGAACCGCATGGGCGGCGCGGCGATTCCGTCCGCGGTCGCACTCGACGCGCTCGAGGAACTGGTGCTGGCCGACCGCTCCGGTCTGGGCGTCATGGAACTCGATTGGCGTGCGCTGAGCCGCTTTCTGCCGACTGCGCGTTCGCCGAAGTTCAGCGATCTTGCTCAAGGCGTGGACGACATCGCGGCGGACGAGGACAGCAGCGGAGACTTGCGCCGCATGGTGGCCACGCTGCCTGCCCAAGCGCTCGAAGCCGCGGTCGCCGACATGCTCAAGAAGGAAGTCGGCGATATTTTGCGCATCGCGCCGGACAAAATCGACGAAAACCGCTCGCTATACGACATGGGCTTCGACTCGTTGATGGGTGTGGAGCTGACCACGGCGGTCGAAGCGCGCTTCACGGTCCGCCTGCCGGTCATGGCGATCAGCGAGAGCCCGACGGTAGCGAAGCTGTCCGCACGCATCCTTGCCCAACTGACCAGTACGGACCAGGACGGGGACGAACTGGACGATCACATGCGGCAGGTCGCAACCCGATACGCCGATGACGAGCATGCCGAAACCTACGCGAAAGTTGCCGAAGATCTGCGCTCCGGCGGGTTGACGACCACCACCCGGATGATTCAGTGAAGCCGGCTTTAAGACTCGCGTTTCATACCGCGTCATGCGGACGCCGGAATGCTCTTGGAACTTGTCACTCGGAGCTTGCATCGAATGACTCATAGAAATTCACGCGGCTATAACGCACAGATGAAGGAGCGCCTGATCCAGCAGGCGCTCGAGCGTCGCCAGCGCCGCGTCACCACGCCGGAGATGCCACCCGCGCCGGTCGCGGCCGAGGTCCGCGCACCCGCCGATATCCCGGCGCGAAAATACCGCTTTCACCTCCATCCCGGTTATGTACAACTGCGTCTCATCATCGACGGTTCAGCGAAGCTCGGCATCGCCAACCCCTACTTCAAGGTGCACGACGGTATCGCCGGCGTCACGACCCGCATCGGCGGTAAGGACTATCTCAACTACGCGAGCTACAACTATCTGGGATACTGTGGCGACCCGCGCGTCAGCGACGCCGCGAAGACGGCTATCGACCGCTGCGGCACTTCGGTTTCGGCAAGCCGGCTGGTTTCAGGCGAGCGCGGTGTGCACCGGGAGCTCGAACGCGCGCTGGCGCAAACCTACGGTGTGGACGACGCCATTACTTTTGTCAGCGGGCACGCCACCAACGTCACCGTCATCGGCTATTTATTCGGTCCCAAAGACCTGATCCTGCACGACACGCTCGTGCACAACAGCGTCCTGCAGGGAATTCAGCTGTCGGGTGCGCATCGCCTGCCTTTCCCGCACAACGATTGGGCCGCACTCGAGGCGATCCTCACCGCGCAGCGGCGCCAATTCGAGCGCGTGCTGATCGTCGTCGAGGGCATCTTCAGCATGGACGGGGATTACCCCGACTTGCCTCGCTTCATCGAGCTGAAGCGCCGACACGGTGCCTTTCTGATGGTGGACGAGGCCCACTCGTTCGGTGTGATGGGACCGACGGGACTCGGCATCCGTGAGCATTTCGGGCTCGCGGGCTCCGACGTGGATATCTGGATGGGCACCCTTTCCAAGACGCTGGCGAGCTGCGGCGGCTACATCGCCGGCGAGACCGCACTGATCGAGCACCTCAAATTTCTCACGCCGGGTTTTCTATACAGCGTCGGGATGACACCGCCGACTGCCGCCTCCGCGCTCGCCGCGCTGCAGTTGATGCGTCAAGAGCCGGAAAGGGTCGCGGCGCTGCAGGCGCGCGGCATTCTCTTTCGCGATGAAGCGCGCGCGGCGGGCATCGACACCGGCTTCAGCACGGGACTTGCCGTCGTCCCGGCGCTTACCGGTAGCTCGGTCAAGGCGCTGAAGCTCTCACATGCGCTGCTTGAACGCGGCATCCATGTGCAACCCATCCTCTACCCGGCAGTCCCTGAAAAGGCCGCGCGACTGCGCTTCTTCATGAACTGCGAACATACGGAACAACAGATCCAGGACACGGTGCGGGCGCTGAAGGAAGAATCGGCCCGCACCTGACGCGCGTCGCCGACTCGATTAGGGTTCCGGCCTGGTCAGCGCAGCCGGCCTGACAAGCGGCGGCCGGGTCTTGCCCGCGCCGCCCGCCTCATTTCCACGGCAGGGAACGGTAATAATACTGCTCTGCGATGACGTCCGGATCGCTGATCATTTGGACGAAGGGAATGAGCTCGAGGTCGTTCACGGCGAGATTGCTGAAAAAAGGATGGTGATGCAGCGTGCCGACGTCGCCGTCGCCGCCGGCGAGCTGGTTCTCCTGCACCCGGGCGCGGAAGATGCAGTCGCTGGAATAAATCGGTTGGTTCCCGGTAAACGCCTGAATCAGCCGCTCCTGCGGCTCGGTGGAATATTCTTTGTAATCCGCGCAGGACTTCAGTAGGGCAATGGATCCGCGCTCGTTCGCGAGCGCGATCTGCAATTTCTCGCGGTCGACCGAGACCTCGGTCAGCAGGGTATGAGCGGGCAACTTATAATACTCGCGGCTATGCTCCAAATGCAGTTCGCAGGTGCTGGCGAGCGAAACCACGTACATCGCAAAACTGGGTACCGTGCGCGAAAGATCGGGCGTCACGCCAACGCTTAAAATCAACTCCTGAAACTCGGGCAGGAGCCCGTCTAAACCGCCGGCGCGGAAATTCACCGCCGTCAAGTTGATCAGCCCGATGCCGGGGATGGCCTCGGCCAGGGTTAACTTGCCGTCCGGCAGCAGCGGCAGCAGTGATTGCAGTTCGCATCCGTAAAATGTCGAGATCGAGAAATCGTAGTTCCAGATGATCCGATCGTTTTGTTCGGGCTGTCGGTGCCCACGGGGGATTTCGTTCATCGCGCTGACCTCGGTCATGATTTACGCTGTGTTGCGCCGTTTCTTTAGCGACGGCCCGGTGCTTGCCGTAAGCACCAAGTCCGTCTTGAATATTTGCATTGCGTCGACGATTGCAAAATCGGCTCCGCTGGCATCCTGACCTTGGTGCAGCAGTCGGCACCCTAACTCCACACAGCGTCCGACGGTCGCGTCGATCGCGCCTGCCGTGCTCAGAACCACGGCTTGCTTATTTGCGGAGTTGCCTGGCCATGGCAGCGACGAAGCGACAAAACCGAGCGAAAATCCTTTAACCTTAGCACAAACGGACGTGTCACTCGAGCTGCCTTCTGCGCTCCAGGGGAGGTCGCTCGTCCATTGCGTGAGGCCAAGATTCCGCTGCAGGAACCGCTGGGTGTCGGCTGGTCTGTCGGCGGCGACCGCGACACCGGACAGGCCTATCGCCAGCGTGCTGCGGATGCCCTTGGGACTCTTATAGCGCCGTCCGTCGGCGGCAAAATAATAATCGGCGCGGCCGAGGTCGATCGCCATGTCATGGGTCGACGGCAGCATTGGGGCCGAGATCTCCAGGTTCAGCGGCAGCTCCGGGGTTCTGCTCAAGTATGCCAAATTGAGGCCCATGGACGAGATACGCGGGATCGTGACCGGGCCCAGCTTGACGGGGACGACGATGTCGGCTTGCAGTTTAGGGTTGCAGCCGATGCCGCTAAACCGTTCGAGGTTGTTGCGGAACGACGCCCCGGTTTCCACGCGTAGATGGTCTATCCCGATGGAATTAATACAGTGGCGATCGGTGCCGAACTGTCCGCCGTGCCAGATCTGCACGACCTCAATGCTCATCCTGCCGATGCGGGCGATGCCGAGCTTCATGCACCATTCGGCGGAAGCGCCGTTGATCCTGGTAGCGACGAGATGGGGATAAACGAAGTCCCAGCATTTGAACGCCGCAATTCCGAGCAGGCGGGCCAGGCGCGGGACTGTGTCGTCGAAGTGGTCGGTCCCGATGCAGACCTGATCGATTTTGGTGATAACCGGTTTTACTGGCTCCATTGACATCGTCCGGGGATTAGGGATCTAGGGCCGCTCGCTGCGGCGAGCGGAGCGATTGAGAGCGTCGGTGCCGCACCGGCGGCGGCCGCGTTGGTCGATGGTGCACTGGCAAAGCCGATCCGCATGGCGCTCGGAACCCATCCCGATCGAGGCTGCTTTGAACCTATCGGGGTCGAGATGGAAAAGCCTACACCGAATATTATCCTATATCCCGCGTCTGGTGTTTGGCAAGCGGTATATTATCAACTTTTTATTGATTTTATCCTCGTTCCGATCACCTCACCAAGACCGCCAACGTCATGGACGGCCAGTATCCGAGGCGGTAGAATCGCAACGCTTTCCGCAATAGGCTACGGGGTATGGGAGGGGACTGGGATGGCAGCGAGCGCTGAGCAGCGGCGCGGGCGCGCCGCACGGATAACCGGTGCGTCAAGCGAGCTGGGTGTTGATGGGGCGCGCGAGCTGGTTTCGCGAGGCGCCGGCGTGGCGTTCGTCGTGTGCGGACCATGACGCGATGAATCGCTATCTCGATCTTCTGCTGCGGCTGCGCTGGGTCATTATCGTGCTGTGGCTGCTCACGGTCGCGGCATCGGCTTGGGCTTATGTGAGCCATTTCCGGATCGATAACTCGGTCGGCATCTGGTTCGTCTCGAACGAACCGGCGTTGCAGACCTATCGTGAGCACAACCGCACGTTCGGCGAGACCGAATGGACCTTCGCGTTGGTCGAAGCCGACGCGATTTATGATCCGGAGTTTTTGCACGAGCTGTCGGAAGCGGTGCGCCGCATCGAGTCGCTGGCGCATGTGGAGCGGGTGGTCTCGATCGTCAATGCCCGCGACAGCGAACTGGATGCAGAGGACACCTTGTCTTATCTGCCGCTACTCAAGCAGGCGGGGGCACGCGCGAGTCCCGCGGAGAGCGCGGCATTGCGCGCCCGACTTGAAGACAGTCCCATCTTCGTGCGGAATTTGATCCAGCCAGGCGACACCCGACATACCGCGTTGCTGATTCAAAACGAGAACCGGCTGTTCGAGCAAACCGCTTACCGTATGCGGTTGGTGGACGCCGTACGCGCCATCCTGGCCGAGTACCCGACCATCCGCTCGGTTGCGTTGGCGGGCAATACCGCGATCAATGCCGAGCTCAATCGGGCGGCACTGCGGGACATTGTGGTCTATAACACGCTGATCTCGCTGGTGCTGGTGCTCAGCGGTTATCTGTTCCTGAGGCACCTGCGCGACATCGCGATCTTGCTCGCGGTTGTGGTCGGATCGGTCGTTCCGGTCGTCGGTGCCGTGGGCGCGCTCGATGTTCCGGTCAATATCGTGACAGCGATGTTGCCGGTCGTGCTGGTGACGATCAGCGCGTCGGCAGTCATTCATCTGATCAACGAGTTTCATCATCAGCGGTGCGCCGGGCAGGATCGCGAAGCGCTTGCCGGTATTCTGCGGCGCCTGTTCTGGCCGTCGTTGATGACCACACTGACGACCGTCGTGGGATTCCTGTCGTTCGCGTTCAGTGACGTCATCCCGCTGAGGCAGCTTGGGTTTACGGCGGCGCCCGGGGTCGCGTTCTCCTGGGTGCAGATGTTCGTGACTGCGCCCGTGCTGCTGCGGCTGTTGTGGTCGGGCGGGGAGCGTCGCCGTTCGCCTCCGTCGCGCTGGATCCGGTCCATGACGCATGGCGCGGTCTATCTCGTGGAGCGTCGCCCGGCGGTCATTCTGATCGTTGCGGCCGGCCTGTCGGCGACCCTGGCCGGGTTGCCGCGTCTGCAGGTCGACACCGATTATGTCGAGCTGTTCCGTGAAGGCAGCGGGATGCGGGCCGACTACGACCGCATCGCGGCGGCGCATTTCCCTCAATATTACGTGTCGGTCGCCCTGCGCTTCGGACCAGGCCGCGGCCTGACCGACGTCCCGGAGTTGGCCCAAACGCTGGATTTCGAGCATGCGGTCGCGGCGCTGCCGGAGGTACGCAAGGTACTCAGTGCTGCGCAGATCCTGCGGGAGGCCGACCGGGCGCTCGCCGGGGTGCGCGCGCCGACCGAGCAGTTTGCGCAGTTCGGCGCCGACCGTCTGGGTCAGCTCGTGCTGCTCGTCCAGGCGAGCGGCAACGCGGACCTGGCCGATCTGCTGGTCGGCGATCGGGGTGAGACCCGGCTGCTCGTCATGACGGACCATCTGTCGATGCGCGGACTCGCAGCGCTGCGCGAACAGATCGAGGAACTCGCGCGAACCCTGCTGCCGGTCGATGTGCAAGTCGCGGTGACCGGCACCAATGTGCTTTGGGCGAATATGGACGCCCATGTGACATCCACCCAGATCGTCTCGGTAGCAATCGTTTTGGCCGCCATTGCGCTGCTGCTGCCGCTGCTGTTCCGGTCGCTGACGCTCGGCCTGCTCGGCGTGCTTGTCAGCTTCATGCCGATACTGTTCGTGCTCGGCCTGATGGGTTTGCTGGCAATCAAGATCAATATCGCGACCTGTATCATCGGCGGCGTTGCGCTCGGCCTCGCCGTGGACGATACGATCTATTTCCTCTACCGTATCACACGCGAGATGCCGCGACGGCGCAACCCGCGCCGGGTGGTGCGCAACGCGATGCTGGTGACGGGCGGCGCCATGGTGACGACGTCGCTCTTATTAATCGGCGGATTCTTGACGATGAGCGCGTCGAGTTTCTTGCCGAGCGCCAATTTCGGAATGCTGTTTGCTGCCACCGTGCTCTTCGCGCTGGTCGGCGACATGCTGATGCTGCCCCTGCTGATTCTTCGGCTGCCCGTGAGATGGCGGCTGGGTGGGGACGCGGCGCAGGCGACCGTTCACACTCGGGGCGCGAGATCCACCGATCCCGCGAACACAGGCAGCCGGCTCGACGCCCCCTCGACTTAAGGAGCATGCGATGCGCCGTTCGTTGAAGTTGACGATCAGTCTACTGGCATTGGCACTCTGTTGGCCGGTGGGCGCCAGTGCGGACCGGAATGCCGACCGCGGAGCGGAGATCTTCGCGGCCCGCGACCGGCTGGACGAGGGGTTCAGCGATCAACGCGTGAGTATGCAGATGACGCTACGCTCTGCGAACGGCCGCACGGCCGAGCGCCGCACCCGCATGCAGTTGCTGGAGGGACCGCCCGGCCAGGGCGACAAGACGCTCGTGGTGTTCGATGCCCCGCCCGATATCGCAGGCACCGCACTGCTGACGCACGAGGCGTTGGGGACGGCCGACGATTCCCAATGGCTGTATTTGCCGGCGTACAAGCGGGTCAAGCGGATTGCGGCGCGCGACCGCTCGGGGAGTTTCGCCGGCACCGAGTTTAGTTACGAGGATCTGGCCGGCGACAAGTTCGAGGATTTCACCTATCGTTTCGTCGGCGAGGCCAGCCTGCGTGGTCGGCAGGTCTATCGCGTAGACCGCATGCCGATCGATCCCAACTCCGAATACAGTCGGCAGGAGACCTGGGTCGATCCGGATACGAATCAAATCCTGCAAGCCTATTTGTACGACAAGAAAGGGCGGCACTTAAAGACGCTGGAGACCGGCGA
Source organism: uncultured Lamprocystis sp. (assembly GCA_964470155.1). GTDB lineage: Bacteria > Pseudomonadota > Gammaproteobacteria > Chromatiales > Chromatiaceae > Thiodictyon. The sequence continues at coordinate 52,164 of CAYYAY010000022.1, read as the reverse complement.
TTGGGTACGCTATCGCGGCAAATACTGGCGTCCGCGCACCCTCGCGATGACCCATGTGCCGAGCGGCCGCGCGACGCTTCTCAAGACCTCGGAGTACGAGTTCGGCGTCGGGTTGAAAGAGAAGGATTTCTCGCCCGATGCCCTGTCCGGGCTTGGGCGCTGAGCGCGCGAATCGGGGCGCGCCGCTGTCCGTAGCGATGAATAAGGATCGGCTGGATACGCGATACGCACGCGCCCCGCGGCTCGCCCTGCTGGCCGGCCTCGCTGTGACGCCGGGGGCGTTCGCCGACTGGGGCGGCTGGATCGAGCTGGAGGGACGCGGGTTTCCGGATACGCCCTTGTATCCCACGCAATCCTATGGGGATGCATCCGTCGCCCTGCGCCCCGAGTACCGGACCCAGACCGGCGACCTCTCCTTTGCGCTGGTTCCCTTTCTGCGGGTCGACAGTGAGGACCGGGAGCGGACCCATGCCGACTTGCGGGAGGCCAATGTCAAATTCCATGCCTGGGGGCTGAGTTGGCTGGTGGGAATCGGCCAGGAGTCTTGGGGCGTTGCCGAGTCGTATCACCCGGTCGATATCATCAATCAAACCGATTTCGTCGAAGACATCGCGACCGACGAGAAGCTCGGACAGCCGATGATTCAGGCCAAGCGCCTGACGGACTGGGGCACTGTGCAGCTACTGCTGCTGCCGGGTTTTCGCGAGCGCACTTTTCCCGGCGAGCACGGGCGGCTTTATCTGCCGATCGATTTCGAGCATCCGATTTACCAGTCGCCGCAGAATGAGCGGCATGTGGACTGGGCGCTGCGCTGGGCCAAGACCTTTGGGACCTGGGATCTGGGCCTCTCCTATTTCTGGGGAACCCGCCGTGATCCGCGCCTGGAGCCTGATCCCGCCAAAGGTCTCGCCTCCGTCTATTACGATCTGATCCACCAGGTCGGGTTGGACTTGCAGGGCGCCATCGGCAACTGGACGTTCAAGCTCGAATATATCTATCGCGACACGCCGGTCCAGCAATATGCCGCCGCCGTCGCCGGCGCTGAATATACCCTTTACGGTGTGGCCGATACGGCGGCGGATCTATCACTCTATGCCGAGTATACCTACAACGGCACGGACAATACGCTGGCTACCCTCTACCAGAATGATATATTCGCCAGCGCGCGGTTCGCGTTCAACGATTTGCAGTCGACCGAGGTGCAACTTGGCGTCCTCTCGGACCTGGAGCAGGACAGCCTGCTATGGCGGCTGGAGGGATCGCGTCGACTGGGAGAGAACTGGAAGCTCAGACTGACGCTGCAGGGTTTTCCCCGCACGGCGCCGGGCGAGCCCGCGTATTACTGGCGCAAGGATGGCTATGCCCGGCTCGAATTGTTGCGCTATTTCTAGCGTCACGCCCGGATCGCCGTTGCCGGCGAACGGGCGCAGAGTCTCCTGACCGGCGTTCTTGACCGCCGCTGTCCCCGCCTCAGTCGCGCGGCACCAGATCCCGATAGGCGTGCCAGGTGGCGTGCCCGATCAGCGGCATGGTGATCAACAGACCGATATAGTAGGTCAGGATACCGAGCCCCACGAACATGACGATCAGCGCGGCCCACAGGCTCATGGCCTGCCAGTTCTTGCGGACGGCCGCCATGCTGGTACGCATGGCGGTCACCACATCCACCGGACGGTCCATCAGCATCGGCACGGTCACGACGCTGATGCAGAAGGTGAAGGCGGCGATCAGTCCGCCGCCGATGACGCCGGCCGCCACGAAGGTATTGTTCTCACCGGACAGGAAGAGGGTGGGCAGGAAATTGGCCCAGTTCGGCACCGGGTTGTCGTAGAAGAGCGCGAAGATCAGGATGGCGGCGAGCATCCACACCAGCAGTACGAACACCAGTATCAGGGCCATGGCCGCGAGTTGCACTTCGTTCTGTCGCCAGGCTTGCAGTGCCTGGCAGAACTCGACCGGGCGGTCGGCCTCGAGATTCGCGCTGATTTGGTAGAGTCCGATGCCCAACAAGGGGGCGATGAGGAAGAAGGCGGCAGCCAGCGCGGGGACGATGACGAACAGGTTCTCGGCCAGCAGGCCCAGGGTCATCAGTACGCTGACGATCACGAATACGGCGCCGTAGGCGAGGCTGAACCGGGGTGCCTCCCGGAGATCGGCCCAGCCCCTGACGACCCACTCCCAGGGGCGTTCCAGGCTGATTTCGTTGATGCGCGGGGTGTCTGTCGGCATGGCGCAGACGGTCGCTGCTTGGGTCATGAGGGTGTCCTCCGAGTGTCTTTTTTGTGAAGATCTTGGGTCATCGGAACCGATGAGGCGAGCGCGCTGTGTCCGGTGCCCGGCAATCCGGGTACCACGGACCACTTACTGTCGGGCCAACGGCGCGGTTAGACTCTCGGGTCGACGCAATCTAAAACCAATCTTGATCCCAATACAACCATCATCGGAGGCCTGCCATGACGATTCCACACATCCAAGAGGTCGCAGACCAGATTTACTGCATCGAAACCGGTCTCTACCGCCACGGCCTGGCCGCGTGTTATCTGGTCCGCTCGGGCGACCGGCTCGCTTTCGTCGATACCGGTACCGCGCACACGGTGCCGTCCCTGCTCAAGATTATTGCGGACATGGGTCTGACCCCGGCGCACGTCGACTATGTGATGCCGACTCATGTCCACCTGGATCATGCCGGCGGCTCGGGCGACCTGATCGCCGCCTGTCCCGCGGCGCGACTGGTGATTCATTCCAAGGGCGCGCCGCACATGATCGATCCGGCCCGGCTGCTGGCGGGGGCCGGCGCGGTCTATGGTGCCGAGGCCTTCGCCCGTGATTTCGGGGGCCTGACCCCGGTACCCGAAGAGCGGGTGATCGTTGCCGAGGATGGGATGCAGGTCGATCTGGCCGGCCGCATCCTGACCTTCATCGACACGCCGGGTCACGCCAATCACCACGGCTGTATCCACGACGCCCGGACGCGCGGCTGTTTTACCGGCGATACCTTCGGCATTGCCTACCGCGAGTTCGATACGGGGGGCGCCCCCTGGCTGTTCGCTCCCACCACCCCGGTCGCCTTCGATCCCGCGGCGTGGCTGCACAGCCTCGATAAGCTCATGAACCTGAATCCGAAAGCCATGTACCTGACGCATTACGGGCGGGTCGATGCGCCGGAGCGGTTGGTGGACGACGTGCGCCGGAGCATTCATGACATGGCGGGGATCGCCCTGGCGGAGGAGGGGCGCGACGACTCCGAGCGTCTCACCCGGCTCAAGCGGGCGGTATCGGCGCACCTGACGGCCAGTGCCCGCGCCCACGGAGTGGATCTGGAGGACGTGCGGATCGACGCCCTGCTTGCGGTCGATACGGAACTCAACGCGCAGGGTCTGGAGGTCTGGCTCAAGCGGCGCGAGCGGCAGGCCGCGGCGGGGTGATTCCGGATGGGCCGCGGTCGTGTCTCTTGCGCCGCAACGACGCGGTGAACGCCGAGGGGAACTCCACGGTCCCGGCCGGCGATTCCAGATTTTGGCGGCATCGCGCGACCTTTTCGGTAGGATGGGCATCGCTCTCGCTCTGCCCATCCTACGCGCGGCGGCGAGCACATCACTTTGGACCGCACTCACCCCGGCCCCCTGCATCGCATGGGCTTACGAAAAATGGTAAAATTTCGCGGTCCCTTTTTCCGGGTGAGGTGACCGCTAGGGCTCCTATCTGCTGATCGTCCGATCTGCCGGTCGCCGCATTCCCCGATTATTCCAGAAGCACTTACAAGGCAGAGCATGAGCTACCATTCCATCGTAATGGTCAAACAGGTTCCTGATACGGCCAATATCTCCGGGCAGGTGATGAAGCCGGACGGCACTGTCAATCGCAGTAAACTTCCCACCATTTTCAATCCCGAAGACAAGGTGGCGCTGGAATTGGCACTGCAATTCCGCGACCGCTTCGGCGGCACCGTGCGCGTGATGACCATGGGGCCTTTGAAAGCCTCGGATCTGCTGCGCGAATGCTTGTACATGGGTGCCGATGAGGCGTTTCTGATCAGCGACCGAAAATTCGCCGGCGCCGACACCCTGGCGACCTCCTATGTATTGGCGCAGGCGCTCCGTCAACTGGGCAACTACGATATCATCTTCGCCGGCCGGCAGGCGATCGATGGCGACACCGCGCAGGTCGGTCCGCAGACCGCTGAAAAGCTGAGCCTGCCGCAGATCACCTATGCGGAAGCGATTCTCAAGGCGGAAGGATCGACGATCACCGTCAAGCGCAAGGTCGATAACGGTTTCGAGGTGTTGGAAGGCACCCTCCCGCTGTTGCTCACGGTGGTGAAGGATGCGGCCACGCCCCGGCCCTTCCGGGCCAAGCGGGTCATGGCCTACAAAAATGCCCATACCCTGCTCGAATTGGAGAAGATGACCGAGGGCAATTCGTTGCTGTATATGGATCAGCTCAAGGAAGAGTATGTATCCAAGGGACTGTTTATCCCCACGCTGACCGCCGATGATCTGGATGTCGACCTGAACCGCTGCGGCCTTGGCGGGTCGCCGACCAAGGTGCACAAGATCGAGTCGGTGGTGTTGGGCGGGAGCGCGCATGAAACCATACCGCCCACCAAGGACGGCATGTATGCGCTGATCGATAAACTGATGGAAGACCACATCTTCGGATAAGCCCCTATGAATGAGAATAAACTGGTCTGGGTGTTCATTGAGCAGCGCGACGGCAAACCGGCCGATGTGAGCTTTGAGTTGCTCTCCAAGGGCAGGAAGCTGGCGGAAAGCCTGAATGGCGAATTGCAGGCGGTGCTCATCGGCCATAATATGCAGGCCGTCGCCGAAGAGACCTTTCACTATGGCGTCACGGACGTCCTGCTGGCGGATCACCCGGAGCTGAACCACTACAACACCTTGCCCTACAGCCGCATCATGAGCGAGCTGGTGGACCGGTATCAGCCGCGGATCGTCTTGTTCGGCGGCACCTTCATCGGCCGGGACCTGGCGCCGCGCGTCGCCTCCCATACCCGCAGCGGCTTGACCGCGGACTGCACTGATCTGCAGATCTCGGACGTCACCTATTTGCGCAAAGATTACTCCCAGCTCCTGCTGCAGATTCGCCCGGCCTTCGGCGGCAACATCATCGCCACCATCATCTGTCCGGATTCGCCGGTGCAAATGGCCACGGTGCGCGAGGGGGTGATGGAGAAAATCCCGCTGTCGCAACCGGTGTTCGGACGCATTACGCCCGTCTACTATGAGCCCGACGCCGCCGACCAACTGGTGCGGATCATTGCCCGGCATCACGAGGAGAGCAAGGTCAATCTCAAGGCCGCGCCGATCATCGTCGCCGGCGGATACGGGATGGGCAACTGGCAGAATTTCCAGATTCTCTACGAATTGGCACGGGTCATCGGCGGCGAGGTCGCGGGCACGCGTGCCGCGGTGGACGCCGGTTATATCGACCACGTCCGGCAGGTGGGGCAGACCGGCGTCACCGTGCGGCCCAAGCTGTATATTGCCTGCGGCATCTCCGGGGCGATTCAGCACCGGGCCGGGATGAGTGAATCCAACAAGATCATTGCCATCAATGCCGATCCCGACGCGCCGATTTTCGGTGTCTGCCATTATGGAATCGTCGGCGATGTGATGGAAGTGATTCCCAAGCTCATCGACGCCTACAAGCACAAGTTAAAGTAGCCGAGCCATGGCCAACTATTTCACCGATAACACCGATCTCCTGTTTCATTTCGATCGCCTGCACCTGGAGGAGGTGGTTGACATCGCCGAGCACGGCTACACCGAGGCCACTCGCTACAACTTCGCGCCCACCGACTATCAGGACGCCTTGGATAACTATCGCAAGGTGCTGGAAATCGTCGGCGACATCACGGCGAACAACGTGGCGCCCCAGGCGGCCGCCGTCGACGAAGAGGGAAGTCATTTCGCCGACGGCAAGGTAACCTATGCCAAGGGCATTCAGGCGGCCCTGGACGATCTGACCAAGGCCGAGCTGATGGGGTTCACGCTGCCCCGGCGCTATGGGGGTCTGAATATCCCCACTACCATCTACACCATGGCGATCGAGATGGTGGCCCGTGCCGAAGCCTCGTTGATGAACCTGTTTGGTCTGCAGGACATCGCCGAGACCATCAATAAATACGGCGATGAGGCGCAGCGTCAGGAATTCCTGCCGCAATTCGCCAGCGGTGCGGCCACCGGGGCGATGGTACTGACCGAACCGGATGCCGGCTCGGACCTGCAGGCCGTCAACATGCTCGCCTATCAGGACGAGGACGGACAGTGGCGTCTGAAGGGCGTCAAGCGCTTCATTACCAATGGCAATGCGGAAATCCTGCTGGTCCTGGCCCGCTCCGAACCCGGTACCAAGGACGGGCGCGGCTTGAGTCTATTCGCCTGCTACGGCAAAGATAACGTCGTCGTGCGGCGGATCGAAAACAAACTTGGCATCCACGGTTCGCCGACTTGCGAGTTGCAGTTCAACGATACCCCGGCGCAACTCATCGGCAAGCGCAAGTTCGGCCTGATCAAGTACGTCATGGATATGATGAACGGTGCGCGTCTCGGCGTCGCCGCTCAGGGTCTGGGTATCTCCCAGGCCGCCTATGAGGAAGCCCTGCGCTACGCCAGGGCGCGCGAACAGTTCGGCAAGAGCATCTATGCGATCCCCGTGGTCGCCAACCTGCTGATGGAAATGCGGGTGACGCTGGAGAGCGACCGTTCTCTGCTCTACGCCGCCTGCCATTGGGTCGATCTGCGCAATAAACTGGAAGAAAAGATCGATGTGCTCAAGGCCGAGGGCAAGGATGCGACGGTCGAGAACGCCAAACTCAAGGAGGCGACTCGGGTCGCCGCGCTGCTTACCCCCATGGCCAAGTATGTGCTGAGTGAGAACGCCAACAAGATCACCTATGACGCCTTGCAGATTCACGGCGGCACAGGTTACATGAAGGAGTTCAATGTCGAGCGTTTGACCCGCGACGCGCGGATCACCAACATCTACGAGGGCACCTCGCAGTTGCAAATCGTCGCGGCCACCGGCGGCGTCATCGGCGACATTCTCGGCGAGCATTTCACGACGCTGGAACAGAAAGAGAATTCCGGCAATCTGGCGCGCCTGGCGGATGAATTGAAAGAGATGCGGGTGCTGTTCCTCGATGCCCTGAAATTTGTCTCCGACAAGACCGATAAGCAATTCCAGAGCATCGCGGCCAAGGAATTGGTGGAGATCTACAGCTATCTCTACACCGGCTGGTTACTCATGGATGAGGCGGCGCAGGACAGCCGCAAAGTCTTCATCGCCCGCCGTTACATCATCGGCGCAGCGGCCAAGACGCGCAGAAATTACGAGGTGATCAAGAAGGATCTGTTCGCTGACTTACTGCACGCGGACGACATTCTTATCTGATGTCGGCGGCTGTCGGGAAGGTCGGCGGTGCGGCCTTCATTCGGATTTATCCACAGATGACACAGATGTTCACAGATGAAGAAAAACATCTGTGTTCATCTGTGGAGCGGATTTCTGAACTAGGGCAACGGCGGAAACCGGCCCGCAGGATGGTCAAGGTTTTTGCAGAATATAAAACGTATAGCCATAGCAGTCGCTATAGCGTTTAAACAGCGCCATCTCCCGCTCGGTTTCCCTGATGACGGCTTGATTCATGCCGGCCACATCCGGCCGGCGCATGCGTTCACCTAGGGGACCATAGTAGTGTTTCCACCAGGCATTGCTCGGCAGCCTTTCGGTGAAGACCACACTGAAGCCGGCGGCTGTCGCCCGAGCGATGTTCTGCTGCTCCGTGCCCATGGTCGGATACGCCGATTCCCAGAACCGACGCGCCGGGTTCGGCACGGTGTCGCTGAACCAACTCATTTCCGATACAACGGCGACGCCGCCCATGGATAGGATAGGGTTCCAGGCCCTCAATGCCCGCTCGAAGCCCAGGTTGTACGCCGCACCCTCGGACCAGAGGAGATCGATCGAGGCGGGTGGCCAGTCCAGCGTCGCCATATCAGTACAGACGGCTTCGACCAGATGGTCAAGGCCCGCCGCGGCGGCCTTATCCCTCAGTTCCTCGATGAAGTCGGGTGCCGCGTCGACCGCTCTGACCAAGCTGCCGTAGTGCTTCGCGAGCAACAGTGTCGCGGCGCCGGACCCACAACCGAGGTCGGCAATCCGCGGGGGCGTCGGTAAGTTCGGCAGTCGGCGCAACAATTGTCGCGTGAATTCCGGGTCCCCTGGTCCTTGGCGCGGCAGTCCGCGATGCAGGTCAATCAGGGTCGCGATGTACTCGGCTTGGGTTGGTTCAGTCATATAGCCTTCGGTTGTGGTAACCGAACGTAGGGGCGGGTTTCAAACCCGCCCCTACACGAAGGTCTGTTTGGATAGCAGGTGCGAACGCTATATCGGGCAAGTAGGGCGGGGCTTGGTCATAAACCCGGCCATCGGCCGATCGGCACGGTCGTCGGGCCGCCCAGCGGCCCCCACCCGGAACGGTGGTTAACGAGGGTACCC
>CAYYAY010000022.1:0-43634 GCA_964470155.1 uncultured Lamprocystis sp. | reverse complement strand
GCGGACCTTACGGGTCACGGTGTTACCGTAGGGTCCGCTATGCGGACCGTCCGCAGCCTGGCTCCGCGCTCCGTGGCACCCGCATTGCGCTGAGCGGGGGCAGCGCAACAGGGGTGATCGCAGCGTGCCAACATGCGGCGCAATCTGCTGCGCTATTGCGTCCCACGGCCATCGGCACGACCAAGGGTCGTTTATCCCAACCCTAAAATATTAAACCCGGTATCGACATACAGGATATCACCGGTAATGCCGCTCGCCAGATCCGAGCAGAGGAAGGCAGCCGCGTTCCCCACCTCTGCGGTGGTCACGGTGCGCCGCAGGGGGGTGTGTTTCTCCACCTGATTGAGCATGGCGCGGAAGTGCGAGATGCCGGCCGCGGCCAGGGTGTAGATCGGTCCGGCGGAAATGGCGTTGACCCGGGTGCCGGTGGGGCCGAGGGAGGCAGCCAGATAGCGGACATTGGCCTCCAGGCTCGCCTTGGCGAGCCCCATGACGTTGTAGTTGGGCACGGCCCGCACGGCGCCGAGGAAGGTCAGGGTGAGCAGCGCACCATTGCGGCCGGCCATCAGGGGCCGGCTGGCTTTGGCCAGGGCGGAGAAGCTGTAGGAGGAGATCTCGTGGGCGGTGGTGAAGCCCTCGCGGGTCAGGGCGTCCACGTAGTCCCCCTCCAACTCGTGCTTGGGGGCGTAGGCAATGGAGTGGACAACGCCGTCCAGCCCGTCCCAGCGTTCCTCCAGGGCCGCGAAACAGTGGGCGATCTGCCGGTCGCTGCCGACATCGAGCGGCAGCGCGATGTCCGAACCCAACTGGGCGGCGAACTCCTCGACCCGGCCCTTGAGCTTGTCGTTCTGGTAGGTCAGCGCGATCTGTGCGCCCTCGCGGTGCATGGCCTCGGCACAACCCCAGGCGATGGAGCGGTTGCTGGCGACGCCGGTCACCAGGATGCGCTTGTCTTGAAGAAATCCCATGGGTCATCAACTCCGGTAGGGTAACGGGCGCACGCGGCGCCTGAATCTTGGGCTTTCGTGCGGCGGGGTGCCGTGCGATTATGGCAACCCCATGGCGACCCGCAACACTACAGAAACTTGGCGGCCGGTGAAAGTGCGAGGGGTCCGGGCGACCGGACGCACCTCGTGCGGCACACTGGCCCTGATCCGCTGGGCCTGGCTCCTGCTGGCCGGGTGGATGCTGATCGGCTGTGACCAGGGCCCCTGGAACGACCCCTATCCGGCCGGCCAGGGCCTGACCAACACCGTCTACTCCTCATTCGACGAGCGCCCCAAACACCTGGACCCGGTGCGTTCCTACAGCGCCAACGAGTACGCCTTTCTAGCCCAGATTTACGAGCCGCCGCTGCAATATCACCTGTTGCTGCGGCCTTATCAACTGGTGCCCCTGTCGGCCCTGGAAGTCCCGGTTGCCCAGTATTTCGATGCCGCCGGCAACCCGTTGCCGGCCGACGCGCCGCTCGCGTCGATCGCCTACAGTGACTACCTGATCCGCTTGCGCCCCGACCTGCGCTTCCAGCCGCATCCCGCGTTCGCCCTGAATGCGGCCGGCGACCCCCGCTACCTGCGGCTCACCGAGCGTGATCTTGACGGCATCAACCGCCTGGCGGATTTCCCGCAGACCGGCACCCGCGCCGTGACCGCTGACGACTTCGCCCACCAGATCAAGCGGTTGGCCGCCCCCTGGCTGCACTCGCCGATCGCCGGGGTGATGCAGGAGCACATCCAGGGCTTCAAGGATCTGAGTGAGCGGCTGGCCCTAATCGAGGACAAGGACCCGATCGCCCGGGTTCAGGCCCTGCGCGAGGCTCGGCTCAGCGGGGTGGAGGTGGTCGATCCCCACAGTGTGCGCATCCGCATCAACGGCAAGTACCCCCAGTTCACCTATTGGCTTGCCATGCCCTTCTTCGCCCCCATGCCCTGGGAGGCGGAAGTGTTCTACGCTCAACCCGGCATGAAAGAGCGCAACATCGTGCTCGACTGGTACCCGGTCGGCACCGGCCCCTTCATGCTGACCGAGAACAATCCCAACCTGCGGATGGTATTGGCGCGCAACCCGAATTTCTGGGGCGAGCCCTATCCGACCGAAGGGATGCCGGGCGACCGCGAGGCCGGGTTGCTGGCCGATGCGGGGCGGCCCATGCCGCTGGTGGATCAAGCCATCTACAGCCTGGAAAAAGAGGATATTCCGCGCTGGAACAAGTTCCTCCAAGGCTATTTCGACAGTTCCGGCGTACCCTCCGATTCATTCGATCAGGCGGTGCGCTTCGGCGGCGACGGCGGCCCCCAACTGACCGATGAGATGCAGGACAAGGGGATCGACCTGCTGACCTCGGTCGAGACGTCCATTTTCTATATGGGCTTCAATATGCTCGACCCAGTGGTGGGCGGCTATACCGAGCCCGCGCGGCTGCTGCGCCAGGCCATCTCCATCGCGGTGGACTATGAGGAATTCGTCTCGATTTTTGCCAATGGCCGGGGCTTGATCGCGCAGGGGCCGTTGCCGCCCGGTATCTTCGGTCACCGCGAGGGTGAGGCTGGCATCAATCCGATAGTCTACGAGTGGCGGGATGGGCGATCGGTGCGCCGTGGGTTGGATCAAGCGCTGGCGCTGATGGAACAGGCCGGGTTTCCGGGCGGGCGTGACCCCAAGACCGGGCGGGCTTTGAGCATCAATTACGAGGCGGTCGCCACCGGTCCGGACGACAAGGCACGGCTGACCTGGATTCGTAAGCAGTTCGAAAAGCTCGGGATCGATCTGGTCATCCGCTCCACCGACTACAACCGCTTCCAGGAAAAGATGCGCAACGGCACCGGGCAGGTCTATATGTGGGGTTGGAATGCGGACTATCCGGACCCGGAGAACTTCTTCTTTCTGCTTTATGGCCCCAACGGCAAGGTGAAGCATCAGGGCGAGAACGCCTCCAACTACAGCAATCCGGAGTTCGATCGGCTCTTCGATCAGATGAAGTTCATGCCGGACGGCCCCGAGCGTCAGGCGGTGGTCGATCAGATGGTGGAGATCGCCCGCCGCGATGCCCCCTGGGCCTGGGGTTTCTATCCCAAGGCGTTCAGTCTGCATCATCAGTGGCTGCACAATGCCAGTCCCAACAGCATGGCCAACAACACGCTGAAATACCGGCGCATCGACGCCGAGTTGCGCGAGCGGCTGCGCGCGAAGTGGAATCCGCCCATCCTCTGGCCGCTGGGAGCCATCCTGGGTTTGATTCTGATCCTAGTGCTGCCGGCCCTGTGGATGGTGCGGCGGCGTGAACGGAGCACCGCGCTGTGATCGCCTACATCCTGCGCCGGTTGCTCTATGCCGTGCCGATCCTGATCGGGGTCAATCTGCTGACGTTCACGCTGTTCTTCGTTCTCAACTCACCGGATCAGATGGCGCGGATGCACCTGGGTGAGAAGCGGGTCACCCCGGAGGCCATCACCAACTGGAAACAGGAGCACGGCTATGACAAGCCGCTGTTGTTCAATGAGTCGGCGAGCGGCTTGGCACGGGTGACGGATACCATCTTTTTCGAGCGCTCGGTGCGGCTGTTCGCCTTCGACTTCGGCTCATCCGATGACGGGCGCGATATTGGCTATGATATTTCCCAGCGCATGTGGCCGAGCCTGGCCATCGCGGTGCCGGTGTTGCTGGTGGGGCTGGCGCTCAATATCAGTCTGGCGCTCTTCATCGTGTTCTTCCGGGCTACCTATCTTGATATCGGCGCCGTGGTGTTGCTGGTCGCCATGCTGTCCATCTCGGGGCTCTTCTATATTATCGGGGGCCAGTATCTGCTGAGCAAGATTTTCCATCTGGTGCCCATTTCCGGCTATGACACCGGTGTCGAGGCATGGAAGTTCCTGGTGCTGCCGGTCATCGTCGGCGTGATCGGCGGCGTCGGGTCGGGCGTGCGATGGTACCGCACCCTGTTCCTGGAAGAGGTCTCCAAGGACTATGTGCGAACCGCCCGCGCCAAGGGTCTGACCGAGCGGCGAGTGCTGTTCCGGCATGTCTTGGGCAATGCGCTGATCCCCATCCTCACCGGCGTGGTGGTCGTGCTGCCGCTGCTCTTCATGGGCAGTCTGATCACCGAGTCATTCTTCGGTATTCCCGGCCTGGGCAGCTACACCATCGACGCCATCAACAATCAGGACTTCGCCATCGTACGCGCCATGGTGTTTCTGGGGGCCGTGCTCTACATCCTGGGGCTGATTCTCACTGATATCTCGTATACGCTGGTCGATCCGCGGGTGCGTTTGCAATGAATCGGCAAAGTGGGTTGCGGCGAAGCGTCTTGTGCGGTTTCCGGGGGGGCGTGCGATGCCCCTGATGCCGGTGATCCTCTGGACCGACGCCCTGGTCTTCCTGCTGGTGATCAGCGCGATCGGGTTCGGGCTCTATGCCGCGCGCCATGAGCATCTGCGCGCGCCCTGGCGGCGGGTGGCGCGTTCGCGGGTGGGCATCGGGACCCTGGTGGTTTTGAGCTTTTACGTGCTGATCGGCCTGCTCGACACGGTGCACTTCCGTCTGCCGCTCGCCGACCAAACCGCCGGTACCGAGACCAGCGGCGGCACCAGGTACGGGCCGGACGTCTTGAGCCTCTTCGACGCCTGGGCGACGCCCTTGCGCGAACGCCAGGAAAAGACCTACTCCGCGCCTTTCGCCATCCACCTGTTCGTCAAGGAGGCCATCACGCAACCCGACGGCAGCGTGATCCGCGACTATCCCCGGCTGAACTATGGCGGTCGGCACCTGAAGGACCCGACACAACGCGGTTGGGACATTCTGCGTCTCACCTTGCGCGGTCTGGCGGAGGGCCTGATCGTCTGGAGTCTGATCGCCGCCCAGGTCGTTTGGAGTACGGCGCGACGGCAGGGAATCGGCTTCATGGCCGCGCGCGATGTCTTGCTGGCCGGCGGTACGGCCTTTCCCTGGCGGACCGCGCTCGGTACCCTGGCCGTCATGCTGGTTCTCGGTTTCGTCGCCGGTGAATTAGCCCTGCGTTATCACATCCTGGGCACCGACAAGGTGGGTGAGGATGTCTTTTTCCAGGCACTCAAGTCCATTCGCACCGGTCTCGTCATCGGCACACTCACCACCCTGGTGATGCTGCCCGCGGCCATCCTGTTGGGGATCATGGCCGGCTATTTTCGCGGTTGGGTGGATGACATCATTCAATATCTCTACACCACCCTGAACGCCATTCCCGGTGTGCTGTTGATTGCCGCCGCCATCCTCATGCTTCAGGTCTACATGAGCAACAATGCCGATCAGTTCGAGAGCCTGGTGGAGCGGGCGGATCTGCGGCTCTTGTTCCTGTGCCTGATTCTGGGTGTGACCAGTTGGACCGGGCTCTGCCGGTTGTTGCGCGGTGAAGCGCTCAAGCTGCGCGAGGCAGACTATGTGCGTGCGTCATCCGCGCTGGGAGTGGGTCACTTCGCCATCCTGGGCCGGCATATCCTGCCGAATGTGCTGCACATCGTCATGATTACCCTGGTGCTGGATTTCAGCGGCCTGGTCCTGGCGGAGGCGGTGCTGTCCTATGTCAACATCGGGGTGGACCCGACCATGAACAGTTGGGGCAACATGATCAACAGCGCCCGCCTTGAACTGGCGCGGGACCCCATGGTCTGGTGGTCGCTCACCGCTGCGTTCGTCTTCATGTTCGCCCTGGTACTGGCGGCCAACCTTTTCGCCGACGTGGTGCGTGACGCCTTCGACCCGCGGTTGCGGGGGGTGCGTTAGTATGGCAACGCGCAAACTCATCAGCTTCGATTGGGCCATGAAACGGCTGCTGCGCAGCAAGGCCAACTTCGGCATCCTCGAAGGCTTCTTGAGCGAGTTGTTGCGCGAGGACGTACAGATCGTGGAGGTTCTGGAATCGGAGTCGAACCGCGACACCGCCGACGACCGCTCCAACCGACTGGATCTCAAGGTGCGCAACCACCGTGGTGAGCTGGTGCTGATCGAGGTCCAATACGAGCGCCAGCATGATTACCTATCGCGGATGCTCTATGGCAGCGCCCGCGTGCTGGTCGAGCATCTGGATGTCGGCCAGTCCTATGCGAACCTGGTCAAGGTGATCTCGGTCAACATCCTTTATTTCGATCTTGGACACGGCGAGGACTACGTCTACCATGGCACCACGCGCTTTTGCGGTCTGCACAAGCACGACGAGCTGGCCTTGAGCCGCGCCCAACGCAAACTGTTTCCGGGGCGTGAGGGCACCCACGAACTGTTCCCCGAGTATTATCTGATCAAGGTCGAGCGCTTCGATGACATCGCCCGCGACACGCTCGACGAATGGATTTATTTCCTCAAGCACGAGTCGATCCAGGACGGTTTCTCGGCCAAAGGCTTGAGCGAGGCCAAGGAGAAGCTCGACGTGCTTAAGCTTGCACCGGCGGAGCGCGCCGCCTACGAGCGCTGGCAGGACGACCTGCATCTGCAGGCGAGCCTGGTGGCGTCGAACTATGGACTCGGCAAGATCGAGGGGCGCGAGGAGGGGCGCGAGCAGGGACGCGAGGAACGCACCCTGGAGATCGCCCGAGCGATGAAGGCCAACGGCGTCGCCGCGAGCGTCATCGCCGAGTCTACCGGCCTGGCTTTTGAGGTCGTTGCCGGCCTTTAAGAGAGAACGCAACGACTTTGGGGGGCGGTGATGTCCACGGTATCTGCTCATCCGCTGGCAGGATCGAAGCGCGTAGCCGCGTGACCGACTACAAAGACCGGTAGAGCGGATGCCCGCGGGCCAATCCGCCACTCCCGTCACTTTCGACCCCATCAGCCCTCACGCGTTATAGCGTTCGCACCTGATATCCAGACAGACCTTCGTGTAGGGGCGGGTTTGAAACCCGCCCCTACATCCGGTTATCACGTCCGAAGGCCATCATCAGCCGCCGAGGATGTAGCCCACATCGATCGGCACCGCGTCGAAAGGCGGTATGGCGACCCGTTCGGCGTCGGGTCCGGTCACGGTCAGGTCGGCAATCATCCGATACGTGGCACCGTCCAGCGCATAGGCGATGAGGGTGCGCTCCTCGGGCCAGATCAGCCAATAGAAAGGCACCCGGTGGCGTTGCAGGAGGAGCAGCAGGGTGAGGGTGTCCTTGCGTTCATGGCCGGGCGAGACGATCTCGCACACCCTTGTAAAACTTTCATGTGTCGACGAACATAAGCACAGAATGACGGGGTTTAGCCGCCAACCGATTCGGGCATCTCAGGAAAAACCCGCGCCGCCGTGCTGCGGGGGAAGGCTTCGCAGGGTCCATGTGGAGCGGCTGCCGAGGCGGCTGGCGGGGATTTGAGTGCTTGGTCGGTTCACGGAATTCAGTCCAGCACCCTAGTGGCCCTTGGCAGGCTAGCACGCAACTAGCCCGTTTCGACCAAGAACACGTTATGGGCAAAGACCCATATCCAGAGAACCCGGTAGGAATACCGTTCTGTAAACCCGAATGGGAAGAGCTTCAAAAAGACCAGTGTAGTGGCCATCATGTCCTTTTGTCACTTGGCGCGGACCTAAGGACTGCGAGTATCGATTTTAGAGTACCAGAAGACTATTTTTGTTACCTGGCCGAGGAAAAAGGAGTTGCGTTCCTAAACCTTTCGTATCACTCTTTGCATGGGCCGTGCCGAAAGAGGGCGCATTATCCTCAGTTATCCGCCGCATCTGAAGTGAACTCTCCGGTCTTATCGAAGTCAACCCACGTTGTGTTTTGCGGTGAAGCCAAGAAATATTTATGGTACGGCAATACTCTACCTAATTCTTACTTCGTCGTTCATCCTGATGTTCGCTGCAGAATTAGCCGATACCCAAACGTAGCGAAGGAATGGCAAGCTTGGTGGTCTCGAAATGCTATAGCGCGTAGGTTTGAATTTGATGTCTAATGAGCATCGTCGAGCACTTAGATCAAAGAATAGAAATTACGGTGACAGTTTCCTAAATACATTAATTAGGTTAGTCTCTTGGCATGGCTCGCTTACCTCGGATCGTTATACCCGGCCTACCCCACCATCGCAGTGCCCTCCGATAATGACGGCTTGCGCGAGACTTTTGCCGATGCGCATCGGCGCTATACCGGCTATATCAATGCACGCTTGAGAGCGACTGGTCATTTGTGGCAGGGGCGCTTTGGATCGGTGGTGATGGACGAAGTACATCTGTTCTAGGCAGTACGTTAGGTTTCTCTCAATCCCGTGTGAGCCAAGCTTGTGCAACAGGCACAAGACTGGCGGTGGTCGAGTGTCGTTGCCCATCTTTCGGGCAAGGACGATAAACTGGTAAAGGTTGCACCCATTCTTGAACCGTAAGGGGACTTTGCCGCCCTCCTTGGTCAAAGTACCGAAGACGAAACGAAATTCAAGAGCCTGCGACAATCGGAAACAACGGGGCGGCCACTGGGCAGCGAAGAATGGATTGAAGAGGTCGAAAAAATGACAGGCACCGTACTGAAACCTCAGAAGCGAGGACCCAAGAAAAGGGAACGCAACAATGATTAATGTCATTCAGTAAACTGTCACCGTAATTTCTGAAAGCGATTTCGACGGTCCGACGTTAATGGCCCGGTTTGGGTAGAACATCCAAGCGGACGAAATCGCTGGTGAGGAGCTGGCGCTCTGGGTCATCCAATACGGCACGCGCCCAGCCGCGGGACTCGGCATCGCCGTTCCAGGCCGCAATCAGGACATTGGCGTCCAGATAGGTGCGTCGCTTAGTCATCGCGCTCGCCACGGCGTCGCTCGGCCTCCGCCAGCACCGCGTCCCAGGCCATAGGGTCGGGGAGATCCCCGGTTTGGGCCGCCTGCGCGCGCAACGCCTCCAGTTGGCGCCACAAGTCGGTGCGCGGTGCCGTGTTCTCGTCTATCGGGGCAATCGGCGCGCTTTGGGTTGACGCCAGGGCAATCTCGGGTGGGTCTATGGTGACAGCCAGACAGTGCCGGCCAGGAGACACACTAGGCGGCAGGCGCAACACAACACCACGGTGTTTGTCTACTTCGCAATCGAAGGTGAATGTCTGCACTCTCGTCCCTTGGTAAGATTCGCTGTAAGCAGTTGAGCGCGATAGGCTGCCTTGACCGCGCCCCGATCATAACTTGTCGCGACAAGGCCGCAAAGAAACCGAGAACAGACCCTGAGGTATCCCCACTTCATCCGCAGTCAGCCGGTATTCAGACCCAATTTTCGATGGTTAATCCACTGACTCGGCGGAATTCCTCAACATTGTTCGTGACCAGTGTACAACCAAGGTGGCGGGCATGGGCGGCAATCAGCAGGTCGTTGGACCCGATGGGTGTTCCTCTGGACTCCAACGCATTGCGGATCTCCGCATAGACACCGGACGCCTCTTGCGGCCAATCCAGCACCAGACAATAGGCTAGAAAATCAGCCAGGGCAGCGGCGTTGTCCTCCCGTCGCTGACTCTTCTGAATGCCGAATTGAAGCTCAGCCAAGACGATCGCGGAGATCCCAAGCTCCCCGACAGCCACCCGCCGCAGCCGCGCCTGCACCTGTGGGGGATGGTGTTTCATGACGTAGATGCAGGTATCGGTGTCGAGCATCCAGCGCATCAGAGGACGTCCCGGGTCTGGCATGGAGGGTCGTCAATCGCGTCGGGAAAATCCTGCGTCAGCCGCTGCCCCCGCGCAAAATAGTCATCCCAGGAGCGTGGCTTGGGGGTGAGGACGAGACTGTCGCCGTCGCGGCGAATCAGCACCTCGTCGGCGTCGATCTCGAGGTCGCGGGGCAGCCGCACCGCTTGGTTGGTCCCGTTGCGAAAAAGCCTGGCGGTGCGTGGCGGGTCGGCGCCAACGTTGGGTGAAGCAGCGGAATGGTCGATCATGGACGCTCGTTGACCTATGTTGCTCGCATATGTTTAGTCTAGCGTTGGTTCGGCTCGGACGCTAGTCGGCTTCGCGAAGAAAGGCGTTCGATCGGGTTGCGGCGGGCTGCGCGTAAGCCTACCGGGCGGGCGCGGTCGGTAAACACCGGGGCGACCTTGTGATGATTCCATATGACATCACTGATGATCTGACGGTTACTCCTGTCACCGTTCACGCCACAACTAAGCAGCAAGTGGCATACCGAATCAAAAGCGGAAGGTATAGTGGACCCCTGCGACGGGCTGGAGGACTTGCGGCCCCACAATCTGCTGACTTACAAATCAGGCCAGGAGAGCCTGGACGCCTGGGCGATCGAGGAACTGATCGGCCATTACGTCAACTACCGCAAGGCGTTCGCGCCGCGGGAGCCGGTCGGTGCGTTCGGGCTCTATGCAGTCACCACGCGCCGTCCCCGCGTCCTGGCCGGGCAAGTGGCGCTTGAGGCGGTCAAACCTGGGGTCTACCGCCTGCCGGTCGTGGGCCGCACTGTGACCCTGATCGTATTGCGCGAGGTGGAGCCCTGTCCGCGCAACGCATTGTGGGAGATCTTCGGCTTTGAGGCGGCGAAGGTCTTCGCCGGGGCCGACACCTACCGCTGGCGCCGGGACGACCATGTTCCGATACTTGAGCAAATTTACCAACGCTACCGCGAGGTGGGTATCTCGATGGCCTATACGTTTGAAGATTTTAAGCGCGAGTGGACTCGCGAAAAGTTGGCTGAAATGACGCCGGAGGAGCGGCTGCGGGGGTTGCCGCCGGAGGAGCGGTTGCGGGGGCTGTCGCCGGAGGAGTTGGTTCGCAGTCTGCGTCCCGAAGACCGGCTACTCGGACTCAGCAACGAGGAACTTGTTCGGCTAAAAGACCTGCTGGAGCGCCGGACATCCGGCCAGCGCTAACCCTTGCGCTGTCGGCCTGCTCGTACGATCAGCTATTGGGAAAATGCGGGTCCGAGGCCGTCCCATCCGCGGCAAGCGGCACCGCCGGCACCGCCGGCACCGTGACGTCGGGGGCCGCCGCCGGCACGACGGCCACCCGCAAGAAGGCCGGGAACGCCGCCGTATCTGCCGTGGGAGCCGAGGTCGTGGCGAACCGCGGGGAATACCTGCTGTGCCGCACAACCGATGAGTATACGGGGCGCACCACGAGCGACTACACCTGCCGGGAGCGCCGCCGCATTGGTCAAGAGCTTGCGGGACAGCAACTGCAATGAGCGCAGTTTGTCCCGCCTGGGTCATCGTGCGCCACGAGCCCAGCGGAGTATCGCGCCTTGCGGCGCGGCTGGTAACACACGCGTCGATGTGTAGGCCAGATCAGCAGGCGAGGTGCCAAGGTAACGGGAGAAGCCGACCTTATCAGCCGCCCCAGTCCGTGGTCGGTTTTCGGCGTCGCCGGCAGATGAACATGGTTGGTCATCAGCGCCGAGGATTGGGAGTGCGAACAGGAAACGCGCTATGTCCTGCAAGACCGCTCACTGATGGCCCAGATCGCCCGCTCCGCTGCGACGCACGCCGCCGGCACCGGTCACCGACCACCACAGGATCAGTGCGATTGATGCGGTTAATTCGTCACCGCACCCTGCTGTCCGATAAGCAATCATCTATTAAACCCAAGAAGGACGAAACCGGAGAAGGGCCAGCCTAATTGATTTTTTTCCGCTGGGGCGGGGTTAATCGAGCCTGGCCTATTATTCTCGCCTACGCGGGTTGCGCCAGCGTTGCCGTCACCTTGACCAAGATGCGCTCGGCGCATCTCACGGCGTCGATCGCGTCGGATGCGAGCGGTTCGGACTCCATTGGGCCACGACCGCGTCCTTAGGCTCAGCCATGCAGCTGCAGCCCCCGGGTGAGCGCCAGATGGTCGAGGGTGGAGACCACCACAGCGTTGCGCTCCGACTCAGCACGGGTGCGCACCACCAGGTCCACGGGGACCCGCACCCCGCGCAGAGCGTGGTAGGCACGCCGCGCCAGGCGGTAAGCCGGCTCGCCGCAATCCGCGACGATCACATAGAGATCGACGTCGCTGTCGGCATCCGGCTGACCCCAGGCGTAGGAGCCGAACAGAACCACCCGCTCGGGCGACAGGGCGGCGACCACACGATCGGCGATCTCGCGAATCTTGGCGTGGTTGGCGGGCGGCATCTCTGGAGGTCTTGCCCTTGGTGTATGGGGACGGATTGGCGGGGCAGTATTGCGGCGCGGATTGAGTCTGGTCAAGCCGCGCGTTGCGGTTCCTTCCTCAGCGCCACGGCACTGGTCTGTCGCAATCCGAATTTGCTTCAGCACTCAACATTTCAAAGCGAACACTCAAATGAGTGGGAGTTCGGTCCGATTCGCGTCCGGGGGCTCTTTTTTCCGTCGCCCCGATTTGCCGGGCCATGTACGCCGACCAACCATCGCGGCGATCTGCCGCTAGAAGCGATCGTTGCCCAAGGCATATCCCTGTTGGTCGCGTCGCGCAGCGCCGCAATCCGGCTCTCAGGGATCGCGTCGGCGAACAGACTGCGGCGGCGCGAGCGTCGCTTTCCCCAGCGTCAGATAGAGCCTTCGGACGTGATAACCGGGTAAGGGGCGGGTTTCAAACCCGCCCCTACACGAAGGTCTGTCTGGATATCAGGTGCGAATGCGATAAAGCGGGTGCGCAGCGACAACGGGGTCGGTGAGTCTGAGCGCATTGCAGCGGTCGCTCGCCCAGGAGTATTCTTCCGCGGTGGGCACCATGCGCGCCCGAACCGGGTTGCGTTCGATGTCGCGTCGGCAAGCGATGAGGTCGCTATCGGCTTCGATAACCGATGAGCGGACGCGGCCCTCGAAAAGCGTCCCTGTTCGGTGGTCGGTACGGGTGGAGTACTGAACGTAACGCTGCCCGAGACCCTTCATCAGCCGACCCGGTCCGCGGTCGGTTTCCGGAGTCGCCGGCCGATGGACATGGTTGGTGCCCGCAAGCCCCGCCCGTGCGAGCGAGCCACTTAGACTACGACCAATAGGAGACAGAATGCCCGCTGCAAACAGTTACGACACTGACGTGATGGCTTGGGCCAACGAACAGGCTCGGCTGCTCCGGGCCGGTCGTTTCGACGCCCTGGACATCGAGCATATCGCTGATGAGATTGAAGACGTGGGAAAGAGCGAACAACGCGAATTGGCAAGTCGAATGGCGGTGCTCCTGGCCCATCTGCTCAAGTGGCAACTTCAACCGGAACGGCGCGGCGCCAGTTGGGAAGTCACCGTCCGCAATCAGCGGAAGGCGATTACGTTACACCTTAAGCAGGTCCCCAGTTTGAAGGCGAAACTAGACGATGCCGAATGGTGGGATGTCGTATGGGGTGATGCGACATCCCAAGCGGCAAATGAAACCGGGTTAGGCGATTTCCCGGAATCTTGTCCATGGACCTTCGATCAAGTCATGAATCCGGACTTCTGGCCGGCGCCGCTTTTGCCCTATTAGGCCCGCAGGCCATGTCCTAACCGCGGACAAACCACGGTTTCGAGGCTAGATCGGTCGTTCGATCTGAGTCGCGTCCGGGGACTCTTTTCTCGGTCGTCCCGATTCGCCGGGTCATGTACGCCGACCCGGCCTTGGTCATCAACCCGGCCACCGCGCGATCGGCAGGGTCGTCGGTCCGCACAGCGGACCCTACAGGTCTGTTGTCATGAAAGAAAGTCTGAAACTTCTGCTTGCAGTCATCCTCGCTATGGCATTGAGTGCCATCGGCGCGGCAGCCGACCCCATTGTGGTGGTTGGACACAAGAATCCTGATACGGATTCCATTGCATCAGCTATCGCCGTGGCTCACCTGAAAACACGGCAAGGCATCCCAGCGGTTGCGATCGCTCAAGGAGCCGCAAACCTTGAGACCCGGTTTGTGTTGGACCGCTTTAAGCTGGCCGCGCCGGCTATTCAGTCGAGCGTTGCCGGCCGGCGGGTCATTCTGGTCGATCACTCTGACTATCCCCTGGCACCTGATGATCTGACCAAGGGCGAGTTGGTCGGCCTCATCGATCATCACAAGTTGGGTGGCCTCACGACCGATAAACCGATCGAGGTCTGGGTGTTCCCTGTGGGGTCTACGAATACCGTGGTGGCGCGGATGTACGCCGCCGCGGGCATCGCCATTCCAAGAGAAATTGCGGGGGCCATGCTGAGCGCGATTATTTCGGATACCCTGTTGTTCAAGTCTCCCACGACGACTCAGGAGGACCGGGACACCGCAGCCAAATTAGCCGGCATCGCGGGGATCGCAGATATCGAGGCGTTCGGGCTTGAACAGTTGGCGGCCAAATCGGCAATTACCGGCATGTCCGGTGTGGACCTTCTGCATACGGACTTGAAGATATACGACATGCATGGACGCAAGGTTGGCATCGCCCAATTGGAATTAACCGATGTATCCGTGTTAGCCCCCCGCAAAGATGAACTCCTCACGGCGATAAGACTGCTAAAACGGCAGGGCTACCATAGTATCCTGCTGATGCTGACCGACATCACTCGGCAGGGAACAGATCTGCTGGTGGTTTCCGACGAC
The DNA here is from genome assembly GCA_964470155.1 of uncultured Lamprocystis sp. Classification (GTDB taxonomy): domain Bacteria; phylum Pseudomonadota; class Gammaproteobacteria; order Chromatiales; family Chromatiaceae; genus Thiodictyon. The sequence goes on along the minus strand of CAYYAY010000022.1, from coordinate 29,224 downwards.
GTCGGCATCATTGCGACAGCTTTGGGAATAACGTCGTTGGGCAACTCAGTATGGCTGCCGGGCGTGGTAAGTCGCAAGCAGCAAATTATCCCGAGTTTGGAAAAGGCTTTCGAGTAGCGCGCTAGTAGCGGACCGGACCATCAATCCAGCCGTTTCTTGAACCGCAACGAGGCAATGACCAGCCCGACCAGCATGAAGCCGACCAGCCAGAGGGTGTCGAAAGCGACCTCGTGCAAGCCGGCGCCGCGCAGCACGACGGCGCGGATCGTCCGCATGAAATGAGTCGCTGGCAGGATCTCGGCGATGTATTGTGCCGGCGCCGGCATGCCCTCGTATGGGAACATGAAGCCGGACAGCAGGATCGAGGGCAGCAGGATGAATACGGTCATCTGCATCGCCTGCAGCTGGCTGGTCGCGATGGTCGACAGGACCAGGCCGAGCGCGAGGCTGGCGCCGATGAAGGCGAGTGTGGTGACCGCGAGCGCGCCAAGCGAGCCGTCGAGCGGCACCGCGAAGACCAGATGGCCCAACAGCAGGATGATGGCGGTCTGCACGAGGCCGATGCCGATGTAGGGGACGATCTTGCCGAGCATCAGCTCGAGCGGGCGTACCGGGGTGTTGATCAGCATCTCCATGTTGCCGCGCTCACTCTCGCGCACGATCGCCGCCGCGGTGAACATCACCATGGTCATGGTGAGGATGACGGCGACGAGCCCCGGGACGATGTTGATCGCCGTGCGGCTCTCCGGATTGAAGAAGAGCGCCACTTCGAAGGTCGGGGTCATGCGGTTGGCGGGCCGACGCAGCAGCTCCGTCAGCGGCATCGCGCGCAGCCCCTTGATGGCCGCCGCGATCATGGTATCCGAGCCATCGACGAGCCATTGCGCGACCGGGCGGCTGGTCTGCTCGTCGGTCGCGGGCGGAGACTCCAGCCGGGGGTTGACGCCGGCGCTGCGCGCGACCCGCTGGCTCACATCGCTCGGGATGATCAGCGCGGCCCGCACCCGCCCGGCGCTGATGGCCGCCTGGGCCTCGGAGACCTCGGCATAGCGCGCGGTGAAGCGCACCACCTGCGTCGCCTCGACCGTCTGCGCCAGCACCTGGCTCAAGGCGGTATTCGACTGGTCCACCAAGGCGACCGGGATGTCGCGCACATTGGTATTGATCGCATAGCCGAACAGCGTGAGCTGGATCAGCGGGATCATGACCACCATGCCGAAGGTGGTGCGGTCGCGCCGCAGTTGGGTCAGTTCCTTGTTCAGGATCACCAGGATGCGGCGCAGCGCGAGCAGCAGGCCGTTCATGCGCGCGCATCCCCGGTACTGGTCACGAAGACATCCTCCAGGCTCGGGTGGACCGACTCCAGCCGGGTCGGCATGGGGTTCAGGGGTTGGGCGCGCAGCCAGGCCACCGGATCGGGGATGCGTTCGTGCACCAGGACGCGCAACCGGCTGCCGAGCTGAGCCGCCGAGACCACCTCGGGCAGCGCGGTGAGTTGCGGTTTCAAGGCCCGCAAGTCCGACCCCTCCACCTCGACCACGTGCGCGCCCATCGCCGCCATGAGCGCGGCCGGGGCGCCGTCGGCACACTTGCGGCCGTCCTTCAGGATCGCGAGCCGGTGGCAGCGCTCGGCTTCGTCCATGTAGTGGGTCGAGACCAGGATCGTCGCCCCGGCGTCCACCAGGTCGAAGAGCCGCTCCCAGAAGTCGCGGCGATTCTGGGGATCGACCGCCGAGGTCGGCTCGTCGAGGAAGAGCAGCGGCGGCTCGTGGACGGTCGCCGCGGCCAGGGCGAGGCGCTGGCGCTGCCCGCCGCTCATCTGCCCGGCGCGGCGATCACGCAGCGGACCCAGGGCATAGGTCGCCAGCAGGACTTCGATGCGTTGCCGGGCGGCGCGGCCTCCCAGCCCATAGACCGCGCTGACGAAGCGCAGGTTCTCCACCACGGTCAGGTCATCGTAGAGCGAGAACTTCTGGGTCATGTAGCCGATGCTGCGCTTGAGCCGCTCGGCATCGCGCGGGAGTTCGTGGCCCAGCACCCGCACCTGGCCCGCGGAGGGGGTCAAGAGCCCGGTGAGCATCCGTACCGTCGTCGTCTTGCCCGAGCCGTTGGGGCCGAGAAAGCCGTAGATGGTCCGGGGCTCGACGGTCAGGTCCAGGGCGGCGACCGCGGTCACGCCGCCGAACGTGCGGGTCAGCCCGCGCACCTCGATCACCGGCTCGGTCACGGCATCTCCACCTGGGCCGGGACCCCATTGGGCAATTCGGCGGCGTCCGCGGGCAGTTCCACCTGGGCCAGGAACATGAGGCGGGCGCGGTCGCTCGCGTTCAGCGCATAGTAGGGGGTGAAGGCCGGGTCCGAGCTGATCCAGCGCACGGTGCCCTCGAAGACCCGGTCGAGGCCATCCACGTGGACCTTGAGCCGGGTCCCCTTGGTGATTTTGACCCGATAGGGCTCGGGGACATAGACGCGCGCATAGGGAGTCTTGCCGGCCAGCAGGATGGCGAGCGGGCTGCCGACGGTGACGCGCTCGCCCAGGTTCCAGGGCAGGTTGTCGAGCAAGCCGTCGCGGGTGGCAACCACCGTCAGATCAGCCAACAGCACCTGTTCGTAGGCGTATTGCGCCTGTGCGGCCTCGAACGCCGCCTGGGCCGCCGCGATCTCCTCGGGGCGGGTGCCGGCCAGCAGTTCGTCGAGATGGAATTTGGCCTCGTCGAGCCGCGCGGCGGCGGCGTCGCGCAGGGCGAGGTAGCGATCGACATCGGCCTGGCTGACGGCCTTGCGGTCGAGCAGCGCGCGATTGCGATCGTAGGTGATCTCCGCCTCGCGCAGGTCCGCCGTGCCGCCGGCTACCTGCGCGCGCGCGGCGGCGATGTCCTGGGCGCGCGGGCCATTGCGCAGTTGCAGCAGCCTGGCCTCGGCCTGCGCGGCCTGGGCCCTGGCACGCTCAACCGCGGCGCGCTGCTGTTGGTCGTCGAGCTGCACCAGTACCGTGCCCGCGGTGACCTGGGTGCCCTCCGCCACCGGCAACGCGACGATCACCTCGGCGACGGTCGCGGTGAGCGCCACACGGTCGCGCTCCAGGGTACCGAGCGCGAGTCCGGGCTGAGTGTCGGAGCAGCCGGCAAGCAGCAGCACGAACCCGATCAATATCAATCGACGCATACGATGGACCAGGAAATTCAACTACCCGAGATCGGAGAGGCTCCGGAGCATAGCCGCGCGCGCGATACCGGGCAAGCACGCTTGCCGCTGAGTCGGGCGGCGTGGATAGGATGGGAGGCGTATCGCGACCGGCGCCGGATAGAAGATTCGTGGATATCCGGGTGGCTCGTCTACGGCACAAGATTGAGTCCGACCCCGCCAATCCGGTCTATGTCCGGACGCTCCGACCGCAACCTTTATCCCAGAATCCCAGAAGAAGCCGTTTAGCCGCAATTAAACGCAGCAGGGTTGATGGTAAAGAATAAAAGTAATATGTGGTTTGCTCAGCGTCGCGGAAACCCAGCCCCGACCATCAGTTCCGAAGCCCTAATTGCCCAACGCGTTCGGAGCCGGGAAACTCAGAAAACACAAATTGCATTCTCAAGCCAGGATAATTCGTCAAGCCACTGACGAGGCAAGACTCTAATCGACAAAAATCGATACGCTCTTGGCTAAGCTGTAGAAGGCAGAATGTCCGCTTTTTCTGGATACTGAAGCTGGGAATCCATATATTTGCCGTGATTTCTACGCACATCCGTATAGGCGCGTCTGTCAAGGCGTCCGCTGTCAAGTCCACTGGTACTTATAGCGCGGCATTCAGCTTTAGTTGGTGGTAGTTTTAGCCCGCCCATCCGAAAGGGACTATCTTTGACGCTATAAGTGTAAACATTAAATGTGATTTTCTCTGCCGGGAAGACGCTTCCCGTAGAATGCGTCACAGGAAATAACAGCGCTCTTTCAAGATCGCTTATCGATGATTCAACCGCGCGCATTTCACGGCGATTTTCTTTCGTGCTCTTCTGTAGAGAAAGCTCGCTTAATATAGCAGCCACGGCGCCTACTAAAGCAGCCGCTGCCAACAGAACCATGCTCATTTGTTTTCCCCTCGTTTTCCGCAACCCTGGATTGCATGGGTGACATGATCAAGAGCCTGGCTAACACGCCCGAGCATATGAGTGTTTCTTTCGATTGTGTCTAGATCGCGACGGTCGATAAAAAACCTCAATACAGCTTTGACGATCAGAAAGGCGGTAAAGGCAATGCAGAAATAAATAAGCGCTTGTAAGACTTCCGGTTTAATTTTATCCGAAAGGTCCGAAAGCGCTTTAACCAGCGTAGTGGCCTTTTCCAGATCTTCTTCGCTTATCATAATGTGTAGCATTCCTTGAACAATGCCATTTTCTTTTTCGCAAGCTCCAGCTCTTCAATTATTCCATCAAGGTCATCCTCATAGAACTCACAGATATAAGATTCTCCGTCGGTGGTAGTAATCTTTAGAATGTTTGTTATCATCGTCTTTACGATCTTATGCTTTCCAGCATCCATCAAGGGCCGTATGTCTGTTGTCACCACAAAGTTCGTTATCCTTTTAAATCGATCACGAATTTCTTCTTCTTTCTTAGACTGAAAATAAGGTTCCAAGGACTCAAGTGAGTCGCGAACACGGGCCCAAGCTTCTCCCGCCCCGGGATCATCTTGCACAATGCTGGAGATGAGTAAGTTTATGCGCTCAAGTCTTGCCTCATAATCTCGCGCAGCAAGTAGATTATCCGCTAAAAATGTGAGAAATCGGCTTAAGTGTTGAACTGTATCTTGGCCAATTTTCTTTTCAAGCTTTGCGAGCGAAATTGCCCATTGATCAGTACTAGATCGCTTGTTTAAAACATCGCAAATTTCCTCGAAATCGCTCGGCTTGATTTGCTGAATTTTCTTGAGATCGTCTACGAGATCCATATCTCCTTCCCGGATAAATTTACTCAAAATGTGCTTTCGCGGTGCGGCTTAGATTCCCATAGGGTCAAGCCTATGACGTTGTCCGATCTGTTCCGCAAAAAACACTCAAATATAACAGAGCGTGCATAATAGCGATTTGTCTGTCATTTTGCACAACTAACCTGCGGCTGGTTAGTCGATTATAGTCATCATTTGAGAAATTCCAAGAGCAGTTGTCCGCACCGCCCCGCAAAGGCACAGAGATGCGCTGGTTGGTTAACGGTTGCTGAAAAGATGTTGTGCCTGTACGTTGTCTACAGGCAATGCATGGTTTTGATGTCCAGCGCTAGGTTGTGCTCTCGCCTGGCATTTGCATCGGAGACATCCCGTTGTAGAGCTAAGGAGATTTCTGTCAAATCCTATACCCTCTCGCTCGTCTTTTCGCTCACCTTCCGCGTGGCGGTCTTGGTCATCAATCCGGCCACCGCGCGATCTGCACGGTCGTCGGTTCGCACAGCGGACCCTACAGGTCTTGCGGGAGATCCGGGGCGGAAATCTGGCCTTGATCGTAATCCCGGCCAGCGGCATGCGTAGTCAGGGCTTCCAGCCCTGGCGGTGTCAGGCCAGGATGGCCTGACTACGCACCCGGCGAGCCCAAGCGACCGGAATCTTGATCGAGGCCGTCGCGGTCTTGTGCCAAGACCGCGACTACGCCTAAGGTGATTTCCGAGAACCTGGATACCGGTCAGTGTAGGTGCGACTTCAGTCGCACCCGCGTCCGAGTCGGTGCGACTGAAGTCGCACCTACATCCGATGGTGGGTGGTATCCGGTGTTCCGGAAATCGCCAAAGGCCGCGTTACCCAGGTCAAACGCGCACCCCCGCCGGTACGCTGTAGCTGTCCAGCACATTGATATAGTTGGCACGCTCGAATTGCGCCGGGTTGGGGACCGCCAGCGCACTGACCCGGCCGCGGAAATCGGCGACCGACTCGAAGCCTTGCTCAGCCATCCAGTGCTCGATGCCGGCCAGGATGGGTGCGACATGGGCCGGTCCCTTCTCCAGCAGGACACTGCACAGGTGCACCACGTCGGCGCCGGCAAGCAGCAGCTTGATGGCGTCCTCGGCGTTATGGACACCGCCGGTGGCACCCAGCGACAGGCCGTCGATCCGCCCGTAGAGGATGGCGATCCAGCGCATCGCCAATTGGATCTCGGCCGAGGTGGAGGGTCTCAGGGTGGATTGCAGCCGCAGCCCGTCGATGTCGATATCCGGCTGATAGAAGCGGTTGAACAGGGCCACCCCGTTGGCACCGGCCGCCGCCAGTTGGGTGACCAGGTTGCCGACCGAGCTGAAGGTCGGGGACAGTTTCATGTTGATCGGAATCTGGATGTGGCCGCGCAAGGTGCGCAGCAGTTCCAGATAGCGCGCCTCGACCTCGGCGCCGGTCAGGTTGATGTCGCCCGCAACATAGTAGGCGTTGAGTTCCAGCGCGTCCGCGCCGGCCTGCTGCAGGTCGGCCGCGTGCTTGATCCAGCCGCCGGGGGTGACGCCGTTGAGGCTGGCGATGACCGGGATCGACAGGGACTCTTTGAGCCGGCGGACGGTATCCAGATACTGGTCCAAAGCACTGTCGAAATCGCCTTGAGCCGGCATGAAGCCGTCGCCGGCCTCGGCGAAACCGGTCTCTTGATGGTGCAGGAAGCGCACCATGGTTTCCGAATCCGCGGTGATCGCTTCTTCGAACAGGGACGCCATGATGATGGCCGCGGCCCCGCTGTCTTCCAGTCGCCGTGCCATGCCGATACTGCGGGTGAGCGGCGAGGCCGAAGGCACGAGGGGGTTTTTCAGCTTGAGGCCCAGATAATCGGTCGTGAGATCCATGGGTGACTCCGTCGGTGATGCGTGAATTCGATTGTTCTGCTGCGCCATCCGTGGCGGTGCGTGGACCGGCGGGTGAACCCCGCCGGCCACCTCGCCGTTAGTCCGCCGCCGGAGCCGGAGCTGGAGCCGGAGCAGCGACCGGAGCGGGTGTCGGGGCCTTCTTGACCGCCAGATGTGCCAGCTGCTCGTACAGTTCGAAGCGCGTCTTCACATGCTGTTGCGCCAGTTGCAGGTAGCGCTCGGCATCGTCGGGGTGGGTGCGGGCCAGCACGCTGAAGCGGGTTTCGCTGGACACGAACTCGCGGTAGGGGATGCTCGGCGCCTTGGAGTCGATCAGCAACGGATTCTCACCCAGGGCGGCGCGCCGCGGATCGTAGCGGAACAGTCCCCAGTGTCCCGAATTCACGGCCATGTCCTGCTGCCGGAGGTTGTGCGAGAGATCCACCCCGTGGGCAATACAGGGCGCGTAGCAGATGATCACCGAGGGGCCGTCATAGGACTCGGCCTCCAGGAAGGCGCGCACGGTCTGTACGTCCTTGGCACCGAAGGCGACCGAGGCGACATAGACATTCTCATAAGCCATGGCCATCATCGCCAGGTCTTTCTTGAAGCTCGCCTTGCCGCCGGCGGCGAACTTGGCAACCGCACCCATCGGCGTGGACTTGGAGCGTTGACCGCCGGTGTTGGAATAGACCTCGGTGTCGAGGATCAGCAGGTTGACGTTGCGTCCGCTGGACAGCACATGGTCAACGCCGCCGTAGCCGATGTCGTAGGCCCAGCCGTCGCCGCCGATGATCCAGACGCTGCGCTTCACCAACTGGCCGCAGATCCCTTCCAGGGTCCGTGCTTCCATGCCTTTGATGTCCTTGAGCTTCTCCCGCAGTGCCGCGACCCGTTCACGTTGCTCGAAGATCCCGGCCTCGGTGGTCTGATCGGCAGTCAACAAGCCCTGAACCAGGGTCTCGCCAAGCTGGCTCGACAGCCGGGTGAGCAGCTCGCGGGCATGGGCGGCCTGCTTGTCGACGCCCAGACGAATCCCCAAGCCGAACTCGGCATTGTCCTCAAACAACGAGTTGTTCCAGCTCGGGCCGCGTCCCTGGGCATTGGTGGTGTAGGGTGTGGTCGGCAGGTTACCGCCGTAGATGGACGAGCAGCCGGTGGCGTTGGCGATCAGCATGCGATCACCGAACAACTGGGTCGCGAGCTTGATGTAAGGCGTCTCACCGCAGCCCACGCAGGCTCCGGAGAACTCGAACAGCGGCCGCATCAACATCGCGTGCTTGATTTTGCTGGGTTCGAGCTGTGCCCGGTCGAAATCGGGCAGACTCAGGAAGAAGTCCCAATGGGGCTGCTCGGCCGCATGGAGTTCGGCCGCCTCGACCATGTTCAGGGCCTTGTGGTTGGGGTCCTGACGGTCGCGGATGGGACAGACCTCGGCGCACAGACCGCAGCCGGTGCAGTCGTCCGGGGCGATCTGGTAGCTGATGGAATGACCGGCGGGGAAGTCCTTGCCTTTCATCGGTGCGTGCCGGAAACCCGCGGGGGCCTGGCTCAGCAACTCGGATGGATAGACCTTGGCACGGATGGCCGCATGCGGACAGACCAGCGGACATTTGCCGCATTGGGTGCAGAGCGCATCGTCCCATTGCGGGAGTTGCAGCGCGAGGTTGCGCTTCTCGAAACGGGTGGTCCCGGTGGGCCAGGTGCCGTCGACCGGCATCAGGCTGACCGGCAGTGCGTTGCCATGACCGGCGAGCAGGACCGAGGTGATTCGCTGCACGAAATCCGGGGCATCGGCCGGCACCACGGGCGGGCGGTCGAAGGTACTGCTGACCTGACTCGGCACCTTGACCTGGTGCAGTCCGGCCAGCGCGGCATCGATCGCCTGATAGTTGCGGTCCAGCAGGCCCTGACCTTTCTTGCCGTAGGTTTTTTTGACCGCGGCTTTGATGTGCTCGATCGCCTCGTCTTTGGGCAGGATGCCGGAGATGGCGAAGAAGGCATTCTGCATGATGGTGTTGATGCGCCGCCCCATGCCGGTCTGCGCCGCGATCCCATAGGCGTCGATGACATAGAAGGTGATGTCCTTATCGATCATCGCCTGCTGCAGCTTGCGCGGCAGGTCGTTCCAGACCTGATCCGCCGGGGTCGCCGAATTCAACAGGAAGACGCCGCCCGTGCGCGCCTTTTCGAGCAGATCGTAACGGGTGACGAAGTTCGGTTGATGGCAGGCGACGAACTTGGCCTCGTCCATGCCGACCAAATAGGTGCTCGCGATCGGCTTGGGACCGAAACGCAGGTGACTGATGGTGACAGCGCCGGCCTTTTTGGAGTCGTACTCGAAGTAGCCTTGGCCGTAGTTGGGCGTTTCCTCGGCGATGATCTTGATCGAATTCTTGTTCGCCGATACGGTGCCGTCCGAGCCCAGGCCGTAGAAGACACAGGCGGTCACGCCGCCGGCCGCGTCGGGCCGGAAGCTCGGATCCCAGGGCAGACTGGAATGGGTCAGGTCATCATGGATGCCGATCGTGAAGTGATTGCGGGGGCGTTCGAGTGCCAGCTCGTCGAACACGCCCTTGACCATGGCCGGGGTGAACTCCTTGGAGGAGATGCCGTAGCGTCCGCCGACCACGATCGGCATGGTGGCGCGCCGGCCGTCGGAATAGGCCTGGGCCAGGGCCGTCACCACATCTTTGTAAAGCGGTTCGCCGTCCGCGCCCGGCTCCTTGGTGCGGTCGAGCACCCCGACCCGGGTCGCGGTGCTCGGCAGCGCGGCGAGCAGGCGGTCGGCGTCCATGGGTCGGAACAGCCGCACCTTGATCATACCGACGCGTTCGCCGTGCGCGACCAGATGCTCCACCGTCTCTTCGGCGGCGCCGATGCTCGACCCCATCAGCAGGATGACGCGTTCGGCATTGGGCGCGCCGACGTATTCGAACAGCCCGTACCGGCGGCCGGTCAGTTCGGCAAAGCGGTCCATGGTGCGCTGCACGATCTCCGGCAGCGCCTGGTAGTGCAGGTTGACCGACTCGCGTCCCTGGAAGCAGACGTCCGGATTCTGCGCGGTGCCGCGCAGGATCGGCCGGTCGGGATTCAGCGCGCGGGCGCGGCAGGCCGCCACCAGGTCCTCGTCGATCATCGCCCGGATGACGTCGACGGGCAGTCGCGCGATCTTGGCGACCTCATGCGAGGTGCGGAAGCCATCGAAAAAGTGCACGAAAGGCACGCGCGATTCCAGGGTCGCGGCCTGGGCGATCAGCGCGAAGTCCATCACCTCCTGCACCGACGCCGAGCACAGCATGGCATACCCGGTGGAGCGGCAGGCCATCACGTCCTGGTGATCGCCGAAGATCGACAGACCCTGGGCAGCCAGTGAGCGCGCGGCGACATGCAGCACCGTCGGCGAGAGTTCGCCGGCGATCTTGTACATGTTCGGGATCATCAGCAGCAGGCCCTGGGACGAGGTAAAGGTCGTCGCCAGCGAGCCCGACTGCAAAGCGCCGTGGATGGCACCGGCGGCGCCGGCCTCGCTCTGCATCTCCATGATCTCGGGCACCGTGCCCCAAAGATTCTTGACTCCCTGGGCAGACCATTCATCCGACCACTCGCCCATGGGCGAGGCCGGGGTGATCGGGTAGATGGCGATGACCTCATTGGTCATATGGGCGACGTAGGCGGCGGCTTCGTTGCCGTCGAGGGTGACCATTGGCTGTTGGGACATCGATTGGTCTCGGGTGGTAAGTGGAATTATGCCGGCGACGCGGTTGCGCCGTGACGCTCGAGTGTGACCTGACGAACGCGCTCAGCTGCCACTAGCCGCTTGTTACAGCGAAAAACAGCGGTTGGAGGCTCGTGGTTGAAAACGACAGCGCGCGGCCCAAAATCCGCCGCGCGCTCTCGGGCGCGCGCGTAGTCTAGCTCAGGTCGCTTCCCCGCGTCATAGTAAATATTGCAGGAGTCGATGATATGATCTGGGGCACGCCAGGTCGCGACAGGCCTCCGCCGCGGTCCGGCGGCGGCTCGCGTCAGGGTGGCACCTGCGCACCAGGATTCGGCAGGCGCCAGTCCAGCCTGGTGATCTTGGCGCCTTGGCGTAGTCGGGTGTCGGCACGGCAGGTGCTCTCAAACCCGCGGGTTCAGAGGCCAAGCCGACGCCGAGTCAGGAGTTTGCGGGTTCCCCCTGGCCGTCGTCGGCCTTCATGCGGGCCTTCGCGGCCTTGGGGTCCGCCGTGAGGGGGCGATAGATTTCGACCCGGTCGCCTTCTTCGAGCTTGGTATCCAAGCTGGCCACCTTGCCGAAGATGCCGACCTTCTGTTGGGTCAGGTCGATCTCGGGGAACTGCGCGAGGATGCCCGAGCGATCGATCGCCTCGCGAATGCTGCTGCCCGCGGGGACCTCGACCGTCAGCCAGGCCTGGCGTTTCAGCAGGGCATAGGCGATTCCGATTTTCATTGCCGCGTCCTCATACGCTATGAGCGCCGGCCATCTGGATGCCCTTACCCGCGCGAATGTCGAGCATGCGTTTGCCCACGACAATCAGGCCGGTGACCAGGAACCCGCCGGGCGGCAGGATAAACATCAAGACCCCCATGTCGGCCGGCATGATGCGCATCTCCATGAACTTGAACGCGGGTCCCAGCAGTAGGGAGGCGTCGGCGAACAGGGTGCCGGAACCCAGGATTTCGCGCACCGCACCGATCAGGGTGAGCGCCAGGGTGAAGCCCAGCCCCATGAAGATCCCGTCCATCAGCGACGGGAGCACCGGTTCGCGCGAGGCGAACGATTCGAGCCGCGCCAACGGCAGGCAGTTGGAGACGATCAGCGGGATGAAGAGGCCCAGCACCTTGTACAGTTCGTGCATATAGGCATTCATCGCCAAGTCCACGAAGGTGACGTTGGCCGCCACGATCAGGATGTAAACGGGGATGCGGACTTCGCGGGTGATGTAGTTGCGAAACGTCGCCACCATCAGGTTGGAGGCGGCCATCACCACCGCGGTGGCCAGTCCCATGCCGAACCCGTTGGTGGCCGTGGCGGTCATCGCCATGGTCGGGCACATTCCGAGCAGCATGACGAGGACGCCGTTGTTTTCCCACAGACCGTCGCGGACGATCCGGCCGTAACCAGGCGTGGCCATCAGTTTACCTCCAACAGTTGCGCCTTGTGTGCGGCAAAGAAATCGAGACCAGAGCGGATGGCGGCGACCGTGCCGCGGGGGGTGATGGTGGCTCCGGTGAACTGATCGAAGCGGCCTCCGTCCTTTTTCACCGCCCATTTTTCGGCCGGTGGATTACCCAATGACAGACCGGCGAACTGCAGTATCCAGTCGCCCTTCTTCACCTCGATCTTATCACCCAGTCCGGGGGTCTCCTTATGGCTCAGCGCCCGCACCCCCAGCACCCGGCCCGCGGCGTCGACGCCGAGCATGAACTTCATCTTGCCGGCATAGCCGGAGCCGAAGACCTCAAAGGCAACACCGGTGACGCGGCCGCCTTTGAGTGCCCGGTAGACGGTCAGCTCCCGGCCGGCGTCATCCGGCATCTGAATGGTATCGACCACGGGGTTGTTGTCGTGGATCGCGGTCGGGATCACCTGTCCGAGCGAGTTTTGCCGGTCTTCCATGGCGCGGGCCGCGATGGCGTCATGGGTGACCCACTCGGTGAGCGCGAGCGCCAGCCCGAAGCCGAGACAAAAGAGCCCCAGGATGACGCCATGGATCAATGTTCCCTGTTTCATCGCTGTCCCTCGACCGGCAAGGGCTCGCCCTTGCGGGTTCGGCCGAACATCCGCGGGCGGGTGTATTGATCGATGATGGGCGTGAGCGAATTCATCAGCAGGACGGCAAAGGCCATGCCCTCGGGATAGCCGGCAAAGGTGCGAATGGTCCAGGTCAGCAGCCCGACGCCGAAACCGAACACCAGTTGACCCTTCTGCGTGACCGGGGAGGTCACATAGTCGGTGGCGATGAAAAAGGCCCCGAGAATGGCCGATCCGGACAGGATATGAAAAAATCCGGGAGCGAAACGTGTCGGATCGAAGGCGTTGAACAGGGTGCCCATCACGAACAGGGTGCCGATCATCATGACCGGGATGTGCCAGGTGATGACGCGTCGCCACAGCAGGAAAATGCCGCCGAGCAGGATCAGGCCCGCGGAGGTCTCACCTAAGCTGCCCGGTTTGAAGCCGGTCGCCAGATCCATCAGATCGGGGGCATAGGTCAGGGCGCTGCTGCGTCCGTATTCCTGCAGCGATTCGGAGACCGGTACGCCGCGCGAGAGTTCAGTCTTCACATAGCCAAGTGCGGTGGCGGCGGTCACGCCGTCGGGGGTCTCCCCGGCGAAGGTAATCGTCATGGCCTCATTCAGCGTGGGCGAGCCGGTCGTAAACAAGGGGTGGGGTGCGACCCAGGCGGTCATCACCACCGGAAAGGACACCAGCAAGGCGACCCGCGCGACCATGGCCGGGTTGAACAGATTCTGACCCAGACCGCCGAACGCCTGCTTGGCGAGTGGAATGGCGAACATGGCACCCAGGACACCAATCCACCAGGGTGCCCAGGGCGGCATGGTCATGGCCAACAGCCAGCCGGTGAGGATCGCCGAGCCGTCCGACAGGGTCGCCGAGACCGGTTTTCCGGCCAGGACCAGGCAGACCGCCTCGGCCACCACACAGGCCCCGACGGTGACGGCGAACAGCAGAATGGCCGGCCAACCGAACAAGTACAGATTGAACAGGGTCGCCGGCGTCAACGCCAGCAGCACCATGAACATGGTCCGCTGGACGGTATTCTCGGTGTGTGCAAAGGGCCCGCTGCGGGTCGGTGACTCGCCGATCATGCCCCAACCCCGTCGGCGCCGACCGCGGCCTTGGGCTTGCGGGCCAGGTTGGCGGCGCGCTGCGCGGCGAGGCGTTCGACCCGGGCGGCTCGCGCTTCGACCAGGGCCTTGGTCCGCTCGCTCTTGCGGCGCTCGCGTTCCTGGGCGTTCACAGCCCCTTTCGCGTAGTTGAAATAATGGACCAGCGGGATGTGCGAGGGACAGACCCAGGAGCAACTGCCGCAGGACACGCAGTCCATGAGGCCGAGCCGCGCGGCGCCTTCAAGATCGTCATGCCGGATATGGGCGGCGATTTCAACCGGTACCAGACCACAGGCACAGATGGCAACGCAGGAACCGCAGCGCACGCAGGGGTCGGCAGGCCGGTCGTTGATCTCCGCGGCGGTGAGCGCGAGGATGCCCGAGGTGCTCTTGACGACCGGGACATCGGTGCCGGGCAACAGGGCGCCCATCATCGGTCCGCCCTGGACCAGTCGCTCGGGGCGCTGCGCGAAGCCGCCGCAGAATGCGATCAGGTCGGACACCGTCGCACCGATCGGCGCCTCGACATTCTTGGGGGTGCGCATCGCCTGCCCGCTGACGGTCACCACGCGCGCCACCAGCGGGCGGCCATGGCGTACCGCGTGGTGAACGGCACGGGCCGTGGCGACGTTGTGCACCACGACTCCCAGGTCCGCGGTAAGCTTGCGCGCGGGGGTCTCCCGGCCGGTGATTGCCAGAGTCAAGTGACGCTCGGACCCCATGGGATATTTTGCCGGGACCGCAACCACCTCCATCGTGGTGTAGGCCTGTGCGGCGGCGGTCATGATCGCCAGCGCCTGCGGCTTATTCTCCTCGATCGCCACCACGATCTTCGGTGCACGCAGGGCGTGGGCCATGATGCGGGCACCGTCGATCACTTCGTCCGCATGTTCGCGCATGACCCGGTCATCGCAAGTCAAATAGGGCTCGCACTCAGCCCCGTTGATCAACAGCGTTTCGATGCGGTGACGGATCCCCAGATTCAGCTTGACCGCGGAGGGAAAACCGGCGCCGCCCATCCCGACGATGCCGCACTCGGCGACCCGCACTTCGATCGTTTGGGCGTCGACCGCGAAGGGATCGGCGATCGGCTCGGCAAGCGTACCCCAGGTATCGGCGCCGTCGGGTTCGATCACGATCGTCGGCTGCGGCAGACCCGATGGATGCGGGGCGGGGATCTCGGTGACTGCCGCCACGCGTCCGGAGGTCGGGGCATGCTGATTCACCGACACCGGACCCTGGCGGCGCGCGATGACCTGGCCTTTGCTGACCAGATCGCCTTCATTGACCAACACCTCGGCGGGGACACCGATGTGTTGCTGCAACGGGATATAGAGCCGACTCGGCAGCGGCAGCGCCTCGATGGCGCAGTCGCCGGTCAACTCCTTGCGGTATTGCGGATGGATACCGCCACGGATCGGGAACAGCTTCATGCGCTTCTCCAGGGTCGGGCCATTCAGGCCGGTGTCATACCGGATTCAACGTGTGAACGGCGGGACCGGCTCAAGGCCGCTGCATCGGGCTTGGGCCAGTGCCAGGTAGCCAGGGTGTCGGGTATCTCGATCATCCGGACGGCGTTGGTCGGGCAGACCGCGGCGCACTTGCCGCAGCCGTGGCAGACCTCGCTAACCACGGAGTGCATCAGTTTGTTGGCGCCCACGATACCGTCAACTGAACATTCCTTGAGACAACGGGTACAGCCGATGCATAGTTCTTCGACGATCTGGGCATAGGCCGGGACGCGTTTCGTATGCGCCGACAGGTCGACCCGCACTCCCAGACGCTTGGCCAGTTGCTCCGCGACCGCCTTGCCGCCCGGTGGACAGAGCGTCACCGCCGCCTCACCACGCGCGAGCGCCGCGGCGGCTTGAGCGCAGCCGACAAAGCCGCATTGTCCGCACTGTGAGCCGGGCAGCAGCGCCTGGAGTTCCGCTTCCAGCGGGTTCTCCTCCACCGCGAGCAGGCGTCCCGCGATACCCAACAAACCACCCAGACCAAGGCCGATGGCCGTGAGACTACCGACAGCGAGTAACATGATGCGCTAGACCTCAGTTGGTGTTGATGCCGGAAAAACCCAGGAATGCCAAGGCCAGAAGGCTGGCGACGATGAAGCCGATCGGCGGGCCGGCGAACAAGCGCGGCACCTCCGACAAGGCGAGGCGTTCGCGCAGCCCGGCGAAGATCACCATGACCAGGCTGTAGCCGAGCGAGGATGCGAAGGCGAACAGGGTTGCCGCGATGAAGCTCAATTTGGTTTCGACCATGATGAGCGCGACGCCGAGCACGGCGCAGTTGGTGGTGATGAGCGGCAGATAGATGCCGAGCATCTGGAACAGCGGCGGGGAGATCTTGCGGACCGTCATTTCAGTGAACTGGACGGCCCCGGCGATCACCAGGATGAAGGTCACGGTGCGCAGGTAGCCCAGTTCGTAGGGCTCCAGCAGATAGCCCTCGATCGCCCAGTTGCCCATCGACGAGACGGTGATCACGAAGGTGGTGGCAAGCCCCATCCCGATCGCGGTGTCGACGCGCGTCGTCACCCCCATGAAGGAACACAGGCCCAGGAAGCGCGCCAGGATCACATTGTTGACCAAGGCCGCGCCGACCATCAAAAGGACGTATTCCTGCATCGCTTCAACCCCTGGGGTCTCGTCAGTTGCTCTGATCGTTCGGTCTAATCGCTGGGCCCGGCCGCCAGTGGTGCGGTGGTCGGGCAGGTCTCATGGATACCGGCTCGCCGCAGAAAGCGCGGTGCGAGTTGTCCACGGGCACTCAAGGTCTGCCCGCCCCGGCGGACGGCAATCAAACCGACACCGAGTGCTGCTACCATGCTGATCATGGTAATGCCGTCGCTGCCGGCGAGCCACTGTGCCACGGCGCCGGCGCCGAACATGAAGACCAACGGCAGCGCATAGGCGATACCCGACGCCTTGAGCAGGGCGCGCTCGCTGACACCGACTACCACGCGCTCACCGATGACGAGTCGGGGTGCATCGGGGAGGGGAAAGCGGCGTCGCGCGAGCTGACTGGCCGCTGTCCCGATCCCTTTCGCACCGCACAATCCCGACGCCGCGCAGCCGCCGCAACTGGTCGTCTGTTCGGGCTCGAGCCAAGGCACGCCGTCCTCGATCGCTACCACCCGGGCCGTCCCTTCGACCAGGCTGGCCTGGCCGGTCGCGGTTACATCGTCCTCGCTGTCTCTGTCCACTGAATCGACCTCTGAGGTTAAGGCCAGGCTCCGGGAGCGGCGGCCGTGGACCGCAAGCCTACCGGGAACCGGGGGCGCCTGGTCAGGCACAACGTCACCGCGGCCATAGAAGCCATCGTCTTTGGATACAGCGACGAGTCGGCGCCGGTTGGAATGTCAGCGGTGTGGGGAGTGGACCCGGCGGGCTGAGCAGCCCGGATCGACGGGCGTTCACGGTTGCTGCGGCGCACAAACCTAATTTACGCCGACCCACCGGGAAGATGCAACATCCTGATGCAGCGTCGGACGCTTGCAGAACGCCGCGGCCACGGTCGTGGATCGCACCGGCGGCGGCAGCCGACGGACACCGCATGACGCGCGTTCAGGTATTCAAGTGTTAAAATCAGGGTTTTCTGTCGGACCCCGAAGGCCCGGAATAAAATAAGAAAGTTCTACTTAGCTGATTGTCGGTTCGTGAACGTATCGCTGGCAACGCGCGTCTTAGGCCCTGATGATCTTGCCCGCGAGCATCACCAACTCAAGGTTCATGCGGAAAGTTGAAAATATCAATCTTTTTAATTGTGCCTAGTCGGCCAAGTCATCTCCGCACAGTTGACATCCTGCGCTAACTATCGCACGCTCGACATTGGTGAGCCAAGGGTTTATCGTCATGCTCGCCCGACTCCATTGTTGCCCTCACCCGACCAGAGCGACCCGATCGGAGCCATTTGCCCATCTGCCGGAGCCACGATGAAATCTGTCGCGATCCTTACTCTTGGGTTCTTTGTGCTGTTGCCGTTCGTCTGCCTGGCGGCGGTGGACGCGGATTCCCGCGGTTCGGGTGGCAAGTCCCCGGAACCCAAGCCGGATCCGCCCGCCGCCAAAGCGTCCTTGCCCCGAGCGCCCTTGCCGCGAGCCCCCGGTGGCGGCAAACCGAGCCGTGACCAGATCGGTACCATGATCGATGCGGTGGCGGATGAGTTCGGCGTGGAGCGGCAGTTGGTGCGGGCGGTCGTTGCCGCCGAATCCAACTTCAACGCCCACGCGGTCTCACCGGTCGGCGCCGTGGGGCTGATGCAGGTGATGCCCGCGACGGCCGGCGACTACGGCGTCAAGTCTCACGAAGCCTTGTTCGATCCCAAGACCAACCTCAAAACCGGGACCCGTCATCTCAAGCGGTTGCTCAAGAAGTATCAGGGCGACTACGGGCGGGTGATTATGGCTTACAACGCTGGTGAAGGTGTGGTGGACCGTACCAACAGCAATGTGACCTACCAGGAGACCCTCGACTACACTGAGGCGGTGATCAAACACTACCGCCGTCAGGGCGGGAGCGCACCGACCCAGGGTGCCTTGTCCAAGGTCCACTCACTGCGCGGGATGCGCAACAAGGGGCAGGCCCGACGCCTGTTGAAGCGGTACCTGGACCCCTCGCTGCTGTCGCTGAAGGTCAAGCCGACCTTAAGTCTGCGTGCGCTCAACCCGGCCTTACACCGGGTTGGTCCGGAGAGTCGCCCCATGTTCGAGCTAGATGTGGAGGCGATGCCTTGAAGCGTGCTGGACGAATGCGGGAAAACCCTGCAACATCGGCACAGTCAACTCGCACTTGGGAGCCCTCCCGTGACCGCCGATCCGCTCGCTGTCGTAGAAGCCTTTTTTGCCGCCCGGGAGTGCTTCGACTTCGAGCGGGCACGCGGTCTCCTGGCCGACCAGGGGTTCAGCTTCCGCAGCCCCATCCTGTGCTGCGACAGCGCCGATCACCTGATCCAATATTCTGCCCACTCAAGCGGCATCATCCAGTCGACTGAGGTCCGCAAAGTGTTTGTGGACGGGCCTGATGTCTGTCACTTCCTCACCTACCGCATCCAGATCTCCGAGAAACAGGCGGTGGACGTCGCCCATTGGGCGCACGTCGAGCATGGCCGCATCCAACGGATCGAGGCCCTGTTCGATGCTTCGCTCTATCGCGAGCTCTTCCCGAGTCGCGAGACCGAAGTACCCTGACGGCTCTGCCGGCGCGCCGTCCGGGTGTGAAGCCGGCCGGGCGGCTCGGCGGGCAGGACCTTCATGGCGCTTTCGGTTCGTGAAGTCGCTTGAAGGCGTTGGGGATCGGTAGCAGCGCGTTTCCTCGGCGTTCCCAAAATCGCTGTCCCGGGCCATGTATGAAGTCTCGCTGCTTACTGAGTCGGTTCGTATTGCGGACGCTCTTCGTGATGACATAACGGAATTCGCCCTCGGGTCCGATAATCACCGTGGCACCGCCAAAGGTATCGAAGGTGCCCTGCGGATCGCGGACCCTGCGGCGCTGCGTGACTTCCGCGACCAAGTCGAACATGATCTGCTTGTCCGGGCCAATGCGGCGGGAACTGCGAATCGATTGCACGCATGGCCGGTCGACGGTGTCGTCGCCGAGTTCGGGGTCGCCGGCACGCACCAGACCGAAGTAGGGGAGTTGTTCTTGACGACCCAGCACAGCGCCGAGGGTTCGCGCCTGGCGGCGCAATTCATCCGGCCCGGCAGGTATCGCGGGATCCCCGGCGAACTGGAGCCTGGCGAAACTCAAGCCCGGGATGCGCTTCACAGAGAGCGCGGGCACTTGCCAGAGCAGGCTATCTTCGGACAGGCTGGTGACCTGGGGCGGATAGATGCCGCGCACGCGAAAGGCATCGATCAGCGCCTCGCGATACCCCCATGGATCGTTTGGCACGAGTTCATGATCCGCGGTGATCAGCGCCCGGAGATACTCACCGAGGTCCATGTCGACCGGTGGGCAGTAGTCGATTGCGCGGATGCAGATGGCGAGGAATTGCGATGCGAGCTGACTGGCCTTTTCGGCAAGGATATACTGAAGATCGGCTGGCACTTGGCCCGGCGGCAGTCGACCGGTGCCGGCAGTGGCGATGCGAATATAACGTTCGACCTTACGGTTGAAGATCGTCATCCAAGCCTCGAAGACGGCTTGTACCAGCACCTCACCAAGTTCATGCGCCTCGTGCGTCGGCGCGTAGCGCTTTGGTTGTTGCGTTGTCTCGGCCATGTACTCGAACGCGGTGCGCAATGGCTGAGTCGAGCCGCGGCTCTGAGAAAACTGATGGGCGATGCCCGTCAATAGACTTGCCGATTCGATGCGCCCTTCTGACCGGCGGATTGCCGTCCGCACGATGTCCCGATAGCTGAAGTGTTGGAAAATCGCGATGAGATCGGCAAAGCCTTCATGAAAGCCGAGCACGTCCGCACTGCTCGGCTGGCAAAAGTGTGCCCGCAGACCGTCAAGCAGTGCATGCGTGACCTCATGGGCAATGATGTCATGTGAGAGGCAGGTGAACACGACACCGCCCGGCGGCGTACGGCCATCGGGATTATCTGCCGCACGGAAGTAACCAAAGCGCAGTTCTCCGGTCGCCCGGTCATAGAATGCATTCTGATCTTCAAAGGCATGCGGCAGGATGCGCAAACGGGTTCGTTCGCCCCGCCGACTCGGGGGCGCAGCGAAATCCCAACTCACTTGGCGCCCGAGGGCCTCACGGAAGCTCTGATACACTGTCGAGCAAACGGCATAGACCATTTGCTGGTGGAACAGCGGATTGGTTGTCGATGGAGTATAGCCGTTGCGCAGCAGAACCGCGCTATTGTCCAAGTCGGCGCGGCCCCAGTGCGTCCTCTGGTCCGCGTCCACATCATCCACCTCGAACACCCACCCGACCGGACCGGGCGATAGCGGTTCATAGGGTACCTTGACCTCGGCAATCGCACCGTCGCGTTGCGAGACGGTGGGATCCAGGCTGAAGATCCGGAGCGGACGATACATCGGGTCGTCCGACTTCCGCTGGTAGGTCTGCACCTGAGCGGCGCGTGGAACGCTCTCACTGATGGTGAAATCGCGCCCCTCAACCGCGTCTGGATCGTCGCTCGCCATCGCCCTAACCACGCATGAGCCGAGCAATGTTTTCCAGGAGTTGGGCCAGGTCTTCGCGTGCTACCGGGGTGCCGCCCGGCGGATCGACAGCGACCGGTCGGCCGGCCGCCGTGGCGGGCGTAAGGAGCGGGGCGACCCGTAAGTGCGGGGCGCAGTGCAATTCCGGGTTTTGGCTGGCATTCGGCCCAAAGGCGTTGATCAAGCGGGCTTGGAAATCGGCATTGGTCAGGCCGGAGATACCCGCGGCAAGGATGCGTGTGGCACGGGTGGTGAAATAGCCGTGACCGTCGCTTTCGAGCGCCACTTCCTGCGAGCGGCACGCGGAGAAGAGGACCTCGCGCGCCTGACCGTAGACCCCACGCGAGGTCGCGGCTCGGCTGCCGCCGAGCGAGGCGCGGAAAGCCGCGTGGGCGGCTTTCATTTCCGGTGTGGCCGTTACGAAGCGCTTCTTTACGCTACCGCCTGTTGCGTCGCCCGGGGGCGTGCCGAGGGCGAACCGTGTGATGGTTCCGGAGTGGCAACAGTCGATGAAAACGGTGACACTCACCCCGTCCGGGATCCTGTTGAAGACCTCGGCGAGATCGTCGTCGATCACAAAGTGCCCGCGGTCGAAGTCCACCGGGCAGAGTGCTTCATCCTGCCCCGGCGAGTCGCCGCCGGCCTCGTCGCCATCGAGATCAGGAAGTTGCGTACCATGGCCGGCAAACTGGACCGCCAGGACATCACCCGTGCGGCTCGACCGGATCAGGTCGTTGAGTTCGCGCATGATCGCACTGCGGGTGGCCTGCTCATCAAGCAATAGCGTCGGTACGTCGAAGCCAAGTGCGCGAAAGGTCTCGCGCCAGGCGCGGGCATCATTCGCGCAGCCGCCGAGTGGGGCGGTGGGATAACGATCGATCCCGACGCACAGCGCGCGCCGTCTGCCGCCGTCGGTGGAGGGAGCGGCGACGCTCGGCGTGACGCGTGTCGGTGCTTGTTGGAAGGACGTGGACAGTCGGAAAGGTTCGGTCGGTGCGGGGTCGAGATCGCTGAACGAACCGAGCGGATCGAACCCGCGTTCCGCCGTGCCGGTGAATGGGGTGACCGCTTTGTCGAGGATGCGCTGCGCGACGCTCTGCATGGTCGGTGCGTCATTGTTGAAACCGCCGTGGGTACGCGACCGCGTCGCCGAGCGTCCCGTGGTTTCCTGCGAGACGGACCAGATGACTTCGGCGGCCGCGCCGCCCTTGCGATCGAGATCGAACAGGCGCTTGAGTCCGGCATTGTCGCGGATGGATTCTTCAAGACCGAGGAGCGGTGTTTTCCGATCCGGTTCCAGCCCGTAGTAAATAAGATAAAGAAGCGACTTGCGGTAAACGGAAAAGCAGTTGTCATCTTCTTCGAAGGCGCGCGCCATGGTGAAGACGCTGAGATGATCGATGCCTTTGTCCTTACCGATCCTATTCAGCAGTTGCTGTTCGAACGTATCGACCCGGATGGCCGGTGCGAGGAAGTGTAAGCTGCGGAACGGGGGAACGCCTTCAGCGAGCGCCGCGGGGATGAAGTAGGCGTGAAATATCGACCCCGCGCTATGACCGACCGCGTGCAGTTCAACGCGATCTGGGTAGGCGCTACAGAACTCCTTCAGCTTGCGCGCGGCGTAGCGCGCACCGCCGTTCGCGTCTGATGCCCGTTCCGCGCTGACTTTCATCCCCGACCAGACCTTTACTCCGCCCAGGGCGCGGGCGGCGGTCTCGATCAGGAAGTCACTCGGCGCCGCGAAATCGATCCCGCGCTGACGCCCGGGCGCGAGCAGTTGGCCGATTGTTTCGAGCAAGCCCGTTTCCCAGACGAAGTGAATCGGATAAGCGCCATTGGTCTTCCACCACTCGACCTGCTCAACCGCGGTGAGCAGTCCGCTGTCCTCCGAGGTCAGCCCGCCATGCGCGTAAAAGACGATTGGAATCGTTCCCTCACGTTGTGCCGCCCATGCCGGCAGATAATCCTCGAAAATGGCGTCTACATCCGCCGCGCGGGTCTTGAATCGTCCCTCTGCCGACAGGCGCCCAAGATTCAGGTTGATGACATGAGGCTGCAATTGCCGGAGGACCTCCGGGGTGAGTTGGTCGCCACCATCCCGCGCGCCATGACGCGTCGGGACCGGAATTGTGCTGCGTGAATATTCCTCCGTTGCGGCATGGTCGTGAAGGCAACCCTCGGCATCGACCTCCGCGGGGGTGGCCGGGGTCGGGACGCGCAGACTATCAATGACCCGGAAGATCGCGCGGGCGCTGTCATCGAACGGGAAATGGCGGGCGGCAGCCTGGGGTACCGCTTGTTCGTCGAGCTGGGCGCGCAGCTCAGCGACTTCCCTGAGCGTCGTCTCATAGTCGATCGCGTTGCCCGGGCAGCTCTTGCTCGACATGCTGTTGTGAAAGCGTAGCGTGTGCGGTTTTAGCCCGAAGCGCTTTTGTACAAGCGCGATGACGGAGAGCACCGTGTCTTTTTGCTGACCATCGAATGGATCATTGCCGCTATCGAAATCTCCGATGATCTCGAACATAAACGGCCCGGTGGTGCTGTTGCCATTAAAACCAGAAGCGCTGGCGGGTGCCTGATTCCAATTGCGACCGGTCCAGATGCTGCCGTCCGGCGCGATGGTAATGTGCTGAGCGATATCCGACCATCCCTTGGTTTGCGTATGATAGGTCCACATGCTCTCAATCGTGGACAGGCCCCGGTACTGGCTGCGGTCAGGCCGCCAGGTGTGGTGCATATGTACGGATTCGATGGTACGCGTAAACGGAAATTTATCGAGCAATTCGGCGAACTGATCAAGGGTAACCTGGTGGAATGGCTTGGGCATGGCTGTGGTCCGTCGGTGGGGTGCAAATAAGCCCGGTATTATACCCGTCGTTGTTGGTTTCGCGTTTTTCGTTTTTCGTAACCCAATGGTTGATTGTCCTTAACTGAAAACGAAAAACCGAAAACTCAAAACCGCTCGGTATAACGGCAGTCACGCGTGCTCCGCTGGTGATGGTCATGTCCTCACGCACGGAAAAACGCAAATCGTGAACAACACCCACTGCATGGGTGCTTGAAGAGTAGCTGAAGGTTTCGGTATTTCCAAGAGCGACCAGTCGCCGGTGGGTAGTTACCCGCCGTCGATCCACTGAGCGAGGGTGCGGTATAATTCGCCGAGTTTGACCGGTTTCGGGATGTAGTCGTCCATGCCGGCATCCAGGCACTGCGCGCGATCACCGGACATGGCGTTGGCCGTCATGGCGATTACCGGGACCCGCGGTTCGCCGTTGCGGTGCTCTCTGGCGCGCAACGCGCGGGTCGCGGCGAAGCCGTCGAGCACCGGCATCTGCACGTCCATCAGCACCGCGTCGTAGTGACCGGCGGCAAGCAGGTCCAAGGCCTGGGCGCCGTGATCCGCCACCGTGACGGTCAATCCCAGCTTGCGCAACATGCCGCAGGCCACTTTCTGATTGATCGGGTTGTCCTCTGCCAGCAGGACCTGACCGCTGAGCTGTTTCATGGTCGACTCGGCCATGGTCGTGACGGCGGGCTCCGGGGTGCGGCCGTGGACCAATTGGAACAGGGCATCACGCAGCAGAGACAAGCGCACCGGCTTACCGAGAGACAGATCGATCCCGGGGGCGTCCTCAGGAGCCGGTTGACCCGCGGAACTCAGCAGCACGAGACGGATCGGTGCGATCAGCGGGTCCGCCCGGATCGCGCGGGCCAGATCCAGACCGTCCATGTCCGGCATCTGCAGGTCTAGGATGGCGACCTCGCAGGGCTGGCCGCGCGCCGTTGCCGCGCGCAGGTACGTCAAGGCCTCCGCGGCCCGGCTGACGCAGTCGTAGTGCACGCCCCAACCACGCAAATAGTGTCCTAGAATTTCCAGGTTGGTCGGGTGGTCGTCCACCGCGAGCATCCGCCGCCCATCCAGTCCGTTGGCCTGTGGCGGCTCACCCGTGTCGGCCTGGAGAGTGAAGGGGATACGGATCAGGAAACGCGAACCCTCGCCGAGCCTGCTCTGCAATTCCAGGGTACCGCCCATCAGCTCCACCAGGTTCTTGCTGATGGTGAGTCCGAGTCCGGATCCGCCGAAGCGGCGCGTGGTGGAGCCGTCGGCCTGAACGAATGGGCTGAACAGCCGCCCTTGTTGTTCCGGCGAGATACCGATGCCAGTGTCACTGATCGCGAAACTCAGGGTAGTCGTGGTCGGTGCGTGTCGGAACTCACTCACGTGCAGCAGCACCTCTCCCTGCGGGGTGAATTTGACCGCATTGCCAAGAATATTGGTCAGGATCTGACGCAGGCGCGTCGGATCACCGATGACGCGACTGCAAACGCTGGGCTCGACGAAGCAGGCGATCTCGATGTGCCGACTTTGCGCGCTCGCACTGAACAGCGCGGCCACGTCCTCCGCCAGCAGGCGCACATCGAACGGGATGGATTCCAGGTCGAGTTTACCGGCCTCGATCTTGGAGAAATCAAGGATGTCATTGATGACGGTCAGCAGACCCTCGGCCGAATTGCGGGCGATTTCGACATAGCCGCGCTGGACCGTGCTGAGGTCGGTTTGCGTGAGCATCTCCAGCATTCCCAGGACGCCGTTCATGGGGGTGCGGATCTCATGGCTCATGTTGGCCACGAACTGGCTCTTGGCCTGACTGGCTGACTCCGCCCCCTCTTTGGCCTGGACCAGGGCCTCGGCGACGGCACGGCGCTCTTGCACCTCGCGTTCCAATTCCTGGTTGAGGTTGCTGATGCGCTCCTGTTCCCGCGTCAGGTCAGCCACCAGATCCAGGTTGGCGCGGCCCAATTCCAATGAGTGCCGCAGGGTATCATGATAGCGACGGGCGTTGATCCACATGAACAACCCGAACAACGTCACGATGATTAAAAACGTATAGGCGAGTTGATCACCCAGGATCGCCATACGGATGCCGAAGGGGACCAGCGCGGCCAGCAGATAGGCGCGATAGGCCAGCAGATGAGGGCTCAGTGTCGGGATGGCTCCGGCCGCCATGCCGGAAATGACGAACCCCAGGAACACCTGATACGCGAGTTCGTCACTCGGCAGGAGCACCACGGACAGACCCCAGGCCAGGCCGGTGGCGCCGGCCCCGAGTGCGAACCGGCTGGACCAGAATGCATCGGGGTGCAGGTGGGGGGCGCGGTGAAAGCGCACCAGCAGCAAGGCGCGCGCTGCCAGGATTAACCCAAGCGAGCCGAACCAGGCCCAAGCCGCCGATGCGCTGCTGACCAGGCTCATGGCGCCTGCCACCAGCAGGCCGTTGACCGCGGTGACGGCAAGCCCCGGCGGCGCCTGTGCATAAAGCATCTGCGTCAGATCAGCCTGGATCTGCCGCGCTTGCTCCTGGCCCCGCGCGGGGCATGGTGATGGGAGAACTTGGTGCGGTTGTGGCATGTGGCGTCCTGGCATCTGGGCGTGCAACGATCCGGATCAACCCGGCACCGTCTCGGCGACGCCCTCGCTCAAGACCTGCTCCTGCAGGGCATGCAGGGCGATGATGAAACCGTCACGGGCGGCAATGATGTCCGGGATTGCCGTCGCGGTCGATTGGCCTTGTGCGCGTGCCTTGGTCAGGGTGCGCGCCAGTTCATGAATGCCGTGATGCAGCGGATCGAGTTGGCGGAACGCCGGCAGTGTCCCATAGCGACGGCGCCCTTCCCCATGGTACCAGCGGCCGAATCCAGACCACTTTTCCTCCAGGGTTGGCGGTGTTTGGTTGGCGTTCGGGCCGAGCGCGCGGATCACGCTCGCCACCCAGTCGCGGTGCTCGGACTCCATGGTCAACAGACCCAGAAGCGGCTCCGACCACTCGAACTCCGCGGTGACGCGCCACAACGCGGGGAAGCGATAGCGGCTTACCCAGTCCGGGAACTGCGCGGCCGGCATGGGCTCCGCGATGCCATAGCCTTGAGCGCGGTCACAGCCCAAGCGCAACAGCATCAATCCGTGGGCGGCGGACTCCACCCCCTCCGCGATGACTTCCCGCCGAAAGGCATGGGCCAGTCCGACCACGCCCTCGACAATGTTGCGGTCGTCCGGGGAGCGGAGCATGTCGCGCACGAAGGTCTGATCGATCTTGAGTACTTGGGCCGGTAGACGCCTGAAATAGGTCAAGGAGGAATAGCCCGTCCCGAAATCGTCGAGGGCGAAGCGCACCCCGAGTCTGGCGCAATGCAGCATGACCCGGGCGACCGCCTCCAGATCGCCCAAGGCCTCGGACTCCAGGATCTCCAGCGACAGCACGCCCGTCGCGAGTCCGGGGTGGGAATGCAATTGCTCATCCAGGTTGTGGATGAAGTCGTTATGCTGGATCGAACGGGCCGAGATGTTGAGGCTGAGCTCCACGTCAAGTCCATGGTCATGCCAGGTCTGGAGTTGATTAAGACCCGCCTGCAGCACCCACCAGTCGAGCCGCTGCTGATACTCGGTTCCAGCGAGCAGTGGAATAAAGACACCCGGGGGCAGCAGGCCTTTTTCCGGATGCTGCCAGCGCACCAAGCCCTCGGCTCCGATGACCTTGCCGCGGCGCATGTCCACCTTGGGCTGATAGTAGAGCACCAACTCGCGGCTGTCGATCGCCGCACCGATGCGCTCCAATTGCGAGAGACGGTCATGGACCCGGCGGTCGCGCAACGGGTCGAAGAAGCGATAGCGATTGCGCCCGCGTTGTTTCGCCCGGTACATGGCGTGATCGGCATGGCGCAACAAGGTGTCGGCATCATTGGCGTCCCGCGGGAAGAGGGTGACGCCGGCGCTGGCTGTCACGCGCAGTTCCTGGCCCCCAACGACATGGGGCTGCGCCAAGGCCGTGATCAGACGGTCGAGCAGGTTGGCGCATTCCAGCGGATTCTCGAATCCGCCCAGCAGCAGGACGAACTCATCACCGCCGAGTCGTGCCACGGTGTCGCTTTCGCGAATCTGGTCGCGCAGTCGGGCACCAACCGCCACCAGTATCTGGTCGCCGACCGCCTGACCACAGGCGTCGTTGATCGCCTTGAAGCTGTCCAGATCAAGGGAGCAAACGGCCAATTCGGTGGCGCTGTCCAGCGCGACGCCCATGGCCTCGCGCATGCGTTCGGCCAACAGCCGGCGGTTGGGCAGGCCGGTGAGGGTGTCGAAGCGCGCGGCCTCCTCCAGGCGTTGCCGGCCCTCAACCAGTTCTTGCTGGACCCGATGCCGTTCGAGCGCGACACCGATCAAATCCGCCAGCAGGCGCAGGACGCGGATTTCGGGGTCCTGCCAGGTTCGCGGTGCGCCTTCCACTTCCATGGCGACGCAGCCGGCCAACCGGCCGCCGACGCGTAACGGCACGGCCAGGACCGCGCGGACACCCTGCGCCAGCAGGATCCGGCGATCCAGCGACCAGGGGTCCGGCAACAGGTCGATATCACCGATGGAGACGCTTTCACCATGGCGCAGGGTGTCCATCCAGCGTGGCAGGCTTGCCAGTGGGACGGGGTCGGCCGTGACCCGCCGTTCCGCGACGTTTATCGCGCACCACTCATGGGTGGCGCTCAACTGTTGGCTATCGTGACTGATTTGGTAGAGGCAGGCGCGCTCCACATCCATGCGTCGGGCGACGGCACCCAGGACGCGAATCACCACGTGATCCAGGGCTTCGGGCTGGGCGGTCAGCAAGGTGCGTGAGGCTTCGACCAACACCGTGTCCAATGCTTCCAGATAGGATAGCGCACGTTCGATCTGCCTGCGCTCGACCGCAACCAGGTGTGTGTCGGTGGCTTGCAGGCTGTCCTGTGACCGGAGCTGTGCGCTCAAACGGTCGAGTGTGGCGGCCAAGTCGGCGACCGCGCCGCGGCCGCCGACCCCTGACACGCCGTCGTAGCGACCGGCGGCCAACCGCTCGGCGCAGGTGCGCAAGCGGCGCAACGGGGCGAGCAACCACCGCTCCAGCAGCATGAAAGCGGCAGCCAGGGCGCCCAGGAGCAGCCAGGGACTCCAGCTGAGGGTCGCGTGGGCGGCACCGTCGACCCGGTCCGGCAGGTTGACGTCACCCGGAACTGCCAGCCCCAGGACGAGCAGCGTGATCAGCGCCAGAGACCACCGCCAGCGGCATGCGCCGGGAGCGCTGTTCACCCCCCGGCCTCCCTGCGGGGTGGGCCGGACGGACCGGAGCCAAGTCGTGGCGGATGAGGCGGAGTCATGGTCTTCGAGCCAGGCTGTGCGATTCATTTTGACTGGGGACCGGGCGGCTCGCCCGCTGAATCCCCGATCGGCCTCATCGTATTACTCACCCGATGGTGCCGCTCACTCGCGTGTCGCCTGGGCCGGGACCGGGGAGCAGCTGCCGGCTGGCTGACAGTCGACAGGATACACGATTAACTCCGCGGCTCAAGACGTGGATCGGCCTTTGTGATATACGGAACGGTTTTGAGTTTTCGGTTTTTCGTTTTTAGTTAAGGACTATCAAA
>CAYYAY010000021.1:20529-77599 GCA_964470155.1 uncultured Lamprocystis sp. | reverse complement strand
GCCGGACGCGGAGCGCCCGCACGTGCTCCCACGCAGGAGCGTGGGAGCCAGAATGCGCTATCCAACGCGCCATCAGCCTGCCTGAGAGGACCGGTGAATTCGCCACCAATGTCAGAAACGAACCGCATCGCAGGTCGCGCGGTCGGTGATGCGGTTCGTGCCTCACCGCATCCTACAGCCGGCGCGCCGGCTTTGCCCTGCACTTCGATACGGGCCACATCGTTGGCGGCGGACTTCTTGCTCCGCGCTGCCCCTTAGTTCAGTCGTGCACCCGTCGGGTGAGCCGACGAAGCGAGGCGAGAAGGCGGGTGATGGGGGTGGGGTGATGCGGTTCGAGTACTCCCCGCATCCTACATGGGGCTGCTGGGGGAGTGGCCCCGCGGCGGCCTTCGCTTGCGCTACCGGACGCCGGGGGCCGGGCCTTTTTGTCCGGCGGAGGCCGGCGCGGGCATGACGGGGCTGGACAGACCTGATGCACAGAGGCGCAATCCGTGAACGGCGCCCGACGGGCGGTGATCGGTACTCGAAAGGCGAAAGCCGAGGTTGTTGTTGCGGTTGGACGGCGCGTTCCTGTTGCGGTACGCCGCACGGCAGTTGTCGGCGGTGTTGTTCCAGGCGCCGCCACGAATAACCCGGTTGGAGCCCCTGTCCCGTCAGCCGTCGGTAATACTAGCCGCGGCGACCCGGCGCCGCAACCCAAGCGAATCGGCATGCGCCACATGGGCGAATAAGCTCGCGGCACGGTGGCACAGGTCCGGAGTGTCCAGGATGCCGTCCGCATGCGCCTGCTCCAGCACCCGGACCTGGTGCAGAAAGCGCCGGCGAGTCCGCGGGTTCAGGCGGATCAACCCCGGATAAATCCGGAACCCGAGAAACGGGATGCCCGCGGTCACCGGGGCGACCAGCGTCACCGCCTCTTTGAGGACGAGCCCCAGACGTTGGGCCAGCACGGTGCGAAGCTCCGCGAGCCACAGCTGCAGGGTCGCCTTGTCGTCGGCAAACAACAGCATATCGTCCATATAGCGCAGGTAACCCCTGACCCCCAACCGATCCTTCAGGTGATGGTCCAGTTCACCCAGGTAGAGGTTGGCAAAGTGCTGGCTGGTCAGATTGCCGATCGGCAGACCGCGGCCCGGGTCCGCATCCGGCGGGGCATGGGCGATGATGCGGTCCAGCAGGGCGAGCAGGGGCGCATCCTTGAACAGGCGGCGCAGCAGGGTCTGCAAGACCCGATGGTCGACACTCGCGAAGAAGCGGCGCACGTCGCACTTGGCAAAGCAGGCCGAGCGGCGGGCGAACTGCTGAGCACGGGCGATGGCCGCATGGGTCCCTTTGCCCTGACGGCAGGCGTAGCTGTCGAAGATGGCGCGGCGCTCGAAAACGGGCTCCAGCACACCGCAGACCGCGTGGTGGACAACTCGATCGCGAAAAGGCGCGGCGCAGATGGCGCGGCGCTTCGGGTCGCGGACCTCGAAGGTAAAGAAAGTGCCGGGTTGGTACCGACCCGCGGTCAGTTCCTCTTGCAGAACGATCAGTTCGCGTTCGAGATAAAACTCGAAGCGGGCGACCGACGGCCGGTCACGTTTGCCCCGTGCCGCCCGTCGGCTCGCCGCGAGCAGGTTGCCGAACTCGGTGATTCGCTCGAACAACCCGTCGACGCGCTGCAATTCAGCCCTCCGCCCGACGGCGGTCCTTGATCCAGCCGCCCACCTCCTTGCCGACGGTGTTCACCGCCTTGGCCGCGTGCTCGTAACCCGCGTGCGGCAGGTACTGCAACCGGTGGCACAGGCGCAGCAACACCCGCAGCTTCTCCAGCCGCAGGTTGATGCGGTAGAGGATCGGCAGTTTGTCGCGCGAGTACCGGGCCTCCACCAGGTCCAGGGCGATATCCAGGGCCAGGTTATCCATCCGGTCGGAGAAGGTGAAGCGCACCCGTTTGGGGAAGCGCTCGGTGACCGGCAGCAGCCATTCGAGAAATTGCAGCCAATGGGTGAAGATCGGCAATTCGTCGGGCTCACTGACCGGCATGGGCGGCCTCCGGTGGAGCGGCACCGGCGCGGGCGATGATCTCCAGGATCTCGCGGCCATAGTTCTTGAGCTTGGCGTCGCCGAAACCGTCGATCTGGCCCAGTTCCGCCAGGGTCGCCGGACGTTTGTTGACCACTTCGGCAAGCTGACGATTGTTGCAGATCACGTAAGACGGGATACCGGCGGCGCGTGCCCGTTCACCGCGCCAGTCGCGCAGCGTGTTGAACAGCGGCCAGTTGGCCTGCTCGACCAGCGCGCGCCAGGCCTCTTCGCGCTGGCGCTGGCGGGCGTCCCCGGCGCCCGCCGACGGCGACACCGCTGTTCCGGCCGGTCCGGCCGGTCCGGCCAGGCGATAGCAGACTACGAGTGTCAGGTAGGCGCGGCCATCCTGGACAAAAAAATGGTCGCGGACCGCTTCGACGGCCTTATCGGCGAGAAAATCGCGCACGGGCTCATCGTTGAAGCGCTCCGTGACCGGATCGAAGCCGAGTGTGAAGAGCCTGATCAACATGACTGGTCAGACACTCAAGCCGCCGTCGGCCAAGAGTAAGAGTGTAAAAGAGTCAAGCTATACGGTCCTCGAAAGGCGAAAGCCGAGGTTGCGGCCGCGGAAGGACGGCGCGCTCCCGTGGCGGTACGCCGCACGGCAGTAGTCGGCGGTGTTGAACCAGGCGCCGCCACGAATAACCCGGTAGGAGCCCGCGTCAGGACCACTCGGCGCTCTACTGGCCAGTGGCTGCGCAATGCCGGCGCTCAGTGTCGCATGGTTGCGCCCAATGCCGAGTGCACTGGCGATGCGCCGCCAGCCACTAGGCGGCTGCTCACTTTTGTTGCCACTGCGCTGCGCAGCAGCAGTGCTCGCCGCCAGCGCGGTAGCGAGCTGCTGGTAATAGTCCGCCGCATACCAATCCACACACCACTCCCAGCAGTTACCGTGCATGTCGTAGAGCCCCCAGTTATTCGCGTGTCGCTGACCCGCCGGGTGGAGCCGGCCCTCGGCATTGTCGCTGAACCAGGCGTATTCGCTCAAGCAAGCCGGATCATCACCGCAGCACCAGCGGGTGACGGTGCCGGCGCGGCAGGCGTATTCCCACTGGGCTTCGGTGGGCAGCGCATACCGCTTGCCGGTCTGGACGCTGAGCCAGTCGCAGTAGGCGCATGCATCCTCCCAGGAAACACCGACCACCGGCAGATCCAGGGCCTCGCGGCTGATGCCGCGCTTGGTATAAAAATCGTTCTTGCCGGTCTCCACGTGGTACTCGTTGCCGGTTTCCAGCCATTCCGGCCAATGGGTGCCGGTCGCCTCGCAAAAGCGCCGGTACTCGCCCCAGGTGACCGGGGTGCGGCCGAGCGCGAAAGCCGGGAGCTCGACCGGGTGAACCGGCTGCTCGTTGGTATCCCCCTGCGCATCGCCCATCTGAAAGACCCCGCCGGGAAGATAGACCATCGCCGGGGCGTCGCCCGCCGCCGCGGCGCCGACTGGAGCAGTGCTGTTCAGGTGATCCCGAAAGACCTCGTAGGGGGCGAAACGGCGCGGTGCGGGCGGTTCAATGATGGGCGCGGGCGGCGCGGCGCCAAGGGTAAAAGGGTAAGAGGAAAGAGGGCCAGTCCTCGAAAGGCGAAAGCCGAGGTTGCTGTGGCGGTAGGACGGCGCGCTCCTGCTGCGGTACGCCGCACGGCAGTAGTCGGCGGTGTGGTGCCAGGCGCCGCCACGAATAACCCGGTTGGAGCCCGTTGCAGAGCCACTGGGATTCTCACTCGGCGGATGCTGCGCAGTGTCGGTTACCGCGTAGGGTCCGCTGTGCGGACCGGCCGCTGCGTTCACCTCAGGGTCTTCAAGGTCGCCGGTCCGCGCGGCGGACCCTACGCGCACAGCGGACCCGACGGGGTTCGCCTTGTCATAGTCGGCATACCAATCGGCACACCACTCCCAGCAGTTGCCGTGCAGGTCGTGCAGCCCCCAGGCATTGGCGCGCTTGCCGCCGACCGGGCGGGTGCCGTCACTGGCCTGGCCGCCATACCAGGCATAGTCGCCGAGTTGCCCCGCGTCATCGCCGAAGCAGTAGAGCCCCTCACTGCCGGCCCGGCAGGCATGCTCCCATTGCGCCTCGGTCAGCAGCCCGTAGCGCTGGCCCGTTGCCTCGCCGAGCCAGTTGCAGTACGCCTGAGCATCCTTCCAACTGATGCAGACCACCGGATGCTCATCCGTCTGTTTGAAATAGGGGTTGCGCCAACTGGCATCTTTCCTCTTAACCCACTCGGTCTTGTCCCAGACGTAAGCGCCCTCGCCCGTCTCGGCCTCGGTGTGGTACCCGCTGGACTCGACGAAGCGCCGGAACTCGCCGACCGTGACCGGATACCGGCCGACAGCGTAATGACTGAGCCGGACCGGATGAGCTGGGCGTTCTCTGTCTTCGCCGACACCCTCCGGGCTACCCATGCGGAAGGTGCCGCCGGGAAGCCAGACCATGGCGGGGCCGGGTTCCGTGCTGCCCGTGATCGGGTCACGAAATGGCGTGGGCGGCTCCTCCACAAGGGCCGGCGACTCGGTGCTGTCGGGTGGAGCCGGAGGACCTGCACCGGAAAGGTCCGGCACCAGCACGTTCTCGACCAAGCGCAGCGCGCCCGGCGTACCAGCCGCCGTCAGGCGCTGCGCGAGCGCGGCCGGGTCGCGCAGCAGGCGCGCGACCTCGGCCGCATAGTCGAGCAATTGGGGATGGGCCGCGAGGTTCTCCCGCAGGGCCTCGGTAAGGCGCACCAGGCGGGCCAGCTCGGCGGCCGGACAGCCGCCGACGCCCGCACCCGGCGCGGCGGCGGTCCAGGCCTGGCCGAGGGCGACGGTGATCTCACGCGCCGCGGTGCCGCGCTGCTCTTCCAGGTAGGCCATGGCCGACCACTGCTCGGCCTGGAGTTCGGCAGGGCTGAGCCCGGCCCCGCCGCGGCCCAGGTGCCGGCAGTAGCGCAGCAGCAGGCGGGCCGCCTCGCGCATCCGCGCCGCACCGTCCGGCGCCGCCGCCAGTTCGGCGATCAGCACGGCGCGCACGTCCTGGTCGAGTGCGAACTGTTCATAACCGATCGGCCGGCACAGGTCGGACAGCAGCAGATCGGCCTCGCTGATCCAGGGGGCGCCGCCGCAGTCGGACAAAAAGTGCACGCGCAGATAATTCACCAGTTCGGGGGTCAGGATCAGCGGCAAGGCGGCGAACCAGGCGAGCCGCCGATGGGGCTCGCCGAAGCGCCGCGCGAAGCGCGCGATGCGCGCCGCCGCCAGGTCAGCGGGCAACACCGCGGTCATCGCCCCGCCCGGCCGCCCAGACCGCGCAGGGTATCGACGGCGTTGCCGAATCCGTCCGCGGTCATGGGGAACATGGGCACCAGCAGCGCGATCAACTGCGCGGTGGTTCCCGGCCAGCGTTCCGCGGGCACCGGGTTGAGCCAGGCGAGCGCACCGGTCAGCCGCTTGAG
Source organism: uncultured Lamprocystis sp. (assembly GCA_964470155.1). Taxonomy (GTDB): domain Bacteria; phylum Pseudomonadota; class Gammaproteobacteria; order Chromatiales; family Chromatiaceae; genus Thiodictyon. The sequence continues at coordinate 72,106 of CAYYAY010000021.1, read as the reverse complement.
TTCGACCAGAACGCGCGCGGTGTCCTGAAAACGCTGCTGCACGCGGCCCCCGCGGGCGGCACCGGCGTCGCTCACCACCAGCACACTGGAGCGCGGGGTGCAGTCGGCGAGCAGCCGCGCCAGCTCCAGCGGCCGGGTGCGGTGCGGGTCGGCGTAGACCAGCGGCGGCGGGACATTTTGAAAATAACCGAGATCGACCTGCCCGAGCCCGGCGGCAACGGCGGTCTGCACCAGGTCGCGGGTGAGCCGATGAAAGGGGACCATGGACCCGCCCTGATCCACCAACAGGACCAGATGCCCGTGATCGGTGCCGCGGCGCGTCAGGACCGGCCGGTCGAAATAGCCCTGGCGGGCGGCCCGCTCAACCGTGGCCGTCAGGTCGAGCTGGTCGCGGGGACCGTCCTTGACCGGCCGGCGCAGGTAGCGCCAGGTATAGGCCATGGTGCGGCGCGAGACCGGGTCCTGGGTGACCAGCGCGGCCGTCTCGCGGGCCGGCGGCGGCGCCGGCGGGGCCGGCGCGCGCACCGGCAGCGGCATGACCACCGGGGCCGGCGCGGGAGTCGGGGGCGGCCGGGCCGGCAGCGGCGCGGGCGGCTCGTCGAGCGGCGGCGCCGGTGCGGGCTGCGGTTCCGGTGCAGGGAGCGCGGGGGCCGCGGCCCGCTGCCGGGCCAGCAGGGTATCCGCCTGCCCATCGAGCGCCGCGTTCTCGCTCGCCGACTTGCACCAGAGCAGGCGCAGCAGGCGCTTGAAGCTGTCGTCATCGGCGCCGCCGCGGCCGGTATCGAGCGCGCGCCGCGCGGCCAGCAATTCGGCGAACCCGAGCGCCAGACCGGCCCCGCGCAGGTGCAGGAACAGGTCGAGCAGGAGGTCGGTGCGCGGGTCCGGGGGCATCGGCGGTCGGGTGCGTGGCCTGGGCCGCGGCGCTCAGCCGGCGGGGCCGGCGGCGGCGCGCGGCCAGTCCACCCGCTGCTTGAAGAGCAGCTCGGGGAACGGCAGCCGGGTGCCCTCGCGCAGCGCGGCGATCGGGGCCGGATCGGCGGTGCCGACCCGCCGGCCCCAGGCCCGGCCCAGGGCGCGCAGCCAGTCCAGTAGCTCACTGGTCCCCGGCGGCTTGAACAGGTTGCCCTGCGCGCGCAGTTCGAGAAAGCGCCCGACCGCCAGTTCGATCAACGCGGGCTCCAAGGTCTCCGCGGCCGGTTGCGGCGACGGTGTTGCCGCCGACCCATGCGCGGCGATGATCTCCCGCAGGCGTGCAAGGTCGTTGGGAAATTCGAGATAGCTGTAGATGCAGCGCCGCAGGAAGGGCGCGGGCAGATTGCCCTTCTCCTTGTTGCTGGTGATGATGACCAGCGGCGGGTGCAGCGCGCGGATGGGCGGCAGCCGGGCCTCGCGGATGCTGAACGCGCGCGGATCGTCCAGCACGGTCAACAAGTCATTGGGAAAGTCGAGGTCGGCCTTGTCGATCTCGTCGATCAGCACCACGGCCGAGCACTCGGGAACCTGAAAGGCGCGGCCCAGCGCGCCGAAGGTCACATAGTTCAGGGGCTGCTCCGGATGGCGCTTGGTGCCGGCGCGGCGCCCCGGCAGTTGCGCCAACTGCACGTCATGCAGACGCAGGATGGCGTCGTAGCTGTAGAGCCCGTCCTGGGCCTGGCTGGTGGAGCGCACCGGCCAGAAGTAGAAGGGCAGCCCGAGGGTGGCGGCGACATGGCGCGCCAGTTGACTCTTGCCGCTGCCGGCCTCGCCCTCCAGCAGCAGGGGGCGGTCGAGGTGAATGGCCAGGTTGACGGCCTCAATGAGCGCCGGGGAGGCGATGTAGGGGACCGGGGCCGGGGCGTCGGGGTGGCGCCGGCCGCCGGGCGGACGGTGTTCGGCGGGGAGTTCAAAGGGACAGTTGGTTGTCATGGCTCGGATTCTCGGGTGGTCGGGGTGCCGGCACGGACCAGGCAGCGGGCTTTACCACAGCGGCGGGCAGCATTCCAGCAACTGGTGTTCGATCAGCATCGGCATTCCTTCAGTCGCCCTCATGATGGTTTCCACCAGGACCAGGGTGTTCGTTCGCTGATACCCCCTCGGCAACCCCCAATGCGTGAGCCAATGCTCCAGTTCATTGGGCCGCCAGTGGGTCAATTCGACGACCAGCAACTGCTCACGGCGAAAGCTGTCGATGCAGCAGCAGTGCTGCGGCAACAGCGCCTCCTGCGGGAGATCCCCATCGAACAGAAGCAGGACCACAATGGTCACGCTGCCATGCTTGCGGGCCTCGGTTTTCAGATCCTCCAGTAACTGGCGCCAGAAGTGGGCCACCATCCATTGCAGGGCATCGGGGTAGCCGTGCGTCCAGTAATCGCAATGCTCGATATTCAGCAGCACGATGCTGCCGGGCTGCAATGACCGGCACAGGGTGCGGGTCACTGCCGCGAGTTGTTCCGTCGGATCGCCGTCGGTGAGCCGCAGACCAAGTACGTCCGCCAGCCGACGCAAGGGCGCGCCGACATCGGTGTGATCGCCCGGTTGCAGACCGACGTTGATGAGACGGAACTTGCCGGTATCGGTGGCGGATGTCAGGGTCTCCCGGAGCAGTTCGGCACACAGACGCCCGCTCATCTTACGGCTGCACTGGAACATCAACAGACCGGCGCGGCCGTCCTCGCAATCGGTGTCCATCAGGTCGGCAAGCCAACGTTTGACGTGTTTGAAATCGATACGGTACAGGTTCTCGCGCAAACGCTTGTCCACGCTGACCGGATCGCGGTCGGCGCCGGGCGGAACGGGAACAAGGGACGCGACCTGGTCGATTTCTTCGATCTGATGCAGAAAATCGTCCATAGCCGTCTTGTACCCGGCCGCCTGTTGGATCGACCTGACTTTCGCTGCACCGGTTTCAAGGACACTCTGCTTGAGCTCCGCGTCGTAGAGTTGCCTCGTCAGGGCAAGCGCCTCGTGCAGGGATTGTCGTTGGCTCGCGCGATGATCGGTACTCACTGGCGCGCCCCCGCTGGCGACAGCCGCAACGACTGTCGCAGCGCGTCCATTTCACACGCGATCTGCTCGGCCTGTTGGCGGTGCCGTTCCTTGGCGGCACCCGTCTCAAGGGTGCTCTGCTTGAGCGCCGCGTCATACTGCGCCTGGAGCAGCGCCAGCAACGGATGGGGCGGGTCGGCCGGAGGGTCTTCGTCCTCCATCTGCAACAGCCGCCCGCCATCACCCTGGCTTGACCGCAGATAGAGCACCGGCCGGTACCACTCATCCGGGAACCGCGGTTTCATCCTGAGATGAACCTGATGCAGCGACTCGACCAGCGACAGGCCGGCACCCAGGGCCGCATAGAGACAGTCGGCGAAGGCCTCGGCCGCCTTGGTCTCCAGCGGGAAGGGCGAGGCGATGACGGCCGGGACCAGATCCATCAGCCGCTGCGCCAAGCCGTTGAATACATCCTCGCCGCGCCGCCCGGTCGCGGACTTGCAGGCATTGAGCACAACCAGACGCAGATCGCCGGCGAGCTTGAGAGTGTCACTCACGCCGTCAATCCCGACCCAATCGGGCCGGCCGGTGGCGGGGTCGGTCAAGGCCAGCAGGCCCTCGGGTGCGCCGTGGCGCCGGAAGCCGCAGTCGGCCCGGCCGCAGGGGGTGTCGTCCAGACCATGCGCGACGTCGCGGCACTGTTCACAGCGCCAGCCGAAATCGCCGTGCCCGGCGAAGTGCAGGATCGCGGGGGTCGCGCCCAGGGCGAGCAGGGCTTTCTGGAGACCGTCGAGGCTTGCCGGGTCGAGGACTTGGATCGGCATCCGGCCGGCACCGGCGGTGTCGGCAAGACCGGCGGCGATGCGGGCGTGGTCCTGGAGCGCGAGCCGGGGCAACTCCGGCGGATCGCTGTGCAGGACCAGGACCTGCAGCCGGGGGGCGGGCGGCGGAAGTCCGGACGCGTGTTCGTAGAGAATGTAGCGGCCGATCAGCAGGTCGCCCTGGGGCAGTCGGTGGCCGTGCAGCAGTTCCCAGGGCAGGCGGAACAGCGTCAGGTCGGTGGGCCATAGCTCCAGACGCAGATAGACCAACGGGCGCTTGCGCACCGCGCCGGCACCTTGTGCGGCGAACAGCGCCTTGATCTGGGCAGCGAGTGGATCGAGCAGCAGGTGCACCAACCAGGCCTGAACCTGCGCGCGCAGGCGTTCACGGTGGAGGTCTTGCCCGCTCAGGGTCGCGGGGCCGGGGGTAGCTGACGGGTGCCGCAACAGGCCCCACTCCCCGAGACGAACGATCTCCGGCGCGGCGAAGTCGTACCGCAGATCGGGGCTCTGATTCAGATCGAGGGCGCGCTCGCAGAGTGCGAGATCGTCCGCGGTGAACGGCAGCGGGAGCGGGCCCGCCCGGCCCTCGCCGCCGTCCGGCAAGCGGAAGCACAGGGCGAGTTCCCGGCCGGTGGCATCCAGTTCAAGCGTGATCGCCAGCACCGACGCGTCCATGCCTCACCCCTTGCGCTGCCCCACGACCTGCGCGGTAACCGCCACGGCATCAATGAAGAACAACGGGTTGCGTGCGCCGGAAGGGTCGGTCGGGGCGAGCAGGTCAGCCTTGATCGGTTCGATCAGTTCAGACAAAGAGATCATCTCGATCGATTTGTTCATGGGTCTCCGGTGCCGGTCGCCAATCCATTCCGCTGAGGAACAGCCGCTGATGATACTCGCCCGACATCTTCCGGAAAACCCACGGCCACGGTGTGGGTGCGGTCCACGGTGATGGGGTCGCAGCGGGCTTCAGCCTTGGCCTGCCGATCCAAGGCTGAAGCCTTGGACTCCAGCCGGCCGCGGCCTCGGCTGGCCGGAACCATGATCAAGGCCGGGTCGGCGCCGCGAACCGGGCCCAGCCGCCCCGCGGCGACAACTGGCCGGTCAGTATTTGACCGAACAGCCATAGGGCCGGGTCACCGCGGTGGCGACCGGCTTGCCGGCGGCCAGGTCGGCGAGCGCGGCGCGGATATGGTTCTTGGCACCAGGAATGTCCGCCGGGCTGGTGGTCGGGCGGTCGTCGATGCCGCCCATGTAGACCAGAGTGCCGCTGCCGTCGATCACGAACAGGTGGGGCGTGGTCTGAGCGCCGTAGGCCTTGCCCATGGTGCCCGCGGGGTCGAGCAGGACCGCGGTGGGGGCGGCGTCGCGGGTCTTGGTGAGCGCGTCGGCTTCGGCCGGGCTGACGTTGCCCTGCTTGCCGGGCGCCGAGGAGATGACCGACAGCCAGAGCACACCCTGTTTGGTCGCCTCTTTCTGGAGGGCCTGCATGTTGCCGCTGTCGTAGTGTTTGCGCACATAGGGGCAGTCGTGGTTGGTCCATTCCAGGACGACGGTCTTGCCGGCGACGGCCGGGAGGTCCCAGGTCTTGCCGGTGGTGTCGGTGACACTGAAGGCGGGTGCCGGCTGACCCACCTTCGGCTTGGCGCTGACCGCGGGTGCGACCAGCACGGCGGCGAGTGCCAGGACGGCGAGCCACGGGGTTTTGATGGTAAAGATGGAACGGGACGCGCGCATGGACATCACTCCTCTGGTTGGGATTGGTGTGGCGGGATCGTGGGGGCCAGGGCCGCGATGACGCCGGCCGGGGTCAGGATTTGGGGCAGGACGCGCGGCGGTTCACCGGGCGGATAGAACACGTAGAGGGGCACGCCGTTGCGTCCGAAACCGGCCAGGTAGTCGGTGATGGCGGCGTCCCGATTGGTCCAGTCGCCCTTGAGATAGCGCACCTGGCCGCGCGCGAAGGCGGCGGCGACGGCAGCGGTGTCGAGCGCCACCCGCTCGTTGACCAGACAGGTGATGCACCAGGCGGCGGTCATGTTGACGAACACGGGGCGGCCCTCGGCACGTGAGGCGGCCAGTTGCTCCGGGGTATAGGGTTCGCTCACCAAACCGCTGGTGTGGGTGCCGCGGTCGGCCGCGGACGGCGCGACGGGGACGGACTGCGCCGTCAGCACCGCCAGCCACAGGGCGACGGCCAGTGCCGCCAGGGCGGCGGCACCGCCCGCCAGGCGGCGGCGGTCGGAGCCCAGGGCGGTGCGCTCGCGCAGCCAGAGCCCGAAGGACAGCAGCAGCAGTCCCGTGAGCACCAGCGCGACGCCGGTCGGTCCGGTCTGCACGCTCAGCACCCAGACCAGCCAGGCCGCGGTGGCGAACATCGGAAAGGCCAGCAACTGCTTGAGTGTGTCCATCCAGGCGCCCGGCCGCGGCAGCCGGCGGGCCAGGAAGGGCACCGCGGACACCAGCAGGAAGGGCGCGGCCAAGCCCAGCCCCAGGGTGAGCAGGATCGCGAGCGCCGGCAGCCAGGGTAAGGTCACGGCATACCCCAGGGCCGCGCCCATGAAGGGTGCGGTGCAGGGAGCGGCGACCAGCGCCGCCAACGCGCCGGTCCAGAAGGCCTCGGCCAGACCGTCCCCGCGGCAGCCCGGCAGCGCGCCGCCCGCCAGCCCCATCAAGCGTCCGCCCAGGGTCACGGCGCCGGCCAGGCTCAGACCCAGCACCAGGAACAGATAGGCCAGAGCGGCGACCACCGGCGGATATTGCAACTGGAAGCCCCAGCCCACGGCCGCGCCCCCGGCGCGCAGAGCCAGCAGCAGCCCGGCGATCAGGCCGAAGAACACCAGCACGCCCGCCGTGTAGGCCAGCCCCTGGCCGACCCGCGCGGCGGTGCCCAGCCCGGCCTGCTGCGCCAGTCCCAGGGCTTTGATGGCGAGCACCGGGAACACACAGGGCATGAGATTCAGGATCAGTCCGCCAAGGAAGGCCATGCCCAGGGCCAGCGCCAGGCCGAGCGGCGGCGCCGCCGCGTCGGTCGGCACCGCGGACGGCGCTGTCGGACTGAGTGAAAATGACTGCACCCGACCATCTTCCGCGCGCGTGACCAGCACGCCGTCCGGGTCGGCCTGGCCGGGCGCGGCCCCAGGCATCAGATCGATCAGCAGGCGCCCCGCGTCCTCACGCCAGGGCTGCGGCGCGGCATGGTCGATCAGGCCCCAGACGCCGGGGAAGTACCAGACCGCGGCCGGGCGCGCGCCCGTCCAGCGGACGGTCAGCCGCAGTCCGTCGCCGGCCGCGGCGGATGGACGATCCAGAACAGCGTCGGTGATGGTCCCCGTCGGCAGTCCGGCCCGGGCGGCGGCAAAGGGCTCCGTGCTCGCTGGGTCCGCCGGCCCGGGCAGGGCCGCGGTCGGCAGGACCAGGTCCAGCACCGCCGATTCCGGCACGCAGAACTCCTCGCAGACCAGCCACTGGGCCGCCGCACGCAGCGCCAGCGGTTCGCCGACCGGCCAGTCCGCGGGGACCTGGATGGTGACCGGATGCAAGGCCCGGCCGGAATACCCGTAGTTCGCCAGGGGTCCGACCCGGATCAGTTCCGGGTAGGGAAAGCCCAGCGGACCGGCCGTCACCCCGGCGGGCAGCGTCCACTCCACTTGCGGCGCCTCGCCTGAATCGCCGGGGTTGCGCCAGTAGGTGTGCCAGTGCGGGCGGATCTCGAGCACCAGCAGCAAATCGGCCGGCTGGCCCGGCGCCGCGCTTTGGCGCTCGGCGAGCAGCCGCGCGGTCACATGCTCGGTGGTGACCGGATTGGCCCAGGCGAGCCAGGGCAGGAACAGCAGGATGAGGAGCAGCGGCATGGGCGGCGAATCGACAACCCGGGGAGCGGCAAGTCCACGCAAGCTGGCGGCCGCGGCCGGTCAGGTCAAGGGACGCCTAGCCCGGATTTCTCACTGGTCTCACGCAAAGGCGCCAAGATCCCCATGAAGACAATCCATTAGGTGATTTCCGGGAAAAGACCTACCAATATGTAGGGGCGATTTCAATCGCCCCTACAGCCTTCTGCGGATCTTGCCTGCCGGCGAACTCAGTGATCGCGGCGTCCGAAGTCCGATTTCCTCCAGCCAGATCGAGCGTGTGCAAGGCGTCATGACCGCGTGCCGCCAGCCAGAGCGCCAGACGCTTAAGGCAATTGGGCATCGACGACGAATCTCATGCGGCCAGCGGAACGAGGTGTTTAGTATGGGTAATCCGAGCGGCAAAGGCCAAGGCAGCAAGGATGTCTTCGCGGGTCAGATCCTCGTAGTCGGCCAGGATGTCGTCGATGCTCATGCCGCCCGCAAGCCACTCCAAGACCGTCGCGACCGGGTAGCGGAGTCCTCGGATGCAAGGCTTGCCGTGGCAGATGGCCGGGTCCATGGTAATTTGCTCGATCATCGCTGGACTCCCGGGACCTCAGACTCATTAGCGCTTGAGGGAATGGTGGGCCGTCAAGGATTTGAACCTTGGACCAAGGGATTATGAGTCAACAGGTCACGCATTCCAGGGCATTTCAGCGGATCCCGCCGCCCGTTCGTAACCTCTCGTTATCGCGATGTTTTACGCCTTTGCATGGGGCACGGTATGGCATAGTATTGCACCGGTAACCGCATCAAGAGAGGAACCCCAGGAGGAACCCAGAGGAACCCCGAGCCGAAATCAGCCCCCGCGCGCGATGCCTGAGCGGTCAGGCGCTCGCCGTCTTACTGTACTAACAATTTGCTTGACTCGCCCCGAATGCTGTTAATACAATTTACAAGATGATTACTTGGGACAAGAGCAAACGGCGGCGCAACATCCGCGACCACGGAATGGATTTAGCCGAGTGTGCACCCGTGTTCGATGGACCGGTTATCACTTGGGACGACGCCCGCGAGGCATACGGCGAGTTACGCATGAACCTACTGGGTTTCCTCAACGGCGTTGTCGTACACCTGACTTACACAGAGCGAGGCGAAGACTTACACGTCATCAGTCTACGCAAGGCGGAAAAGCATGAAATCAGATACTTTGCAAAAGGGCTTTCCCGTGGTCTCTGAAGATTGGGAAAAGCTGATCGCCGAGGCACCCGGAGAGGACAGGCCGCCAACCCCAGCGGAAGCCGCCGCCCGGCGCAATGCCGTTGTTGTTCGCGAGGGGGGGATTCCCGCGATCCGCGCGGCACTGGCCGCTCGTCGCCGCGGTCCGCAACGCGCACCCACCAAGATTCCGACAACGATCCGCTTTGATGCCGATGTGTTGACCGCCCTGAAGCTGACCGGCAAGGGGTGGCAAACGCGCGTCAATGACGCGATGCGGGAATGGATCAAAGACCATTCGCCGGCCGGTACCGGAACGCATCGCTAGGCACTCGCCGCCCTACCCTTCATGGCGAAATTCACCGACCTGTCCGTTAGGAATCTGGAGCCAAGAGCCGCCCGCTATGACGAGCGCGAGGCGGCTAGGTCAGTATTCCGCCGTCACCCTCAAGGACGCGCGCAAGGCGTGCGATGCCGCCCGCGCTCGGGTTGCAGTTGGTTGCGACCCGAGCGCAGAGCGCATCGACGCACGGGCGCAGATCAAGCGGGAGAGGGAGGAACAAGCCGCGCTGCTGACCGTGGCACGGCTGGCCGATGACTACATTGAACGGCACGCCAAGCCCAATAAACGCACCTGGCCGCGTGATGCCGCCATGCTGCAAAAAGATGTCCTGCCGTTGTGGGGGACGCGCAAGGCCGAAGACATCACCCGGCGCGATATCAACCAACTACTCGACAGCATCAAGGACCGGGGCGCACCGATCCGCGCGAACCGCGTCCTATCGCTGGTTCGTAAGATGTTTAACTTCGGGATGCAACGCGGCGAACTACCAGGAAACCCGTGCATTGGAGTAGGAAAGCCCGCACCGGAACACGCGCGAGAGCGCATCTTGACCGACGACGAAGCCCGCCGACTTTGGCTCGCACTGGACACCGGGACATTTAAGGCAACCGAGCCGGTTGCACTGGCCGTCAAGCTCCAACTGTTGACCGCCGCCCGTGTCGGCGAAGTGACCGGCGCCCGTTGGTCAGAAATCGACTTGCGCGCGCAGTGGTGGGAAATCCCAGCGGAGCGAATGAAGAACAAGCGCAACCATCGGGTTTGGTTGACCGCCGCCGCCGTGGCGACCTTGGAGCAATTGAAGGCGATTCAGACCGAACAAGGACTATCTTCTGATTTTGTCTTTGTCTCGCCGGTTGGCGAAAAGCCGATTGTGACAACTGCTGTCAATAAGGCCATTGCCAGAAACGCGGATAGCCTAAACATAGCCACCTTTTCACCCCACGACTTGCGGCGCACCGTGGCGACTCGACTAGCCGAGGCGGGAGTTTTGCCGCATATCGTGGGCAAGGTGTTATCTCACTCTGACTCGACAGTTACAGGCAGGCATTACGACAAATTCAGTTATGACTTTGAGAAGCGCACGGCCCTGGAAACATGGGCCGAACGTTTGCGCGAAATCGTCACGGGGGAGCGGCGCGACAACGTGATAACGCTAGTACGGGGAGCCGGTAGGCCATGAAAATGAAAGCCATCTATTACGCCGATGATGATATCCTTGAAATTCGCCTGTCAGACGCGCCCATCGTCAAAGAAACGTCGCAGGGTTGGAATATCAACCTGTCATTCGATGCGGGCGGAAATTTGGTTGAACTGGTTGTTCTGGAAGCGCGGGAAGCCGGGTTGTTACCGGCGCTGCTGGACACCCGAAAGGCCGCCTGAGCGCGGGCCGCACCCCGTAAGTTAAGACACCGTGCGCGGATCACCGCGCCCGCTGGCCGCCGCCGCGTTGCGTCAAGTCTAGGTTTGGCCGCCGAAAAGCCGGATACCTTCACCGGCCTGACTTGACCATTTTTTTGAAGGTTCGCTGAGAAGAGGCGTGGACCGTGAATACTGACGACAGCACCGCGACAAGCGAAGGCACGAAGAACAAGGACACCGCATCAACGGTTATAGAAAACGTTGAACAAATGACCCAAAACAATGCGCTTGGGGCAAAACTCGGTTGGCTGGCGGGAGAGCGAGGTTCGAGCATGGATCAACAGCCGTGAAACCGTGGTAACCGCCCCCGTAACCGCCGCTTGACCGCCCGTTGACGGGCCGTTACCGCACGCACCAATAGAACCCCGATGGACACTCAGACCAGACAGCAACGGCTCGCCCGGATACATGCCGCCGCCAAAGCGGTACACCTGGAGGGAGAGGATTACCAAGCGTGGTTAGACCGCCGCACCGGGGCAACCTCTTGTGCAGACCTAAGCGACGCACAACTTGACGCGCTCGCCGACTGGCTCAAGGCCACCCGCCCGCAATGGCTCAAGGTCGGCGCGCTGTGTCGTGAAATGGGCTGGACGGGCTTTGAGGACGAGCGCTTTCTGACCTTCGTTAAGCGCGTGACCAAAGAGGACAACCCGCGACTGCTCAGCCGGATGCAGTTGCGCAACCTGATTGCCGGCCTGTCGAACTGGACCAAGAGCCTACGCAAGCGCGGGTTGCTGCCGGGCGTTGCCGCGACACCCCAGACCGGCGCCGACGCACCCCCGGACGCGCCCGCCTGAGTCCCGCAACAGATCATGACCCCAAAGAAAAAGCCCGGTCCGGGCGAACGGATCGGGCTTGCAGAAAGGTTCTTGCGTGGTGTAGCGTGGTTGCCGTCCGTGGGCGGATTGGCGTCTACCCACGGTAAAGCTAGGCCGCCTCAACGGCACAGCACCGGCGCGAACGATGATACCCGACCGGGTGACATTCGTCTTGCCTTTGCCTGTTTCCGCCCTGCGGCCGATTCATCCATCCTTGGAGATCGGCACATGACCCCTTCCGACCGCGCCCCCGGCGCACCCCTTCCGCAGTCCGAAATCGACCGCAACGCCCTTGCCAAGGCGCTGCTTGACGTTATTTGCCCGCCGCACCTGAAGCCGATTGATGCCCTGTTCCTGCAACTGGACGGCATAGCCGGGGCCGCGGGGTATCTCAGTAGTTCTGCAAGCGTCGTGGAATTCGAGCTTTCCCCCCTTCCGGGACACCTGGCGGGGCTTGGTCAACTGATCGAATCCGCCGCCAACATCGCTCGTGTTCTCGCCGATGAGACGCAAGCAATCCTGAATCGCATGGAAGCCACGTCATGACCAGCTACACCCCCAAGACCGCCCGCGGAATCCGCGTTCATCCTCGTTTACCGGAAACCTTCTTTCCGGGGAGCAATCCCGCCGTAGAACTGCCGATTGAGTCGATTACCCAGGATCAGACCATCCAACAGCGGGCCGGAGGCATCGCTACCGCCCTGGTCAATGACTATGCGCTGACGATTGGGGAATGGATTCACCGCGCCCCCGTCACGGTCTACCGCGACCCGTCCGGCGCCTGGCTGGCCGATGGCTTTCATCGGCTGGAAGCCGCCCGCTTGGCCGGGTTGCAGAGCATCCCTTGCGCGCTGTTCGTCGGAGGCTATCGCGAGGCCCTGCTGTTCGCGTGCGGGGCCAATGCGACCCACGGCGCCCGCCGTACCGCCGCGGACAAGCGCAGAGCCGTTGAGACGCTGCTGAATGACCCGGAATGGTTGGCGATGTCCGACCGCGCGATTGCCGAGGCCGCGAAGGTATCTCATACCTTTGTGGCACGGTTGCGCTCAACTGGCAACGTTGCCAGTTGCGCCAGTCCAGCGACCACCGCGGACGCCCCGCCCATGGGGGCCGATGTCGGCGGATCACTGGCGGCACCCGCCGTGCTGGCCGCCGCCGCCGTGGATATACCCGTCGTTGTTGGTTTTTCGTTTCTCGTTTTTCGTAACCCAATGTTTGATAGTCCTTAACTAAAAACGAACAACCGAAAACTCAAAACCGTTCCGTATACCGCGACGCCTGCGGACGCCCTGCCCGTGGACCTGGCACCGCCACCGCCTGAGCGCATCCCGTCCACCGAACCCGCCGCCGCACCCGCCCAGAAGCGCATCGGCAAGGACGGTAAAGCGCGGGCCGCGCCCACACCCAAGACACCGGAGCCGGGGACGGACACCGACCCCGGATACTGCAAGGTCCATGCAATCTCAGCCGGAAAGCTGTTCAAACAAGCCGAACAGCTTTCAATTGCCATAGGCCATGGCGAACCGCTTGATGCAACGCTGGAACGCTTGCGGGAGTTCATCGCGACCGCGGACGGGTTGCTGAATGGTCTACTCATCCTCAGAGACCGGCGCGATCGAGCGCAAGCCGCCGCCCGTGGCGAGTGGGTGTACCGAAGGCGAGAAAGACGCCGCCGCGCTGCATTACATCGGGCTCGCCGCCGTGACTTCGCCGGGCGGGGGCAAGGCCGCCGATAAGGCGGATTGGTCGGCGCTACAACGCCCCATGGACGCCGGGCGGCGCGTCCTGTGTTGGCCGGACCATGACGCGCCCGGCCGGGTCTACGCCGCCACCGTCGCGGGGCTGCTCGGGTCGGCGTGTGATTGCCTGGTGTCCCTGCCCGAGGGGACGCCAGACGAAGCGGGAGCCGGCGCGGCTGACTGGCTGGCCGCCGCGGTACGCGCCGACGTGGGTCGGGAGTGGGACGGGCTCAACCCGCCCGGCTTGACCCCAGAGGAACGCGACGCGCTACGGGCTCGCCTGGCGGGTATCGTAGAGGCCGTCCGCGGACCGGTACCGCCTGACTGGACACCGCGCCAAGCCGCCGCCAAGTCCACCAGCACCCATTACCGCGGCGCCGACGATGGGCCGCCCGGCTATGTGGCCACCGATCGCGGAATCATCCGGGTCTATGGGGAAGAGGAATCACAGCTATCCAATTTCACGGCGCAGATTGTGGAGGAAGTCCTACGCGATGACGGCACCCAAGAGAACGCGCGGTTGCTGACCATCCACGGGAAACGCGACGGGGTACCCTTGCCGCCGGCGGCGCTGTCGCTGGAGGAATTCACCGGCATGAATTGGCCGGTCAAGCATTGGGGGACGGGTTGCATGGTCAACCCCGGACAAGGGGCGCGCGATCACCTCAAGTTCGCGATTCAATACCTCTCACACCGCGGCGCGAAGCCGATCAATCGCACGGTATTTACCCATACCGGTTGGCGCGAGATCGGCGGGGCATGGGTCTATCTGTCCGCTGGGGCCGTGATTGGCGCCGATGGGCCGGTTGACGGGATCGACGTTGATCTAGGCGACTTGGGGGACCTGTACCGCCTGCCGCCGCCAAGCGGCACCCCAGAGCAACGCCGGGAAGCCGCCGCCGCGAGCATGGACGCCGCCACCATCGCACCGCCCGCGATTGCAATTCCGCTGATTGCCTGCGTCTATCTGGCTCCATTTGCGCAACCGATCAGTCAAAAACTGTTCGTGCTGGCGGATGGGTTAGCCGTAATCGACGACTACGCCCCGCAAGCGTCAGCGGGGGATCAGGCCAAGCTGGACCGGGCCGTTCATGAAGTCTTGCGAGGGATCGGTAACCGGGCCGGACGGGGCCGCTTAACCTCTGCCATTGAGTTGCAGACCCGCCGCCCGCCGCGCGCCTTGGCCCTGTGTACCGCGGAGCAATACCTACATGGGGAGAGCATCAGCGCCCGCCTGTTCGGCGTGACCATGACGCCGCGCAGTCTCGACCTGGAGCGGCTGAACCGTACCCAAGCCGCCGCCAAGGCGGGAACCTTGGCGCGGGCCATGGCCGACTATCTCAGCACCGTAGCGCGTGACTTCGTGCGCTACCGCGACGCGGCGCGGGCCGACTGGCAGCGGTTGCGCGACGAGGCGATGACCGCGGGATTGTGCGGCCGGACACCGGATCAAGTCGCCTTTCTGCTGATCGGTTACGGCAAGGCCCTGAACCATTGGCAGGGGGCCGGGCTCATCTCGGAAGACACCAAGATTGCCATGTTCACGGAGGCGCGGCGCGTCCTGTACGAACTCGCCAAGATCCATGAGCGACGGATTGCCAGTGCGCAACCCGCGGATACCTTCGTGTCCATCCTGGCCGATCTACTGCTATCGGGAGAGGCGTATCTACGGGGGAGCGATGACGGAAAGCCCGGAGGCCATCCCGACCGCTACGGTTGGCGCCCGGCTGGCACATCGGGCGCCCATATCGGTTGGGTAGACGAAGAAAAAGGGGAACTCTATTTGCTCAAAGAGGCCGCCCTAGACGCCATCGGGGTCCGCGCCCGGCGCATTGATAACCCGCTGAACATCCGTGCAAGCGCGCTACTGCGTCAACTCAAGGACCGGGGTTTCTTGCTGACCGGGAACACCGAGCAACAAGACGGGAAAGCCGTTGAGCGGACTTCGCTCGTCAAGTGGATCGGCGGGAAGTCGGTCCATGTGTTGGCGCTACCGCTGTCGGTTCTCGACCACGAAGGGGGCGACTAAGCCCCAGCGGACGGACACGGAAAGACCACCGACCCAGGGACGGGCCGGCGCATCAAGGGCTGAAACCGGGGCCGGATAACCATGACGCCATCATGGAGAGATCATTATATGATCGACCAAAAAGTTAGGCACCCCTATTGCCACACACTGGGAAGACTGGTAAGGGTAAAAATAAAATCTTTAGAACAGCGGGTTACCCTGTGGATAGAATTTTTTCTGGCCGGTTCAGTGGATCGCTGTTTTTCAATGGTGGGCCGTCTAGGATTTGAACCTAGGACCAAGGGATTATGAGTCCCCTGCTCTAACCGCTGAGCTAACGGCCCGTAAAGCAGTTTGGCTGAAGACCGTCCGTGGCGAATGGATTATATCGGCATTCCTGCCGTCTTGGATTCTTATAGGATAATTTTTGTAGCCTAAAGTGATTTCCGGGAAAGCATCTGCCAACCTGTAGGGGCGACTTAAGTCGCCCCTACAAACCACGCACATCACTCGGTATCGAGGAAGCTCTTGAGCTTCTCCGAACGAGTCGGGTGGCGCAGCTTGCGCAGCGCCTTGGCTTCGATCTGACGAATACGCTCGCGGGTGACGTCGAATTGTTTGCCGACTTCTTCCAGCGTGTGGTCGGTATTCATGTCGATGCCGAAGCGCATGCGCAGGACCTTGGCTTCACGCGAGGTGAGGCTGGCCAGCATGTTCTGGGTGGCCTCGCGCAGACCGGCCATGGTGGCGGACTCGACCGGGGAGATGACGCCGGAGTCTTCGATGAAGTCGCCCAGATGCGAGTCCTCGTCGTCGCCGATCGGAGTCTCCATGGAGATCGGTTCCTTGGCGATCTTGAGCACCTTGCGAACTTTGTCCTCGGGCATTTCCATACGCGCGGCCAGCTCTTCCGGGGTGGCCTCGCGGCCCATTTCCTGGATCATCTGCCGGGAGATGCGGTTGAGCTTGTTGATGGTCTCGATCATGTGCACCGGGATGCGGATGGTGCGCGCCTGATCCGCAATGGAGCGGGTGATCGCCTGGCGAATCCACCAGGTGGCATAGGTCGAGAACTTGTAGCCGCGACGGTATTCGAACTTGTCGACCGCCTTCATCAGCCCGATGTTACCTTCCTGGATCAGGTCCAGGAACTGAAGGCCGCGATTCGTATACTTCTTGGCGATGGAGATGACGAGACGCAGGTTGGCCTCGACCATTTCTTTCTTGGCGCGGCGGGCCTTGGCCTCGCCGATGGACATCTTGCGATTGACTTCTTTGATCTCGCCGACGGTCAGGAAGTTCTCGCGCTCGACTTCCTGGAGCTTGCGCTGGGCGCGGCGGACATCGTGAGAAAACTCCACCAGACGCGCGGCGAAAGGCCGTGTCGCGGCCAGCTGCTGCTCCAGCCACTGGGGGTTGGTCTCGTTATCCGGGAAGCTTTCGATGAATTCCTTGCGGGGCATACCGGCCTGGTCGACGCAGGCGCCCATGATGGCTTTTTCCTGGGAACGGATACGCGCGATGGTGCCGCGCAGGATCTCGGCCAGTTCCTGAAAGACATTGGCGACCAGTTTGAACTGCAGGAAGACCTCGGAGACCTCGGCCATGGCGGCCCGCGAGCGGGGGTCATCCCGTCCGTACTGTTCGAGGTTGACCTTGAGCACGTCGAAGCGATCACGCAGCAGTTGCACCCGGCGCGCGACTTCGACCGGATCCGGCCCGGTATCGGCGACGGCCACCGCTTCCTCATCGTCCTCGGACGCGGGGTCGTCGCTATCCGCCTCGGCATCCACTTCGGCCACGACCTCCGGAACCGGTGCCGCCGCCGGAGCCGGCACCGGTTCGGCATCGGGGTCGTTGAATCCGGAGATGACATCGGCCAGCCGGGTTTCTTCGCGCTCGACCCGGTCGAAGATCTCGATCAGCTTCTGCACCGAGCGGGGGTAGACGGACAGGGAGGACAGGACCTGATTGAGGCCCTCCTCAATGCGCTTGGCGATCTTCAGTTCGCCCTCGCGCGTCAGCAATTCGACCGTGCCCATCTCGCGCATGTACATACGCACGGGGTCGGTGGTGCGCCCGAACTCGCTGTCGACACTGGCCAGCGCGGCTGCCGCGGCCTCGGCGGCGTCGTCATCCGAAACGGCATTGTCAGTCAGGGTCTGATCGATGATGTCTGGGGCGGACTCATGGACCATGATCCCCATATCATTGATCATCCGAACGATGTCTTCGATCTGCTCGGGCTCGACGATGCCGGGGGGCAGATGGTCGTTGACCTCCGAGTAGGTCAGGAAACCCTGCTCTTTGCCTTTGGCGATCAGTTGCTTCAGCTGGGACTGGTGCTGTTCTTGATCCATGGGTTACCTTGCCGTTCTCTGGGAGAGTTATCAGGCAGACTTGAGGCCGTGCGCGGAACTCCGCATTCTAGCACAGAGTGTCAAGCTCTACTAAATTTTTCAGCGTTCTAGCGGCGACGCGTCCGCGCCTGGGCGTGGTCGCGATCCATCTGCTCACGTATCTCGTCGCTCCATTCCGCGGTGCTGCGCCG
The DNA here is from genome assembly GCA_964470155.1 of uncultured Lamprocystis sp. Taxonomy (GTDB): domain Bacteria; phylum Pseudomonadota; class Gammaproteobacteria; order Chromatiales; family Chromatiaceae; genus Thiodictyon. Next base: position 54,392 of record CAYYAY010000021.1, on the reverse strand, counting down.
ATTGAGCGGCTGCAAGCGCTCGGCGTCCCGCACGTCTTTGCTCAGCCCCTGCAGGGCGCCGATCAACTCGGCGGCGAGACCCTCCTCCGGGACGTCGCGCAAAAAGGGTTCCACGCTCAGTCGCTGGAGATAATCGAAGTGCGGATGGTCGCGCCAGCGCTCCATCAGGGTGGCCTTGTTGATGCCCGGATACGCGGTGATCGCATCGAGCAACTGGGCCAGGACGGCAACTCCCGGATTCTCCAGCCGTCGCCAGTCGTCGGCCTGCTCCGCGGCCGCGGGCGCCAGCGCGGGATGGTCGAGCAAGAGCGCGATGGCCTGCGCCACCCGACTCGGGCGCGTCGGGCGCCGCACCGCGGGGAGGGTCCGCCGCGCACCGGCCGGGCGTTCGGCACGACGGGGGGCGATGCCTGCCAGCGCCGCCAGCCGGCCCTCCAGCATATCCCGGTAGATGCCGGCTGGTACTTTGGAGATCAAGGGCTTCGCCAAAGTTACCAAGCGCGCGCGACCGTCGCGGCTGACCATGTCCACCTGGTCGGAAAGATGATCGAAAAAACAGTCGGAGAGCGGTGCGGCGCGCTGCATCCGCTGCTCGAAGGCCGCCTGGCCCTCGGCGCGGATGAGCGTGTCCGGGTCCTCTCCGTCCGGCAGAAAGAGAAAGCGCAGCGACTGACTGCCGGTCACCAGGGGCAAGGCCGTTTCCAGTGCCTTCCAGGCCGCGTCGCGCCCGGCGCGGTCGCCGTCGAAGCAGAACACCAACTCCGGCGCCGAGCGCAGCAGCACCTTGAGGTGATCCTCGGTGGTTGCCGTGCCCAAGGTGGCAACCGCATAGTCGATGCCGAACTGGGCGAGCGCGATGACATCCATGTACCCTTCGACCACCAGCAGCCGTTCGAGTTTGCGCCGCGCCTGCTGGACTTCGTAGAGCCCATAAAGCTCGCGCCCCTTGTGGAAGACCGGTGTCTCCGGGGAGTTGAGATATTTGGGCTTGCCGTCACCGAGCACCCGCCCGCCGAAGCCGATCACCCGCCCGCGGCGGTCGCGAATCGGGAAGATCACGCGGTCGCGAAAGCGGTCGTAGCGCTTGCCGTCCTGCTCAGTGATGAGACCGGCCTGCAACAACCGCTCGCGGTGCGCCGGGCTCTCACCCAACCGCGTCAGCAGCAAGTCCCAACCGGGCGGCGCATAGCCCAGGCCGTAGCGCCCGGCGATCTCACCGCTCAGGCCGCGGCCCTTGAGATAGTCGATGGCGCGGGAGGCGTCCGGATGCTCTCGCAACTGCAGGCGAAAGATCTTGGCGGCCTGATCCAGGATGGCATAGAGCGGCGCATAGTCGGGCCCGGCCGGCGCCGCGGCCGCCTCACTCGGCACCTCGAGCCCGGCCTTGTGAGCCAGTTCCTCGATGGCCTCACGAAAGCCGAGCCGGTCGTATTCCATGAGAAAGCCGATGGCGCTGCCATGCGCACCACAGCCGAAACAGTGATAAAACTGCTTCTCCCGGCTGACCGTGAACGACGGGGTTTTCTCGTCGTGAAAGGGACAGCAGGCCTGAAAGTCCTTGCCCGCCTTGCGCAACTGCACCCGACCGCCGATCAGCTCGACGATGTCGGTGCGTGCGAGCAGATCATCGATGAATTGGGGGGGGATCCGGCCGGCCATGCCCGCAGCCGGCGTCAGGCACCGAGCCGCCGCTTCACCATGGCACTGACCGCGCCCATGTCGGCACGTCCCTGCACCTGGGGCCGCAGCACGGCCATGACCCTACCCATGTCGCTCATGGCCGCCGCGCCGCTGGCGGTGACCGCGGACTCGATCAGGGCGGTCAGCTCGGCCTCGCTCAGGGCCGCGGGGAGATAACCTTGGATGACCTCGACCTCGAAGCGCTCCACGTCGACCAGATCCTGACGACCGGCCGCGCCGAACTGTTCGATGGAATCCCGCCGCTGCTTGACCATCTTGTCGAGCACGGCCAGCACCTGGGCGTCATCCAACTCGATGCGTTCATCAACCTCGCGCTGTTTGACGGCCGCAAGGATGAGGCGAATCACCCCGAGCCTGACCTTGTCACCCGCCTTCATGGCGGTCTTCATGTCGGACTGGATTTGCGCCTTGAGCATGGTCTCGACCTACTGCGGCATCACGCCGCGACCGACTGAACTTCCGGGAGGATGGCAGGGCTCGGACCGCGGCCGAGCCCCCGGGGCCAAGCGACCGTCAGTACGGGCGTTCCCAGCGACGCGATTCGCGCTGCAACTTTTTATGATGACGCTTCACGGCCGCTGCCTTCTTGCGCTTACGCTCGGAAGTGGGCTTTTCATAGAACTCACGGCGACGGACCTCGGCGAGCACCCCTGCCTTTTCGCAGGAGCGCTTGAACCGCCGCATGGCGACCTCGAAGGGCTCGTTATCTTTGACGCGGACGCTGGGCATAGATGTCCTTCAGACTCCAGACGATAGGTTAGGCGAAAATAAAGACCGCTGATTTTAGCCGAAACGTGGGGGTGATTGCAAAGGGTGCCGTCGCACAACAGCAGGCCGCAGGTTCCACCAGCCGCGCGGGTAGGTTATCTTGCGAGGTCAAGAATCTTCGGAGCAACCTGACGATGCGGGTACTCGGGATCGAGACCTCCTGCGACGAGACCGGTGTGGCGGTCTACGACTCGACCGCCGGGCTCATGGCCCATGCGGTCTACAGCCAGATCGCGATTCACGCGCAGTACGGGGGCGTGGTCCCCGAACTGGCCTCGCGCGATCATGTGCGCAAAACGCTGCCGCTGATCCGCGAGGTGATGGACACGGCCGGGCTGACCGCGGGGGCCATCGACGGGGTGGCCTACACCGCCGGACCTGGGCTGATCGGCGCCCTGCTGGTGGGGTCCGCGCTGGGGCGCAGCCTGGCCTGGGCCTGGGGGGTGCCGGCGATCGGGGTCCACCACATGGAGGGCCACCTGCTGGCCCCGCTGCTTGAAGATCCGGCCCCGGCCTTCCCTTTCGTGGCGCTCCTGGTGTCCGGCGGCCACACCCAACTGATGGATGTGGAGGGAGTCGGCCGCTACCGCATCCTCGGCGAGTCGCTGGACGACGCGGCCGGCGAAGCCTTCGACAAGACCGCCAAAATTCTCGACTTGCCCTACCCCGGCGGGCCGGAACTCGCGCGTCTGGCCGAACGCGGCGACCCGCGGCGCTTCCGCTTCCCTCGCCCCATGACCGACCGGCCGGGGCTGGACTTCAGCTTCAGCGGGCTGAAGACCTTCGCACTCAACACCCTGCGCACAACGCTCCCCGACGCGGCGGACCCCGCGCAGACGCGCGCCGATATCGCCCGCGCCTTTGAGGAGGCGGTGGTGGAGACCCTGGTCATCAAGTGTCGGCGCGCACTCCAGGCGACCGGGCGACAACGCCTGATCCTGGCCGGCGGGGTGAGCGCCAACCGGCGCCTGCGCGAGCGGATGAACGCGGCCATCGCCGCGGCCGGAGGGGAGACCTTCTATCCCCGTCCGGCACTGTGCACCGATAATGGGGCCATGATCGCGTATGCCGGCTGGCAGCGGCTGCGCGCCGGTCAGCGCGAGCCGCTCTGCTTCGCCCCGCGGGCGCGCTGGGCGATGGAGTCGCTGCCGGCGCTGGAGCCCCGGACCATCATCGACAACAACTGAACCTGTGGGAGCGGCCTCCGGCCGCGGCAGGGCCGACCGTGAACGCCAAGGCCGGAGACCCCGCGCGGCCCTATCGCGGCCGGAGGCCGCTCCCACAGCAGGAGATCGCGACTATACAGAACGGTTTTGAGTTTTCGGTTTTTCGTTTTTCGTTTTTCGTTAAGGATTATCGAACATCGGGTTACGAAAAACGAGAAACGAAAAACCAACAACGGCGGGGATAACAAGGAGGTCGCGAGCGGCGCGTCATGCGACCAATGAGCGCTCCGGCAGCTTGGGCTCGGGTCAATCCTGATCCGACCCGCCGACCCGATCGACCAGCCGGCCTTCGGAGCCGGTCAGCAGGTTCTTGATATTGCTGCGATGGCGCCAGATCAGCATCCCGGTCATGACCAACTGCATGCCGATCAGCACCGGATCGGGCCAGAGCAACCAGACGATCAAAGGTGCCAGCGACATGGAGATGAGCGCCGACAGCGAAGAAATCTTCAGCACCTTGGCAACGAAGAGCCAGATGAGCGCGACACACAGCCCGATCGGCCACCAGAGCCCGAACTGGACGCCCAGGGCGGTGGCGACTCCCTTGCCGCCGCGGAAACCGAAAAAGACCGGGAACAGGTGACCGAGAAAGGCCGCCAGGCCGACGGCCGCCAACACCCAGGGGGCGACCCCGAGCAGGTGACCGGCAAGCATGGGGAAGAGGCCTTTGAGACTGTCGCCGAACAGGGTGATGGCCGCGGGTTTTTTCCCACCGATACGCAGGACGTTGGTTGCCCCCGGATTGTTGGAACCCTGGGTGCGCGGGTCCGGTAGGCCCATCAGTCGGCAGACGATGATGGCGCTGGACACCGAGCCCAACAGGTAGGCGGCGAGAATGAGCAGACTTGCGGTAATCATGGGCGCGCATTGAAACCGGGTTGACGCCACGGGTCAAGGACCAGCGGGATATCTGTTGCGCCGTCGCCGGCTTGAGGCATCATCGACACCCCGGTAGCGACTGAGCTTCACACATGACCCACCCCCTCCAGGACATCGTTTTCATCCGCGGCTTGACCATCGAGACCACGATCGGCATCCACGACTGGGAGAAGCGCATCCGCCGCCCGGTCATCCTCGACCTGGAGTTGGCCAGCGACTGCGCCCGCGGCGCGGCCACCGACCGCATCGCCGATGCGCTGGACTATGACGCGGTCACCCGCCGCCTGACTCAGTTCGTCAGCGAGAGCCGGTTCGAACTGGTCGAAACCCTGGCCGAGCGCTGCGTCGCCATCCTGCGCGATGAGTTCGCCGTGCCCTGGGTGCGCCTGACGCTCAACAAGCCGGGTGCGGTCGGCGCCGGGGTGGACGTGGGAGTCGTCATCGAGCGTGGTCGGCGCGATAGCGGTTGAAGCGCGACGCCTGACGCCCAAACTCGCCGCCTGTATCATCGGCTTTTCAGCGTGAACGAACGCGCTGGAGCGTGCAATGGGATACCGCGATGGCAACAGACAATCGACGCGCCGACGGACCCCCATCGGCAGCCAGGCAGGGGCAACTGATCAGCGTCCTGGGACGCTTGGTGCCGCTCATCGACAGCCTGACCGACCAGCTGCGCAACCTACTGCTGGTCGGGGTCGTGATCTTGGTGTGGATCGCGGTCTGGCTGCTCTTCATCCAGGGCTGGTCGCCGCTCATCGCGCTGATGATCCTGGGTGTCGCGGCGCTGCCGCTGCTGCTCATCCTGCGCTTCTGGTGGGCACTCGCTGACTTGCAGGACTTGCCCGCAACGGCGGATCGGATGCTCACGGATGCGGGCGGCCAGGTCCAGACGACACTGCAAGACTTGCGCGCGGGCAAAGCGCCGCAGCTCGGCGCCATCGCCTCGGCGAAGGGTCTGTGGTCACTCGGGGCACTGGCCGGGGAGGCGCGGGAATTGCTCGGTTCCTATGTCAATTTCGGAATCCTGTTGAATCCCCTGGCACTAGGGCTGGGCGTTTTGTCGCTGCTGTTCGTGCTGCTGTTGGCGGCAGTGGGACTCATCCTTGCCGTTGTCACGGCACTGTGAAACGACCGGACAACGCCGCGCGAAAAAACCGGCTAACTCGGCCGGTTTTATTGGCTGGCCCCGCACACGGCGGGACGCGACCGAATGGCGTCAGGCCATCGCCTTGATATGGGCGTTCAGCCGGCTCTTGTGACGCGCGGCCTTGTTGGCGTGAATGGTGCCTTTGTTGGCGGCGCTGTCGATCTGCGGGACGGCGGTCTGATATGCCTGCATCGCCGCCTCCTTATCGCCTGCTTCGATCGCCTTGACGACCTTCTTGATGAAGGTGCGCAGCGTGCTGCGCTGTGAGGCGTTCTGCCGGCGGCGCTTCTCGGCCTGGCGGGCGCGCTTTTCGGCTTGTGCTGAGTTGGCCAAGGGGATCTCCTGGAAACCTGAAAGGGACGCACCCGTTTCGGGCGCCGGAATAAAGACCGCGTATTCTTCACGGTGAGCACTCGATTGTCAACCGGTTTGCTCGCTATCGAGCGTTCGCACCTGATATCCAGACAGACCTTCGTGTAGGGGCGGGTTGAAAACCCGCCCCTACGTTCGGTGATCACGTCCGAAGGCTATACTCCCCGCTTTTTGCGGAGTCAGCGCCCCCGTGTCCAGCCTCGCCGCGTCCATTGCCAAAGTCGGCAGCAACACCTTCGTGTCACGGCTGCTGGGCTTTGTGCGCGATCTGGTGATCGCCCGGGTCTTCGGCGCGAACGCGGGCACCGACGCTTTTTTCGTCGCCTTCAAGATCCCCAATCTGATGCGCCGCCTGTTCGCGGAGGGGGCCTTCTCCATGGCGTTCGTCCCCGTGCTCAACAGCTACCGGGAGCGGCGCAGCCAGGCGGACCTCAAGCGCTACCTGGACGATATGGCCGGAGTGCTGGGGGCAGTGCTGCTGGTGGTGACACTGCTCGGCTGCCTGGCCGCCCCGCTGCTGGTGCTGCTCTTCGCCCCCGGGTTCAGCGCCGCGGCGGGTCAGCGTGAACTGGCGGCGGAACTGCTGCGGCTCACCTTCCCCTACATCCTGTTCATCTCGCTCACCGCCTTCGCCGGCGGCATCCTCAACACCTACGAACGCTTCGGGGTGCCGGCCTTCACCCCGGTCTTGCTGAATCTTATCCTGATCGCCTGCGCACTCTGGCTGGCACCGCTGCTGGACCGCCCGATCGTCGCCCTCGCCTGGGGGGTGCTGATCGGGGGCGTGGTTCAACTGGCCTTTCAGGTGCCCTTTCTGCGGCAACTCGGACTGCTGCCGCGCCCGCGCCTGCGGTTTCAAGACCCCGGCGTGCGACGGACCTTCCGACTCATGGGTCCGGCCCTGTTCGGCGCCTCGGTCGGCCAGCTGAATCTGCTGATCAACACCATCCTCGCTTCCTTCCTGGCCAGCGGCAGCATTTCCTGGCTCTATTACTCGGACCGCCTGATGGAATTCCCTATGGGCGTGCTGGGTGTCGCCCTGGGCACCGTGATCCTGCCCAAGCTCTCGCAACGCCACGCGGCCGAGGACCCGGACGCCTTCTCGAACACCCTGGACTTCGGACTGCGTTGGCTGTTGCTGCTGGGGGTACCGGCGGCCGTAGGGCTCCTGGTCCTGGCCGGACCCATCATCGCCACCCTGTTCTTCTCCAGCGATCCGGATGCCGCCTTCGGCGCTCAGGATGCGCGCATGACCGCCCTGAGCCTGATGGCCTATGCCCCCGGTCTGGTCGGCTTCATCGCCGTCAAGGTGCTTGCACCCGGCTACTACGCCCGCCTGGAGATGCGCACCCCGGTGCGGATCGCCGTCATCGCCATGGCGGCCAACATCGTCTTCAGTCTGGCCCTGATGTGGCCGCTGGGACACACCGGTCTGGCCCTGGCGACCACCCTGTCGGGGCTCGTCAATGCCGGGCTGCTGTGGCGCGGGTTGCGTGCCGAGCGGGTCTATTGTCCCCTGCCCGGCTGGCCCGCCCTGCTCGCCAAGGGGCTGGGCGCCAGCGTGCTGATGGGCCTGTTACTCGCGCTGGGCATCGGGACCATCGACGACTGGTTGGTGCAGAGCGGGGGCGAGCGCGCCCTGCGTCTGGGGCTGTGGATGCTCGCGGCGGGCGGGCTCTACGGGGCGGTGCTGCTTGCCGTCGGTATTCGGCCGCGGCATCTGCTGCGGGTGTGATAATCCGGAAATCACCTTAGCCCGCCGCCACGGTCCGGTTGCGTCCGCTCGGCCGTGTAGAGCCCACGGTCGGCCGCGGCGATCAGTGCGGGATGGGCCATCGCATCGGCCCAGGCGGCCACGTTAGGAAATCGACCGTGGTGCCCCACCCTGGCCCTGCGGACCGCCCGCAGTTTCCGGATCCGAGCAGTGAATCCACTCTCCGAAGAGTGAGAGTGATGTATGATTTGGCTATGAAAAGCCCACGCCGCAACCGGCAGAAACCAGCTCACCCGCCCACCCTCGACGTGGCCCGGACGCAGGCCCTGCTGCGCGAAAATCAGGTCTTGCTGGACAACGCGTTCGTGGGGATTTTCTTCGTGCGGGACCGCCGCTTCATCCGCACCAACCGCCGCGCCGAGACACTATTCGGGTATGCGCCGGGGGAACTGATCGGCCGCTCGACCGAGGTCATCTACCCCGACCATGCCACCTTTCTGGCCCTGGGCGAACGCGCTTATCCGATCATCAACCGCGGCGAGGTATTCGCCGACGAGGTGGAACTGGCACGCCGGGACGGCAGCCGTTTCTGGTGCCAGATGCGCGCGCAGGCGCTGGCGCCGGGACAGCCGCTGGAAGGAATCATCTGGATTCTGGATGACATCACCGAGCGCAAACGGGCCGAAGCAGCGATCCAGGCCACGCTCGCTTTCCGGAAGGACTTGCTGGAAGCCATCCCCGCGCCGGTCTTTTTCAAGGATGCGCAGGGGCGCTATGAGGGTGTCAACCACGCCTTCACCGAGTTCTTCGGACGCGCGGAAGCAGACCTGATCGGCAAAACGGTTCATGAGTGCTGGCCGCGGGAGAATGCCGACCGTTTCTATGCCGAGGATCAGGCCCTGTTTCAGACTCCCGGCGTGCAGATTTATGAGGCGCAGATCAGGCATCCGCGGGGCGACTTGCGCAGCGTGGTCTTTCATAAGGCGACGCTGCACCATCCGGACGGCCGCCTGCGCGGTCTGATCGGGTTCATTCTGGACGTCACCGAGCGTAAAGCCGCGGAGGCCGCCCTGCGCGCCAGTCTGGCCGATGTGCAACGCCACAACGCCCGGATGATCACCCTCAACCGGACGAACGACCTGCTGCTCTCCTGCATGACCCTGGAGGAGGCCTATATGGTCATCGGCCGCGGCGCCGGGCGGTTGTTCGCCGGCTATCACGGCGCATTGGCGGTGCCGGACGAGACGAGCGAATCGAAGTCGCGGGTGGTGGCGACCTGGGGCGACCTCACTGCCGTGCCGGCGACCTTCCCTTTGGATCACTGCCGAGCCTTGCGGTCCGGGGCGATCTACGAAGTTCCGGACCCCGCCGGCGGCGCCCGCTGCACCCATCTGCGCGAACCGCCGCCCGCGCACCTCTGCGTCCCGTTGACGGTGCACGGTGAAACGCTTGGTCTGTTGCATCTCGGTGCCGGTGAATTGCTCACCGAGGAACGGTTCGCCGACCTGCGCACCCTGGCGATCGCCTTCAGCGAGGCGATCAAACTGGCCCTGTCGAACATCCGACTACAGGAAGCCTTGCGGGAACAGGCGATCCGCGATCCGCTCACCAGTCTGTTCAACCGCCGCTATCTGGATGAAACACTGCCGCGCGAGCTCGACCGCGCCCGCCGGCTGCGCGAACCGCTGGCGGTGGCGATGCTGGACCTGGATCACTTCAAGCGTTTCAACGATACCTTCGGGCATGAGGCCGGCGATGCCGTGCTGCGGGCGCTCGGCACGCTGCTCGGCCGCACCTTGCGCAGCAGCGATCTCGCCTGCCGCTACGGCGGCGAGGAGTTCACCCTGATCCTGCCCGGCTCCAGCCTCAGCGACGCCCGCGCGCGACTCGATGGTCTGCGCGAGTCAGTGACCCAATTGCGCGTGCCCTACCAAGGCGCGGACTTGCCGCCGATCACCGTCTCGATCGGCGTCACTGCCGCGCGGGCGCAGGAAACGGATGCCGCCGCCGTGCTGGCACGGGCCGATGCCGCCCTCTATCAGGCCAAGGATGGCGGGCGCAACCAGGTGATCACCGGCAACGCCGACTGAATGCTCAGGATGATACCCGTCGTTGTTGGTTTTTCGTTTCTCGTTTTTCGTAACCCAATGTTTGATAGTCCTTAACTAAAAACGAAAACTCATCACCGTTCCGTATGACACGCGCCGGCCTTGATCGTCATCCCGGCCGGCAGCGTGCGTCGTCAGGGCTTCCAGCCCTGACGGTGTCAGGCCAGGATGGCCTGACGACGCACCCGGCGAGCCCAGGTAGCCGGAATCTTGATCGAGGCCGACGTGCCGATCCGCTCGGAACCCGCGGACGACCCGCGTATACTGTGGCGCCCCTCCGCTTGCTCGTAGGACCCATGAGGCTGATCCGCGGTATTCATAATTTGCGCCCTGACGATCGGGGCTGCGTGGCCACCATCGGCACCTTCGACGGGGTGCACCTGGGACACCGCGCGGTCTTCCAGCGCCTGCTCGGGCACGGCCGCGCACTCGGACTGCCGGCGACCGTCATCACTTTCGAGCCCCAGCCGCTGGAGTTTTTCACCCCGGATCACGCGCCGGCGCGCCTGACCCGACTGCGCGAAAAACTCCAGGCCATCCGCAAATACGGCATCGCGCGGGTGATGCTCCTCGAGTTCGGACCGCGACTTGCGGCCACCGAGGCCGCGGTCTTTGCCCGGCAACTGTTGCTGGAGGGGCTGGGTGTGCGCTATCTGCTGGTCGGGGACGATTTCCGCTTCGGCCGTGGGCGTACCGGCGATTATGAACTCCTGCGCACCATCGGCACCCAGGCGGGCGCGGACGGTTTCGCGGTCGAGAATCTGCACACCATCACCCATGGCGAGGAGCGCATCAGCAGCACCCGAGTACGTGAGGCGCTCTACCGCGGCGATCTGGAGCAGGCCGAACGCTTGCTCGGACGACCCTACCGGATTCAGGGCCGGGTAGGCCACGGCGATCGGCGCGGGCGCACCATCGGCTTCCCTACGGCCAACATCGACCTGCACCGGCGGGTCAGCCCGCTGCACGGAGTCTTCGCCGTGCAGGTGCGCGGGCTGGACGCGGGTCCGCGACCGGGCGTCGCCAACGTCGGCACTCGCCCCACGGTCGGCGGCCAGGGGTATCGGCTGGAGGTGCATCTGTTCGACTTCGATCAGGAGATTTACGGCCGTCATCTGGAAGTGGAGTTCCGGCTCAAACTGCGCGACGAGCGGCGGTTCGGCTCATTCGAGGAACTCCGTCGCCAGATCGCGCTGGATGCGGCGGCGGCACGGGCCTATCTGGCCGGATCAGCGGGCTGCAACGCGGACCGGGTGACTTGAAGAAATCCCGGTCACGCTGTACCTTCATTCTGTGCAATCATAGGGTTGGCAGAGCCCCTGTGACACCGGCAACGCCCCGTTCCCAGGCGCGGGACAACTTCAAGGCATACGCGTGACTGACTACAAATACACCCTCAACCTCCCCAACACCGAGTTCCCCATGAAGGCCAATCTGGCCCAGCGCGAACCGGCGCTGCTCCAGAAATGGGAACAGTTGGATATTTATACACGGATTCGTGCGGCCCGCGCGGGCGCGCCAAGCTTCATCCTGCACGACGGCCCGCCTTACGCCAACGGCGACATCCATATCGGCCATGCGGTCAACAAGGTGCTGAAGGACATCATCGTCAAAGCGCAAACGCTGGACGGGATGGACGCACCCTATGTGCCGGGCTGGGACTGCCACGGGCTGCCGATCGAACTCCAGGTCGAGAAAAAGCAGGGCAAGCCGGGACATAAGCTGAGCCAGGCGCAGTTCCGCGTCGCCTGCCGCGACTATGCCGCCACCCAGGTGACCGGTCAGCGCGCCGACTTCAAACGCCTGGGCGTGTTCGGCGACTGGGACCGGCCGTACCTCACGATGGATTTCGCCTGTGAGGCGCAGATCATCCGCTCACTGGGGCGGATCATCGCCAACGGCCATGTCATCAAGGGCGAGAAGCCGGTACATTGGTGTATCGACTGCGGTTCGGCCCTGGCCGAGGCTGAGGTCGAATACGCCGACAAGCAGTCGATCGCCGTCGACGTGCGCTTTGCGCTGGCCGAGCCGGCGGTGCTGGAGGCGCGCTGCCACGGCTCGCCCAACGGCTGCGGTGAGGGACCGGCGGCGCTGGTGATCTGGACCACCACGCCCTGGACCCTGCCCGCCAATCAGGCGGTGGCGGTCAATGCGGAGTTGGAATACACCATTGTTCAAGTGGGCGGCGACGACCAGCCCGGCACCGGCGAGCGGCTGATCGTCGCCGCGGGCCTGCTCAAGGACACGATGCACCGCTGGGGCTTCGAGCACTATCGGGTGCTGGGCTATGGACGGGGCGCGGATTTGGAGGGGATGAAGCTCCGACACCCCTTCTACGACCGTGAGGTCCCGGTGATCCTCGGCGAGCATGTGACCCTGGAAGCGGGCACCGGCGCTGTTCACACCGCGCCCGGTCATGGCCTGGACGACTATATCGTCGGCAGCCGTTACGGCCTGCCGGTCGACAACCCGGTGGGCGGCGACGGGCGCTTCCTGCCCGGCACGCCGCTGTTTGCCGGTGAGAATGTCTTCAAGGCCAATGAGCACGTGGTGGAGGTGCTGAAAGCCCATGGCGCGCTGCTGCTGGAGCAGCGCTTTACCCATAGCTACCCCCATTGCTGGCGACACAAGACGCCCATCATCTTTCGCGCCACCCCGCAGTGGTTCATCAGCATGGAAAAGCAGCGCCTGCGCGCGGCGGCCCTGGATGCCGTCGGCCAGGTCGATTGGACACCCGACTGGGGTCAGGGACGCATCGAGGGGATGGTCGGCGGGCGGCCGGATTGGTGTATCTCGCGGCAGCGCACCTGGGGGGTGCCGATTGCCCTGCTGGTCCATAAGGTCACCGGCAAACTGCATCCGCGCACGCCCGAACTGATCGAGGAAGTGGCGCGCCGGGTGGAGCAGACGGGGATCGAGGCCTGGTTCGAGCTGCATCCATCGGGTCTGCTGGGCGAAACGGAAGGGGCCGAGTATGAGAAGGTCCAGGACACCCTGGATGTCTGGTTCGACTCCGGGGTCACCCACGCCTGCGTTTTGGAGCAGCGCGCGGGGCTGCGCGCCCCGGCGGATCTCTACCTGGAGGGCTCGGACCAGCACCGCGGCTGGTTCCAGTCGTCGCTGCTCACCAGCATCGCCATGCATGGGCGGGCGCCCTACCGCCAGGTCCTCACCCACGGCTTCACGGTCGATGCCAAGGGCGAGAAGATGTCCAAGTCCAAGGGCAACGTGGTGAGTCCCCAGGATGTCATGAAGACCCTGGGGGCGGACATCATCCGACTGTGGGTCGCGGCCACCGACTATCGCGCGGAGATGAGCGTCTCCGACGAAATCCTGAAGCGCACCGCCGATGCCTACCGGCGCATCCGCAATACCACCCGCTTCCTGCTCGCCAACCTCAACGGCTTCGACCCCGCGGTCAATCAGGTGGCGCCGGGCGACATGATCGCCCTGGACCGCTGGGTGATGGACCGGGCGCTGCAACTCCAGGGCGAGATCATCGCCGCCTATCGGACCTACCAGTTCCACCTGATCTACCAGAAGGTCCACAACTTCTGCGTGGTGGATCTGGGCGGTTTTTATCTGGACGTGATCAAGGACCGCCAATACACCACCGCGGCGGACGGGCTGCCGCGGCGGTCCTGCCAGACCGCCATGTACCACATCGCCGAGGCCATGGTGCGCTGGTTGGCACCCATTCTGTCATTCACGGCCGATGAGATCTGGGGCTTCATCCCCGGCGGGCGCGACCCCTCGGTGTTCACCGCCACCTGGTATGAAGGTCTGGTCGCGCTGGACGATGCGACCGACCTGGACCGGGCGCTGTGGGATCAGGTGCTCGCCGCGCGGATGGCCGTGGGACCGGCGTTGGAGAGCGCCCGCAAGGCCAACCTGATCGGTTCGGCCCTGGATGCCGAGTTGGATCTGTACTGCGACCCCGGACTCTATCAGGCCCTGGGTCGGCTGGAGGACGAACTGCGTTTCGCCATGATCACCTCGCAGGTGCGGCTACACCCGATCGCCGAACAGCCGGACACGGCGCTCGGCACGGATCTGGCGGGCCTGGCAGTGCGGGTGAGCGCGTCGAAACACGCCAAATGCGTGCGTTGCTGGCACCATCGGGCGGATGTGGGCACCCATGCCGAACACCCGGAACTCTGCGGGCGCTGTGTGGACAATGTCGCCGGATCCGGGGAGGTACGGCGCTTCGCTTAAACCGCGCCCAACGCGTTAGGCGATGTTTTGTTGATGGGATCGGCCCGGCAGACTCGACGATTGCCGGAGTTGGCGCGGTTTAAAGTCTTGCTTCTGGCTCCCACCCTCCAGCGTGGGAGCAAGTCGCGACGCGGAGGCCGTCGCGTGGCGCCAGCGGCCGCTGGAGCGGCCGGACGGCATTCCCACGCTGGAGCGTCACTGCCATTAAGTTAAGCGCCGACGGCGCGGCGTCTCGTTCCCACGCTCCGCGTGGGAGCCAGAATGACTTAACTTAATGGCATTGACGCTGGAGCGTGGGAAGGTTGCATTAAGCGACAATAGCGACTAGCCTAAGTTTAGCTAATCAAAGACTCGACGATGCGACGATGCGTACCCAAGTCAATATTCACGAGGCCAAGACCCGTCTCTCCCAACTCATCGAGCAAGTGGAGGCCGGGGACGAGGTCGTGATCGCCCGCGCCGGTTCGCCGGTGGTTCGACTGGTTGCCGTGGATGCGCAACCGCCACGCCGGGTCCTCGGAACGCTTGCCGGACGCGTCCAATTACCACCGGACTTCAATGCCCCACTGCCCGAGGCCGTGCTCGACGCCTTTGAGGGCCGTTAGTGCGCCTGCTGCTGGACACGCACGTCCTGCTCTGGTCGCTCATCGATTCGATCGCATACTGATCGCGCAAGCCCAAACCGAACCGCTGGTGTTGATGACGGAAGATCCGCAAATCGCCCGGTATGATGTGGGCTTGTGGATCCTTTCGTAACGAGTCAAGAACACGTTGAGCACGAACGCCTTATGAAACGCTGGCTATGGCTCTCTCTGATCATTTTCCTGCTCGATCAGGCCACCAAGTGGCTGGTGATGGGCGCGCTGGCACCGTTCGAGGTCATCGAACTGATTCCGAACCTGAACCTGACCCTGGCCTTCAATACCGGCGCGGCCTTCAGCTTCCTGGCGGAAGCCGGCGGCTGGCAGCGCTGGGGGCTCGCGGCCCTGGCACTCATCATCACCGGGGTGCTGGCCGCCTGGCTGCTGCGTCTGCGCGGCCATGAACGAACCATGGCGGTCGCACTGGCGCTGATCATCGGCGGCGCGGTCGGTAATCTGGTCGACCGGGTGGTGCTCGGGCATGTCATCGACTTCATTCAGGTCTATCTGCCCTGGATCCCGTTCGCGATCTTCAACCCCTGGCCGGCGTTCAACGTGGCGGACAGCGCCATCAGCCTGGGCGTCGTGATTCTGCTGATCCATACCCTGTTCTTCGATACAGGCCCGGATCGGCCCGCCATGAAGGCGTAACGGTTACCGCACAGCAAGTGGTCGGACCGCCACCCGACCGACCGCAGCGGACTGTCATCCCCTCGCAGCAATTCGCGGGCAATGATTCGAGTATCATTGTCCACCGTTCCCTGACGCCACGCGGCATCAACTCAGACCGCGAACGCACCGACCCTGGTCCGCGCGACCGTTGCAACCGGCGTCGCGGCCCCCCTTTGCCTCACCTGAGGATTCGCGATGAACGATCTCTGGCAAGACCTGAAGCGCGTCGCCACTGCGCACTGGTCAAGGCTCAAGACCATCGGCGCCCCACCCACACCGCGCGAGCAGGCGGTGGCGGCAGCTTGCGAACGGGTGGTCGACCAGGTCGATCCGCGCCTGCGCAGCCTCTCCGGATACCGCCGCACACTCCACGACAATGTCGCCGCCGCGCTCGATTACAGTGCCGAAGTGGCCAGCCGCATCCCCGGACCGGTCACCCTGAGTCGGGAGACCTGGGCCCAAGACCCCTTACTCAATGCCATGTTCGCCGACCCGCAGCGCATCCGCTGGGTCCTCTCCAGCCCCAGTGTCTGCGCTTACGTCCGCGACACGGACCTGGAAACCGGCGACTGCTACGCGCTCCTGGCCGCCCTGCCGCTGGTGCGCCACCAACTTGGCATGGAATTGGATGGCGACGCCGTCCGCCGGGACATTCCGCAAACCACCTGGAGTTTCGTCAACCACGAGGTCGGTCTCCCGGCCGGCGATCCGGATTCCGTTCGCGGCCAAGCCGCACAGGCCATCATGGACATCATCGCCGGCGGGGCCGTGCAGGAGATCGGCGGTCAGGAGGCGCGGATCGCCGCACTGGAAGAACAATTGCGGATGACCCGGATCAAACAAAAAGTCGCAAATCCAGCCACGCGCGGTCTGGATTTCCTGAACGATGGCGGCGCTTCCACGCTGCCTGATTTCGCGTCCCTGGGCCAGCGCATCCAGCAACTGGAACAGGAACTGGCGGCGGCACGCCAGGGACTCATGACCCTCGACGACTATCTGCTGCGCCTGAACGACGTGCTGGCGCACCCGCAGACCCGCGTTGCGGTCCAGCCCGAGCAGGTCCGCCTGGACCGGATGAACGTGGTGCGCGAGGACGGGGAGGACGCCGTGGAGTCGCGGCAGATCGAGTTCCTGCGCGGTTATCGGAACGGGCAGCCGGCACGCGTCATCCTGCTGATCCGCTTCGCGCGCGCGGATCTGATTACCACCGACGAGCGACTGGCGGAGGTGGAGCGCTATGTCAACGCCTGACGCGCCGCCGAAGCCTGTCGATGGGCTGCACGAGGCGGTCGCCGTGACGCCGATGAAGATCGCCCTCCTGTCCCGTGACCCCACCATCTATTCCACCAACCGCTTGGTGCAGGCGGCGCAGGAGCGCGGTCACGAGATTCGCGTCATCGACGTCCTGCGCTGCTATATGAACATCACCACCCACGCCCAATCCATCCATTACAAGGGCGAAGAATTGAAGGGTTTCGACGCGGTGATCCCGCGGATCGGCGCCTCGGTCACCTTTTATGGGGCCGCGGTGCTGCGCCAGTTCGAAATGATGGGCGTCTATGCCCTGAACGAATCGGTGGCCATCGCCCGCGCCCGCGACAAATTGCGCTCATTGCAGTTGCTGTCGCGCAAGGGCATCGGGCTGCCGATCACCGGATTCGCTCATGCCCCGGACGACGTCGAGGACTTGATCAAGATGATCGGCGGCGCACCGCTGGTCATCAAACTCCTGGAAGGCACCCAGGGAATCGGGGTGGTGCTGGCCGAAACCGAGCAAGCCGCCAAGAGCCTGATCGAGGCCTTCATGGGCCTGCGCGCCAACATCCTGGTGCAGGAATACATCAAGGAGGCCGAGGGCGCGGACATTCGCTGTTTCGTCATCGGCGACAAGGTGGTAGCGGCCATCAAGCGCCAGGCCAAGCCCGGCGAGTTCCGCTCCAACCTGCACCGCGGCGGCACCGCCAGCCTGATCCGCATCACCCCGGAAGAGCGTTCGACCGCAGTGCGTGCCGCCCGCATCATGGGGCTCAACGTGGCCGGCGTCGACATCCTGCGCTCCCATCACGGGCCGGTGGTCCTGGAGGTCAATTCCACCCCGGGGCTCGAAGGAATCGAGACGGCGACCTCCAAGAACATCGCCGGCCTGATGATCGAGTATCTGGAGAAAAACGCCGCCCTGGCCAAGACCCGCGTGCACCGGCAGGCGTGATCCGGTCGATGCAGCGGACCCCGCGGCGCTCTCAGCTTGCGCAGTAGGATCGGACGGTGGCGTCGCGCCCGCCCTTGGTCTCCAACTTACGGCAGGCGCTCAGGCAGCCGGACTTGGTCTTGGGTGCCTGCGCATCCGTGGCCGGCGCCTCTTGACCAACGCAGCGGCGCTCCCGGCAGGTATAGTAGCTCGTGGTGCGCCCCTTGTACGCATCAGTCGTGCGGCACAGCAGGTATTCCCCACGGTTCGCCACCACCTCGGCCCCCACGGCGGAGACGGCGGCGTTCCCGGCCTTTTTGCGGGTGGCCGTCGTGCCGGCGGCGGCCCCCGACGTCACGGTCCCGGCGGCGCCGCTTGCCGCGGCTGGGACGGCCTCGGACCCGCCTTTTCCGAGAAGCTGATCGAACGAGCAGGCAGACAGTGCAAGGGTGACACCGGCGGCCACGAGCAGAGTACGTAAGGACAACACAAGCTCTCCAAGAGTAAGGTGATATAGAGGTCGGGGCGGCACCGCGGGCGTCCTAGGCAGGAAGCCCGGGCCACCGGGAGCGAGACAGAGTATTCTATACTCAGGCTGGTTACGAAGCTGGATCTTCGTCACCAGAGGGGGGTGGTCATTAACCCCTTCGCTCCCGATACCCAGGCACATTCGGCCGCTGGACCATCCCCAAGGTCGGATGGGGCATGCGCCCCGTCCGGAAGGACAGATGCCCGTAGGGCGATTCGCCGATGCGACGCCGGAACAGGCACCGGGATTCCCCGTCAGGCTCGGAGGGGAGTACCGTAACCAATGCAGTGCGTGCTACGTCCCCCTATTTCTGCGCCGCCCACCCGGGCTGAAGTTAGCGCTGGCCGGATGTCCGGCGCTCCAGCAGGTCTTTTAACCGGACAAGTTCCTCATTGCTGAGTCCGAGTAGCCGGTCTTCGGGGCGCAGACTGCGAACCAATTCCTCCGGCGACAGCCCCCGCAGCCGCTCCTCCGGCGTCATTTCAGCCAACTTTTGGCGTGTCCACTCGCGCTTAAGCGTGCCGGTGGCGTAGAGCGTGATCGCATCGCGCAGGCAGGCCATGTCGGTAGCGCCGGTCCACTACCAAGCGGGCCGGTCTGCTTCTACCTCCAGCACATTGAGAGGCCGCTGGTCCGCACCGCGGACCCTACGGTTCTGAACCGAACCCGACGGGCCCTAACGGAACCCCGTGCCGGAATGCCCCAGGACCATCCATCAGCGTTCGCAGTCACAGCGAAAATCGCCCTGCCAGGGATCGTGTTCCTCACGGCGACGCGCGACGGCCGCCAGGATGCGCAGTCGGGTGTGATCCGTCGCGCTGCTCCAGCCGGCGATTTCATCACTGGTGCGGAAGCAGCCACGACACAGGCCGCACGCAGGGTCCATCCGACAGACAGAAATACAGGGAGATTCAACCATCAACATCAGCCATTCGAGAGGCAACGAGACGCTCGCCGGGAGTCAGAACCGATACCCCTTCGGCACCACGACAACGCCCTGCGGGGACACCGTAAAACGCTCCTGATCCAGCTTGCGGTCAAAGCCGATGCGCTCCTTCGGCGGAATCCGCACGTCTTTCTCGATGATGCAGGTGCGCAGATGCGCCCCCTCCCCGACCACGACGCCATCGAAAAGGATGGAGGCGTCGACGATGGCACCGTCGCGCACGCCAACCCGGGTGAAGAGGATGCAATGGTTGACACCACCGCCCGAGATCACGGTGCCGGCGGCCAGCATCGAGTTGACGAAAATGCCCTCGGTCCCACTCACCGCGCCGGGGACGGTGCGCGCCGGCGGATACTGGCCCTGGTAGGTCCGGATGTGCCAATCGGCCTGATACAGATCGAGCGGCGGCTCGGCCCGCAAGAGGCCCATATTGGCCTGGTAATAGGCGTCGATCGAGGCGAGGTCACACCAGTAGCGGTCCGGGGTCACCCGGCCGCGCTCGCCGCCGAACCGGTAACCGCATGCGCGCGCCGTGCCGAGGTGCGGCGCGATCCAGTCCACGCCAAGGTCCTCATCCGGACCCTCGCCGGCCCGATCCAGCATATTCAGCAGCCAGGATTTGTCGAAGCAATAGACGCCCATGGTGGCCAGTGCATCATCCGCGGGCGGGGCAGCATCCGCTTGGGGTGCCGTCAGACCCAGAATACGACTGTCCGGATCCGCTATGACCAGCGGCTGCACACTGGAACCGGGCTCGCGACGACCACGCACGGCCAGGGTCACCTGGGCGCCCGACTCGCGGTGCGCACGGATCAGCTCCGCGTAGTCCATGCGATAGATCGCCTCACCGGCCAGCACCAGTACTTCGCTGGCGGCGCTGCGCTCCAGCAGATAGCGATTCTGGCGGATGGCATCGCCGGGACCGCCATACCAGTTGAGGCCCTCACGCTGCTGGGCGGGGACCGGGGTGATGAAATCGCCGAGTTCCGGGTTGAAGATCGACCAGCCGTCGCGCAGGTGTTTATGCAGCGAGTGACTCTTGTACTGGGTGAGTACCAGGACCTGGCGCAACCCGGAATGCAGACAATTGGCGAGGGTGAAATCGATCACCCGGAACTTACCGCCGAAGGGAACGGCGGCCTTGGGACGATGGAGCGTGAGTGGATCGAGCCCGGTGCCGCGCTTGGCGGCAAGGACCAGAGTCAGGGTGTGAGATGGCATGTCAGCAGTGATCCTGAAGAGAGCCGTTGGCTGCGATTGAGGCGATTTCCGTCACATCCGGCAATCGCCTGAAGACAAATAAGCGCAAATGACCTGGAGGTGCAACAGCAGTGCGCATCCCTACATCAGGCGGGCCGCACGACGGCAGCGTCGATCACCCGCTTCATGTCGCGGACCGCCTGATCCAACCCGGAAAACAGCGCGCGCGCGACGATGGCATGGCCGATATTCAGTTCCTTGATGCCGGGGATGGCGGCGATCGCCTTGACGTTATGGTAATCCAGCCCATGCCCGGCGTTCACCTGGAGTCCGAGCGCCAGACCCTGCTCCACCGCGCGCTGGATGCGTTGAAACTCAACGGCCCGTTGCTCCGCGGTGCGGGCGTCCGCATAGGCCCCGGTATGGATCTCGACGACCGGGGCGCCCACCGCCCGGGCCGCTTCGAGTTGCGCCGGGTTGGCATCGATGAAGAGCGAGACCCGCACGCCCGCCTCCGCCAACATGGCGCAGAACTCGGTGAGGGCGGCGCGCTGACCGACGACGTCCAGACCACCCTCGGTCGTCAATTCGGCACGCCGTTCGGGCACGAGACAACAATCCGGCGGGCGCAGTCTAGCGGCGATGCGGCCCATCTCGGGGGTTGCCGCCATTTCCAGATTCATCCGCGTCACCAGGATATCGCGCAGCAGTTCCACGTCCCGATCCTGGATATGCCGGCGGTCTTCCCGCAAGTGGAGTGTAATGAGATCGGCGCCCGCCTGCTCCGCCACCAGGGCGGCCTGAATCGGCTCAGGATAGCGGGTACCGCGCGCCTGCCGAATGGTGCAAACGTGGTCGATGTTGACCCCAAGCAGAACCTCGGGCGGTGCGGCATCTTGCATTTCGACTCTCGATCATTCAGGTTCGGTTGCGGAGAAAGGTCCGGGTTCATCGGTCGGCGGCGCTGGACGACGCTGACCGGCATCACCCGCGCGTCGAAACAGCTCCCGGCTCTTCAGCGGTTTGGGTCCCAGGTGGGGTTCGAGCAGCCGCCGCAGCAGGGTGCGCGCCGGCCGGATCTGATCAGCGCCCAGGCGATCTCCGCGAGCCAGCGCCAGCAGGGTCGCACCGGGAATCGGCTCGCCCGGGTCATCCGCGTCGGCCAGTCGCGTTCCCCGACCCGGCTCGACGACATACTGATACCGCGGGTCCACGGGTTCGCCGACATCCATCACCCGATCCAGTGAGGGTGCGTAACCCAAGGCGTCGAGCAGGCGCAGCTCGAACCGGCGCAGCGCCGAATCCAGGTCCTGACCCTCGGCCAACTGGCCGAGAGCGGCATGATAAAAGGCAAAGACCGGGTCATGGGGATCATTGCGGCCCAACAGCCGCATCAGAATCTCGTTCAGATAGAAGCCGCAGGGCAAGGCCCGGCCGTCCAGCGCAAACGCACGTCCGGCCGCCTCGCTACGCGTCAGGGTGAGCACCTCGCCGCGCCCGACCACCGCGATCCACAATGGCTGAAACGGTTGCAGCAGCGCGCTCGTCGGGCGGCGCCCGCGACGCGCCCCCTTGGCGATGGCCGGGAACCGGCCATACCCCTCGGCGAAGAGCTCCACCAGGAGGCTGGTGTCGCTGAAGTCGCGCCGGTGCAGGACGAAGGCGCGGATCAACCCGCCGGAACCGCTCACGCGTCGCGGTACCCCAACTGAGCCAGCGCGGCTTCGTCACTGGACCAGCTTTTCTTGATCTTGACCCAGACTTCCAGGTGTACCGGACAGCCGAAGAGTTTCTGCATCTCCAGACGCGCCTGGGTTGCGGTCGCCTTCATGGCCGCGCCGCGGTGACCGATCAGAATGGCCTTCTGCCCCGCTCGTTCGACCCAAATCAGGGCATTGATCCGGTAGCGCCCACCGTCCTCGACAAAGCGCTCGATCTCCACCGTCGTCCGATAGGGCAATTCCTCCCCATAACGTTGCACCAATTGTTCACGCAACAGTTCTGCGGCAAAGAACCGCTCCGACCGGTCAGTGATCTGATCCTCCGGGAACTGCGGTTCACCCTCCGGGAGGGCGGCGATCACCGCCTGTTCGAGGGCCTCGATACCGGTTCCCCGCGCCGCGGAAACCGGCAGCAAGGCACTGAAGGGATACCGCGCCGCCAGCGCCTGAAGATAGGGAAGCAGTGCCGTCTTATCGGGCACGCCGTCCACCTTGTTGATCACGGCGATCGCCGGGACCTTGGCGTTCACCAGGGCCTCCAGCGCCAGGTCGTCCTCCGCGGTCCAGCGCAGTGCCTCGACGACGAACAGGACGAGGTTGGTGTCGCCGATGGCCGACCGGGCGGCCCGGTTGAGGTAACGATTCAATGCCCCGTCACCGCGCTGGTGGATCCCGGGGGTATCGATGAACAGGGCCTGACCCGCCGGCAGGGTCTTGACGCCGAGGATGACATGGCGGGTCGTCTGGGCCTTGTGTGAGGTAATCGCGAGTTTCTGACCCAGAATACGGTTGAGCAGCGTCGACTTGCCGACGTTGGGGCGCCCGACGATGGTCACATAGCCGCACCGACGAATCACCGGATCGCCCGCTGGCTCAGCCATGGGCGACCTCGCCGATCCGCGCCAGCATCGCTTCGGCGGACGCCTGCTCGGCGCGCCGTCGGCTGCTCCCTTCACCGCGCGCCGACAGTCCGTCATCGGGCAAGACACATTTCACCGTGAAGCTCTGGTCGTGCTGGGTGCCGCCGATGGTCACCACCTCATACTCCGGAATCGGGCGGCGACGCGCCTGCAAGAACTCCTGCAGACGGGTCTTGGGGTCCTTGCCGGCACGGGAATCATCGAGTTGCTCCAAGTGGGTCCGAAACAGGGCCAGGATGACGGATCGCGCCTGCGCGAATCCACTGTCCAGATAGACGGCGCCGAGCACCGCCTCCAATGCGTCGGCAAGAATCGAGTCGCGGGTATGGCCGCCGGTGCGCAGTTCGCCGCCACCTAACCGCAGATAATCGCCGAGATGCAAACCGCGGGCAAGCTGGGCCAGGGACTCACGCTTCACCAGCGTGGCACGCATTCGGCTCAAGGCGCCCTCGTCAGCTTGTGGGAAGCGACTCACCAAGGCCTCGGCGATGGTGAAGCCGATCAGGGCATCACCCAGAAACTCCAAACGCTCATTGTTGGCGGCCCCGACACTGCGATGCGTGAGGGCCTGCACCAGCAGGTCCTCACGGGAAAAGGCGTGGTTGAGTGCGCGGGCAAATCGTCGGGCGTCGGCGTTCACCGGCCCTTAACCACAACCGTGTGCTGAAACGTCAGCACCACGTCGACGTTGGCGAAGATGTGCGTCCGCTGCTCATAATCAAGCGTCAGATCCAGGGTATTTTCACCGCTTTTCTTGACGGTAAAGGCTTTAGTGTCCACCGACCTGACGTCGTTCACCATCATCTGATTCTCGATCAGTCTCATCACCGCGGGTCGGCCTCCCAGAATGGGCTCAGGACTCTCCGCGACACTGTTCATAATGGACTTCAACGTAAAAAAGCTCATGTACGATGGTCCGAGCTTGAAGAGCAGGGTCATGGCAAAGACCACCACGACCAGCACGAATAAGATGGCGCTCATCCCCATCCCCCGCTGCACCGCACGCATCCCCGGCATCGCATTACCTCCGCTATCGAATCACATGACCGAGCCGATCCCATGCGATCGGAAGACCATCACGCTCGCTGTCCCAATGCATCCAGATGGCAAACGCCTTGCCCACCAGGTTCGCTTCAGGTACGAAGCCCCAGCAACGGCTGTCGTTACTGTTGTCGCGATTGTCGCCCATCACGAAATACTGGTTGGGCGGCACCCGGATCGGCCCCGCGGCCAGCGCACGGCAGCCTGGCGGCAGGTCCGGCGCACCCTGACGTATCAGCGTGTGATGCTCAACCCCATCCAGGTTTTCAACGGCCTCCCGCGCACCGGTCATCACCGCGCCCGAGGCGACACCGGTATAACGGCCGATCGGCAATTGACCCTGCGGCTGGCCGTTGAGATAGACGGTCTTGTTCTGATACCAGATTTCGTCGCCAGGCAGACCGATGACGCGCTTGATGTAGTCGGTCTTGCCGTCCTGCGGGTACTTGAAGACGATGACATCCCCACGGTGCGGTTCGCCCAAGTCGACAATCCTGGTGTTGCTCACCGGCAGACGCAACCCGTAGGCAAACTTATTGACAAGAATGAAGTCGCCGGTCAACAGCGTCGGCATCATGGAGTTGGAGGGGATACGAAACGGCTCGACCACAAAGGAGCGCAGCAGCAGGACGGCGAAGATTACCGGAAAAAACGAGCGCGCGTACTCCACCAGGACGGGTTCGCGATAGGCGGCGACGCCGGCCCCCCCGCCATCCGCCGCGGCGGCCGCTTGTACCAGGCGCCGCCGCCGCGGGGCGAAGACGAGCGCATCCACCAGCCAGATGCCGCCCGTCACGGCGGAAGCCAGCACCAAAAAGGCCGGAAAATCGAAGTTCATGACGTAGAGCAGGTCTCGGTTAAATAGAAAAAAGCTAATCCTTGGTCATCTGCAGCACGGCCAGGAAGGCGGCTTGCGGGATCTCCACCTTGCCCACCTGTTTCATGCGCCGCTTACCCGCCTTTTGCTTGTCCAGCAGCTTGCGCTTGCGGCTCACGTCACCGCCGTAGCACTTGGCCGTGACATTCTTGCGCAGGGGTTTGACCGTGGTGCGGGCGATGATCTTACTGCCGATGGCGGCCTGAATGGCGACCTCGAACATTTGCCGCGGGATCAGATCCTTCATCCGCACCGTGATGTCGTGACCGCGCGACTGCGAGACCGAGCGGTGCACGATCGTCGAGAGCGAATCCACCTTTTCACCATTGATCAGCACGTCGAGCTTGATCAGATCGGAGGCTTGGAAGCGTTTCAGCTCGTACTCGAAGGAGGCATAGCCGCGGCTCGCAGACTTGAGCCGGTCGAAAAAATCCAGCACCACCTCGGCCAGCGGTAACTCGTAGCTCACCATGACCTGGCCGCCCAGATACTGGATTTGCTTTTGCACTCCGCGCTTCTCGATGCACAGATTGATGACATTACCCAGATAATCCTGGGGCGTGAGAATGTGGGCCTCGATGATCGGTTCGCGGACCTCGCTGATCCGATTCGGCTCGGGAAGGTTGGCCGGGTTGTCGATACGGATCACCTCGCCGTCCTGGCGCAATACCTCATAGATCACGGTGGGGGCGGTGGTGATCAGATCCAGATCATATTCACGTTCCAGCCGCTCCTGGACGATCTCCATGTGGAGCATGCCCAGAAACCCGCAGCGGAAGCCGAAGCCCAGGGCCTGGGACACCTCCGGCTCGTAGAACAACGAGGCGTCGTTGAGCCGCAGCTTGCCCAGGGCGTCGCGCAAGTCCTCATAGGCGTCCGAGTCGACCGGATAGAGCCCGGCGAACACCCGCGGGCGCATCTCCTTGAAGCCGGGGAGCTTCTCACCCGGCCGCTCGGGTCGGGTGATGGTATCGCCCACCGGAGCACCGTCGATTTCCTTGATGGCGGCGATGAGATAGCCGACCTCACCGGGCCCCAGGCTTGGGCGCTCAGTTTTCTTAGGGGTGAAGACACCCACGGCGTCGACCTGTTGGGTGCGCCCGATGGACAGCATGACGATCTTGTCACGTCGGCGGATCTCGCCGTTCATGACCCGCACCAGCGATACGACCCCGACGTAGGGATCAAACCAGGAGTCGATGATCAGGGCCTGCAAGGGGGCGTCGCGGTCACCGGTAGGCGGCGGGATGCGCGTGACCAGCGTCTCCAGCAGTTCAGGAATACCCTCACCGGTCTTGGCGCTGACGCGCAGGGCGTCCTTGGCCTCGATGCCGATGATTTCCTCGATCTCGCGGATCACCCGCTCCGGCTCCGCCGACGGCAGGTCGATCTTGTTCAGGACCGGCAGCACCTCGAGCCCCTGCTCGATGGCCGTGTAGCAGTTGGCCACGCTTTGCGCCTCGACGCCCTGGGCGGCATCCACCACCAGCAAGGCACCCTCGCAGGCTGCCAGTGACCGCGAGACCTCGTAGGAGAAGTCGACATGGCCCGGCGTGTCGATGAAATTGAGGTTGTAGGTCCGCCCGTCGCGGGACCTGAACTCCAGGGTGACGCTCTGCGCCTTGATGGTGATCCCGCGTTCCTTTTCCAGGTCCATGGAATCCAGGACCTGGCTCGACATCTCGCGCTCGCTCAGCGCGCCGCAGAGCTGGATGAAACGGTCCGCGATCGTCGACTTGCCGTGATCGATGTGGGCAATGATCGAGAAATTGCGGATATGGGTCAGATCAGTCATCGGTGTGGGGCGCCCTGGGGCTCTCTGGGTGCGGGGCGTCGGGGAGCAAGACCGGGCCGCCGGGGGACGCGGTCAGCCGGTCTGCCCGCGGCCGCGGCCGGAACCGCGCCGCGGCAACTGCTGCCGCAAAAACTGCGCCATCATAGCAGAAGCACGCCCCCTACGGCTGGGGAACCCGCACGGCGTAGAACATGCGCCCCTCGCCCCGCTGGATCAGGACGGAGATCGAGCGTCCGGGTTCGAGCGCTTCCAGGATGCGGTTGAGTCCCGCGACATCGTCGATCGTCTGATTGTCCAGCATGAGGATGACGTCTCCCGCGATGAGTCCGGCCTGGGCGGCCGGTCCGTCCTTCACCCGCTCAACCAACGCGCCGCCCTGCGCGATCCCGAGTTGCTCCCGCTGCTCCGGACGCAGTTCGGTGACGGCCATTCCCAGGCGGTTGAAATCGCTGGCGGCCGGCTCCGCGCCCTTGCCGTCCGGATCGCCGGCGGCGCCGTCGTCCTCGGGGAGTTCCGCAATCTTGACCTCCAGGGCCACCATCGCACCCTGGCGCAGGACGTCCAAGTGGGCAGACTCGCCGACCGGAGTGGTCCCGACCAGGGGCGGCAAGGCGCTCGAGGTGGGCACGTCCTTGCCATTGTAGCTGAGGATCACGTCGCCGACATTGACTCCGGCAGTCGCCGCGGGGCTGTCCGGCAGCACCTGCGCCACCAAAGCACCGCGCGGTTGGCTCAAGCCGAAGGTCGGCGCCAGCTCGCGGGTGACGTCCTGAATCAGCACTCCCAGCCAACCCCGGCTCACCCGCCCCTTGGTCTTGATCTGCTCGACGACGTCCATCGCCACGTCGATCGGGATGGCAAACGAGAGCCCCATGAAGCCGCCGGTCCGGCTGTAGATCTGACTGTTGACGCCGATCACCTCGCCGTCCAGATTGAACAGCGGGCCGCCCGAATTGCCCGGGTTGATGGCCACGTCGGTCTGAATGAAGGGCACGTAGTTTTCACTGGGGAGATTACGCCCCTTGGCACTGACGATACCCGCTGTCGCGGAGTGTTCGAAGCCGAAGGGCGAACCGATGGCGAGCACCCATTCACCAACCAGCAGGTTTTTGGCCGAACCGATCCGCGCGCTCGGCAGGTCGGTGGCGTCGACTTTCAGCAAGGCAATGTCACTGCGCTTATCCGCCCCCACCGGTGTTGCCACGAACTCCCGGCGGTCACTGGTGCGCACGATGATTTCCTCCGCCCCCTCGACGACATGGGCATTGGTGAGGACATAGCCATCCGCGGAAACGATGAAACCCGAGCCCAGGGACCGCCCCTGCTCGTCGTCTTCCGGCGCCTCCCCCGAGTCACCCTGATCACCGAAGAAATGCCTGAAAAAATCCTGCAGGGGGCTGTCCTCGGGCAAATCGGGGATGGGGTAGCCGTGGAAACTCCTCGTCAGATTCGGGCCCTGTTTGGTACTGATATTCACCACCGTGGGACCGTTTTGCGCCACCAGGGCGGTGAACTCCGGCAACGCACGGTTGGTCGCCTGGACCTGGGTCACCAATGCGGTGGCCAGGACGGCACCGAGAACAGGCCTGAGACTCGCAAAGAGGCGCATGGGGACTCCGTAATTCGATCGACGGCACCGGGATCACCCAGGTCCGCACGGCAAACCAGGGCGCTCACTCGATCGATCAGCCGGGAAAGGATGAGGGAAATGCGGCAGCCTCACGACGACACGGCAGAACCGGTCGATACGGTGGACTCCAGTCAACTCGACACTTTAGCGGCGCAATCGCAACAACGCCAGTACTACGAACCGGCGCTGGATAACCGCTCAGGGGCGCGCATCCCCGGCCGAGTGAACGCCGGTCACGGCCGCGACGACGGTCCCGGCAGGCACCTCGCCGACCGCGATGACCTGATGCCCATCGACCACCCGGCCGGCGGCATGCACCGCCCCGATGCGGGTCACCCCGTCGAACCCGTCCATGGCATGGCCCTCGATGTAGACAGAATACGATGAGAGTCGATCTGAAAACACGAAATGGTCGATCTGCGCCCCCTCCGGACCCTCCATGACGTCGTGCATGGTCAACTCGAAACCCGCCGGGCGCGGATCGAAGCGCCACGCGGTCGGCAGCGGGTCGACCGGCCGGTCCGCAACGGCCGGCGGCGGAGCGTCGGCGGAGTCGGGCGACGCCGCGGCGATGCCGCTGAGTTCGATGGACGTAAACAGGAGTTGCTCGATCGCCTCGCCCCGATGGTCGATCAGGTCCGACTTCAGGGGCAGGCCGGTGGCCCGATCCAGATAAAATTGGTACCCATACCGCACCTCATCCAGTGGCCGGATCGCCACTACGTCGGCGTCCCGACCGGCAACCCGCGCGCTGTCGAGCAGCTCGGTACGATAGCGATCACGCAGGGCGCGCGGGTCGATAGGCTCCGACTGCATGAAGGCACGGCGAGCCTGGCTCTTGACCAGAATCGGATGGCCGTTCGGCATCACACAGGTCACCCGATCGCGCTCACGCGTCACGCTGCGCAGCGGGCCGCTCATGGAGACGAGCCGCTCCTGCACGCGGCCGTGCTCGATCCGATGCACCAGATGCAGGGTTTCCAGCCGATTGTCGATCAGGTAGACCAGAGTTCCCTGGTAATCGAGTGAGCGCAAGGCGGCATTCATCCGGTCCAGCAGGCGGGTCGCCGGACCCAGATCGATCGCATCCGCGACCTGGGCCGACACCCGGGGTAGCAGACACCAACCCAGCAGCAGGGCAAGTCCGATCGGCAACCAGCGGCGTCGCGCCCATCCGCGGCGGCCAGTCGGCACCGCGCGGGCGCCGGGCAACCCGACACCCGCGGCGCCGCGACGCGACGGCGGGCGGGAGGGCGCCGTCGGCAGTGCCGCCACCCGGCCCGCCACCCTAGCGAACCCGCTCATAGCCAACGAGCGTGGCGTAGGGGAGCAGCCCCTTGACCCCGGCAGCGGGTGCGGTTTCCTGATGATTGACGAGAAACACATCCAATTTGCTCGCCAGTGCATCCCGATCGGTCTGCCAGCGCCGCAGCGCGTGATCGATCGCGGCGGAACGTGCGGGCTGAGCCCCAGCCGACAGGTCGGCAGCCAACTCGGTTCCGGATACCGGTCCCCGGTAAAAACTCGGAACGGCGAAGACCGCGAGCAAGAACACGCCGGCCGCCATCGCGGCGCCGGCAAGGGGCGAATGCCAGATCCGCGAGCGGACGTCGACAACTGCGCGGGGCATCACCAGGGTGGGCTCGGAGCGCAATCGCTCGCGTACCGCGGCCGCCACCCCGCGCACCTCCGACCGGACCCGCTCACCACGCAGGACCTGGCCGATCAGGTGGTAACGCTCCCAGGCTGCACGCAACGCCGGGTCCTGTCCGACCGAGTGGACCAAGGGCACGGCATGACGGGTCGCCAACTCACCATCAACAAGGGCGGACAACTGGGAAACTTGCTCAGCGGTCATCGGTAAATGCCAGGACTGGGGCGATCACCGGATAAGCAGGTGACTTGACGGCAATCGCCTTAGGGTTCAAGGAGCGGACGCAGCCGCTTGTCAATAGCCTCCCTGGCCCGGAAAATCCTGGATCGCACAGTCCCGATCGGACACTCCATGGCCAGGGCGATTTCCTCGTAAGTCAGCCCCTCGAGCTCGCGCAGGACGATGGCGGTGCGCAAATCCTCCGGCAGTGCATCGAGCGCATCCTGAACGCTGTGGGCGATCTCATCCGTCAACAGTTGCCGCTCCGGGGTGGCGTAATCGCGCAGCCGCCCGCCCCCGTCCATCAACTCGGCCGTCTCGGTATCCAGATCGTCTCCCGGCGGGCGACGGCCCTGGGCCACGAGTTGGTTTTTTACCGTGTTCACGGCGATCCGGTAGAGCCAGGTGTAGAAGGCACTCTCCGCACGAAAACCCGCCAAGGCCCGATAGGCCTTGATAAATGCCTCCTGGGTCACGTCCAGGACCTCGCTCGGATCGCGGATGTAACGGCCGATTAGATTGGCGACCTTTTGCTGATACTTCAACACCAGAAGATCGAAGGCCCGCTTGTCTCCGGCCTGAGCACGTAGGACCAAAGCGTGGTCGGTGTCGCGTTCAGTCACGCCCGCTGACCTCGCGTCCGTCGGGTCCGGGGTCCGATGGCATGGACAATTCCTCGTTCGGTTAGTTCGCTGATGCATCGAAGTGCGGTCGAGAAGGTCCCAAGTAAAGCACGCAACCTTGATCCAGGACATGAAATCGGTGAGTGTAGCGACTTGGCCGGACGTTCGGCCCGACCATCCCTGTTCCGCCACCAATCGAGCCGCGAGCGAGCCTGAACGATGACCGAGACCGTCCACCGTTACGATTGCCTGATCCTCGGCAGCGGGGCCGCGGGCCTGAGCCTGGCCCTGCGTCTGCCCGCGCAGAGCGCGGTGGCGGTCGTCTCCAAACGAGAGTTGAGCGAGGGCAGCACCGTCTATGCCCAAGGCGGCATCTCAGCGGTGCTCGACGCCAACGACTCAGTGCAGTCGCATGTTCAGGACACCCTGAAAGCCGGGGCAGGCCTGTGTGACCCGCGGGTCGTACGGATGGTGGTCGAGCACGGTCCCCGCAATATTCAGTGGCTGCTCGACCAGGGCGTCGCCTTCACCCGCAACGCCGAGTATGTGTCGGCGGGCGGCTATCACCTGACACGCGAGGGCGGCCACACGCACCGGCGAGTTGTACACGCGGCAGACGCTACCGGTCTGGCAGTGGCCACGACGCTGGAAGCCCAGGTACGTGACCGGCCCAATATCACTGTACACGAGCAGCATATCGCGGTCGACCTGATCACCTCGCGTCACCTCGGGGATCAGCGCGCGCACCGGTGTCTCGGGGCCTACATCCTGAATCTCGCGACCGGCCGGGTAGAGACCTATCTGGCGCCTTTCGTGGTGCTCGCTACCGGCGGCGCCAGTAAAGTCTATCTTTACACCAGCAACCCGGATGTCTCCACCGGTGACGGGATCGCGATGGCCTGGAGGGCCGGCTGCCGGGTGGCAAACATGGAATTCATGCAGTTCCACCCGACCTGCCTCTATCACCCGCTGGCCCGCTCCTACCTGATTACCGAGGCCCTGCGCGGCGAAGGTGCGCGGCTGCTGCTCCCGGACGGCGAACGCTTTATGCCGCGCTTCGACGCCCGCGCCGAACTGGCCCCGCGCGATATCGTGGCACGCGCCATCGACCACGAGATGAAGCGCCTGGGCAGCGACTGCGTTTACCTGGACATTTCCCACCGCCCGGCCGATTTCATCATCGACCATTTCCCGACCATCCATGCCCGCTGCCTTGAACTCGGCATCGATATCACCCGTGAGCCCATCCCGGTGGTTCCGGCCTCGCACTACACCTGCGGCGGCGTCATCGTCGACGATCAGGCCCGTACCGACCTGGCCGGCCTCTATGCCAGCGGCGAGACGGCCTACACGGGGCTGCACGGGGCGAACCGCATGGCCAGCAACTCGCTCTTGGAATGTCTGGTGTATTCGGAGTTGGCGGCCGCGGACATCACCCGCCTGATGGGGAAGGGCGGCGAAGTCCCCGCGGCGCCGCCGTGGGACGAGAGCCGGGTCACCGAGCCCGATGAGGAAGTGGTCGTCACCCACAACTGGGACGAACTGCGTCGTTTCATGTGGGACTACGTGGGCATCGTCCGCACCAACAAGCGGCTGCGCCGCGCCAAACGGCGCGCCGACCTGCTTCATCAGGAGGTGATCGAGTACTACAGCAATTTTCGTGTCAGCAATGATCTGATCGAACTGCGCAACCTGCTCGAAGTGGCGGATCTCATCATCCAGTCGGCGCTGCGGCGGCGCGAGAGTCGGGGACTGCATTATACGTCCGACTTCCCTGACAAGGACCGCCGCCAACGCGCACCCACCATCCTGATTCCTGACGGATATCGACCGCGCGGGCGGGATGAATAACACGCGATCCGGGCCATATTTTCCCGCAATCGCCTAACCTGGACCGCCCCGCGACGCGTCATCGCGGGCGCTGCGCTCGAGCTGCACGATGAACGCGGCCGGCGGCACCAAGACCCAACCCCGAAAACCCGCGCCCAACGGGCCCGACAACTGGCGCGGCGGCCGGTCCTCTGCAACCTCGACGACGTAGAGCCCGACATCGCCGTACATCCCTTGCGGGTCTTCGAGAACGGTCTCGCGCGCCCACTCCTCCAATCCGGC
The DNA here is from genome assembly GCA_964470155.1 of uncultured Lamprocystis sp. Taxonomy (GTDB): domain Bacteria; phylum Pseudomonadota; class Gammaproteobacteria; order Chromatiales; family Chromatiaceae; genus Thiodictyon. The sequence goes on along the minus strand of CAYYAY010000021.1, from coordinate 21,494 downwards.
CATAACCGACTCACTGCGAACGCCGGCCGCCGAGCGTTGCGCCGCCAGACCAAATAAGAGCAACTGCTTGTACTCATTATCAATATCGGTATCGCCCGCACCGCTGCCCAGGTGCCCATGACGGGTGCCCTGAGTCATACGCCGAACCAACAGATAGACAAAAAGATCATGCAGGTCCCGCCAGGCGTTCTCCGGTAACGGCCGACCCCACAGGGCCGCGTAACGGATTTGCCGGCCGAAAAACCGGAACAGATTATGCGTCGCCCAGTCACGGCGCCGAACCTGCTGCTCATCCTGGACCGGATAGCAGCGATCGAACTGGCGCAAGGCCTGGTTCAGATTCTGGAACATCAGCCAATACAGTCGTTGCTCGACCGTCACCCCGCGCTGAACCGAATCGTCAGCCGCGGCGGCTGATCCCGGCGTCAAGGGCGTCGTCCACGGCTTCGGCAAACCGGCACAAGTCTTGAGTACGGGGCGCTTGAGCAACCGCAGCACCGAAAAGCGTCGCGACGGGGAACAGTCCGCCCGGCGCAAGCCGTCCAGTGCCAGGACCAACGCGGGTCCCGATTGGCGCACCCCGGCAGCGCGCAAGCTGCGAATCCACTCGCCCGTCTCAGGCGCGTCCCCGACGAAGCGCGGTGCGGCAAGGTCACGGATGGTCGCGGTCGCTAACTGAAGGGAATCGGAGCCCATGATGACCTTCCAGTCGAACTCAATCTACAAACCTCAGGCGAGCCTTCAAGTACGACCCCGACCCCCCATTCCCGAGCACGTCGACGGTGGCACCCTTCTGCCTTGAATGCTAGCCGCTGCGGTCGCTCAGGATCTGCCGATTGCTTCCCAGTTTGCACGCGGGCAGCGCGGGGCATGGCCCTGAATCGGGGACCTGATCTCAGTTGGGATCTCGGTTGGGATCTCGGTTGGGATCTCGGTTGGGATCTCGGTTGGGATCTCGGTTGGGA
>CAYYAY010000021.1:0-20429 GCA_964470155.1 uncultured Lamprocystis sp. | reverse complement strand
CGGTTGGGATCTCGGTTGGGATCTCGGTTGGGATCTCGGTTGGGATCTCGGTTGGAATCTCAGTCGGCACCGGGGCGGAACCGTTTGCGGTTGGCCTCGATGATGGAGAGAAGGTCCGCCGGTAAACGCAAGACCCAGGCCCGAGTGGCTGAGCCGAGGGCACCCGTCACCAGGCGTGGCGGTGTATCGCGCGAGACCTCGACGAGATAAGTGCCGAGATAGCCGAAGTACAAACCAGGATCATCGAGTATGCTGGCGCGCGCCCAGTCGGCAAGCCGCTCCGCCTGATCCGGCCCGAGCAAGGTGTCGCCCCCGTGCTCGGCGTACAAGCCGAGGATCAGGAGCCGCTTGTAAGCGGTTTGCGGGTCATCGCCAGAATCGGCATCAGCCGCTTGCGCTATCCGTGGCCGTGCCGCCGCCATCCGGTTGTTGACGTAGAAGTACAGATCGTGCAGTTCCTGCCAGGTATGCGCGGGCCAGGTCTTGCCTCGGAGCACCCCGAGTTCGATTTGTCGGCCAAGCCAGTCGAACATCTCGGCAACCAACCACGCGCGCTCCGCATCAGGATTGACCAGCATGCCCCGCGCGGAACGATCCAAGCGCTCCAAGGTCAGTTTGAGGTTCCTGAACATGACGCAGCACAGGCGCTGTTCCAGGGAGAGCGGCGCCGCGGAGTCAGGCAGCGGCAACCGGCCCTTGGGCAGATCGTCGGCCACATCACGGAGGACGATCGCCAATTGCTGAAGAATCGCCAGTGCCTGGGGACCCTCGACCGGTACCTGAGCCAGTCGCTCCAACTTGAGCAACAGCGACACCAACAGTTGACAGAGGCCCTGCCCGCTGAGCCGCTCAAGCCAGGCCTCGAAGGCCGGCGAATCAAACTCCCGACAGGCCTGCGCGTTCTCGGACGGCGGGACGAGTTGATAGCAATTGTCCATGTTGTAGAAGAAAAACCGCAAACTCAATAACCATTGCGCGTAGCATAGCTTGGCCACCCCGAAACCGCCTATGCGTACATCCGCGGGTTGCGCCCGTTGCCGCGATCGGCACCGTTGCCCGACCCGACCGGGCGGACCACCCATCAGTCAAGCGATTGCAACCGGCCCCCGTCCCGCACCGACGCGCCGCGAAGGCCGCCGGACGGAGGCAACTGCGCCCTGTTCGGACGCACCCGCGGGTCCGGTACTGCTGCCGGGGGTCTTGGGGTAGCGGTCACGGCCCCAATCTTAGACTGTCTTTTCGGGGCAGGTCCGGCGCCACGACCGCTTAACGAGTGCAGGAATCAGGCATGGCAATACGCATCAAGAGTCACTGGTGGAACGAAGCGCCCAACCGCACGCTGCCTGAAATTGCCACAGCACTCGCCTTCATCTCCTGGCGCATCGCGCTGGACAAGGCCATCAATCTGCACTGCGAGCGCTTCGTCTACGCGGACGACGCCCAGCGCCTTGGTGTCATCCGCGAATATCTCGCCTTCCTGATCCAGGTCGCCGACCGGCTGGCCCACGGGCGCTTCGCCGACGACGCGCGTCGCATCCTGATCACGAGCCTCGTGCGCAGCGTGATCGCACACTGCCAGGATAACAGTCAGGACCTGCTCGGCCCTGGGGACTACGGCAGCCCTTTCATCGACCTGCTCAATCGGCGCTCCGAGGACTATGCGCAGTACCAATTCGATCAGGACGGACCCAGCTACGCCTTGCTGCGACACCTCGGATTCGAGATTCAGAATCTGATGGGGGCGGGTCAGGAGAATCGTTGGGTGATCGACCAGGTGATGGACAAGGACGGCTGGGATGCCTATAAGTCATTCGCCAAGGCCTTTCGGGACCTCTTCGACTAGCCCGCCCGAATGCGCGCTGCCCTGGCAGACCGGACACCAGTAAGTCGAGCGCGGGTTGCGTCCGAGCCGGTCGCGGCGCACCGATGTGCCGCAGCACAGGCAGGGCTGCCCGGCGCGACCATAAACCCAGAGCCGATCCTGTCCGGCGCCGGACGGGCGCGTACGACGCGGCCCACCGCAAAGATTTCCGTTGAGCAGATCCCCCGCCATCCTGTACAGTGTACCGAATTCCGCGCAAGACAGGTCGTCGAGCCGCAGTAGCGGCGAGCGACGGGCCACAAACAGCACCTCTGACTTGTAAACGTTGCCGATTCCGGCAGCGACCCGCTGGTCCAACAACAGGTCCACAATTGGCGTGTCCCGCGGCAGCAGTACTAGGGCGCGATCCCACAGCCGACCCGGGTCGAACGCCTCGCGGGTCAGGTCCGGCCCCAGGTGACGGCGCAGATCCAGATCGCGAAACCCTTGAATTCGCGTGCGTTCTATTTCGCGAGCATTGAAGCAAACGTAGATACGTCCCTCGACCTCAAGGATCAATGACGCCTGATGCCGCGGCTTCTGCCAAGGCTCCGCGCGCCGGTAGTGATGCCAGGCGCCATAGAGCCCCAGGTGGCTGCGCAGTCGCTGGCCGTCATCCAGGTCGATGAAGAGATGTTTGCCGCGACTGGTCACTGCCACAACCTGGCGCGCGGTCAGTTCGCACAGGTGTTGTCCACGCACCCAAACCGCGTCCAGCCGACACCCCGTAAGCCAGTGCCCAAGGACAGCGGCGATGGTGTGAACGGTGTCTCCCTCGGGCATAGCGGGGCTCGGTGGTGGTCGGGGATATACCCGTCGTCGTTGGTTTTTCGTTTCGAGTGCATTTCGCTTGAGAAGTTCGACAGCAACCGGCCAACAACCATTGAGTTTTCGCAAGATCACCGACCGGCCCCGCCCGACGATGATGGGTCTGGCCCCAGCGATTACCCGCTCCCGCGGGCGGCGCCCTAGCTACCATCAAGGTTGTCGATCAGCCGGGCTTGTATTTTCGGCCGTAGACGCTATGAATGGTGCCAGCGCGATGTTGCCCCCAAGCACAGCACTCGCCGCGACAATCCAAAGAGATGCTCTGGTCGTGTCGTGGCGCGTACGACCGCTACACCCGATCTGTCCACTGACGCGGCAGTTCTGCCGCCCGTTCCTGCACTTCGGGTTCACCCCGAAGCCGCGGGTCATCCAATCGAAAGTCATAATGAAGTCCTGGAGACGCAACCCATGCCGATAAAGATCAGCGGCGACACCCTGGCCCTGGATAAGGCGATATGCCGACAGATCGAAAGCGAGGCGCAAAAACTTGCTGACCGCTTCCCGGATGAAAGCATCGACGCCTTAGCGCGTATCAACGAGGAATTCGACCCACTGCACGGTCACCGGGTCCGTTGCGAGTTGCGCGCGAATCTGGGACAAGGTCGCCAGATTATCGTGCGCGATGCCCGCAAGGACCCGGCCGAGGCCATCAGCGAGGTGTTTGGTACGGCCATGCGCAATGTGCGTCGTCTGCGTCGCCGTTTGGCTGTTGGAACCGGCAACCCGGTTCCTCAGGTCGGAGCCGTTTAGCTGCCGCCGCCTGTCGCGAAGGGCGTTGCGTCGCTGATCAGCGGTTCGCTCTCCCCATGCCGCCGGGCGCGTTCGACCTGCTGCCGAACCGTCACCCGTTGCTACCGATGGACGAAAAACGGGTTGCCTTGATGACTCAGGACGACCCCGTCCGGGACGATCTGCTCGACCACCAGCCCCTCGCGCGTCTTCTCGCCGTCGCGGTACTTGAGTCCGTTGATCAAGACAAAGCGACGGGATTGGTTGGCCTCGAAGACATGCACGGTCATTGAAAAGGTCGGCACGCTGGCCTGCTGGTCGCGTGTCAGGCGCAGCTTGGTCAGGTCACCGGCAGCTCGCGACTCCTCCGGCACTGAGGGTTCAGCCTTAGCCTTGGCTTCGTTGGACAGCCTGTCCGCATCGCGCCCCTGAACCTGGCCCGTTTTGTTCTTGAACGACTCGATGTCGGCAATCAGGTCGGGCGGCACCGGCGTGGGAGCCGGGTCCTCCGGCTGCGCGACCGGAATCCACTCCGCGGTGTCCGCGGCATCACTCGCGTCGGCTTCCAGTTGGCGTTGGAGTTCAACTTCCAATTCGGCCTCCAGCGCATCCGCGTAGCGGCCGGGGTCGGATACGCGCGGCGTTTGGCCAAGATCGGCGCGCGGCTCGGGCACCGCCGGGGGTGCGCGTACCGCGCCTTTGGGCGGCGGCGCCTCGATCAAGGGCGCTGCGCCCGCGAATGACCGCAAGTCCTCGGTGCCCGACGCCGGGCTCACGACAACCGGTGCCGCCGCTGCCGCAACCGGCCGATTCAGCATCGGGGGTTGGCGCGCCCCGCGATCCGGTGTCGTGCCGGCGGGGTCGCGCGCGGTCGGCGTGACGGCGCCTTGCACCGGGGACGCGCGCTCGATGCGACCGGGAGGCGCTGTCGACACCGCGACCGGCGGCGTGACCGGGAACGGCTGACGCAGCGCGGCATAGAGCGCGATCAGCACCGCCGCGGCCGCCAGCCCGACGGAGACCAGCATCCAGGGGTTGCGCGTCGGCACTGCTTCGTCCTCGGAAAACAGGCCGGTCCCGCGCAGGGTCGGCACCTGCCCGAGCTCGCGTTCGGCTTGAGACTTCTTCAGCGCCTCCAAGATGTAACTCATGGCGCACTGTCACTCACTGGCGGAACAGCCAAATAATGGACAGCAGCCGACGGACCGAGCCGCACATGACCTGGATCGGCCGCCGTGCCCTCGACCGCCGCTTGGGCAGCAATGCGCTGCGCCGCTGCCGCGGCCGCGAGCGGCGCGGTCATCAGGTGAGGAATGCCGGGTGTGGTCATGGCGTTGTTGAGTTGGACCAGGGTCCGGGGGCCGGCGATGCCGTCGGGCGACAAACCGCGCGACACCTGGAAGCGGCGCACGGCGGCGCCCAGGGCCGCGTCGAACTGAGCCGACCCGTTGTCTGCACTGTCGATACCGGGCGCCTGCGCCAGCAGACGCCGCAGCCACCGCACGGACTCGCCCGCGGCCCCCGGACCGATCACCGAAGCGCCGCTCGGCGGCGCTTGCCAGACGACGGTATAGTCGCCGTTCCAGGTCGATTCGATCCCGGTCAGCGGCACCCGCTCGCTGCCGTCCGGCAGATCCAGGGTGGCATCGGCCGCATCAAGCGCACCGAGCACCACATACCGGCGCTCGCCACCGACATCCTTCATGCGCAACAGGACCGGCCGGTCATAGAACCGGACATGGCTGAGCTTGCCCTGCTCACGTTCGCACCGCAGCCCAAACACCGCCACCCGCCCGCAGGGATCGCCGAAGCCCAAATCCTGAACCGCGATCCCCCAGCGGCGCAACAGGACGCGTAAGGCTGTCTCCTCCGGCAGGCTGAGCCGCGCTAGGGCATCCGCCGCGGACTCGGGCTGGATCGCGGCCAGCGAGACCCGCGGCAAGGACGCGGCAAGCGTGTCGGCCGGGAATGGGCTTGACGCCACCGGCTCGTCAGCCGGCACGAAAGCGGTCGGCGGGGTTACGGCGGCGACCGCAGCAACCGGCGCAACCACATTGGGGGACAGGGGCGCCGCGGCGGGCGCGCCCGCAACAGCGACGGCGGCATCCGGACTCCCGCCCGCGGTTGCCGCCGGGGCCGGTGCGACAACCGGCGGGTCGCTCGCCGCCGCACCGGCCAACTCGGGGCCCGGCCGCGACTCCGACCACCCGGCCATCAGTTCCAGCGGATCACCGTAAAGCCGATCAACGGACAGCCAAAGCGCGGTCAACATCAGGGTCAACGCCGCGGCTCCCGCAACGGCAGGACGTGCCGCCGCCGGGCGCGCGGTGTTGATCCACTCCCCGCGCACCTCGCGCGCGGCCTTGGTGACGACCGCGGGCGTCACTTGACTGGCGCGCGAGACGCAGGCACCGAGCAGGGCACGATCACACAGGATATTGATGACGCGCGGCACCCCGCCCGCGAACTGATGGATGCGCCGGATCGCCCCTGCCGTGAACAACGGGCGGTCGACCCCTGCCACCGCCACGCGATGGCGGATGTAGTCACCGGTCTCGGCCGCGCTCAGGGGATGCAGATGATAACGGGCGGTGATACGCTGGTTGATCTGGCGCAGTCCCTCGCGGTCCAGCATGGTCCGCAGTTCCGGCTGGCCGACCAGAAAAATCTGCAGCAGTTTGGCCTTGGTGGTCTCCAGATTGGTGAGCAGGCGAATCTGCTCCAGCACCTTGGGGCGGAGGTTCTGCGCCTCGTCGATCATCAGCACCGGACGACGACCGGCCGCGTGGGCGGTAAGCAGATAGTCGTTCAGGCGATCCACCAGGACCTTGACTGAAGGTTCCCCCTCCCCGACCGGGATGCGGAATTCGTCGCAGCAATTCCGCAGCAGTTCGCTGGCGGTCATCGCCGGATTGACGATCAGGGCCACGTCCACGCCCTCCGGCAACTGCTCAAGAAAGGCGCGGCAGACGGTTGTCTTGCCGGTTCCCACTTCACCGGTGAGCAACACGAAGCCGCCGCTCTCACCGGCGCCGTACAGCAGATGGGCCAAGGCCTCCTTATGCTGTTCGCTGAGAAACAGGTAGTGGGGGTCCGGGGCGATCGAGAAACTCGGCTCCTTGAGTCCGAAATACTTGGGATACACGATGATGCTCTTCAGAAAAACAACGTGTTGGCGTTGACAAACCCGCATGACACGGCGGGCGGGAAAGCCCACATGACTTTGGCAGGGTAGTCAGGGGCGACCCCAGCGTCAAGGACGGAGAACACTCGGTGCCTGTCGGCTAACCCGTGCGGATTCAAACAACTGCGCCGGTCGCGTTGGCCCACCCGCAGCGCCGCGGCCGGACCGGCGACGCCTCCGCGAAACGATCGCCAACGCGGATCGCGCCGGAACCCGGCACGCACCACTTGTGCCGCGTTACGGTTGACCTGACAATCTGGGGGCTGTATCGGGGGCGTCCTGCTGCCCGTGCCATAACCTACAACGACAGGCCCTCACCACCGGGGGTCGGAGAAGCAAGCAATGACTGAGCGAGTGGAAGTGAGCGGCATCAAGGTCGCCAAACCCCTGTATGACCTGGTGAAGACGCAGATCACACCAGGCACCGGGGTCGACCCCGACAGCCTGTGGAGCGCCTTCGCCGCCATCCTGGCCGAATTGGCGCCGCGCAACCGGGCGCTGTTGGCCAAGCGCGATGCGCTCCAGGCCCAGATCGATGCCTGGCACCTGAACCATCGCGGCCAGCCGTTCGACCTCGGTGCCTATCGCGCCTTCCTGTCCGACATCGGTTATCTGGTCCCCGAGGGTCCGGATTTCGCCGTGACCACCGCCAATGTGGACGCCGAAATCGCCTCGATCGCCGGACCCCAGCTCGTGGTTCCCGCGAGCAACGCCCGCTATGCGCTGAACGCCGCCAACGCCCGCTGGGGCAGCCTGTACGACGCGCTCTACGGCACCGACGTCATCCCGGACGAGGGCACGCTGGCGCGCGGCAAGGGCTATAACCCCGACCGCGGGGCCGAGGTCATCGCCCGCGCCGCAGCCTTCCTTGATCAAGCCGCTCCGCTCGCCGCCGGGTCCCATCGGGATGCCGTCGGCTATCGGGTGGAGCAAGGTCAACTGGTCATCGACCTGCCGAACAACAGCCGGACCGGGCTGCAGGACCCGGCGCGCTTCGCCGGTTACCGGGGCGACGCCGCCGCACCGACCGCGGTCCTGCTGGTCAATCACGGCTTGCATGTCGAGTTGCAGCTCGACCGCGCCAATCCGGTCGGCAAGGCGAGCCCGGCCGGTGTCGCCGATGTGCTGCTGGAGTCCGCCGTCACCACCATCGAGGACTGCGAGGACTCGGTGGCCGCCGTCGACACCGAGGACAAGGTCGGCGTCTACCGGAACTGGCTCGGGCTCATGAAGGGAACCCTGACCGCCCAATTCAGCAAGGGCGGCAAGCTGGTCGACCGCGCCCTGGAGCCGGACCGCACCTACACGGCCCCCAACGGCGGAACCCTCACCCTGCCCGGCCGCGCGCTCATGCTGGTGCGCAATGTCGGCCACCTGATGACCAACGACGCGGTGCTGCTGCCCGACGGCTGCGAGGTCCCCGAGGGGATGCTCGACTGCCTGATCACCTCACTGTGCGCCGTCCATGACCTGAAAGGCACCGGCGCCTTACGCAACTCGCGCGCCGGCAGTATCTACATCGTCAAGCCCAAGATGCACGGGCCGGAAGAGGTGCAGCTGACCGTCGATCTGTTCGCTCAGGTCGAGGCCGCGCTGGGGCTGCCCCGCAACACCATCAAACTCGGCATCATGGACGAGGAGCGGCGCACCACCGTGAACCTCAAGGAGTGCATTCGCGCCGCGTCCGAGCGGGTCATCTTCATCAACACCGGCTTCCTCGACCGCACCGGCGACGAGATCCATACGGATATGGAGGCCGGCCCGGTGCTGCGCAAAGGCGCCATGAAGACCGCTCCCTGGCTGCTGGCCTACGAGGACTGGAACGTCGACATCGGCCTCGCCTGCGGCCTGCCGGGTCACGCCCAGATCGGTAAAGGCATGTGGACCATGCCCGATGAGATGCGCGCCATGGTCGAAACCAAGGCCGTGCACCCCAAGGCCGGGGCCAACTGCGCCTGGGTCCCCTCGCCCACCGCCGCCACCCTGCACGCCATGCACTACCATCAGGTCGACGTGGCCGCCCGGCAGGCCGAGATCGCCGCCGGCGGACGCCGCGCCAGTCTCGACACCATCCTGCAGATCCCGCTCGACCCCAAGGGCACCTGGACCCCGGAAGAGATCCAGCAGGAACTGGACCTCAACTGTCAGGCCGTGCTCGGCTATGTGGTGCGCTGGATCGACCAGGGCGTCGGCTGCTCCAAGGTGCCGGATCTGAACAACGTGGGCCTCATGGAAGACCGCGCGACCCTGCGCATCGCGAGCCAGGTCCTGGCGAACTGGCTGCACCACGGCGTCATCTCGCGCGATCAGGTCATGGCAACCATGAAGCGCATGGCGGTGGTCGTCGACGGCCAGAATGCCGGTGACCCGCTGTACCAGCCGATGGCCCCGGCTTTCAACGGCATCGCCTTCCAAGCCGCCTGCGACCTGATCTTCAAGGGCCGCGAGATCGCCAACGGCTACACCGAGCCGACGCTGCACGCCATGCGTCTCAAGCTCAAGGCCGCGGGCTAGGACGCCCGATCCGGGCGGCGGACCCCAGGCCCCAGGGGTCCGCCGCAGTGGATTCCATATATTCCCCCGTGACCTGAAGTCAGGTACTAATGATGAGAATTCCGCGACACTTGCTCTCGGCTAATGACTACAGTTCCCGGAACCGAGAGAACGAAACGGCTGCCCGCGGCGCTGCTCGTCACGACGACCGTGCCGCCATGCAGCTTCGCGATACGCTCCACCAAGTAAAGCCCGAGCCCAGCCCCAGGTTTGTTTTTGGTGCCGCGACCGCGGAAGTATTTCTGGAAGAGTCTCGGAATCTCGTCCTCCGGGATGCCGCATCCGGTGTCCGCAACCGCGAAGTTGATGCCTCCATCGACACGTCCTTGCGCATAGAACTGCACCGCTACCCCCTCGGGTGAATGGCTCACGGCGTTCGCCAACAGATTGCGCAAGGCGATGCGCAGCAATCCGGCGTCGCAGGCGATACGCTGAGGCAAATCGGCACAGGCCACTTCGATGCAACCCTGATCCCATTCAGCCGCCGCGCCGCGCACGATCGCTGCGGCGTCCTCGTCTACCGCACTGAAGGCGACCAAGTCGCCATCCAAGCGGTCCAGCGACAGAAATTCGTCCATCAACCGTATCATGCGACGCGTGGCCTCGCGAATATTGCCGCAGCGTTCCCGCGTTACCGCGGACGGTTCACTGCCGGCGATGCGCTGGACGCTGGTGTCGATGATCGTCAGCGGAGTGCGGAATTCGTGGGATGCCATCTCTACGAAGTCGCGCTGCTCCTGCCGCGCTAGCTTTTCGACTGCGAGGCTTCGGCGCAGATCCGTCTCGAGTTGCGCCCGCCGTGCGATCTCACCGGTCAGCAAGAGGGTTCGCTCTGCCACTTCCTTCTCCAACTCCTCGGCGCGCTTGACCTTGAGCCTCAAGGCCTCTGCTTGGGCCTGCTTCGCGGCCTCTCTGATACTGTTGTAGCGGTACATGATCGCCAGGCTCATGACAACCATGTGCGCGATGGCGCTGATTTGGAAGCTATTGTCGGTGAGAAGGTTTGGCGGCAGCAGCGTGAAGTTGCGCGCCACGCGCAGCACGATTCCGAGGAAATACAAACCAAAGGCTGCAAGAAAAATAGCCGCCGGCGCATAGCCTCGCCGCAACAGATGCACAGAAATGACGATGAGTACGACAACTTCGATGACCGCGACCACTTGCGCGGGCGCCACACCGGCCGGATAACTCACCGTCAACGATAACAGCACGGTGACGGCGGATGTGGCAGCCATCGCACGGGTCAGCCAGCGCGCGGTGCGCGGCATGCGCGGTGCGAGTTCAAGCACAGCCGTGCTCATCTTCGCTCCCACCCATAACGACACGCAGATCAGAAACGACAGCGCCATATCACTGACGCGCCCGGGCATTCCGGTATATTGCTGAATAAAGCCGAAGGACAGCACGATGTGAAAAAAACTGTTCACGACATAGAGCGCATACCAGCCGTTTACGGCTGAGCGGGTCGAGCGCCAGAACAACAGATGAATGATGATGATCGTGATGTAGATGCCAAACAGCAGTCCGTAAGCCAGCGACTCGGCACGCGAGGACTCGCCGAAATACGCCGGACGCCAGAGCGTGAGCTGCGCAGAGATGGAATTGCGCGAGGTGACGCGCAACCACAGGGTAGTTTGACCGGGTTCGGCCAGATCGATGCGAAAGACCGGATTGCGATAGGGCAGGTCCCACTGGTCGCGGGGAATGTCCTCTCCGGCCCGGTGCTCATCCCAAGCGCCGGCAGTGGTGCGTTGGAACAGCCGCACGTCATCGAGTACCGCGTTATTGACCTCGAAGATCCATTCGCGCGGGCTCGCGGCGGGGCGTTCGATCTGCAAGCACAGCCAGAGCGCATCCTGGGTGAACCCCACATTGAAGGTGCCGCGCAGCGTCTGCCAGTCGGGCGAATCAGCCGCTTCCGCCACGCCCATCGCTCCCCCTGCATCCCGCAGGATACTCAGATGGGGCGCCAGATCGGCACGTTTCATCTCCGGCGAAAGGGCAAGCGGCACCTGTGCCAAGACGTGAACCGCGGCCAATGCCAACAACAGGAGGGCGAACAGGCGAAGCGGCATGGGGACACCCGATATCAGTCGGAACGCTGCTGGACCGCCACGCTCAGATTTCCTCAGCTTTGCGCATCGGCCGCCCACGATACTCGACGGCCTGGCCCATCTGATCCTGCTCAAAGACGAGCCCATCTTGCGCCATGAGCTCGCCGGCTACCTGAACGAGCAGGGGCACAGTGTGGACGCCGTCGGCACGGCCGCGGAATTCCAATCAAGACATAGCAGCGGGACGCACCCTCCCCGTCCGCTCCACCTCTTTGGACAAAAACCGCGTGCGAGGTGGCTGCTGCGGCCCTGTGACGGTCATCACACACAATCTCAGATTTCCTCAGTTTCAGGGCCACAAATTTCCCTAGCCTAATGCGCAGCCTGCTAGCCAGTGTCTCGACGGGATAGGGTCGCGAACAACGTAGTACAACCACGTGAGGAAACTCCAATGCATATGCCGAGAGGTTTGGTCCTGTTCGTATCCGCTTCTCTGCTCGCAGGCGCCGTGATCGCCGAGGAGCCGACGAAGGGCGGATTTCAGATCGGTGTTCTGACCTGTGTCTCGACGCCGGGAACGCAGACGAACCTGATCGTGGCCTCCAAGGTCGCGGTCGACTGCGATCTCACCTACAACAACGGGAAGATGGAGCACTATGTCGGCGAGACCGGGATCAGACTGGGTATCGACCTGAACTGGAAGCGCGAGGACAAGCTGGTCTATACCGTCTTCGCCGCCTCGCAGGATACGACGCCCGGCGCCGGGTCCCTGGCCGGTAGTTTCCGGGGTGGCAAGGGCTCCGTGTCGCTCGGTGCCGGCGGCGGAGTCGGAGTGCTGGTCGGTGGCGGCAAGGCAAATCTGACCCTGCAACCACTGACACTGGAGAAGAGCAAGGGGCTCGGCATCGCGGGGGGCGTGAGCTATCTGACGCTCACGCCGGCGAACTGATCGGCGGCGGCGCGGGGCGCACGATCGGGTCGTGCGTCCGACCCCTCAACCTCAAGACGATCAACCTGTGGCAACAAGTCATGAGTTGAGGTTCATCATGAACGTGATGAAGAGGTGGGCAATTATTCCAGGTCTCTGCATGGCTGTACTAATGCCTTTGACGAGCACCGCTGGCGCCGAGACGGAAGACTATGGTTTCAAGAACGGCGCTATCTACACCATAGACAGCGAGCAACCCACAGCCGAGGTGATCGCCATCAAGGGTAAGTCCATCAGCTACGTGGGCGGCAACGAGGGCGCTGACGCTCTTATAGGACCGGGCACGCAGGTCGTCTCAGGTAGCCGTGACACGGGCGATCCTGCCGCAGTACGGAACGGATCAATTCACGGCCGTCCTGCCCCCCGAGAACGAGCGCATCACTCTGGACCAGGCTCTCAAGGCATCCACTCTGGACTCGGCCTACGTGCTTGGACTGGAAGACAAAGTCGGCTCGCTGAAGGTCGGCAAGGCGGCGGATATCGTCATCCTCGACAAAGACCTGCACAAGATCGCTTCCAGCGAGATCAGCACCACGAAAGTCGACCTCACCATGATGAACGGCGAAATCACCCATCGTAACGGGATATAGGGGAAACGTAGTATGAAAATGACCAATATTCGAACGGCACTTCAACTCAACATGCCGGTGTCTGACCGTCATCAGCATCGGGATGGCTCAAATGGCGCAAGTTGTGATGATGAATGCATCAAAGGAAGTCTAGCAGGAGGGATGCAAATGGATAGACGGACTTTTGCCGCTTGGCTGCTTGCAGCGCCGTTCGTGATGAAGTCGAGCCTCGCGGCGGCGGCATCCGATATGCCAGCTGCCGAAGCCACGCCCGCCGACCCGCTCTGCTATGCATCGGTCGACGAGCTCAAGGCCCTGTTCAAATCCGGGAAGGCTTCGCCTGTTGATCTGCTGAATGCGCAGATCAAACGGATAGAAGCGCTCAACCCGAAGATCAATTGTATCACCTACAAACATTTTGACCAGGCGATGAAGGAAGCCCGGGAATCCGAAGCGCGCTACCGGCGCGGCGAAGCGAGACCGCTGGAAGGGATTACGGTCGCTCTTAAGGACGATGCCAGCCGGCTGGGCTGGAAAACGACGCAGGGCTCCCTCCTCTTCAAGGACGCGCCGCCAGCAACGGAAAACGCGGCCATCGTCGACATGATCGAGGCGGCCGGCGCCGTCATGCCGTTTCAGACGACCGTGCCGGAGTTCTATTTGTTCGTCGGCGCGTCCACCCGCGCCTATGGCACGACCCGTACTCCGTGGAATCTGGAGTACTCCCCGGGCGGCTCGTCGGCGGGATCGGGAGCGGCGCTTGCCGCAGGCTTCGCGACGCTCGCCACCGGGTCGGACATGGGTGGCTCGATCCGCCTTCCCGCCTCGCAAAACGGTGTCTATGGATTCAGGCCGACGCACGGACGGGTGGCGAGCGGAGAGGTTGCCATGTGGACCCACGGTCCGATGGCCCGGCGCTTTGACGACCTGGTTCATCTCCAGAACATCATGGTCGGTCCCTCCGAGAAGAGCATGGCCGCCATCCGGCCGCGCCTCGACTATCCCGCCCAATACCCGGACCTCTCGGGGTGGCGCATCGCCGTGGACTGGGGCGCCGGCATCGCCCAGATCACGCCGGCGCTGAAAGCAGCGATGCTGAAAGGCATTGAGTTGCTCCGCACCGCCGGCTGTGTCGTGGACGAAGTCGACTGCGGCTTCTCAAAGAATGACTTCAACACCTTCGCTCATGGTCTGATGGCGACCTCTATCGGCGTGATTGTCGAGATCGCGAACAGCCATCGTGATCAGCTCTCACCCTATATGCCTGAGATCCTAGACCAGGTGGCCGGCACACCCATCGGACCGCGTGAGGCTGAAGCAGTCGAGGCGTTGCTTGCACGCTATCACCTGCAGGTTCAGCAGCGCGTCTACGGCAAGGGCTATCGCATCCTCCTCATGCCGACTCTGGCCACGCCCCTCGTTGGCGCCGACATGTTCAAGAGCAAGGAAAGGAATGTGCCCCTGATGGAAGGCTGCGGACTGGGCTTAGTGATGACGTGGCCGTGGAACCTCCTCAACCGCTATCCGATTGTCGATGTCCCGCTCGGGATCGTCGAGGGGCGGATGCCCGCAGGCATGCAGGTAATCGGACAGACCTTCAGCGATCTCGACACCTTCCAGTTCGCGTCCAACTGGTCTCGCCTGCAGCCGCCGCTGTTCGCCGACGGGCGGTTCCCGACCTTCTCATGACACGCGCCTAAGGTCGCATTCCGAGGGTTCGTTAGATCCCGCACGGTGTCAGCGGGTCGGTCGGATGAGCGCAGCGTATAACCCGACGGCGGCGGTGCTGTGTCGGGTTACGGCGCGCCTCACCCGACCTACCGGTCTGGCTGAGGAATAGCGCCAATCACCAATCGTCAAGACCTTCGGTTGAAGTAAGACGTGTTTCGCGAACCAGGCCCCGATCTATACAGTGGGCCTTTCTAGGCTGAGGATCATGGGCATGCAACAGTGGATCTTTCTTTCCGTTGCAATTATCAGCGAGGTGATTGGGACCTCTGCCCTGAAGGCAGCGGAGGGGTTCTCCCGCTTATGGCCATCAGTGATTGTCGTCGTAGGTTATGCTGTTTCTTTCTACTTTCTCTCACTCACGCTGAGGACGATTCCGATTGGAGTGGCCTACGCAATCTGGTCGGGAGTCGGAGTTGCCCTGATCGCGCTGATCTCATGGGTTCTCTTCGGACAGTCACTCGACTTTCCAGGAGTCCTCGGCATCTCTCTCATTATGGCCGGGGTCATCGTCATCAATCTATTTTCTACGACCGTGTCCCACCCATAAGCCGCTCACCCTGTCATTCCACTCCCAAAAGGAGAAGATGCAGAATGCACCCGCAAAGACTCGTCGCCGCGATGCTGTTCGGCTCCGCCGTCTATGTCTCACCGGCTATCGCGAATGGTCCGACCGCCGAGGAGCTTGCGCGCAAGGCGCAGGATCCCCTCGCGGATACCAAGGCGATCATGACGGACAACACCATTGGCTTTGGAACCGCGCACGACCAAACCGCCTACGGTTTCCAGATCCAACCGGTCTACTCCATTCCGACCGGCGACCGACCCTACAACCTGATCTTGCGCTCGGTGATTCCGATTATCGGCGCTCCTGTCGGTGCGGCGCTTCCCAGGCTGGGCGATGAGCCGATCCAGGATCGCGGAACGGAATGGGGACTGAGCGACATCTTTTTCCAGGCGTTTTGGGCGCCAAAGAGCGATGGGGGTATCAAATGGGGCATCGGTCCGCAGGTTTCACTCAGGACGCGAACGTCTGATCGGGTCGGCGGACCCGGCTGGGGCGCCGGAATCTCGGGCGTGTTCTTCGGAGCGGCCGGCAATTTCTCCTATGGCGGGCTGATCAACCACCACTGGGGCGAGGACAACTATAACGTCACTTCGATTCAGCCGATTGTCTTCTACAACCTCGATGCGATCCCCGGCGCCTACCTTGGCTACAGCAACACGGCGACCTACAGCTGGAAGGCGGATTCCGGCGATCGCTGGCAGGTGCCGCTGGGCCTCACGGTGGGGCGGACCTTCGCGATGGGCAACAAGGGCCATGCACTGGATCTGAATATGGGTGGCTACAAGCTTGTCGCCAGGCCGGAAGGCGGGGCGGATTGGCAGTTCAAGTTTGGCATCTCCTGGTTCTTTCCTTGAACCCTGCGCCTGACCATGATGGATAGCAAGATCACCGACCAGGCGCCCATAGCAGGTCGGGTGGGTGTTGCCAAAACCAGGCAATCATGCCAAGAGGAGAGAAATCCCATGCGGCGTCGAGAATTCTTACAAGATCTTGTCATTGGCGCAGGGCTGTTTGCACTGTCACCGCGATTGCTATTTGCCCAAGCCCCTTCACCGAGCGACGGAAAGGCCGATTGGATTTTCGAGGGTGGCCTGATCTACACGGTCGATCCGGCCCGGCCAACGGCGGAAGCGGTCGCGGTGCGGGGCGATCGGATTGTCTTTGTGGGCAGCGCCAAGGATGTCGACGCCTGGCAAGGCCCGCGGACGCGCACCGTGAACCTGGCCGGCGGCATGCTCATGCCCGGCTTTATCGACGGACACAACCATTACGTTGCCGGAGCAGCGACCAAGCGAGGGGTCAATCTGACCGGCTCGAAGGATACAAAGGAAATGCTCCAGCGTATACGCGCCTATGTAAAGGCCAATCCCCAGAAAAGCGCCTATATGGGATTCAATTGGGAATTCCCGATGTTCGGCGAAACGGGGGGCACGCGCGAGGAGCTCGACGCCGTTTCCAGCGATAAGCCGATGATGTTCTTCAACGAGGATACGCATCACGTCTGGTTCAACACCAAGGCCATGGAAGTGGCAGGGATCGGCAAAGACACCCCCGATCCAGTCCCCGGCGGATCTTACTTCCGGCGTGGACCCGACGGCACTCCCAGTGGCATCGCCATCGAGCCGGATTCATGGATGAACATGGCGATGGCGACCGGACTCTTCGGCGGGAAGCAGATGCTTCAGGACATCGTGGACGAGGTATTCCCTCTCATTCCAAAGTTCGGCATCACCGCCTATCACGATATGGGAATCTGGGGTCCGGATATGCCCAAGGGCTACCTCGGATTCGAGCTGCTGCTCGACATGGAACAGGCGGGGAAGCTGTCGTGCCGGGTCGTCGGAAACTATGCCACCCGGGATGGTAAGGCGTCTCCCGATGGGCACATTCAAGCCTTGAAGGACTGGAGCAGGCGCTATCGTTCGGACCTGGTCCACATCACCGGCCTCAAGGTCTGGGCGGACGGGGTGTTTCTCGCCCATACCGGGGTCCAGATCGAGCCTTACGCCGACCAGCCGGAAACGCGAGGAGAGAGCGACTGGACCGCCGACGTGCTGGCTCGCTGGATCGAGGCGGCCTATTCCGCCGGATTCGATGTGAACATCCACACGGATGGCGATCTGGCCGTTCGCCGTAGCCTTGACGCCGTGGAACGCGTTTCGAAGAGACTCGGTTCTGCGGTGCGCCTGACCACACTGCATCACCTCCCGACCATTCACCCCGACGACATTCCACGATTCGCTGCGCTGGGGGT
Source organism: uncultured Lamprocystis sp. (assembly GCA_964470155.1). Classification (GTDB taxonomy): domain Bacteria; phylum Pseudomonadota; class Gammaproteobacteria; order Chromatiales; family Chromatiaceae; genus Thiodictyon. The sequence goes on along the minus strand of CAYYAY010000021.1, from coordinate 3,113 downwards.
TGGAGCCAACATGACCCCCGTATGGCTGGTGGACTATAAGGGCCAATACGAGGAGGCGAACAGGATCCTCGGAACGGCGAAGGTCGAGAAAGAATACGGGCTCGTGAAGCCGCTCATCGAATCGGGCGTCAATGTTTCCTTCGGCAGCGACATTCCCGGCACCGATGTCGAAGAGATCTCCCCACTGTTCCAGATTCAGGCGGCCGTGACGGGGCGCGTGCCTGGTTCGGCGACCGCCGTGATGCCCCCCGCAAGTCGGTTGCCCACCCTGGAGCATATGATCGCAGGCTATACACTGGGCGGGGCGCGCCAGATGCGCATGCAGGAGCAGGTGGGATCGATAGCCGTCGGCAAGAAGGCGGACCTGGTGTTCCTGGAACAGGATCTGTTCAAGGTCGCTCCCGACAGGATCCACTCCACCAAGGTGGCACAGACCATGATGGACGGGAAGATCACGCATTCGCTGTTCTAACTCTCGAATACCGAGAGATGGGTCCTAGGGCAACCCGCACCCGGGTTGCTCTGACCGCGCTCCACGTGACCCGATCGCTTCCCCGCGAGAGCGCGCAATCGATCAGAAAAGGCAGGCTTAACCGCTGGCAAGTCGCCAAGGTCCTTTGGCGAAGGTGAATAATGATGAAACTGCAGGATACACGCATGATGAACGCGCAAACTACTCGGGTAGCTATACTGGGCCTATGCCTCGCGGGGCTGATCCCCAGGGCGAGCACCGTTGCCGCCGAAACGGCGGATTTTGTCCTCAAGAACGGTGCCGTCTATACCATTGATGACCAGCAGCCCAAGGCCGAGGCGATCGCCATCAAGGGCAAGACCATCAGTTACGTGGGCGGCAATGATGGTGCTGACGCCTTGGTGGGCCAGGACACGCAGGTAATTGACCTGAAGGGCAAAATGCTGCTGCCGGGCTTTGTGGAGTCGCATATCCACCCCACCTTGGCCATTTTCACCCAAGGGGCGGATCTGCAGACCGATTCTCTGGAGGAAATGCTTGCCAGGTTGAAGGTCTGGTCAGACGCCCACCCGAACGCCAAACTGGTTCAAGGCTTTGGCTGGCGCTATAACATCTTTCCACCGACCGGCCCCGACAAGGCGACCTTAGACAAGCTGTTCCCCGACAGACCGGTGCTTCTATTTGCGATTGACGTTCACAGTGCCTGGGCCAACAGCAAGGCGCTCGAAATAGCCGGAATCGATGCCAAGACCCCCGATCCCGCACCGGGTTTGAGTTACTTCCAGCGCGATCCGAAAACCAACGAGCCGACCGGTTGGGTCGTGGAAACCATTGCCGAACAGCAGCTCCTGGCCAAGCTGAACCCGCCCACGCCGGACGCCGTGATGTCCGCAACGGCTGAGGAATTAAAGGGGTACGCTGCGGCAGGCATCACCGCCGTGTTCGATGCTGGGATTGGCGTCATGCCGACCGAGCTGGGTCTTGCGGGATACCAGCAGATGGAGAGGGATGGCACGCTGCCGGTGCGCATCGTCGCCAGTTATTATTGGAACAATCCAGCGACCACCGGGCCGGTGGAAAAGACGCTGACGTTGCGCCAGAAGTTCCACTCGGAATTGGTCCAGGCCCGGACCCTCAAGATCTTGTTCGACGGCGGCGATTTTCAGCATACGTCGGCCATGATCAAACCCTATGCCGATCGCCCCGACTTCCAGGGCGACTTCCAACTCGACCCCGAACTCGTCAATGCCGCCGTTCTCAAAGCCCAAGCCGAAGGACTCGATACCCATGCCCATGCGGTAGGAGATCGTGCGGTTCGTGTTTATCTTGATGCGGTGGAAGCGGCCCGGAAGGCTTACCCCAATAGCGTATCCCGCCATGCCGTGGCACATGGTCAGTACATGACCGACGATGAAATCGCGCGCATGGTCAAACTGAATGTCATATACCAGGCCTCGGCACAATGGAACGTTCCCGATCCCGGCGTTGAGATGTCGATCGACATCATCGGCAAGGATGTCATGTTCACCGAATATGGTCGAATCAACTCCGTTCTTGAAGCCGGTGGACGGGTCGCATTTGGAACGGATTGGCCGGCGGCCAACTATACCTCCACCTACCGTCCCCTCGACACCCTCCAGGTGGCTTTGACAAGGGCTATTCTGCCCCAGTACGGAAAGAAGCAGTTCATGCCTGTGCTACCGCCGGAAAACGAGCGGGTCACTCTGGATCAGGCGCTTAGAGCAAATACATTGGATGCTGCTTATGTCCTGGGTCTGGAAGATCAAATCGGTTCATTGAAGATCGGCAAACTGGCGGATATCGTCGTGCTGGAGAAGGATCTGCATCAGATCGCACCCAGTGAGATCAGCACCACCAAGGTGAATCTGACCATGATGAATGGCAAGATCACGTTCCAGGCCCAATAATCGGGCCGCGGGCCTTGATCATAAACCCGGCCATCGCGCGATCTGCACGGTCGTCGGTCCGCACTGCGGACCCTACGGGTCAAGGTGTTACCGTAGGACCATCCGCGGCCGGCCGGAACGATGATCAAGGCCGGGCCGCGGATAAGAACAACCACCGCAACGGGGAAAGAAAGATGCCGATCGCTTGGCAAGCGATGGCTGAAATCCGCCTCGATCTGGCGGCCACGGTGACGATTGAGGCAAATGCGGCGCTGGTCGCGCCGCAAGCCCCTCATCAATTTTGCGGCGATCCATCGTTATGCAGAAACAAAGCATGACGAAAATGAAAACGAAACCGAGAAAGCACTATCGATCCATTGTCGGCTATTTCAACGACCCGAAAAATAAAGTCAGGATTCAGTTTCCGGGAGATGAATCCAGGTATGCATGGCAAAACATGTCGCTGTTTTTCCCCACTGCACAGATGGAGACCTATTTAAATCCGGCATCGGCGGTCAGGGTCTTTATGTGTCGCCAGCAAAGGATACGGTGGTGGCGTGGTTTTGCACCGGTACCGGAACTGATCAGGAAGAAACGATGGCCAGAGCTATTGTAAACAGCCTCAACTAGGCACTTAAGCGGATAATTCCATAACGTGCACAGATACTTAACGCGTAGAGCAGCAATTCCCGGCGAAGTAGCAGGCTATAATAAAAACAACGACCTACGACTTG
>CAYYAY010000020.1:0-79830 GCA_964470155.1 uncultured Lamprocystis sp. | reverse complement strand
CAAACATTGGGTTACGAAAAACGAGAAACGAAAAACCAACAACGACGGGTATACATTGGTATCGAGCGACTTCACCCTGCCTGCCCCTGCCCGCGCGCCAGCAGCGAAGCCGGATCGAAGTCATCCAGAGAACGCGGCGCCCCGCGCGATGGCGCCCTGACGATCCCGGCGAGGGCCGCAAGGTCGTCCGCGGACTGGGGGTGCAGGATGCGCAGGCGCAACCCGTCGGGCTCCTCGGACACCTCGAGCCGGGCGCCGACACCCAATCCGAGACGCCTGCGTAATTCCGCGGGCAAGGCGATCCGCCCATTGGAGGAAACAACAACTGTGGACATGCGGTATGCTCCCAACAACACGGGTTTCGATTGGGGAGCCTAACCCATCAGAGGCGTTAAGTCCAAACGGGTTCCGATCATTGGATGTGATTGGAACTGGTGCGGTTTGTTTGGGCCGGGCCTTTCGGTAGGGGGCAGAGCGAGAGCGATGCCCATCATCAAGCACCTCAGTAGCCGAATGGGCATCGCGCTCGCTCTGCCCATCCTACACGCATCCCTGGCCGTAAGCCTGAACGGCCTTGATCATCGTTCCCGCGACCAGGTCTCTTGTAGGGTTCGATGGGCAAGCGCGCCGCACCACCTGTCCGCGGTGCGGTTCGTTCGTCACCGCACCCTACAAGTCGAGTCCATCCGGTTGGCCGGAGCGATGACCATGAGCCGTGCCGCGCACGCATCCGGGCGCGGTCTGAATCCGTGTTCATCTGTGACATCGGCGGATCAATCCGAGTGATCGCCGTGGCCGGAACCATGCCCCAGGCGACTGACGGGAACTAAGATCCCGACGGCATGCCTGACAGATCCGTAGGGCTCTGGGGGCGACTGAAGTCGCCCCTACAGGTCGGAATCACCTAAGCCGCCGCGACACTTGGCCGGCTCGGCCTCAGGGAAAATGATCAAGTCCGCCGCGCCGACCAACCGCCCTCTCGGTCACCCTGAGATCAAGCCGCCAGCTTCCGGATGACCCCAAGGACCACTAACAGCACCACGGCCCCGGCCGTTGCCGTCAGAATCGCCCCGAGCAGGCCGCCGACGATCGAGATGCCGAGCACCCCGAACAGCCAGCCGCCGATCATGGCGCCGAGGATACCGACGACGATGTTGGCGAGCAGACCGAACCCGGCACCCTTCGCGATCAGGCCGGCGAGCCAGCCGGCAACAGCACCGATGGCGAGAAAAATCAACAAAGCGGTCAGATCCATGGGAACTCCTGCTCGATCAATAAAGGACTTGAATGGTCTCGCCTGGGAACTCGTAGATCATACCCTTCGAGCCCAGGCCGGATTTGCGGTAGACCGTCTCACTGTAGGCCAAAGCGGCTCCGGGAGCGGCAAAGCCGAGCGCCGTCAGGGCCGCGATCAGGGCGCCTTTAGGGGTCAGTTAAGACCTTGACTTGCTTCATTGTTGTTTTTCAGTGGATGAGAACGATGAATGGACGCGGAATCATTGTGAGGACTCGCGCAGATACTGTCCCGCAACCCAGCCGCGGCGCTGCGGATCATCGCGCATGGACACCTGACACCACCGCTGACCTCCATGCATCTCGCAGCCGTGATTGCGCAGCACGGTGCCGTTGCGCAGCGCCACGATCACCCCCGCCTTGCTCGTAGGCTCGCGCCGCAGATTGAGCGCATCACCGGCGGCCACACCGCTGACCTCCCAAAAATCCGGTCCGCCGGCGAGACTGTCAGCGAAGTCGTGCTTGGGGGCCGCCGACTGAGGGTGTCCGCCGCCGATCTGGACTTTGAGGCTGTAGTTGGCCTGTTCGCCGCGGCGCGCCGCGGCCCGCATCAGATAGACCCGAATCCGGTAGTCACCGGTGTCGGGCAGCGTGCCATCGAAGCGGCCGCCGGCGCTGCTGCCGACAAAGAGCGCCTCCTCCGACCCCGGAGGTAGAATATTGAAATAGTTCTGCGGGTTATCCGAGTGCAACTGCACGCTCATGTGCTGCCCGGCCTTGGCTCCGAGCAGGTAATCGACGTCCTGGTCGCCGTGCAGCCGGCCGGTGACCGTGGCACCGGTCGACCCGGCCTTGAAGTGGACCCGTTCAGTGCGAATGCCGTCGGCGGCCAGGACCGGCCAGGCCGCGACGAGACAACAAAGCAACACGAGCGCAGGCGATCTCATGGTCCAGTAAAACCTTCGGTGATCATCAGGGCGCGCCATGGTAAAGCCTGTTCGGCGTTCCAGCAATACCAGGGTATCCGCGTCAGGAATTTCCTGACGAGATCGCCGCTCAATCGAGCAGAAAGACCAGAAAAGTCGCGTCCCCGCCGCGATCTCGCCCGGCAATCAGCAACCCCGACATCGCCGCGCCGTCACCCAGAGTGTAGACCTGCAGGTTCTCCACGGCGGCGGCGTCGTAGACGGCCGACAGCGCCTTCTGCCCGGCCGCGGGATCTTCGATGGTATCCAGCAGCAACTCGACCGACGCTCGTGCATCCCGCTCGGTGAGACCCCGCAACTCGGTTAGAATAGCCGGCTGGTCAACGGCTTGACGTACATAGATCGGTTTCCAGCCCGACATCCAGGCCTCCTCGCCAAATTGCTCCCAGTGCGCTCCAACGAAATGGCGGTAATACTTCAGGGCCGCGGCATCCAGGTCTTCCGCCCGCGCCACGCGGTCACAGAACACCGCGCTGCCGAAGCCCGCTTGACTGGGTGAACCATAAAGCGCTTGCAGATTCAGATTCGCATCGGTTCTGGTCATTAAGATATCCTCGGTGTACGCGGCTATTCCATCGAGCCGACCATGAACCAGCCGGGCCTTGATCGTTGCCCGAAAAGGCGCCTTACAGTCCTGCCGGCCGGTCGCCGGAATAGTGATCAAGGCCACGCATGGTACCCTGGCATCATGACTCATGCGTCACCGGGCACGGGGAACAACCATGGCAAACACGTCGATCTCACAGCCGGTCGCCAAGACCATCGCCGTGCTCGATCTGGTTGACGAAACGCTCAAAGGACGTCACCGCATCCCTGAGTTTCAGAGGCCGCTGCGTTGGCAGTGGGAGGATGTGCGCCGCCTGTTCGACAGTATCGTCAAGGGGTTCCTGGCCTCTCATGCCTTGGACTACGAGCATGTCTATCTGGCTTCCATCGTGCTCGAAGAGGACCGAGGCATTTCCGCCTGGTACGGTCATCCACCCCGCCGGGCGAGCCGGTGGTCATCATCGGCACGGCCCTGGCCTATGACGATCCCGTGGCTTACGCCCGAGTGCCGCGGTTCTGGTATCGGTTGAGCTATGATTGGATCACCGCCTGGAACTTCAGCCACCGCAACGAGGCGGCAGGGTATCTGGATCTCAGCTATTACGATGTGCCGGACTGATGTGCCGCGGCGACTTCGCGCTCGGCCTCGATCCAATCCTCCAACTCATGTCCCGGCTCAAAGCCGCGCGCCTCGGCACGATAATACGCGGCGGCGCTGATCGCCTGCGACAGCGAATCATCCAGGGACTGATCATCCATGGTTTGCAGGTCCGGCTCGATCACCGACTGGAGATATCCGCCATTGCCGCCTTGCTTCTCTGTCCGGCCGGCCGTTTGTACTGAAGACATGAGACTTTTCCTCGATTGAGATGGCTGCAACCGGTGTCCACGCGTGTGGAGCGCGGGTCCGCCACGGGTTGTCGTCTGCACCCGATGACTGATAACCGGGTCGAGCGGGCACCTTACGCGCGGCACGCGACCGCGACTATCCGGGGATTCACCTACTCCGACGATCAGCACCGGCGACTCGCACCGGATGCCGCCCAGCGACCCGCAGACCGGCATCGATCACCGTCACGCCCCTGATGTGCCGCGCCAGCCGGTCGACGATGAACGGGCGGACGGTGCGGTGATCGATCGGTTCAAATCCGCAGTTTCGCCGCCGGGTCCGGACGCGGCGCATCCGCGGGCAACGCGGCGGTGACGAAGGCCAACGTAGCGGCGGCGTCGAAGGCATCGCGCCGGGTATCGGCACGCGCCTCTTCGGCCCCGAGCAGATCCTTTTCAGCGGCGATCGCCGTGGTCAGGTCGCCGAGCCCCAGTTCGAGTCCTTGGCGCGCGGCCGCGGCGGTGACGCCGGCCGCGGCGACCAGCGCGTCGGCGGCCTGATGCGCGGCCAGGCTGGTGCGCAGCGCCTCGTAGGCGGCGGCGATCTCCGCGGCGGCGGCACCGCGGGTGCCGGCCACCGCGGCTTGCGCCGCCGTGACGCGCGAGCGCGCACCGCGCAGCGTGCTGTCGCGCAGGCCGCCTTGATACAGCGGCAGGGTGACGCCGATCAGCACGCCGGTTTGCTGCACTGGCGTGCCGAAGGTGCTGCCGCCGTTGAAACTGAATCGGTTGTCATCGGTCGAGAGGGCACCGATGAGCCCCACTTTGGGCCAATAGCCGGCGGCAGCCACGCGTTCGCCGGCCTCCGCGGCCCGCAGTTGCGCCACGCCGGCGATGATGTCCGGACGCTCCACCAGCGCGCGTTCGATCACCTGATCCAGGCTGTCGATCGCCGCCGCCGGCAAGCGCTCGCCGGGATCGCGCAGCCGGATTCGGGTGCTGTGGGGCAAGCCCAGCGCGGCGTTCAACGCCACGCGCGCGGTGGCCGCCTCACCCTGCGCCTGCACCAGCGATAGGTTGGTTTGGGCCAACTGCAACCGCGCCTGGGCGATCTCGATCCGGGTGTCGAGACCCTGGCGCTCGCGGGTCTCGGCGGCGGCCAGGATGTGCCGGGCGGCGGCAAGCGCGCGGATGGCGGCGGCCGCTTTGTGCTCGGCCGCGATGCCGGCATGATAGGCCCGGCTGACGTCGAAGACGATCTGCTGGTGCATCTGGTTGAACTGCACATTGGCCACGGTCGCCAGATGACGGCTGGCCTCGACCGCGGCCGCCCGTTCGCCGAAGTCGAACAACAGCCATTCCACGGTCAGGATCGGGATGATTTCCTGCACGTCGGCCGTCAGCGTCCTGGTGCCGACCAACGGTAGGGTAACCGGTGTCGACAGCCGCTGATAGCCGCCGACGACACTGGCGGCCAGTCGCGGCAGCAAGGTGCTGCGCGCGGTCCCGGTGGCCAGCGCCGCCTGGTGGGCCGCCTCCCAGGCCACGCGGGTCGCCGGGTTGTGCCGCTGCGCGATGTCGATCAACTCGCTGAGCGCGTAGTCGCGGTTCGGGTCGACGCGATTCCCAGCGCCTGCCGGGTCGGGCACCGCCGGGTCGCCGGACGCTGCCAACGCGGTCTTGACATCGGCGCGCACGGCGTCCGGCAGGACCCAGGGTTGCTCCGGTGTCGTCGGTCCGGCTACCGGCACGGTGCCGCCGCAGCCGGCCAGCAGGACGAGGGTCAGCAGCAGCCCGGCCGCGCTGCCGGCGATGCGTTCAACGGGCATGGTGTGCCTCCGCGAACAGGTCGGCGAGCAGTGCATCGAATGTTCGATAGAGTCGCTCCCGTTCGTCGAGCAGATGGACAAGGTCAGGCTCGGCGCGATCCGGCAGGCTGGTCCGGTCGGGAAACGGCGCCGCGGCGTTGCCGGAGCGCGGGAGCAAGCGCGGATCGGCACCCATTGCGGACGGAGCATCGCCGGATGACACCCCGTGCCCCGCTGCGGCGTTCACCCGCATCCGGTCGAGAAAGTCGGTCAGGGTGTCGGCACGCGCCTGATCGCAGCGGCGCAGCGTAGCCACGACCGCATCCGGCAGCGCCGGCCTGCCGTCGTCGACCACCCGCTGCTGTGCCAGCATGGCCGCGGTCAGATAGAGTGTCTCGCACAGCGCCAACAACCGGCGCGCGGCGGCTTGTCGCTCGGGTCGCGGTCGGATCCGCCGCGGCTCGAAGTTCAGCAGGTCCAGGGTCGACGCGGCAGCGCTCAACTCGGTGTTGAAACGATCACCGACGCGGGCAATGGCGGCGCGCCCGGCAGACGTGCTCAGCAGGTCGCGGACACACTCGAGTGCCGCACCGAAATGCCCACGGACCTTGCCCTCGGCACTGACCGGCCAGAGCGAGACGAACAGGACAGCGATGGCGAGATTGCCGATGACGACCCCGATGATCCGGTCCTTGGCGATCGTCAGATCGAATGAGGGACCAAAGCCGTGCAGGGTCGCCAGAAAGAAGCAGAGCGCGAGTTGCAGGCCAATGTAGGACAGACGCTCGCTGCCGATGGCGATCCAGGCGGCGGCGAAGGATAGGGGCGCGATAACCAGGGCCAGATCGCCGACCGAGTGCATGTGCGGAAAGCCGAAGATGATGACCGCGTAGCTGAGCACCGCACCGATGAAACAGCCGATGAGGCGCAACGTGAGCTTGTGCAGCGTCTCGGCAACCGAACTCAGTGCCACGTAGAAACAGGTGATGACACAGGTGTGGATGCCGGGCCAGTCAAAGCTGACATAGAACAGATAACACAGCATCACCGCCAGGGTCGTCTTGAGCGCGAAACGGGCGTACTCCGGATTGCTGTGGGCATCGGCGACAAAGAACGATTCGCGCTCCCGCGGCGGGGTGTCGCCGCGCGCGCGGGCGATGGCCGCGGGGTCGCCGGCGGTGACTTGGGCCAGCTCGGCGAGGACCCGATCGACCTCCTGTCCGGCCGCGTCGGCACTGCGGTCGGCGGCCGTTGCCGCGACCAGCGGGGCGTCCGCCGCGGGCCGCGCCGCACCGCGGTCGCGGTGATCGAGGGCGGCCAGCAGGACGCACAGTCGCGGTCGCGCCCAGGCCGCCGCGCTCAACGCGCCGGCCGGCATCACGGCCAGCGCGGTCAGCAACCGCATGGAGAGCCGTTCGAGCGCCTCCAGGCCGGCCAGCGCCGGTTCCGGCAGCCTATGCAACAAGCGCGCCATCTTGTTGAAGGTCGCGGTAGCGCCGTCGCCGGCACGCATGGCCGCGAGCAGGTCGCCGCGGCTCGACGGTCCAGGGGAGGCGAGCAGAGCCGCCGCCGCCGCGAACCGCCGCCGCAGGGTGTCTTGATAAAGTCGCACGGGGTCGCGCCCAGCCAGCAGATTGAGCAGGATCAGCAGGCCCATCGGCACCACCACCATCGGGATCATCCACAAAAAGGCATGGGTGATCAATTCCGGATAGCCCACCAGGTCCGGAGCCGTGAGCGCCATCGCCAGCACCATGGCCAGCGAAGTCGCCACGGGTCCCGACTTGGACGTCTTGGACAGGAACAGGCCGCCGTAGACCAAAGCGGCCATGGTGAGGACCCGCAACAGCGGCGTGTCGGCGGTCGCGGCGGTGACGACGAAAGCGAGCGCGACGGCGACGATCACGACGATGACCAGGGCGAAGCCTTCGATGGCGCTGGAACCGGCATCGTCCTTGCTGACGAAGAAGATCAGGTAGGCGGCCAACGCGGCCTCCTGGACGTGGAAGGCCATGCAGACGATGACCGTCACGACACAGAGCAGGGTGATGCGCAGGGCCCGGCCGAGACGGCCGGGAAAAGGCGCCAGTTCGCGTGTCAGCAAAGCAAACAGCCCGCCGCCGCCGGGAGGCGCCGCGGGGCGCGACCGCAACTCAGCGTGCGCGTTGCTGCTCATGCAGCATCACGACCGCTGAGGCGCCGATGCGCATCAACGGCTCCGGCGGCGCGTGCAGCCGAATGCGCACCGGAAAGCGGGCCGCGACCTGCACCCAGTTCAGCGTGCGCGCCACATAGGGCAGACCGCCGAAGGCCGCGATCTCATCATCGGAGACAACCCCCCAACCGATGCCGTCGACCGTTCCCGCGATGCGGACGCGCTGGTCGATCATGACAAAAACATCGGCGCCGTCACCCACCTGGATGCCGGCCAGCGCGGTCTCGGGGAAGAGCCCGTTGGCGACCCAGCTCGCGCTGTCGATGAGGGTGAACAGGGGGACGCCGGGCACCAGGTTCTCACCCTCGGCGATCTTCAGCCCGACCACCTTGCCGGCGACCGGCGCCTGCACCTGCGTCTGTTCGAGGGCACGGCGGGCGATCGCCACCAGGGTCAGGTTGGCGCGGACCTGCGCCTCCAGTGCGAGCGTGGTCTGGACCTCGTTGCGGGCCGCCGTGGAGGCACCCAGTGCCTGACGCAGCGAGACGGCGGCATCGCTCACCGCCGTGCGTGCCTCGTCGAGGGTCTGCCGGGACACATAACCGGCCGCCGCCATCGGCTGGAGCCGTTCCAGTGAGCGCGTTGCCAGGTCCAGATTGGTTTGCGCCCGACTCACCTCGTCCTGCGCCACCGCGGCATTGGCACGCTCCGATTCACGCAACCGCCGTTGGTCGGCGAGGCTGCCTTCGACCACCGCGAGCTCGGCCTGAGCCAATTCCAGTTGCAGCCGATAGGTCTCGGGATCGATGCGAAACAGCAACTGTCCGGCCGCGACCGATTGATTCTCGGCGACCGCCAACTCCACCAGGCGGCCGGCCACGGGCGCCGAGATGCGGACGATATCGGCGTCGATCTCGGCATCGGTGGTGCGGGGCGACAGCGCCAGATTCGCGGCCAGACGGTAACCGACGACGAGGGTCGCGACCGCGACCGCGACGAACAGCAGGCGACCCAGGACGGTGCGCAGCAGCGAACGGCGATCGGCCAAGAGATCCATCGGTCGGGCATCGCTCGGTCGCGGGCTGGGACTGCTCGGTACGGGGCTGTCACACACCGCGGCAGGCGCAGCTGTCGCTGCCGACTCGGCACCATCAGGCTCAGCGGCGACGGGCGTCTCGCTCATGTTCAGTCCAGTGTCCGGGAGAACAGCAAGACCCAGAAGCTCATGGCCGCGAGACTGCTCAGGAGCGTATAGAACAGACCAGGCAGCGGTATCGACTGCGCCAGACCGACTTTCAGGAGCAGGCCGTACGCAACCGCGGCCACGACCATGCCCAGCAATACGCTCGGGATCCAGGCCGGGAAGTAGGAGCCGGCGAAGACGACGATCGGGCCGATGTCCATCGCGTGTCAGCGCGACTCAGGCGAGCCGCCGTCAGGCAGCTTGCCGCGCGGCGGTGCAAAGCCCGCATCAATCGGCACGCCGCCCGTTGGCGCCCGCCGCTTGCCGATGTTCTTGCGTTCGCGCTCCCGGACCTTCTCTTTGGGCTTGGCAACCACCGCGGCCCTGGACTTGGGCTTGCCCTTACTCGGTCCCTTGCGCTTGGTCGGCCCGGTAAAGTCAGCCTTCAATCCCGGGATGGCCCTGACCTCGAAACTGAGGTTGAGGTAACGCTCGATGCTCTCCATGCGGTTCCATTCCTTGGCACCAACCAGCGCAATGGCCCGGCCCTTCTCACCCGCGCGCCCGGTACGGCCGGTGCGGTGCAGATAATCGTCGCCGCTGCGCGCCAGTTCGAAGTTGACCACCAAATCCAGCCCGGGGATGTCCAGCCCCCGCGCCGCCACGTCGGTGGCGATCAGGACGCTGATTTGGCCGCCGTGCAGCAACCCCATGATGCGGTTGCGTTCACGCTGATCGAGCTCGCCGTGGAGCGCGCCCACCCGCTGGCCCTGACCCTGAAGGAATCCGCACAGACCGGTGGTGCGCTCACGGGTATTGACGAAGACCAAGGTCTTGGCGGCCGGCTCGTTCTGGAGCAGCCACAGCAACTGGCGCTGTTTGTGCCCGGTGTCATCGCTCAGGATGACCTGATGGCTGATGTCCGGGTGCTGCTCACGCACCGGGTTGACGACCACCACCCGCGGGTTTCGGAGCAGCCCGTCGGTCATGGCGCCGAGGCCGCGATGGTTCAGGGTGGCGGAGAACAGCAGCGACTGACGCGCCGGGTTGGTGCGCTCGATGATGGCCAGCACGTCGTCGGCGAAACCCAGATCGAGCATCCGGTCGGCCTCGTCCAGAACCAGATATTCCAGATCGGCAAGATCCGCCACCCCGGTGCCGCTGTCGATGTATTCCAGCAACCGCCCCGGTGTGGCGACCAGGATATCGGGATTGCGGCGCAGGGTGGCGATCTGGCGGTCGCGCCGCTCACCACCCATGATCACGCCGGTGCTGAGCCGGGTGAAGCTCGCCAGGCTCATGAAATGAATATGGATTTGCCGCGCCAGCTCGCGGGTGGGCACCAGGATCAGGGCACGGGTCGCGCTCCGGGGAGCCGGATGGTCCAGGAAGTGCTGCATCATCGGCAGCAGAAAGGCCGCGGTCTTGCCGGAGCCGGTGGCCGCGGACACCAGCAGATCCAGACCCTCCTGAACCAGCGGAATGACCTGCGCCTGGACCGGCGTGGGCGTGTCTAAACCCGCCTTATCGAGTCCGCGCAGCAATGGCTCAGGCAGGTGAAATTCGGTGAATGGTGCGTTCATGGACGAGAGGATACAGCAAAACCGGGCGGGTTCAGTCAGCCCCTTGGCGGCGGTCACCCGCAACCGCCCGCGATTGACGCCACCGACGCGCTGCCCCGGCGGCCGGGGGGATCAATTGCAGGTGCCGATACGCTGACCGAGCCGCACCGTCTGACCGGGCATCAGCGCCGGGTCCCAGGTCAGAGTATCGGCGGGAAACAGCAGAATCACCGTGGAGCCCAGGTTGAAGCGTCCCAGTTCCTCGCCGCGGTCAAGATGCACCCGCGCCGTCGCCCCGGTATAGTGCCAGCGTCGGCTGCGCAGACCCGGCAAGGCGGGTGCGACCTCCCCCTCCCAGACGGTCTCGATGCCGCCCACGAAGATCGCCCCCACCAACACCACTGCCAGCGGCCCGAGTTCAGTGCCGAACAGACACAGGACCCGTTCATTGCGGGCGAACAGCCCCGGTACCCGAGCGGCGGTGGCCTGGTTGACACTGTACAGGCGCCCGCCGAAGTAGGTCATCTCAGCCAGTTCCCCGGCCAGGGGCATGTGAATCCGGTGGTAGTCGCGGGGCGAGAGGTAGATGGTCGCGAAGCGGCCGCCGTCGAACAGGTGATGCGCTTCCCCCCGCCCACCCAGGAGATCGCTCACCGAATAGTCGAGGCCCTTGGCCTGGATGATCCGGCCGTCGGTGATGGTGCCGAATTGACTGATGGTACCGTCCACTGGTGAGAGCACCGCCCGCGGGTCCGGATCGAGCGGTCGGGCGTCGGGGCGCAACGCACGCGTGAAAAAGGCATTGAGGTGCGGATAGGCCGTCGGCTCGGGCTGCGCCGCCGCACCCATGTCGACCCCGACCAGGCGCACATAGGTACGAATCATCAGGTTTTTGAGCGGCGCCCACTCGATGCGCGCAACGCGGTACATCAGGAGGGACAGCAGGTGCTGGGGCAGCACGCGCTGCAGACCGACGAAGAGCCGCGCACCGATGCTTGATTCCCGATCGTTCATGTTCCGTCCGACAGCAACAGGTCCAGATATTGATGGAGCGCCGCCAGGTCCGCGGCGATTCCCGCCCGGTCTGAATCGGCCGTGAAGAGCCGCTCCTGATGCAGGAAACCTCGGATGATCTTACGGATCCAGGCGCCGGCAGTCGAGCGTCCCCGCGGCTAGGATCGATGTTCTTCACAATTTTTTACCTCGTACCCACATGAGTGGATGGCGGGACCAGGCCGGCATTCCGGCCAATGGACGGGCGTCGGCGCGCCGGTCGGCGCACCGACGCCCGCGCCCCCCATCACCCGTCATGCTTGACCAGCGTTCCCGGCGATCCAACGACTCTGAGGTTCCCATGAGCGAGCACAACGAGAAGATCCACAAGACCGCGGACGACTGGCCTGCATCAACTCGGTATCATTAGCTTTCGACCCCGAACATCAGCCCGGGTCGTGAGCGGGACTGTCGCACGGCCGTTACTCAATGAACGACCGCAATGAACGACCGGACCCATGAGCACGAAAAAATTACCACGCATACCCCGCTCAAACTGCTGGTGATCGAGGACGATCCGGCGGATTTTCTGCTGCTGACCCGGCAGCTGCGCAAGCAGGGGATGGCGGCGACCTGCACGCGGGTGGCAAGCACCCTGGAGCTGGAGGCGGCACTGTCGACCGCCACCTGGGATGCCGTCCTGGCCGATTATTTTGTGCCGGGGATGGACTTCGATCCCACGCTCGAACTGATCCGCAGGCACCGACCGGGCGTGCCGATCATCCTGGTCTCGGGTGCCGTGGGTGAGGAGCGGGCGATCGATTTGCTGCGCCGCGGGGTCGGTGATTTCGTGCTTAAGGACCACTTCCTGCGGCTGGTCCCCGCCATCCAGCGCTGTCTGAGGGAAGCAGCGGAGCAGCACGCCCGTGCCAGTGCGGAGGTGGCCCTGCGCGAGAGCGAGGAGCGGCTGCGCCTGGCCCTGGATGGCGGCGACCTCGGGATGTGGGATTGGCTGGTGACCAGCGATACCCTGGTGGGTAACGCGCGCTGGGGGCGCATTCTGGGCTGCCGGCTGGACCAGACCCCACCCAATCGCGCCGCCTGGGAAGCCCTGGTGCATCCGGACGATCTACCCGCGCTGCGGGCGGCCTTTGCGGACCTGATCGAGGATCGCCGGCCCATTTTTCGCAGCGAGTATCGCCTGCGCCATCAGCGCGGCCACTGGGTCTGGGTCTCCTCGCGCGGCAAAGTCATCGGGCGCGACGTGGCCGGACGACCGCTGCGGGTGTGCGGCACCCATCAGGACATCAGCACGCGCAAGCTGCTGGAAGAGGAACTGCGGCGACTCGCCGTCACCGACCCGCTCACCGGGGCCTTCAACCGGCGTCATCTGATGGAAACGATGGAGGTCGAGGCGCGGCGCGCCTGCCGCCATGGTCGGCCGGTCGCGCTGATCATGTTCGATCTCGACGGGTTCAAGGCGATCAACGACACCCGCGGTCACGATCAGGGCGATGCGGTACTTACCGCGGTCGCGGCGCAAATGCGCGAGCGCCTGCGCCACACCGACATCCTGGCACGTTGGGGCGGGGAGGAATTCATGATCCTCCTCCCCGAGACCACCCTGGCCCAGGCCGCGGCCTTGGCGGAGTTTCTCCGGGTCGGGCTGCACACGCTGACCGACTCCGGGATCGGGCCGGTCACCGCCAGCTTCGGGGTGGCCGAGTACCGCCCCGCGGAGACCCTGGACCAGTGGCTCAAGCGGGTCGACGATCTGGTATTTCAGGCCAAACGCGACGGCCGGGATCGGGTCGCCTGGGAGACGGCCTGAACCCACGGGCCCCGGATTGATCGACATCGACCCGGTGATGGTATACGGAACGGTTTTGAGTTTTCGGTTGTTCGTTTTCAGTGAAAAATTATCAAACATTGGGTTACGAAAAACGAGAAACGCAAAATCAACAACGACGGGTATACATCACGGAATGCCCAGCAGCTTGTGCGTCTGCAGACTCAGCCGCCAGCGCGGATGGGCCTTGCAGTAGGCGATCACCTGTTCGGTATGGGCGGTCAGTCGCGGACCGTCCATGGGCTGCAGGAAGAAATGCTGAAAATCCAACCCGACGAAACGCTCGGGCGGCGCTGCCGCTTGCGGGTAAACGAGCTTCAACTCGTGGCCGGTGGTGAGTACCAGAGGCGCCGCGGCCTTGGGGCTGACACACACCCAGTCGATGCCGGGCGGGGCCGGGCAAGTGCCGTTGGTCTCGCAGGCGACCGCGAAACCGCGGGCATGCAGCGCGTCGATCAGCGGCTTGTCCAATTGCAGTAGGGGCTCGCCGCCGGTACAGACGACCAGCGGACGGGATTGGGGATCCGGCGCGGCAGTCCAGGCGGCGCGCACCCGCTCGGCCAGCCGATCCGCATCCGGATAGCGGCCGCCGCCGGGCCCATCCATTCCCCGAAAGTCGGTATCGCAAAAAGTACAGATCGCCCGGGCGCGGTCCGGTTCGCGCCCGGACCACAGGTTGCAACCCGCGAAGCGGCAGAAGACGGCCGGGCGCCCGGTGTTGGCGCCCTCGCCTTGGAGTGTGTAGAAGATCTCCTTGACCGCGTAGCTCATGTGGGCAAAGCAGGCGCCAATGCCCCCCAACACAGACTGGCCCCGCAGCCGGGAGTCTCATGCAGATCGATGCGGTCGAGTTGGGGCAGACGCGCGGCCATTGCTTCGCGCAGCCACAGCAGGATGCTCGCGGGATCCGCATCGCGCAGGTACGGCAGGTCGTTGAGCCGATGATGATCGAGTCGATCGTAAACGGGCTTGAACAGCGTCTTGACGTCGCCGTAGTCGACCGTCCAGCCCATGACCTGATCCAGGGGCGCACTCAAGTGCAGGCGCAGGAGATAGCTGTGACCGTGCAGGCGGCGCCGTGGATCAGCCGCGGGAGCGCTCATGAGCTGCAAGGCACCTTCGAAGCGCTGCTCCTTCCAGATGCGGTAGCAACTGCCGTCGTAGTGACACCCGGCGGTGGCGGTTTCGTAAACAGTGATCCAGGACAGCGGCGGCAGACCGGGCTTGATGTGCTGCCATAACCAGTGCGCCAGCAGTTCGCTGGTGGGGTTCTCCAGACCGGCGAGATCATTGAGGCAGGCGAGGTGCAGTTGCTCATGCAGCGGCGCCCACGCGGCGGCGAGTTGATCGAAATCCATCCCCATGGCCTGACCGGCGAGGTCCTGGTCGGCGTGCAGGATGACCTCGAAGCCATGGCCGTGCATCCGCCCGCACGGATGACCCGCCGGGACCCGGGGCAGCCGGTGGGCGGCTTCGAAGCGGAAGCGGTGCCACAGGTGTGCGTGCTCCGCGGAGTCGAGATCCGCCCCTTGATCGCGGGTGCTGCGGATGCCCACCGACGCGATGCCCGGCACGGCCAAGTGTTGGCGGACCCAGCGGGCCAGATTCTCGTCCGTGGGAATCGGCAACTGCTCGTTCAGGTCGCGATAGTCGAGCTCGGCCACGCACGCTTGCAGCGTCCGCGCCAACGCGACGGTCTCGCCACCCGGAAAGGGCGCCCAACCAGCCGGCAGCTCGACGCGCACGCGGGCGGTGAAACTATGCCCATGCAGACGCCGGGCACGGTGTCCGGCGGGAAGAATGGCGACGCGCCGGGCGGCCTCGAAGGGCGCCGCGGCGAGGTGGAAAAGGTGCTCGGACATGAGGGCGTGGTTAGTGGAGAGTGGTTAGAAAGTGACTGGAGCGAGGAGCGAAGTCAGCCCGACAAACAAGAGCCTCAGGATTATACTCAGGGCATCGACAAGACAGAGCAAATGACGCCATGGCGACCACGCCCGACGACCTTTGGGCATTGCTGCGCGAACTGATCGAAGCACAGAAGGAGACCGAGCGTAAGTTCCAGGAAACCGAGCGCAGGTTCCAGGAAACCGACCACGAGATTCGCAATACCGATCGCCAGATTCGCGAACTCGGCAAACAGATCGGCGGGCTGGGCGAGAAATTCGGCAGCTTTACCGAGGGGCTGGCCTTACCCTCGATGGAACGGCTGCTGCGTCAGCGTTTCGGCATCCGCCGCGGCGAACCGGGCGAGCAGCGGGTCGGCGACTCCCGCCTGCGCAAACCCCTTGGCCCGCAGTTGGCAGGAGTCACACTCACCGCAGGGACGTCCGTCCTCCCCCGGATCATAGCAACTGCTGGTCAGCGCATAATCGACACCGAGCGCCAAACCGCGCGCGACGATTTGCGCTTTGGTCAGGTGGATCAGCGGCGTGTGAATCCGTAGCCGCTGGCGGCCCGCGACCCCGGCCGCGGTGGCCAGGTTGGCCATGCGCTCGTAGGCCGCGATGTACTCGGGGCGACAATCCGGGTAACCGGAGTAGTCCAGCGCATTGACTCCGATAAAGAGATCACTCGCCCCCAGAACCTCCGCCCAGGCCAGCGCGAAGGACAGGAACACGGTGTTGCGCGCCGGCACATAGGTGATCGGGATGCCCTCGCCGATCGACCCCAGGCTGCGCGCCTTGGGTACCGCAATGTCCGCGGTGAGCGCGGAACCGCCGAACCGGCGCAGGTCGATATCGGCGATCACATGCTCAACCACCCCCAGCGCCTGCGCGACCCGCGCGGCGGACGCCAGTTCCACCGCGTGCCGCTGGCCGTAGCGAAACGACAGGGCGTAGGGCGCGAAGCCCTCGGCCTTGGCAATGGCCAGCGCGGTCGTCGAATCCAGACCGCCGCTCAACAGGATCACCGCGTTTTTCATCGTTCGGCCTCAGGCGTCCGCAAACGCCGCAGATGGGGTGGGGCGCCTGTGGTCGGCCCGGCAGCCGCCCGTCATGCTAGAAAAACAATCCGTCAATCGGCGACGAGGCCGAGGCAAAGCGCTTGCGGGGCATGCGGCCGGCGAGATACGCCTCGCGCCCGGCCTCGATCGCCTTGCGCATGGCGCCGGCCATGAGCACCGGGTGCTGTGCGGCGGCGATCGCCGTGTTCATCAGCACCCCGTCGCAACCCAGCTCCATTGCCACCGCCGCGTCGGAGGCGGTGCCGACGCCCGCATCGACCAGTACCGGAATCTTGGAATTCTCGACGATGGTTAGGATATTCAGCGGGTTGCGAATCCCCAGTCCGGAGCCGATCGGTGCCGCCAGCGGCATCACCGCCACACAGCCGATCTCCTCCAGACGCTTGGCGATAATCGGGTCATCGTTGGTATAGACCATCACGTCGAACCCGTCCTTGACGAGCACAGCCGCCGCCGCCAGGGTGGCGACCACGTCCGGGAACAGCGTCTTCTCGTCGCCCAAAACCTCGAGCTTGCAGAGATTGTGACCGTCCAGCAGTTCCCGCGCCAGGCGGCAGGTGCGCACCGCGGTCTCGGCGTCATAACAGCCGGCCGTGTTGGGCAGGATGGTGTAGCGCTCGGGCGGCAGCACGTCCAAGATGTTGGTCTCACCGGGCGTTTGGCCGATGTTGGTGCGGCGCACGGCGATGGTGACGATCTCCGCCCCGCTCGCTTCGATGGCCAGGGCGGTTTGCTCCATATCCTTGTATTTTCCGGTGCCGACCAGCAGGCGCGAGCTGTATTCCTGGCCGGCAAGGGTGAAACGGTCGGGGTGGTTGGTGGTGGACATTGTGGTGGGCTCCGGAATTGGGGTTAGTAGGGTTGGGAAGTGGTCAGCTTGTGTTAGAACTAAGACGTTGGGAGCGGTTTGGGCGCGGGGTACGACCACCTTCCGGGTCGGCAGGCGAAGAGGAGATCTAGTGGTAAATCAGAGCGAACTGCGGATCGCTGACTGTGCTTATTAGGATAAACCATCCGCCCGCACGCTGGACGGACTTAGCCCCCGCCGACCGCCTGGATGATCTCCACCCGATCCTCGGGGACCAGGACATGCTGCGCGAAGCGACTGCGCGGGACCAGTTCCGCGTTCACTTCCACGGCGATACGCCGGCCGGCGAGCCCCAGTCGCTCGACCAGCGCCGACATGGGGATGGACGCCTCGACCTCGGTGGCGGAACCGTTGATAAAGATTCGCATGGTCAGTTTGCCTGGACGCCGATGGACATGCTGGGATTCTATACCCTACACCGGTGCTCCGGCTCCCGCCGCGCGCTTGGCGGACGGATCAGAGCGTGCCGCCGGATTTCGTGCGGTCGGATCAAGGGTCGCCGACACCCGGCGATTCTCAAGCGTTCTGTGTTCCGCAACCAACCCCAAACACCGCGCGCCACGGCCTCAAGCACCTGCCAGGATTGCAATTCCATGACTGTCTCTATACCGTACGGCACGCCGTGAATCCTGGCCGACACCGCCGACTGGCGTCGAACTCCAAATTCGCGAGAAACCAGGCCGGCTGAAACCGAAGTGGCTGAACCGAGGAGGGCACCGTGAGTCAATGGTCCGAGGATTTGATCTCGGTTGAGCGCGCCGGAACCCTGGATGGACTGTTCCTGCAGCGGGTCCGACGCTCGCCCACGCGGATTGCCTACCGTTACTGTGAACGGGACCGCGGCTGGCAGCAGCTCGACTGGCGGGAGATGGGTCAGGCGGTGGCACGCTGGCGGGCCGCCCTGGCCGGTGAGGCACTGACCGACGGTGAGCGCGTCGCCATGCTGCTGCGTAACTGCCCCGAGTGGGTGATGTTCGATCAGGCCGCCATGTCCCTGGGCCTGGTTACGGTCCCGCTTTACACCGACGACCGGGCCGACAATGCCGCCTACATCCTGCAGGATGCGGCGGTGAAAGTCCTGTTGGTCCAGGACGCCAATCGCTGGAAGCGCCTGGCCGAGGCGTTGGGTGACGCACCCTGGCCGCTACGCGTGGTGCTGCTGGACGGCGGCGCAGAGGCGCTGCGTCTGGCCGCGACTGACCCGCGCGTGGTGGTGGCGGACCGTTGGCTGCCGCCCGCGGCCCCTGATCTGAAGGCGCGCGAGGCCGACCCCAACGCGCTCGCCACCATCGTCTATACGTCCGGCACCACCGGCCGACCCAAGGGGGTGATGCTCTCCCACCGCAACCTGCTGGCCAATGCCCACGGCGGGGTGACCGTCATCGATTGCTATCAGGAGGACGTCTTTCTGTCCTTTCTGCCGCTGTCCCATGCCCTGGAGCGCACCGGCGGCTACTACCTGCCGATGATGGCCGGGGCCTGCGTCGCCTTCGCCCGCTCGGTCGCCCAGCTCGGCGAGGACATGCAGACCATTCGGCCGACGGTGATGATCGCCGTCCCACGAGTGTTCGAACGTGTCTATGTCCGGATCGCGGACCAGTTGGCCACCCGACCGGCCGCGGCCCGCTGGATCTTCGCGCTGGCGGTGGCGGCGGGCTGGCGGCGCTTCCTGCGCGACCAGGGCCGGGGCGGCTGGCATCCTCTGTTGCTCCTGTGGCCGCTGTTGCGGCGCCGGGTCGCGGATCAGGTTTTGGCCAAGCTCGGCGGGCGCATGCGGGCGGCGGTGAGCGGCGGCGCGCCCCTGCCCTACGGGGTGGCACACACCTTCATTGGCCTCGGCCTGCCGTTGCTGCAAGGGTATGGCCTGACCGAGACCAGCCCGATCATCGCCGTCAACCCGCTGCAAGCCAACATCCCGGAGAGCGTGGGTGTCCCCATCCGCGGCATGCAGGTGCGCATCGGGGCGGACGATGAACTGCTGGTCAAGGGCCACAACGTGATGCTTGGCTATTGGAACAACCACGCGGCCACCGCCCGCGTCCTGACGCATGACGGCTGGCTGCACACCGGCGACCAGGCGCGCATCACCGACGGGCACATCTACATCACCGGTCGCCTGAAGGACATTCTGGTTCTCTCCAACGGCGAGAAGGTGCCGCCCGCCGACATGGAGATGGCGCTCGCCTTGGACCCCCTGTTCGAGCAGGCGATCGTGCTCGGCGAGGGCCGCTCCTACCTGACCGCCCTGCTGGTGCTCAACGCCGACCTGTGGCCCGGTCTGGCCCAGGAACTCGGGCTCGACCCCGGGTCCCCGAGGAGTTTGGAAGAACCCCAGCTGTTGAAAGAGATGCTCAAGCGCGTGCGCCTGGCGCTCAAGGACTTCCCCGGCTACGCCAAGATCCGGCGGGTGGCCCTGAGTCTGGAGCCCTGGACAGTCGAGAACGGACTGCTGACCCCGACGCTGAAAGTAAAGCGAAATCAAGTGATGGCGCATCACCGTGCAGCCATCGAGGAGATGTACGGGAAGGAGACTTGAACGGCCCGGCACCCCAGCGACCCATCCGGCCAACGCATTGCGCAGTTGCACGCGGCGCCGAGAGTGCTTAAGATTCAGGTGTCACGCGGGTGTAGTTCAATGGTAGAACTTCAGCTTCCCAAGCTGATAGCGTGGGTTCGATTCCCATCACCCGCTCCACCTCGCCCTTGCCGACATGCGCCGACTCTACCAAGCCCGCGACCGCATCGAGGGCGACTTCGACCGATGCTGGACTAGCGGTCGGATGCGGTCCGAATGAAGCCGGCGAGATTCGATGCTCAAGACCGCCCAATGCCGGCACGATCTGCGATAGCATCCCAAGGTGACTCCAACCCAAACCCCACCCGATCGATTTGCCCCTGCCTTGCTCGACTGGTTCGACCGTCACGGGCGCACGGATCTGCCCTGGCAGCAGCAGCCCACGCCTTACCGGGTCTGGGTTTCGGAGATCATGCTCCAGCAGACTCAGGTCGCCGTCGTGATCCCCTACTTCACGCGCTTCATGGCCCATTTCCCCGGCCTGCTCGAGCTGGCGGATGCACCGCTCGATGCGGTGCTGGCCCTGTGGTCCGGACTCGGCTACTACGCCCGCGCCCGCCATCTCCATCAGTCGGCCCGGCTGATCCGGGACCGGCATCAGGGCGTCTTTCCGCGCGACCGACAGACCATCGAGTCCCTGCCGGGGATCGGGCGCTCGACCGCCGGCGCCATTCTGTCGCTCGCCCTGGGCCAGCGTCACCCCATCCTCGACGGGAATGTGCGGCGCGTGTTTGCCCGCTGCTTTGGGGTGGAAGGCTGGCCTGGCCAGGCGGCGGTGCAGGCGCGGTTATGGGAGCTTGCCGAGCAGCGCATGCCCTGGGAACGGGTCGGCGCCTACAACCAGGCGCTGATGGACCTGGGCGCCACCCTGTGCACCCGCGCGCGACCCGGCTGCGACCGCTGCCCGCTGGCCGCGTCGTGCGTCGCCCGCTGCCAGGGCCGCCAAGCGGAACTACCGCAGGCACGACCGGCCAAACCGGTCCCGCGGCGCGAAACCCTGATGATCCTGGCCCGCGATCCGCGGGGCGCCATCCTGCTGGAACGTCGCCCCCCTGTCGGCATTTGGGGCGGACTCTGGAGTCTGCCGCAAACCGCTCCCGATCGCGATCCGGCGCAGTGGTGCCGGGAGCGCAGCGGCGCGGAACCCTTGCGGGTTGAAATGCGCCCCGCGCGCCGTCACTCCTTCAGCCACTTCACGTTGACCATGCGCATCGCCGAGATCTGGGCCATCGCGCCGCCCGTGGGGATTGCCGATGGCGACAGCCAACGCTGGTTCAGTCCCGACGAGCTCGCCGGCCTGGGCCTGCCGGCGCCGATCCGCTCCATACTCGCGGACCAGACAGCACCGGCCAACGCGGATTCGAACCAACCACCTGCACAGGAAGAGACCAGATGAGCCGTACCGTTCAGTGCGTCAAGCTAGGCCGTGAGGCCGCGGGCCTGGAGCGTCAACCCTACCCCGGCGAGCTGGGCAAGCGGGTATTCGCGCAGGTCTCCCAGCAGGCCTGGGCCGATTGGTTGCGGCATCAGACCATGCTTATCAACGAGAACCGTTTGAGCCCGATGGACCCCAAAGCACGCAAGTTCCTGGAGGACCAGATGGAGCAGTATTTTTTCGGCGACGGCGCGGAGCTCCCCCAGGGGTACGTACCGCCGCAAATCTGAGCCCGGTCCGGGCGGACCGGCGCACCGCTGCACTAGACAACCAGGCGGTCCAGGATCATTCCCCGGTAAAGCCTCCAGTCGAAACATGGGCCCGGATCGGTCTTGCGGCCGGAGGCGATATCGCTGTGACCGGCGATGCGCGCCGGCGTCATGGCCGGATAACGGGTCAGGATGGCCAGGGTGCAGTCGGTAAGAACGCGATACTGAATCGGCTCGTAGGGAAGATCGTCCGTCCCCTCCAACTCGATGCCGATCGAGAAGTCGTTACAACCTGCGCGCCCGTCGTAACTGGAGCGTCCGGCGTGCCAGGCGCGCCGGCCGCACGGCACATATTGAATGAGCTGGCCGTCGCGGCGGATCAGTAGATGGGTCGAGACCGGTCCGGCCGCAGCGGCTGCCACGAAATAGGGATGAGCCGCGGGATCCAGTCGGCCGAGAAAGAGGTCGTCGATCCATTGGCCGCCGAACTCACCCGGCGGCAGACTGATGTTATGTATCACCAGCAAGTCGATCGGGGCGTCCACCGGCCGGTCGTCGCAGTGAGGCGACGGCCGCTGAACCGCACCCGATAGCCAGCCCGCGTCATCAACCCGCAGGCGCATCAGAGGCTTCTCCCGCACGTTCAGTTCTCCTGCGCTAACGATTCGGCACCTGTCCGAATCCGGTGGTTGATACCGGCCGTATCGCCCCCCTCGACCAAGCCGAGTCCCGAGCGAGAAACCGCGGGACCAAGCCCTACCATTGTGTTTGTCTGTTAACCCTGGATTACAACATAATCAGGCCAGCAGGTCAGCGGGCGACCTGACCCCGGTTGCGACACCCCGCCCGTCGCCGCGTCGATGCTGCGGCCCACTCCCGTCCGCTCCCGAGCACAGCCGGTTCACGGCTGAAACCAAACACCGCTACAGGTGAGCGCGCGCACGATCGAGCGCGGCGCGAGGAAGACCGGCAGTTCTGGCGTGCTAGTTGCATTGCTTAACCCAGAACCCGCGACGACAGGGAGAGCGGCCACGCGCCGGCGGCCCCTCGTGTCATCCAGCTCGAAGTAAAAAAGATATCAATGACAAACCGCTTCGACCTGCCTCCCAACCCCAAGCCGAACCCCGGGCAGGATCCGCCGCTCGGCAGCACCTTTCCATTACCCCCTGCAGAACGCTACCTCGCCGTTTGCGGACAAGCGCTTACCAACATTTTTCCGCCGTTGCTGCGGGCGCTGTTCAGTCGGCTCGAAGTCGCACTCTATGACCTCGCGGACAAGTCCGCGAATAGTCAGGCCCAGGTCGTCTATTTCGACGCCATGCGGATCATCCGCAACCAGTGTCATACCATCCAGCGCAATTTCCTGGGCCGGCTGCGCCAAGGCGCGGGCCATGCCGCCGCCGGACTGATCGAGCAGGACGTGCCGGCCGACCAGCGCCTGGCGAGCGAGCCGTTCTCCTTGCTTCCAGACACGGAACTCGACGAGACCCTGGCGCTGTCCAATTTGGTCTCCAAGGCCGAGGCCAGGTATCAGGACGCGTTGCTGGACATGAACACACACCTGGCCCAGCTCCTCGGCCGCGCCGCGATCGACCCGCAATCCAACCCCTATGGACCCTTCGCGCTCTGTGAGGCGTTTCGCGGAGCACTCAAGAGCGCGCAGCAGCTGGAACCGCAAATCAAGCTCGTCATCTACAAGGCTTTCGACAAGCAGGTGCTGGACCAGTTGGCGCCATTCTATCGCCAATGCATCGCCGCGGCCTCCGACCACACCCGCACCAACCGACCGGGCGGCGGATCGGGCGCGGGTGGCGGCCGGGACGCCAACCAGGCGACAACAACCCTGAGCCCGGAGGACAACATGTCCCTGGGCCCGGAACCAACCGCGGATTCGACCGAGGTTCCGTTCGAAACACTCCAGAACCTCTTGGAAAGCACACGCACCCAAACAGCGGCCCTGCCACCAGAATCGGTGCGTGTCCCCACCAAAGAGTTGCTCGGCGTATTGACGCGGCTCGGCGGCTACGTCCTCGCCGAACAAATCGCTCCGGTCGGCAGCCAGCTGCGCGAGCGGCTGTCGAGCGTCATGACATCAACGCAGCAACAACCCCGTCACCTTGAACGCACCGATCAAGACACCCTCGACCTGGTCTTCATGTTCTTTGAACACCTGCTTGAAGGGAATGCCTTACCCGACCCCATCAAGGTCCTGCTGGCGCGCATGCAGATTCCGATCGCTAAGCTCGCGCTGCGCGACAAGAGCTTGTTCTGCGCACGCGAGCACCCGGCGCGCCGACTGCTCAACCACATCGGTGAAGCGGCGGTCGGTTGGAGCGAAGCCGATGGCCGCGGGCCAAACAGCCTCTATAGCATGATCGAACGGGTGACGGAACGCCTGATCCTTGACTTCGACGGCGATCTGCAGTTGTTCTCCCGCATGGACCGATTTTTCCTCGCCTATCTCGACAATGAGCGAACGCACCCCGGCCCACCGGCCGCTACGACCCTGGGAACGGCGAGGACCAACAGCAATGCCGCACAACAGGCGGTCGCGGCGGTATTGAGTGCCGCGCTCACCCGTTATCCCCAGAGACCCGCGGCGATCGAATCACTGCTGCGCGAGGGGTGGCAACCGATCATGCTGACGATCTATCGGGACGCTGGTGTCGACAGTGCGCATTGGCGCCAGGCCATCGCCATCGTCGATCGGCTGCTCTGGAGCGTACAGCCCAAGCATGACCTGCACGAGCGCCGGGAATTGCTGCGCCGGATCCCCGAGTTACTGAGCGCCCTGCGGGCAAGGCTCGTCGAGGGCGGCTGCGATCAGCGCCAGGTTTCTCGCTGGTTCAAAGATCTGCAGACCATTCATCTGAGCATTTTACAGGCCGGACCAGATCAACCACCACCGGCCTTGGCAGCAACCCGAACCCACCCCGCCGCCGCAACGCGCCGGGCGGACCGCGACACCACGGCCACCAACGATGATCGGCTCCCGGAGCAGCGCACTGACCTGAAACTGCCGGTCGGCGGTTGGGTGGAACTGACGCGCGATCATGGGGCCAAGCTGCGCTATCGCCACACCGGCTGGAGCCCGATGGGTTTGCGCCTGCAATTCGTCGACCGTCTGGGCCGGCCTGGGCCGGATTTATCGGACACTGAATTCAAGGACCTGCTGGATCAGGGCCGGGCAGTCGTCATTGCGGCCCCGCCCGAACCCTTCGCCGATCACGCCATTCGTTCCGTCATGGGCCGACTCGCACACTGAGCCGCGGCGATCTTGCCGATTGCCCGATCCGGAGTAAAGTAGCCACCTCATCGCCCGCGCCGCCGCGGCGTTCTCGAATCCCCATGGAGCACTCATGGACACGCCAACGACACCCGCGACCTGGCCGACACCGGACGACCTGCGCGCCCTCCTACCCGACCAGACACAGATCGAGTCCCAGGTGCGGGCCGCGCTGGCAGAGGATGTGGGCCCCGGTGATCTCACTGCCGCCCTGCTGCCCGGGCGCCAGCAGGCGCGGGTCGAACTGATCACGCGCGAGGCCGCGGTGTTGAGCGGCAGCGCCTGGTTCGATGCCGCATTTCGGCTGCTGGACGGCAGCGTCACCCGGCACTGGGAGGCGCACGACGGCGACTGGATCAGCGCGGGACAACGGCTCTGTGTCCTCACCGGCCCGACGCGGGCGCTGCTCACCGCGGAGCGCACCGCCATCAATTACCTGCAAACGCTGTCCGGTACCGCGACCCGTGCGCGGGCCTACGCTCAGGCCGTCGCCGGACTGCCGGTGCGCGTCCTCGATACCCGCAAGACCTTGCCGGGGCTGCGCATCCAGCAAAAGTACGCGGTGCGGTGCGGCGGCTGCCACAACCACCGGATGGGACTCTACGATGCCATCCTGATCAAGGAGAATCACATCCTCGCCGCCGGTTCCATCAGCGCCGCCCTGCAAGCCGCACGGCGCGGGAATCCGGGCGTCGAGATCGAGATCGAGGTCGAAGGACTGGCCGAACTCGAGCACGCATTGAACGCCGCTGCCCGCCTGATTTTATTGGACAACTTCAGCCTGACCGCACTGCGCGAGGCGGTGGCGCTCAACGCCGGCCGCGCCCGGCTGGAAGCCTCTGGCGGCGTCAATCTCAATACCATACGCGCGATCGCCGAGACCGGCGTGGATCGCATCTCGGTCGGCGATCTGACCAAAGACGTCACCGCCGTCGACCTGTCCATGCGGTTCGCATCCTGAAGTTACGCCTTTTCCTCGATCCGCGGAGTCCCTGATGCCATCGCAGTTGGCTCGCACGGTCTGGTCCTGGCTGCTGCCGGTAGTGCTTTTCCCGGTGCTCGCCGCGGCGTCCTGCGACTCCGGTGAGCGTCTCACGCTGCTCCATTTCAATGACTTCCACGGTCAACTGGAGCCCTATGCCGACCCGCGGGACCAGACCGAACGCGGCGGCATCGCCCGCCTCGCCGCCGTCGTCGCGCAAGTCCGCGGCGCGGAGCCGCGCCCCGTGCTGCTGCTGTTCGGCGGCGACTTTCTGCAAGGCACCCTGACCTCCAGCCTGTTTCAGGGAATACCGGACCTGACCCTGTTCGGACGCCTGGGGGTCGACGCCGCGGTCATGGGGAATCACGAACTGGACTACGGACAAGACAGCTTTCGGCGTCTGGCCGGTCTGGCCCGGTTTCCGATCTTGACCGCGAATGTCGCGTCTCACCCGGACCCCCTGCCGGTGCGGCCCCAGGTGATCCTGGAGCCGCCCGGCGGACTCAAGGTGGCCGTCCTGGGACTCACGACGCCTGAACTCACCACGGCCACCCATCCGCGCAATATCTACGGCATCAGCGTGGAGGAACCGGTCGCCGTCGCGCGGCGACTGATACCCGGATTACGGGAGCAGGCGGATCTGGTGGTGGTGCTGTCGCACATGGGAATCACCGATGACCGCCGGCTGGCACAGTCCGTCCCCGGCATCGACCTGATCGTCGGCGGTCACAACCACAACCTTTATGTCGAACCGGTCATGGAGGCCGGAGTGCCCATCGTTCAGGCCGGCGAACGCGGCGGCTGGCTGGGGCGCATGGACCTGGAGTGCCGCGACGGCACGCTGACCCGCACCGGCTACACCCTGATCCCAATCGATGCATCGAGTCCGGTCGACCCCGAGATCGCGGCGCAGGTGCAGCGCATCGCCGCGTCGGCCAACCAGGAGATGGATCAGGAAGTCGGCACCAGCGTCCGCGAACTCAGCGCCTGGCGTGAACTGATCCGGCGCGAAGAAGCGCCCTTCGGCGACTTCCTCGCCGACCAGGCGCGGGAAATCACCCTGGCCGAGGTCGCGCTATTCAATGCCGGGGGATTTCGCTCCAGCATTCCGGCCGGTCGCGTCACGCTCAAAGCCATCTACCAGGCCTTTCCGTTTCGCAACGAATTGGTGGTGGGCGACATCACCGGCGCCCAGTTGCTCGCTGCATTGCAACGCAGCGCCGCCCTGGACCCGGCGGATAATCACGGCGCCTTCCTGCAAGTCTCCGGCCTGCGCTATGTGATCGCCGGTGATCAACTCGAATCCGCCACCCTGGGCGACGCCCCCATCGACCCGACCCGCCGTTACCGCGTGGTGACCTCCGACTTCCTGGCCGCCGGCGGTGACGGTTACGCCATGCTCATGGCGATGCAAAACCAGGTCATGACCGGGCGCCTGATCTCCGACATGGTCATCGAGGCCTTCCGCGGCGGCGCGCCGGTCGACCCGCAGACCGATGGACGGATTGTGCGACGCACGGCGGCGGCAAACGGACCCTGATAAGCCAGGTCTGGTACCTCGTTCCGGCCACAGCGATGATCTAAACGTCCGCCCGCCCAACTACCTCGTGACACCGCTCCCGCGGTGTCACGCAGGTGGCGGCGCTCTGCGTCCCGTGGTCTGCGGGCCGAGTTATGATCAAAGCCACTGCGATCACCCGGAGTTATCCACAGATGTCACAGATGTTCACAGACGAAGAAAAACATCAGTGTTCATCTGCAAGGATCTGTGGATGAAATCTCCGCACTTGGGCCACAGTGATCGCTGGCCGGAACGAAAACCAAGGCCCTCGTTCCGACAAAGTAACGAGCGGCTCCCGCATTCACAACCACCAGCACAAGTATTCAAGCGCAACCTGCAGGTTCCGCTCGGCAGCCGGTGACAACCCGGCACCAAGATCGAACGCATAACCGCGGATGGCCAGCAGCCGGCAGTCCGGCAGCGGGCCGCCGATGACCTGGGAGTAGACCCGCAGCAAGGCGCCGGGGCTCATGGCATGAGTGGTGATCGTGAACGCCGGCTCCTGGATCACGGGTCCGAAGGTGAAAGGCTCCGCTCCACTGAGGGCGGCATCGACAAAGACCACGCGCCCCCGACCCTCCAGATCCAGGACGTGCTCGATCTGAAGCTGGAAATCGGTCAGCAAATCGAACGCCTGGTCAGGAACTGTGCGGGCAGCACGGATCGCGCCCAGACGTTCGATCAGGGTCGGGCCGAGTGCATCGTCGCCGCGTGAGGGGTTACCGCAGGCGAAAATGAGTGTATTAAGAACGGACATGGCGCCCAGGTCACCTAACGCGATTTGCGGGATGCTATGCTACCGGCTAGCGTCGGGCCTTGACCATCGTTCCGGCCGGCGGTGAGCGGCACGCACAGTGCCCCAGGAGATCTCGGCCGTGCGTTCGCGGGACCGATCACGGGACCGATAATGCGAATGGGTTGTTGGCCCTCGAATGACTATGCTGCGTTCTTGGAGAACCCGCAAAAATCGAGCGGGGCCTTCGGTGCATGATCTTGACTCCGCTAGCTACCCAAGCGGATGCCTTGTTCGCTCATGTTGGCAAACAGCTGAAGCTATACTTCACACTGCCGAGAAATCCAATGTTTAGAATACTTTCTACGCTTATACTCAGTCTAATCTTAACAGCATGTAGCACGACTAGCGTCGGGTTGAGGTATTCACCGACCACTGGAGCAGCAAAGCTTGGAGCATCAACTTCACCCATCACCGTAGGTACCTTTCTCGATCAACGCGGCGAGCCTACAAGCTAGCCGTCGGTGGGACTGATGGTGGATGCGCTGCGCTTATCCACCTACGAAACTGCGACGAATAATAGAAATAGACCGACATGAAAAAAATAATCCTGATTGCCATTATGCTGGGCATTGGATGGTATGGAAATCTTTTATACAAACAAAATAGACTACCCTTCCTGGAGAATTTTTCATCTGGGTTATCACATACCGAAAAAAAACAAAATGTATCACGAAGGATGGCAGCGTGATATACGGCAGCGTGCCTGAGGGCACGGTATGCAAAAGGATTGAACCAGTTGCCGGTTCGTTAACAATCGTTGATAGCGCCACTTACCGCGACGACGAACGCAATTCCAATAATCAGGACACTGGCTTTTCAAGCGTTCAGTGTGACGGAAGAGTCTATTGCTCTCAAATGAGATCTTGCGAAGAAGCGATTTTCTTTTTGAGAAATTGTCCGGGTGTGAAAATGGATGGCAACAATGATGGCATTCCTTGCGAGAAGCAATGGTGCAAATAATAGAGCGCCATTGGCGACTCCCGAGCCGGGTGGCCGCAGCCATGATCAGGGCTGCCTTTCATTTCTGGATGATGACCAGATCATCCTGACTGGGAATCGTCGCCGGAAAGCTCAGCGCAGGGTATGTTGTATCCAGGTAATCGCTGATAAAAGCGTCGAGCCTGATCGTATCGCAAGGGGCCGCGGACAATGGATTGAGGAGACACATTCGGAACAGGACAATCAGGTCTTCGCGAGTCGGCACCCGGTCCAGCGGGGTATCAATGGTATAGATGGCGACTTCCGCTTGTCGACCGGCCAGTGCCTGGTAAAAACGCGACTCGTGGCAGCACGCGTGCAAGTCCAGATTGGTCGCCGCTTCCTCCCGGCGCCCTGCCGCCCGCTGGAATCCGATACCGATCAGCGCCATCGGGGCCGAGGGTTGATTGAGGATGATCGCCAAATGTCCACCGGGCTTCACCAGGGTCAGTGCCAACCGGATCTTTTCGCGAATATCATCGCGCCCGTTGAAGTGGTACAGCACATGCGAGAGTGTCACCAGATCGAACCCCTGAGGATGATCAGTGAACACCCGATGCCGGGCAGATGCGCTCCAGGGGCAGGCATACACATAGGTAAACTTTTTCGCCAATACATCGCAACAGCGAGGGTTTGGCTCCAGCACCATCAGCCTTTCGGCATAGGGCCGCATCAAGTCCGGTAAATGGCCTTGTCCGGCACCAATATCCAATATGGAAAAGCCGGCGCGATACACGATGGGTAACACCCCCCTGTCCTGCAGTTGCCGAACGGCTTCACTATTTTGAAGTGAATAGCGATGAAACAGGGTGAGCGCTTGCTCAAAAACTTCATAATCCAATTGCATCGTATTGACAGCACCAGCTCAGCAAACAGAACGCGAGGCGGCGGTGAACGCGGCGGGCGGACTCACCCTGTCAAACCATCGCCTGCGGCCTTGGTCATAAACCCAGCCATTGCGCGATCTGCACGGTCGTCGGTCCGCACAGCGGACCCTACAGATCAAGGTGTTACCGTAGGGTCCGCTGTGCGGACCGTTCGCGGCTGAACTCAGGACTCAAGTACCAGGGACCGCCGCAGGCGGCCGTCCGGATGCCGGCAGAGACGGTCCAGCACCAAGCCCGCGGCGTCCTGTAACTCGATATCCAGGGGCATCCGCCCCAGGGCATGGGTGGCACAGGAAAGGCAGGGGTCATAGGCGCGAATCGCCACCTCGATCTGGTTCAGCAGCGGCTCGGTCAGTTCCCTGCCGCTCAGGTAATCGGCAGCCACCTGGCGGATGGCGGTGTTCATGGCCTGATTGTTGTTGGTCGTGGAGACGATGAGGTTGGCGCGCGTCACCAGTCCGTCGTCGTCGATCTCGTAATGATGGAAGAGCGTGCCGCGGGGGGCCTCCACGACACCGATGCCCTTGCCGCGCATCGCCCCGCGCAGACGCAAATCCGTACCCTGGAGGTCCGGATCCGCGAGCAGCTCGCGGATCCGCTCGGCGCAGTGCAGCAGTTCGATCACCCTGGCCCAGTGGGTGGCGAGTGCCGCCTGGAGCGGTCGTCCCTCACCGGCGGCGGCGAAGTCCTGACGTTCCTGCTCGGCCAGCGGCGTATGGAAACAATCGCAATTGTTGACGCGGGCGAGCGGTCCCACCCGGTACCAGCCGCGCTCCGGCCCCAGTTGCGTCAGGAAGGGGAATTTCATGTAACTCCAGTCCTTGACTTCTTCCTGAATCAGTTGCTCGTAACCGTTACAATCCTGGTGATCCATGACCGTGTCGCCGTTCGGGTCACGCACCCGCAGGCCGCCGTCATAGAGTTCGAAGGCCCCGTCCGGTCGGATCAGACTCAGAGTGTTGGCATCCACCGCCCCGAACCGGTAGTGAAACTCCGGGTTGCGCAGGATGATCCGTTTCATCAACTGGACCGCGCCCTCGGCCCAGTCGCACACCTGATCGATATCGGCCTGGAGCAGATCCCGCTCCGGTGCACTCACCTGCTTATTGACCCCCCCCGGCAGCGCACCGGTACCGTGAACCCGCTTGCCGGCAGTGATGCGGATCACCTCCTGTCCGAACTTACGCAGCAGCACACCCTGCTTCGCGATCTGCGGATGATCCTGGATCAAACCGACGATGTTGCGGTGAGCCACCGGGTCGTCGACACCGAACAACAGATCCGGGGATGAGAGATGAAAAAAGTTCAGCGCGTGCGATTGCAGCACCTGGCCCAGATGCATGAGCCGCCGAACCTTCTCGGCGGTCGGGGTGAGCACATCGACGCCGACCAACTGATCACAGGCCTTGGCCGCCGCCAGGTGATGGCTGACCGGGCAGATACCGCACAGGCGCTGGACCAGCACCGGCAACTCCCAATAAGGCCGGCCCTGGATGAACCGCTCAAACCCGCGAAATTCGACGACATGCAGCCGTGCCTGCCGCACGCGGTTGTCTTCATCCAACAGCAGGGTGACCTTGCCGTGTCCCTCGACCCGTGTCAGCGGCTCGATACAGACGCGCGTCAAGGTCTCCGGATGGCGGGCGGTTTCAAGGGAATGGATCATGGGTAAGCCTTCCGCGCGCTAATCGTAATGAATCTGGGTATAAGAGAACGCAATCGGTTGCCCCGACAGCCATGCCGTCAGGAAGGTCCAGAGTGTATCGGCGGCCGGCGGGCAGCCGGGCAGAAAATAATCGACCTTCACGATCTCGTGGATGGGATGGACCCGGTCGAGCAAGAGCGGGATTTCCGGATCGCGCGGGATGCCTGGATGATGGACACCGACGCCGCGCACATAGCTCTCTTCCAGACACTCACGCAGCGCAAACGCGTTACGCATCGCCGGAATACCGCCATTGACCGCGCAGGCACCAACCGCCACCAGGGTTCGGCAGTGGCGGCGGAACGCGCGTAAGATCTCCAGATTCTCGGTGTTGGCCACGCCGCCCTCGATCAGGCCCAGGTCGCAGTCGCCGACCGTCTTGATATCAGTCAGCGGCGAGCGGTCGAACGCGACCAGATCCACCAGTTGCAGGATGCGCTCATCGATGTCCAAGAGCGACGTGTGACAACCGAAACAGCCGCACAGCGAGGCGGTGGCGATGCGAGGTTTGGCTGACACGTCACTCACCCCCCGGCTGAGCACGCAGGTCCCCGACCACGCTGATCGGCGCCTGATCATAGAGCCGTTGCCCGATCGGTTGCTCATACCCGCGATGCTTAGGGAGAATGGCTCCGGTCGGACAGACCCAGGCGGCGCGGTCGCTCGCGGCAAATTGCGAGTCACCGAGCAGGCCGCTCGGCGAGTCGATCACCAGATGGCTCGCCAACCCGCGACCGCTGACTGCAAAGACCCGCTTGTGGTCATGATCGCGGCTGGCGCGCACACACAGTTCGCACAGGATGCAGCGGTTGAAATCGATCATGAAATCCGGATGCGAGGCATCCACCGGCCGCTGGGGAAAGCACTGCGGGAAGTGGGGGCTGAGCATCCCGACGTAATAGGCGACGGCCTGGAGTTGACAACTGCCGCTGCGCTCGCAGGCCGGGCAGACATGATTGCCCTCGACGAACAGCATCTGCACGATCGAACGCCGTGTGGCCGCAATCGTCTCGGTGTTCGACTCCACCGTCATGCCATCCAGCGCCGCCGTGGTGCAGGCGGAGACCAAGCGTCCGTTGACCCCGACCATGCAGACCCGGCAACTGCCATGGGGTGCATAGTCCGGGTTGTGACACAGGTGCGGGATATAGACGCCGGCGGCCAGCGCCGCATCCATGATGGTCTGGCCGGGCGTGAAGGGAATCTCCCTGCCATCGAGACGCAACGTGGTGCTCATGCCTCCTCCTCCACATGATCCGCGACACCGTCGCGGCCGGTGATGACCCGCGCGGACGCCAGCGCGGCATCCAGGTCGAACGACGGGCTGTAGTCGGCATTGCGCAGGTGTCGCTGATAGATCGCGGGGAATTTATCCAGCGTATTGAGGACATGGTTCGGTGCCGTGTGCCCGAGGCCGCAGTAACTCGCCTGCCGCATCACGGCGCCGATATCACGCAACTCCTGGAGATCATTGGCCGCCGCCTGACCGGCCGCGACCTTCTCCACCAGATTCCTCAGCAGTGCCGTGCCCACCCGGCAGGGGGTGCAAAAACCGCAGGACTCGTGGGCGAAGAAGGCGGCAAAATTGCGGACCAGCTCCAGCAGGTCGCGCGAGCGGTCGAAGATCATGAATGAACCGGCGGTCGGCAGGTCCTCGAACGCCAGCAGACGGTCGAACTCGGCGGGCGCCAGCGTGGTTCCGGCCGCCCCGGACACCTGAACCGCCTGCACCTCCCCTGCCCCGCAGTCGGTCAGCACCCGATGTACCGGGGTACCGAAGGGGTATTCGTAGATCCCGGGCCGGACACAGTCGCCGCTGACGGACAGGATCTTGCTGCCGGCCGACTGATCCGTTCCCTCACCGCGCAGCCAGTAACCGCCCCACTGAACCACCCGTGCGGCCGCCAGAAAAGTCTCCACATTATTGACCACCGTCGGTCGGTCCTGGTAACCGCTGATCACCGGGAATGGCGGGCGCTTGCGCGTGACCCCGCGCTTGCCCTCCAGCGACTCGATCAGGGCCGACTCCTCGCCGCAGATATAGGCTCCGGCGCCCAGGTGGATGGCGATATCAAAATCGAAGCCCGGCTGGCCGAGGATACCCTTGCCGAGCAGCCCCTCGGCACGGCGGCGCGCCAGGACCGATTCCAGCTGCGGCACCAGATAGCGGTACTCGCCGCGCAGGTAGAGGAAACCCAGACGGGCGCCGATCACCCCGGCGCACAGGGTCATTCCCTCGAACACCAGATCGGTGTAACTGGTCAGCAGCACCCGGTCCTTGAAAGTCCCAGGCTCACCCTCATCCGCGTTGCACACGACAAAGCGCGGCACCATCCGGTCGCCGCCCTCGGCTTCGCGACAGAAACGCCATTTCAAGGCGGTGGTGAACCCGGCACCGCCACGCCCGCGCAGACCCGAGCGCTCCAGTTGGGTCAGCGCCGCATCGGCTCCGTCATCCAGCAAGCGGCGCAGACTCGCCCCATCGGTGGCCGCATTGCTGAGCAAGAGCCCGCGGCGGCGGATATTGTCCTCAACCCGGAAAAACGCGCCGGGCCAGCGCGCCAGCGGCACACCCTCCGACACCAGGTCGGCGATGCGATCCACCCGCGCCGCGGTCAACCCGGTCACGGCCTGACCATTGACCAAGAGCGCCGGTCCCTGATCGCACATGCCGGTGCAGGACGTGAGCCCGATCGTCACCCGCCCGTCGGCCCGGGTCTCATCCAAGCGCAGGCCCAGGCGCTCGGCGAGCAGCCCGACCAGACGCCGGCTGCCGAGCATCCGGTCAGTGATATTGTCCGAAAACAGAATATCGAAATCGCCGCGGGGCTGATCGTGCAGAAAGGCATAGAACGCGACGGCCGCGCGCACCTGGGCATGCGCGACGTCCAGCGCGGCGGCCAGGGCATGGACCGCCGTCGGCGGGACCCAGCCGAACTGCTGCTGGACCGCGATCAGATGCTGGAGCAACTGCTCCGGCGCCGGCCCGCGCAAATCGAGCGACCGGGCGACGAAATCCTGAACTTGCGAGTCGGCAGGTTCGCCCATCACAGCCTCCAGTAGTTGCGGGATGCATCGACGTACTCGGACGATTTCCGGCAATCGCCTTAAAGAGTATAGAACGACGATCGGTCTGGCGCCCGGTGGCCGGTCGGGGGACAATCAGGGTTCCGACTCCCCCTGCACGACCGGCACCGCGACCCGATGGACCCAGCACAAATCGATTATCAAGAGCACACAGATCCCCCGCGGGTGCACATCGTCTCCTTATGGCGCCGACTCGGCGCCCTGCTCTATGACGGCATCCTACTGTCGGCGCTGCTGTTGCTCGCCACCGCCTGCCTGATCATCCCCTATGATCTACTCGCCACCCGGCCCTATCCCCACGCGGATTGGCTGTACCGGACCTTGCTGCAGGGTTATCTGCTGGCGGTGATCGCCGGCTTCTATGTCTATTTCTGGACGCACGGCGGACAGACGCTGGGGATGCGCAGTTGGCGCGTGCGCGTCGTCCGCGCGGACGGCGGACCACTGAACACCGGCGACGCCCTGCGCCGCTTCGCCTGGGCCGCGCTGAGCCTGGTGCCGCTGGGCCTGGGCCTCTGGTGGTGTCTGGTCGACCGCGAGCATCTCGCCTGGCATGACCGGGCCTCGGGGACACGCCTATTGCTCGCCCGACCAAGAGCGGCGATCCGCCCGATCAAAGCCGAACATTAATGAGGGTAGTCGCGGCGGATCGCCGCGACCAACAGCCGTGCCGCCGGGCGTCCGGCGATCCCGGTGGGTCCGCGGCTCGCCAGTCCGCTGACCGCCGCGGGCACCCTCAGCCCACCCGCCGCAACAGCACCAAGGCCGCGCCGACGAACAGCAGCGGCGGGGCCAGTGCCGCGGCCAGCGGACTCAGACCATAAATGAGTGCGAGATAGGAAAAAGTGCGGCTGATCAGATAATAGACGATGCCGACCATCACCCCGACGAACATCCGCGCACCAGTACCGCGACTGCGCGCGGAACCGAGCAGGATGGGAATGGCCACCAGGACCATCGACAGGGTCAGCAACGGATAGACCATCTTGCCCCAGAAGATCACCTCGTAGTTGCCGGCATCCTGCGCGTTGATCCGCATGAAGCGGATGTATTTCCAGAGCCCCCACACCGGCAGGATGCGCGGATCGACGACCACCACCTCGAGGATTCCAGGGTCCAACATGGAATCCCAGCCAGCGTTCGGCAAGCGTTCGATCCGCACCCCATCTTGACTGACATGACTGCGCGAAATGCC
This sequence comes from uncultured Lamprocystis sp., assembly GCA_964470155.1. Lineage (GTDB taxonomy): Bacteria > Pseudomonadota > Gammaproteobacteria > Chromatiales > Chromatiaceae > Thiodictyon. Next base: position 44,158 of record CAYYAY010000020.1, on the reverse strand, counting down.
CTCGAGCACCCATTGTCCGTCGAGATAGCGCGCGCCCTCGGCGTAAGTCGCGATCAGGGTTCCCGCAGTATTGTCGACCCGGTAGGTCGAGATGGCGCGCAGACTGGTGCCCGACAGAATCTCGCGGATATTCACATAGGCACCGTCGTCGATCGCCCAGAACCCGGAATCGGTGCTTTGCGCGACCTCGCCGGAGAGCGCCGTGCGTTTCAGCTCAAGTCCATGTTGCTCGGCGACCGGCGCCACCACCTCACCGACGAACATGGCGATCACGGCCAAGACCATGCCGCCCATGACGCCGGCCCAAGCGATGCGCAGGATCGAGATGCCGGCCGCCCGCATCGCCACCAGTTCCGAGCGGTTGGCCAGTGCCCCCAAGCCGAGCAAGGCACCGATCAGCGTGGCGATCGGAAACACCTGATAGGCATAACGCGGCAGTGCGAGCACCATGAACAGCAGGGCATCCTGGATGCGGTAACCGGCCGTACCCACTTGCTCCAGCTCATTGGCGAGGATGAAGAATCCCAGCAGCGGCAAGAGCACACCCAGGGTCAGGAGGGCGCCGCCGATCACCGCCCCGGCCAGATAGCGATCGAGAATTCCAGGGATCATGTAACGCCCGACTCGGTGGTAGACTCAGAGCCCTTAGGATACTCACCCCGATCGCTCAACGCTGACTGATTCCGACCCGATCCGTCCCCCGAGGTACCCGCTGATGGAGTTCAAGATCAAAACCGGCGATCTCGCCAAACACAAGACCCCCTGCCTGGTGCTGGGTGTCTTCGAGAAACGCAAGCTCGCCGAACCCACACAGGCCGTCGACCAGGCGAGCGGCGGCCGACTCACTGAGATTCTCAAGCGGGGCGACCTGGACGGCGAGACCGGCCGGACGCTGATGCTCTATGACCTGCCCGGCATCGCGGCGGAGCGGGTCTTGCTGGTTGGCTGCGGCAAGCACAAGGAGTTCACCCGCGCCAACTACCGTCAGGCGCTGGCGGCCGCGGTGGACCTGCTGCAGCGCACCCATGCCGGTGACGCCCTGAGCACCATCGCCGAGTCGATTCCGGATGGCCTCACCCCCTACCTGGCGCTGCGTGACGCCGTGACCACCACGGCCGATCGGGTCTACCGCTACAGCCGGACCAAGGACGACAAGCAAGCCCCCAAGACGCCGCTGCGCACCCTCACCCTCTGGGTCGCGACCCGGCAGCAGGTCGACACGGCCGAACAGGCTATCCGGCACGGCGCGGCCATCGCCGCCGGAGTGACGCTGGCCAAGGAACTGGGCAACCTGCCGGGGAACATCTGCACCCCGTCCTACCTGGCCGATCAGGCCATGGATTTGGCCAGCCGCTTCGACAAGCTGACGGTCGAAATCTTGGAAGAGGCGCAGATGGAAGAACTGGGCATGGGCGCCCTGCTCTCGGTCTCCCGCGGCAGCCGGCAGCCCGCCAAGCTCATCTGCTTCAAATACCAGGGCGGCCCGCAGGACCAGAAACCGGTGGTGCTGGTCGGCAAGGGCTTGACCTTCGACGCCGGCGGCATCTCCATCAAGCCGGCCGCCGAAATGGACGAGATGAAATACGACATGTGCGGCGGTGCCGGTGTCTTCGGCGCCGTCCAGGCGGCCTGCGCGCTCGACCTGCCCATCAATCTGGTGGGTCTGGTGCCGGCCTCCGAAAACCTTCCGGATGGTGCGGCCAACAAGCCCGGCGATATCATCAAGAGCATGTCTGGTCAGACCATCGAGGTCCTCAACACCGACGCCGAGGGCCGGCTGATCCTGTGCGACACCCTGACCTACAGCGAGCGCTTCGATCCCGCGGTGGTGATCGACCTGGCGACCCTGACCGGCGCCTGTGTGGTCGCGTTGGGCAAACACCCCTCCGGCCTCTTTACCGCGGACGACCGCCTCGCCCAGGAAATCCAGGATGCCGGTAACGACGCCTGGGACCGTGTCTGGCGGATGCCGCTGTGGGAGGACTACCAGGCCCAACTCGACAGCAACTTCGCGGACATGGCCAACATCGGCGGACGCGACGGGGGGGCCATTACCGCTGCCTGCTTCCTGTCACGCTATACCAAGAAATACCGCTGGGCACACCTGGACATCGCCGGCACCGCCTGGCTGAGCGGCAAGGACAAGGGCGGCACCGGCCGACCCGTGCCGCTGCTGGTGCAAATCCTGTTGCAGCGTAGCGGTGTGCTCGCGGCAGCTGGCTAGCCCGTGATCGGGGACAAAGCAGATCAGTCGCGGATCAAGGGCAATCGATGGGCCGCCGTTCACGGCACATTCTCGCCCAGCGGGACGAGGCGTTCGACCGCGCGCTCAGGCTCTACGCGGGCGCACGGGAACGCTCCGCCTCGGCCGCGGGGTTCTCGATGCACTCGAAATGCTCGACGGCGACCAGCTCAGGCCGAGGAAGTCCCGCTACGCCAAGCACATCGTCGAGCAGCTTGGCGTCAAGGGCGAGGGCCAGGTGCTGAACCGCTCCGAGCTGATGCAGGAAGAGGCCGGCATCGAGGACTGGACCCATTTCCGGCTGGAGCCGGAGTTTCTAGCCGTCGTCCTAGATCGAGCATCCGACCCGCGACGCCGCGCAGGCGCTCAATCAGCGCCGCCCTGCCGCTGGCCTGGAACAAGTTCACCAACTCACCTACCGGCAGCAATTGGGTGGCGGCGGCGGCCAGCAAAGCGGCCTCGTCCGCGGTCACACGACCGGAGCGCAGGGCGGGTCCCAAGCATTGGCCGATGGCCGCGGCCAGTACAGGCAGCGCGGCTTCCAGGGTCCGATGCCCGGCGGTGAACGACTGCAACTCCAATTGCGCAACCGGGTCGGCCGCCGGCAGCGGCCTGACAGTACTCGGCCTGGCGACGATCAAGGCGGCGGCAACCGCGGGGTCGAGGCGGCGCAATGGACCCGGCAGCAGCACCGGAAGCCGCGCTTCCAGCCGCCGCCCGGCCGCGCCAAGGAAGGCCGCGCCTTGGCGGCTGACGCGGCGCAGCATGACCAGCGCGTGCTCTGCGCTCGCGGCATTGCGGCTCAGACCGATCTGCACCGGATGGTAGCCGCCGGCGGACCAGAAACCAATCAGGCCCGGGGTGGCCCCAAAGCTCGTACCCAAGAGATCGATCCCCTCCAGCCGCGCCGCGCGATAGAGCTCGCGCAGCAGTCGGCGGCCCAGGCCGCGACGCGCCAGCGCCGGGTGCACGGCGATGCGGACCACCCGCAGGTAACGCAGCCGCGGCGCATCCAGGAGACCGCCATGCGCGGAGAGTGTCTGCGGCAGCAGGTGACCCCGCGGTCGCCGACGGCCGTCATAAACCGCCTGCAGCAGGTCCGGATCGGTCATGCCCCCTTCGGCCACCGCGATCAGGGTCCCCGCGACCAGCCCCTGATGGCGCAGCACCAGAACGCGCACTCCGGGCCCGTCGAGCAACAACCGCAGATCGAGCGGCCGAGTCTGGTAATGCGCGAGGACCAGGAGCCCGAAGACCTGCCCGAGCAGGTCGTCATCCACCGCCAGGGCGTCGCGATTCAGACGCTCGGGCTGCCAGGCGGCGGGGTCGATCGACGCCAGGTCGGCGGCGTCGGCAGCGGCGGCATCCAGCAACAGGGCGTGGAACACCAGCGACTCCAAGGGGTCGTCGGCCGCCCAGCGAATCGGCGACTCCAGGGTCAGGCCCCGCCATTGGGGCGTCACGCGGTCCAGGGTCTCGCGAAAACGCAGGTCGAAACCGCGGCCGGTTCCCTCATACCCGTGAACCGTGGTCGCGAAGACCACGCGTGGATACTGTTCCAGCAACGCGGTGAGCAGCGGGGCGGGGATGCCGGCCGCTTCATCCACCAGCAGCAGATCGGCGTCCGGATGCGCCTCGCGGCAGGCATCGGGTGCCATGAAGACGATGGTCCGGTCACCCGCGCGCAGCCCACTGCCCTCCGGTCGCGACCCCGGCCAGGCCAGGGCCGCGTGGCGAAAGAGGGCGTCGCACGACGCGCGGTTGGGGGCAGTCACCAGGATGCGGTAAGGCCGCGCCGCGGCGGTCGCGGTCTCCGGAGCGAGCAACTGGGCGGCGGCGAGCCCCAGCGCCGCGCTCTTCCCGCGCCCGCGGTGCGCGGTGAGGACCAGCGGCCGGCGGGGACGGCCGCGCGCGTGCCGCAGGATCGCCGCGATGGCGTGCTGTTGGTCAGGAGTCGCCGGGCGAGCGGGGTCTGCCGTCGGCCAGGAGGTGTCGGTCGCCTTATCGTTGACATATGGAAACGGCAAGTCCGTGACCGAACCGGCAGCACCGTCGCGTTGCGTGCGGATCACCACACCGGACTGGCGCGCCAACACCCGGATCAGACGGGCGGTGAAGCGCCCTCCCGTCGCGTTTGCACCCAGCGGCCAGGGTGTGATGCGCGCCGCCTGGGGGTCAGGCAGACGTAACCAGTCGTCAAACGGCGGGGTCAGGAGCACCAGGAGACCGCCCCCGCGCAGGGTTCCGGTGACTGCACCGAACCCGTCCGGATCGAATCCGGACCAGGCGTCATACACCAGGAGCCCACACTCACCGCCGAGCAGACGCGCGCCCGCTGCCAGGGGACGAACGCCTGGGTCGAGCGGACGATCGGAGAGCCAGAACACCGGGCGGTCACACCCAATCGCCGCGACCACGGCGCACGCCGCGGCGGCCGTCCAGTCCGGATCGCCACTGAGCACCAGGGTCAGTCGATGCCGCAGTAGCCGCGCCGCGACCAGCATTCGGGCAGCCAGGAAGACCACGAACAGGTTATGACTTGTCCTTCGCCGAGTGTTCTGCGCGGGTATCGGGCGTCGGCGTGGTCGCCTCTCCCGTGCCGGGCGCGGGCGGCATCGGGTCCGCGTCGGCGTCCGGGAGGCGGCGCGGGTCGACCTCGTCCTCATCCATGAGAATGCGCCGGCCGTCGCCGTCCAGGTCGTCGAACTGGCCGTTACGAGCCGCCCAGAACAACACACCGACCGCCGCCAGCCCGAGCACGAGCATTCCGGGAATCAGACCGTAGATGACGTCCATTCTCTGTCCTATTAAAACATTAAACCGCGCCAACTCCGGCAATCGTCGAATCGACCGGGGCCGATCTTATCCAAAAACATCGCATACCGCTCTGAGAGCGGTTTAGTTGAACATGCCGCGAATCCGCGCCGAGTTGCCGATCACCGCCAATGAGCTGATCGGCATGGCGATCGCGGCGATCAGAGGCGTGATGACAGCGGCCATCGCCAGCGGCACCATGATCAGGTTATACGCGATCGAGATCGCAATATTCTGCCGGATGGTCCGTAAGGTCCGGCGCGACAACTCGGCGGCCTCGAGCACCCGCTCCAAGGCGTCGGACATGAGCACGATATCCGCGCTGGCGATCGAGACATCGGTCCCGCTGCCCATGGCGATGCCGACGTCGGCGCGCACCAGTGCCGGCGCGTCGTTGACCCCGTCGCCGACCATGGCGACCCGCTGTCCAGCGGCCTGCAAATCCGCGATCACCCGGTCCTTGTCCGCCGGCAGGACCTCGGCGATGACCTCGACGCCGCCCAATGCGGCAGCGATCCGCCGGGCGACGGCCAGTCGGTCACCGGTGAGCAGGGTTACCCGAATACCCTGGGCCCGCATCCGCCCGACGACCGCGGCCGCCCCCGGACGCAGTCGATCCTCGGTGGCCAGGATCAGGGTTCCCAGACCCGCGACCGCACAGTGAATCAAACCGGCGTCCACCAGCCAGTCAGGGTCCGGCGCGGCGCCTTCCGCCGGGCGCGCCGTCAAACCCTGACGTTCAATCCACTCGGCCGTTCCCACCGCCACCAGGGCGCCATCGACCAGACCGCGGATCCCCTGACCGGGGACCACTTCGACCCCATCGCAGTGCATCCCCTCGAGCCCGATACCGGCACCCGCGCACAGGTCCAGCACCGCCGCCGCTGCCGGATGCTCGGAGAGCCGCTCCAGGGCGCCGACCTGCCGCAGCAGCGACTGCTGCGCCGTGCCGAGATCCAGTCCATCCGCGTCCAGCCGCCGCCACGGACTGGAACCAACCCGCCACCCGGTCACCTCGGGCCGCCCCAACGTCAGGGTGCCGGTCTTGTCGAAAACAAAGTGGTCGATGTCCGACAAGCGCTCCAGCACGGCGCCGTTCTTGACCAGGATGCCGCGTGCGGCGCCCAGACCGGAGGCCACGGCCACCGCCATCGGGGTCGCCATGCCAAAAGCGCAGGGACAGGTGATAATCAACACCGAAGTCCCTGCCATGAGGGCGATCTCGATGCCCGCGCCCAACCAGATGATGAAGGTCAGGACACCAAGCCCCAGGGTGAGCGCGACGAACCAGGGCACGATGCGGTCGGCCAGGCGCTGGATGGGCGCGCGGCTCGACTGGGCGTCCTCCACCAGACGGATGATGCGCCCCAAGGCGGTGTCGCGCAGCGTCGCCGTGGCGCGCACCCGCAAGACCCCAGCGCGATTGATGGTGCCGGCGGACACCGCGGCACCCGCCGCTTTGGGCACCGGCCGGGACTCCCCGGTCAGCATGGACTCGTCGACCTCGCTGCTGCCGTCCGTGACTTCCCCGTCCACCGGCACCCGCTCGCCGGGCCGCACCAGCACCAGTTCCCCGCGGACGATCGAACGCAGCGGGACCACGGATTCGCTGCCGTCGCGCAGCACGGTCGCCACCTTGGGCTGGAGGTCGAGCAGCCGCTGAGTCGAGGCCACCGCCTCGCGCTTGGACAGGCCCTCCAGAAAACGCCCGACCAGGATCACGAATAGAAAATTGACCACCGTATCCCAGTAGACCTCGCCCGTGCGGGTGCCGCTGACCGTCACGTAAAACGAATAGCTCCAGGTGATCGTGGCCCCGACGGCGATCGGCAGGTCCATACTGAGATGCCCGGAGCGCAGCCCCCTCCAGGCGCCCTGGTAGAAGGGATAGCCCGAGTAGACGAGTGTGGGCGTGGCGAGCAGCAAACCGATCCAGTGAAAGAGCCCGCGAAACTCGCCTTGGTCCGCGCCGCTGTAGAGCGCGATGGAGATCCACAGCAGGTTCATCATCGCGAACCCGGCCCAGGCCATACGATAGAGCAGACTCCGGCTCGCGCGCTGCAGGGCACCCTCGGACGACTCCGGATCGAAGGGCACCGCGGCATAGCCGATCGCGCCCAGTCGTCCCAGGATACGCGAGAGTTGGATACGTCCGTTGTCCCAGCGCACGCGCAGGCGCCGCCCGGTCAGATTGACCCGCGCCTCCTCCACCCCCGGCAGCGTCTTGAGCCCGTTCTCGATCAGCCAGACACAGGCGGCGCAGTGGATCCCTTCCACCAGCAGATTGATGTCCCGATCCGCGCGGGCGGTGTCGACAAACTCCTCCTGCACCGCGTCCAGATCGTAGAGCGCCAAATTCCGCGGCAACTCCGGCGGTGGACCCAGCGGCTCACCCGCGGTGGTGCGGCGATAGAAGCCTTCAAGTCCGGCGGCATGGATCGCCTCACAGACCGCCTTGCAGCCGGTGCAGCAAAACATCCGCTCATGACCGCGGATGACGGCCTGTGCGTCCGTCCCCGGATTCAGCGGTAAACCACAGTGGAAGCAACCGCTGGGCGACTCGCGGTCAGGCGACTGGAGCGCGCACGCGGCGGCCGTGACCGAAACCGGAGCGGACACCGCATCACCCCCAACCGCGCACCGAAAGGATGGCGTCCTAATTTCGGGGACGATCGGGACGGGTCACGATGATCGCGTCGCCGGTGGTGAACTCATCCTCGCCCTGACGCACGGCCACCAGGCCGTCCCAGGCGCCGAACAGCGGAAACACGACCTGGGCCGCGTAGCGTCCCGGCCCCTCGGCCGTCATCGGCACCGCAAAGTCCCGCGACTTGTCCGACGGCCGGTAGGCAAAAAAAGTGACCTGATCGGGCGTCACCGGCTGACCGACCTGGTCCACCAAGACGACCCGGATGGTGGCGAGCTCCCCCGGGCGGAGGTCGTCGGGAAGGTCCGTGTGCATGGTCCAGCCGGGATCTTTCGCCAGGCGGGAAACCAGCGTCTGTTCGTAGTGCTGCCCGCGATTGTAAAAGTCGTCACTGACCAGGCCCGGATTGGTCGAGACGGCCAGATAGACCATGGTCAGATTGACCCCCAACACCACAACGATCAGGCCGATCCAGCCAAGGACCCACGGATTACGCCAGGGTGAATTGGAACTGTTGGCCGTTACGGATGACTGCATCGAATTCGCGCTCCTGACGACTGAGACGGAACAGTTTTGAGTTTTCGGTTTTTCGTTTTCGGTTAACGATTATCAAACATTGGGTTACGAGAAACGAGAAACCAACAACGATGGGGATCACGTTGACCGACCGGCTGGATCAGTGGTCCGGGCCGACGAAGACGCTGGTGCGCTCTGACTCGACCACCAGACCGTCAGGCCGCATCGCCTCCACCCGGAAGCGGATCGGTTCCTGCGCCTTTTTCAGATGGCGCTTCGGCACCTTGACGAAGACCATCGCGGGCGTCACCCCGCCGGCGTGAATGACCACCGGCGCCTCGGCCCCGATCAATTTCAACCCCTCCGGGCCAGAGACACTGATCCGCACCGCAAGTTCCTCCGGCATCTTGTTCAACATCTTGAGTGTGTATTTGTTCTGGATCGAGCCGTCACTCAAGGTCACGAACAGCGGGGCACGCTCATGCAGCACCTTCAGGTCGATTGCATCCAGCGAGGACATGCCGTAGAAGATGCCGGACAGGGCGACCACCAGGATGGTCGCATAGACCCAGACGCGCGGGCGCTTCAGCAATGCCTTGGGAGCCTGTCCGACAAACTCGTCCAGCGAGGCGTACCGGATCAGACCGCGGGGCCGGCCCACTTTTTCCATCACCTCGTCGCAGGCGTCGATGCACAGGGCGCAGGTGATGCATCCCTCCTGCTGCCCCTGACGGATGTCGATGCCGGTGGGGCAAACCGCGACACACTGTTTGCAGTCGACACAGTCGCCGTTGGTGCGGGAGGCTGCCGTCTCGCCCTTGTTGACCCTGCCGCGCGGTTCACCGCGGCGCTCATCATAGGTGGGAACGATGGTCGTCTTGTCGAGCATGACCCCTTGAATGCGGGCGTAGGGACAAAGCCAGAAACAGGTCTGTTCGCGCAGGTAGCCGGCCAGGATGTAGGTACCGACCGTGAACAGCGTGACTGAGATATAGACTGCGCTGTTCGCCTGCCCGAGGAAAAACGCGCCCCACAGCGCAGGGGCATCACTGAACCAGGCCACAAAACTGAAGCCGGTGAAAAAGCCGATCAGGATCCATAACAGATGCTTGGTCAGCTTGATGCGCACCTTCGCGCGACTCAACGGCGCCTGATCGAGCTTGCGCCGCTGGGGCGGCGTTCCCTCCAGCCACTCCTCGATCCAGGTGAAGATGTCGGTCCACACTGTCTGAAAGCAGAAAAAGCCGCACCAGACCCGCCCGACCAGGGCCGTCACCACCGCCAGCAAAATCGCAAAGAACAGCAACAGGAGCGACAGCATCCAGAAATCCTGGGGCAGGATGGTCACCCCGAAGAGGTGGTACTGGCGGTTGGGGATATCGAACAAGACCGCCTGGCGCCCATCCCACCGCAGATAGGGGCCCAGAAAGAAAACCAGCCAGACGCAAGCCGTCATCCACTTGATGGTTCGCCAGCGTCCACGGATACGCTTGGCATGGATGGTCTCGCCGCCGGTATTGACGTGCCAGTGCTCGGCCTCGTCGTAAAGCGCGTCGACAGCGGCCTGATGCTGACGTGTGTCACTCATACTCACGGAACAACTCCTGAACCCGACCAATGCCGAATAGGTGCCGGGTCTCTCCACGGCGGGGACGAACAACTGAACTTCCGCGGGCGGGGGCGGATGATCGTAGCGTCCCGGCAACCTTCAGCCCATGTCTACTCGCAATGATATACCCTTGATCCGAAGAAGACCCCAGACAGAAAAAGGGGAACATCGGCCCCCTTGGGATTCGGGTAGCGCGGCGCAGCGGCGCTAGGGCTTCTGCTGCTTATGGGCCTCGGCGTCATGCTTGATGAGTGCCGCGACCTTGAAGGCCAGGAAGGTGATGATGACGACGGCCAGCACGACCATCAGGATAGACATCCAGGCGACCGGGTCCCAATTCATCAGGTTGGTAACAACATTCATGATCACTCCCCTCTTCGCGCCGCAGTGCCGGCGGACGGCGCTACTGCCGCCCGCCGGAGTCGTTTGCATCCCTCACGCGGGCTATTGACCGCCGCCGAACTCGTGGACATAGACAACAAGCTTCTTGATTTCCTCAGGAGTCAACTTCGCCACACCGCCACGGGTCGGGTCAGGCCCCCAGACCGGCATCACGGCATCGCGCGTACCCGGAACATTGGTCTGATTGACCCCGTAGAGAATGGTGTGTTTGGCACTCTCGAAACCGCCCGGCTCGAAGCGCCAGATCCCGTCCGTGAGATTGGCGGCACCAACCGAGACAAATTCACCGTTGGGCAGGTCGACCACGTGCCCATTCGCTTTCTCGCCATGGCAGGCGGTGCAGCCCTTGCTCTTGAACAATGCCCAACCCTCCGGACTCCCACCGGCTCCGGCCGTATCGTTCATCTGCACGGCCCAGTTCGCCAGCGTATCCACCTCGACCGGGGAGAGGATCTTCTCGTGTGCCGTCATCACGCCTTTGCGCCCGGCCGCGATGGACTCCTGGATCTTGGCCGTGGTGCCGCCGTACAGCCAGTCGTCATCCGCCAGGACCGGAAAACCAGGATTACCCGCCCCGCCGCTGCCATGACAGGCACGGCAGTTATCGCCGAACAGGACCTTGGCGGAAGCCAGAGTGTATTCCTTGAGCCCGGGGTCAGCGATGATCTGATCGGCTGTCATCCCCGCCAGCTGTTCCTCGAACTTGGCGCGCTTGGCGGTGATCTGCTCCACACCCTCCGCGTACTCTTTCATCTGGCTCCAGCCGAGCACGCCCTGGGTCGGCTCCTGGCCGATCGGCCACATCGGATAGAGAATCGCATAGCCGGCCCAGAAGGCGACGGAGGCCCAGAACGCCAGCATCCACCACCGCGGCGGCGGATTCTTCAACTCCCGCAGGTTGTCGTCCCAGACATGTCCCGTGTTGTTCTCACCGGGGAAAGGGTTATTTTCCGCCATCTTTGTCTCCGCTGAACGCGTTGTCCTCTTCGAACGGGATGTACTTGCGCGCTTCGAGCCGCTCCCGGTTCTTGGGACGGAATACCTGAAAGTAGGCCACCACCATGAGCAGGAAGATGACGACGGTGAGGATCGTGCCGATCCAGTCGTTGGTCGTCATCGCCTGCCAGTCGGTATGAAAATACTCGCTGAGGCTATTCACGATAAGCCTTGGCCTCATCCAGCTTGGCCATGGTGCCCAGCACCTGGAGGTAGGTGACCAGCGCATCCATCTCGGTCTTCCCTTTGACCACCTCCGGCGCCTGCTCGATGTCGGCGTCCGCATAGGGAACGCCGATGAGTCGCAGGCCCCTCATGTGTCTGCGCATCCGCTTGCCGTTGACATAGGTTTCATCCAGCCAGGGATAGGCAGGCATCACCGACTCCGGCACCAGGTTCTGCGGCCGGCGCAAATGCTGGCGGTGCCAGTCGTCCGAATACTTCCCGCCCACCCGCGCGATGTCCGGGCCAGTGCGTTTGGAGCCCCATTGCATCGGGTGATCGAACATCGACTCAGAGGCCAGCGAGTAATGACCATAACGCTCCTTCTCATCACGGAACGGCCGCACCATCTGCGAATGACAGAGGTAACAGCCCTCGCGCTGATAGATGTCGCGGCCGGCCAACTCCAGTGCCGTGTAGGGACGGACACCATCACCCGGTTGCCAGTTCCACACCTGCTTACCCGTCTCATCGACGGCCACGATCGGCTCGACCCCCGCCTTGTCCCAGACGATCTCCGGGAACTGATGATGCTCCATGGTGTTTTTCATGAAGAACAGCGGCACGATCTCGACCAGACCACCGACGGCCAAGGCCATCCCGAGAAAGAACAGGAGACCCCAGATGTTGATCTCCATCCATTCCTGAAAGCTCTTCGCTTTGACTTTGCGATCAGCCATGTCTCTAAAACTCCAGTAGGTTGATCAGGCCGGGGCCGGAACGGTGCGCGCCCGCACCAGACTGCCGTCAGCGGCCGACTTGCGCACGGTCATCAGCACGTTGAACAACATCACGATCGCACCGGTCAGGAAAATAGCGCCGCCGATTGCCCGCATCGCGTAGTAGGGGTGCATGGCATCCACCGATTCGACGAACGTGTAGGCCAGGGTGCCGTACTCGTCGTAGGCGCGCCACATCAGCCCCTGCATGATGCCGGACACCCACATGGCGACGATATAGACCACGGTGCCGATGGTCGCGGTCCAGAAATGGAAGTTGACCAAGCGCTCGGAGAACATCTCGGTGTGGAACAGCCGCGGCATCAGGTGGTAGATGGCGCCGATGGAGATCCCAGCGACCCAGCCGAGCGCGCCGGAGTGAACGTGGCCGATGGTCCAGTCGGTGTAGTGCGACAGCGCGTTGACCGTCTTGAGTGCCATGACCGGCCCTTCGAACGTGGACATGGCGTAGAAGGCCAGGGCCATGATCAGGAAACGCAGGACATAGTCGGTGCGCAGGCGGTCCCAGGCGCCGGACAGCGTCATCATTCCATTAACCGCACCACCCCAGGAGGGGATGATCATGGCGATCGAGACCGCCGCGCCAAGTGAACCGGTCCAGTCAGGCAGGGCGGTGTACTGGAGGTGATGGGCGCCCAGCCAGACATAGCCGAACATCAAGGCCCAGAAATGGATGACCGAGAGTCGGTACGAGTAGATCGGGCGGCCGGCCTGCTTCGGCACAAAGTAATACATAATGCCAAGGAAGCCGGCCGTCAGGTAAAACCCGACGGCGTTATGGCCCCACCACCACTGGATCATGGCGTCCTGAACACCGGAGAACAGCGAATAGGATTTGAACAACCCCACCGGGATGGCCAGACTGTTGACGACGTGCAGATAGACGATCATCACCATCATGCCGAGGAAGAACCAGTTCGACACATAGATGTGCGAGGTCTTGCGTACCGCGATGGTCATGATGAAATTGAAAGTGAACGAGAGCCAGACGACGGCGATCAGGATATCGATCGGCCATTCGAGTTCGGCGTATTCCTTGGACTCGGTGAGACCCAGCGGGAGGGTGATGACCGCGAGCAGGATCACGGTGTTCCAGCCCCAGAAGACGAACCAGGCGAGCTTGTCGCTCCACAGGCGCACACCGCACGTGCGCTGCACGGTATAGAAAGCGGTCGCCATCAGCGTACAGCCGCCGAAGGCGAAGATGACCGCGTTGGTATGGACCGGACGCAACCGTCCGAACGAGATGTAGGGACTGTCGAAATTGAGGAACGGCCACGCCAGCTCCGAGGCGATATAGACACCGACCGAGGCACCGACTACCAGGTAGACGGCGGCCATGATGGTGAACCAGCGTACAACATCGAAGTTGTACTTCTGCTCCAATCCGGATTCCATAAACCCTCCAGGGATTCTTTAGAAAAAGCGAAGAAGGACACCAGGCCATCCAGCCTAACTTCTGTGCGCCTCATTCCCCAGGCGTAACCTCGGCAATCAGACTGGATTGGACCTGGAAAGTCAACCGCGACACGACAAACGGCACAGTCAACCGCGTGATTTGCCGCACGGATCGTTGACCTGGATCCAGTATTGCGAACACCCGATGGCGACTCGACCCTACTTGAAGAACGCGTCGATCGAGAACCCCTCCTTCTCGAGGATGTCGCGCAGACGCCGTAGCGCGTCCATCTGGATCTGGCGCACCCGTTCACGCGTCACGCCAAGTTCCTGGGCGACCCGTTCCAAGGTCGCATTCTCGTAGCCGTGCAGCCCGAAACGCCGCTCAACCACCTCCCGCTGCTTCTCGTTGAGCTTGCCCAGCCAATGCTCCAGATTGGACTGGATGTCGTCGTCCTGGATACGTTCGGTCGGGTCGTCCGCGGACTCGTCCTCGAGCATGTCCACCAGCGGTTTGTCCACGTCCTTGCTGAACGGGGTATCGACCGAGGTAATCCGCTCGTTGAGACCGAGCATACGCTTGACCTCGTGGATCGGACGATCCAGCAACACGGCGATATCCTCGGTGGTGGGTTCGTGGTCGAGCTGTTGGGCGAGTTTGCGCGCGGCCTTGAGATAGATATTGATCTCCTTGACCACATGGATCGGCAGACGCACGGTGCGCGTCTGATTCATGATCGCGCGCTCGATGGTCTGACGGATCCACCAAGTGGCGTAGGTTGAGAAGCGAAACCCTCGTTCCGGATCGAATTTTTCCACCGCGCGGATGAGACCGAGGTTGCCCTCCTCGATCAAGTCCAGCAACGGCAGCCCGCGATTGAGGTAACGGCGTGCGATCTTCACGACGAGGCGCAGGTTGCTCACGATCATGCGCTGGCGTGAGGCATTGTCGCCGCGCTGGGCCAGGCGCGCGAAATAAACCTCTTCCTCGGCGGTCAGCAGGCGCGACTCGCCGATCTCGTTTAAGTAGATCCGGGTTGCGTCAAAGTCGCCATCGCCGGACGGAAAGCGCTCACTGACCGGCCCGGTCCCTTCCTCGTCGACCGGGTCTTCGACCGGCTCGACCGGCTCGGCGTCGTCGATGATCTCGCTGATCTCATCCGGGTCCTCATCAAGCAGAATCAAGGACTCGCTGTCCGGGTCGATATCGGAATCGAGAATCTCGGGCTCAATGATCTCGGGCTCAATGATCTCGAGATCGACCCGCTCGGTCGCAACGCTCTCGGTGTCCTCGCTGATTACCATCCACATCTCCCTCCGTCCGCTCAGACGGTGTTACTCGCGCGGGGGCAGGTAGAGAATCGGATTGACCGAGGCACCGTCACGGCGTACCTCAAAGTGAAGCAGGTAGGCCCCGTCCGGTCCCTCGCCACACTCCGACACCGCCTGGCCGCGCTTGACGCTGTCCCCTTCCTTGACGAACAG
The DNA here is from genome assembly GCA_964470155.1 of uncultured Lamprocystis sp. Taxonomy (GTDB): domain Bacteria; phylum Pseudomonadota; class Gammaproteobacteria; order Chromatiales; family Chromatiaceae; genus Thiodictyon. The sequence goes on along the minus strand of CAYYAY010000020.1, from coordinate 29,087 downwards.
CCGACGGTTGAAGCCGTACGCGCTGAGATAGTTCTTGTTGTGCTTGACGATGATAAGGTTGCCATAACCCTTGAGTCCACTACCGCTGTAGACCACTTGGCCGGCAGCCGCCGCCCGCACTTCCTCGCCTGGCCGACAGCCGATGCGCAACCCCTGGCGAGCGGGGTCGCCGACACGAAAGCCCTGCACGATAGCCCCTGACAACGGCCAGGCCCAGGCGACACCAGAACCTTTGGTGCGGCTCCCCGGGGCCGGCGCGGCGGCGGTCTCACCCGACGCGCTTTGGGACTTTGGCTGAGTTACCTTTGACGGATCGCGCGCCCTGCCGACCCGCGCTCTCCCCGCCGAGCGGCCCGGCGCCACCACCCGCAGCAACTTGCCGGCATAAACGGTGTACGGAGGCTTGAGGGCGTTCCAGCGAATCAGGTTCTTGGTGCTGACACGGCGCTTGGCGGCGATCTCACTCAGACTATCGCCCTTGCGCACCAGATAATACCCTTTCGGAACCGGACCCTTTCCCGACCACCCCCCAACCGGCGCTGGACCAGTGGAACCACACCCGACCAACACCAGAGTCACCAGCCCCAGGATGAGTCCCGACAGTAACCCCGACCGGCGCTTTGCACCGCCATCGCCGGACGATCCCCAAGCGCGCGGCCGGCAGCCCTTGAAGCAGACGTCGAAGCCGAGTTCGTCCACCATGGCGCGCCCCAGCGTTCAACCTGGTGGTCGGACCTTAGTCCGCACAACAGGCGGCAAGCGGACTGGACGCGCGACCCACCCCGGGAGACTCACGACAAAACAACCCGCGGGAAACGCTCATGCAACCCCTCCCAGTAAAGGCACAAAGCTAACCGGCTCCAGAATTTGCTGCGCAAACCCACCCGCTACCCGGGTCACTCGCACCAGCGCCTGGCGGTCACTTTCGCCCATCGGCAAGACCAGGCAACCCGTGGGCGCCAATTGGTCGGCCAGGGCGCGCGGCACCGCCCGCGGCGCGGCGGTCACCAGGATCCCGTCATAGGGCGCATACTCGGGCCAACCCAGAAAACCATCGCCATGCCGGAACCGCACATTGCGCACCTGCAGCAGGCGCAAGCATGCTTGGGCGCGGATTTGCAGTGACTGAATGCGCTCGATGCTGTACACCCGCCGCACCAGGGCGGCAAGGACCGCGGTCTGGAAACCCGACCCGGTTCCGACTTCCAACACCGTATGCATCGGTCCGGCCGCCAATAGCGCCTGGGTCATGCGCGCGACCATATAGGGCTGGGAGATCGTCTGGCCGTGGCCGATGGGCAGGGGCGAATCCTCGTAGGCGCGGCTCGCCAGAGCCTCATCGACAAACAAGTGCCGCGGCAAGTCGCGCATCACCCGCAACACCTCCGGGTCGCTGATTCCGGCCTCGCTCAGTCGCGTGATCAACCGCTCACGGGTGCGCAGTGAGGTCATCCCGATCCCGCTATGACTCAGGTTCGACATCAACGGCAGGCACGCAGCCACTGCCCGAGCGACGCCAGGGCGGCATGGCGGGTCAAGTCCACCTGCAGCGGGGTGATGGACACAAAACCGGCCCGGACCGCGTGGAAGTCCGTCCCCGGCCCCGCATCCGCCTCAGGCCCGGCTGGACCGACCCAGTAGATGGCCCGGCCGCGCGGGTCCTTGGCCGCCACCACCGCTTCAGCCTTGTGGCGGTGACCCAACCGGGTCGCCAAGAATCCCTGCAGTTCCTCGTAGGGTCGATCCGGGACGTTGACGTTGAGGATCAGATTGGAATCCAGGGGGTCGGAACGCAGCCGCTCCACCAGCAGGCACGCCACCCGCACCGCCGTCTGCAGATGCAGGGGTTCGCGTGAGTCCATCGACACGGCGATGGCCGGCAGCCCGAGGAAGCGCCCCTCGGTCGCCGCGGCGACGGTTCCCGAGTACAGCACGTCGTCGCCCAGATTGGCACCATGGTTGATCCCGGCAACCACGATGTCCGGCTCGCTGTCGAGCAAGCCGGTGATCGCCAGATGAACACAATCGGTCGGGGTACCGTCCACGCGGATAAAGCCGTTGCTCATCGTGCTGGCGCGCAACGGCACATCCAGGGTCAGTGAATTACTGGCGCCGCTGCGGTCGCGTTCCGGGGCCACCACCACCACTTCACCAAAATGGGCGAGCCCGGCGGCCAACGCGAGCAAACCCGGAGACTGGTAACCGTCGTCATTGCTGACCAGGATCTTCATCGGACTGCTGCCCGTGTGGGAGAGAAAAAAGCGGACCAACCCGACGATGATACTGGAAAGGGCCGTCGCGGGCATCGTCGCACCCCCGTGCCGGGCCGTGCCGGAGTCGCCGCCGGCGACCAGAAGCGCTTGATGGTTCGGCAGGCTTTGCTCTATGTCTCTCTACATCATCGGAAACCCTAGATATCTGCAGGCGCCGCCACCACTGCCCAGTATACTCCCGACCTGACCCGCGCCGAAACGAGACCGACGATGAAGAAGCAAGTCCCCCCGGCTGACCTGGCGCTGTTTCATGAGCAGGTTCGGGACGCGCAACCGCTGCGCGAGGTCGGCATCGAGCCCTATCGGCGGCGCCCCCCGCCGATCCCTCGACCGCGCCCGCCGGCACTGCCCGAGGACGCGGGTGTCGCCCTCTCCGAATCCGAGGTCGAAACCCACGAGTGCCTGTCCTTCGCGCGCCCTGGGGTCCAGCAGCGTGTCCTGGCCGACCTGCACCGGGGTGCCATTGCGGTCGGTCTGGAAGTCGATCTGCACGGACTCACGGTCGAGATAGCGCGGCGTGTTCTGGCCGAATTCCTGATCGAGTGTGGACAGCGCCGGGTACGTTGCGCCCGCATCATCCATGGTAAGGGCATCCGCTCCTCCAGTGCTCAACCGGTGCTCAAGCAGAAGGTCAACTACTGGCTGCGCCTCCACGACGAAGTACTCGCCTTCTGCTCCGCGACACGCGGTGACGGCGGCACCGGCGCCGTCTACTGCCTGTTGCGCAACCCCAACAAGGCCAAACGGCAGTTGGGGAGAACCGCTCCGGCAGGGCACTCGTGACGACCAGTGACCAAAGACCCGGCCGCCGGAGTCAATCGTTGACATTTTCACCGGCGGGTTCATGATTTCACCTAGGGTGAAACGCTCCGGCGTCCGCTCCACCGCCCACACCGAGGTGTGCTATGCGTTACGTCCCTATCGTATTGATCGGTCTGCTCGTTGCCGGCCCGGCCCAGGCGCTGCGCTGCGGCAACGCGATCGTGTCCGAGGGTGATGATACCTTTAAGCTGACCCAGCGCTGCGGGCAGCCGACGAGTGTCGAGCGGATTGACGCCCCAGTCGTCAACCAGCCGATCTACAATGCCTTGGGAAACCCGATCGGCTACCAGCCGGTGCCGACCGGCGACAGCTATGAAATCTGGACCTATAACTTCGGTCCCCAGCGTTTCGTCGCCAGGATCACCGTCAAGAACGCCAGGATCTTCAAAATCAATGAGGCTGGTTACGGCTACTGATTGCGGTGTGCCCTGACCCGCCGCCCGACGTGCGCGGATCACTGCATGAGATCCACCCTGATTCCGCGAGCCGCCAGCGCCTCGCGACGGGCGGCCAGATAGCGCTGAAAGCTCGGTTGAGCAATGTAGGCGCCGGTCGCCACGTAGTCCAGGGCGCCGTGAACGTGGAATGATTTGAGGTAGCCCTCGACCCGAAAGACCTCGCGGCCCGCGGCATCGAAAAACACCAGGGTCGGAGTGTATTTGATGCCCAATTCCACGGCCCAGTCACGTGCCGTCAGGTCACGTCCGTCCGGGGTCTGTACCGGTGCTTTCGAGTAGGCATCGAGAATTGCGCCGTCGAAGCCGCTCAGCGAATAGGCGACGGCTTCCTTGCGCAAGATGATCTCATGCAGCTCATCACACTCGGTGCAGACCGGCTGCTCGAACATCACGACCAGCGGACGGGAGGAGATATCCCGGTTGTGCGCCAAGCGCAGCGGGTGCGGCAGGAATCCGCCCTCGTCATGCAGCCGACCCGTCGCCGCCGTTGGCACCCGCGCGGCGAGAAAGTCCGCGAAACCTTCCCCCAGCTGTTCGCGCCGCTCCGCCGCATACGCCAATGCCGCCGCGAACTGGTGCGGCGGATAATAGCCGTTGATGCGCAAAATCACCTGGCCGCCCTCATCCAAGAACAACAGGGTCGGAGTAAACTGGACCTTGAGACCGACACCGAACTGCTTCTCCGTCGTCGGTTCCCCCGAAAAACCGGTCACCTCCCGATCACCCCACAGATTGATCGCAACCAGATCGAAGCGCTGACGCGCCAGCGCCTCCGTGGTCCTGTCGCCGAATCCCTCGCGGAGCAACTTGGCGCAGTAGGGACAGCCGTCCTGATAGAAATAGAGGATGACACGTTTGCCGGCCGCGGCGGCCTCGGCCACGTCGTCGCGAATGTCGAGAAATGAATTCTTGAACCAGTCGGGCCGATCCGGCTCGTGCGGGGTCGCGGGCGTCGGATCGGCAGACCCGGATTGCGAGGGGGCCGCCGCGGCGGATGGAACCAGCGTCACAGGCTGGCAGAGGAGCAGCGTCACCAGGACGACAATGAACCGGAACATGACAATCTCCGATGGATAAACCTACATCGACCTGCGCCAGGGCGCTGACGAGTTTATCCGATTGATAGTTGAGAACAGCCGTGACCGCTACGGCACCAGTCATCCGGGGCGCGGCGCGCTCAGGCGAGAGCTCGCCGCGGAAACACAAAGCCGCACACGAACCGCAATAGAAGCCATTCATTTTGGCCAATTCGGAAGGATACCCCAGACTCAAAACGACATCGTTCGGACACGAAACCGTCAATTTCATCTGGTACCTTTAAGACCATCGCGGCAGCGCGTTGCGATACATTCCAAGCGCTGTGAAAGCGATCACAAGAACGCTTTCGATGATAGCCGATGTCCCCACTCCATCACCAAGGTGACCGATGAAAAAACCACTGCTCAACCTTGCTGTTAGACAGGTGCTCGCCGCCGTCTTCATTGGTTCATGCTCGCTCGGCGCGCTCGCCGATTCGAGTCAGCGGGAAGCGAAGCACATCATTCTCCTGATTGGCGACGGCATGAACATCGAACATGAAATCGCCACCAGCCGTTATCTGTTCGGCAATGATTTCGACCTGTCGTTTCACAATCTGCCCTACCAGGGAAACCAGTCCACCTGGGACGTCAGTACGTACAAATACTGGTCCGACGGGATCTACGACCCAAGAGCCATTCGGCCCACCCTCGGATATGATCCGGCGCAGGGCGGCACCGCCCCCTATCCCCTGAGTCCCGAAGGTCCCGCCGCCGCGGACTACCTCAAAGCCAAAGCAACCGACTCGGCCTCGGCGGCAACCGCCTGGGCCTCCGGCTATAAGACCGATGACGGCAATCTCAATTGGCTGCCGGGAGACCCCGACACCGGCGGCAACCGCACCGGCGACGGCTCGCTCAAGACCATTGCCGAACACCTGCGCGAACTCAAAGATTATGCCATTGGCGTCGTCAGCACAGTGCCGTTCACCCATGCCACTCCGGCCGCCTTCGTCAGCCACAACAAGAGCCGCAACAATTACGGCGCTATTGGACACGAGATCATCGCGACGCTCAAGCCCGAAGTGGTCATCGGCGGCGGTCATCCTGGTTACGACGGCTCGCCGACCTATAACTACATCGCGGCAGAAGATTACGACAACCTGCAGAACGGCGTCTACGGTACCGAGTATGTGTTCGTCGAGCGCGCTCCTGGGGTCGACGGCGGCTTGAGCCTGCTCACGGCAGCCCAGCAAGCCGTTGCCGAAGGCAAGAAACTGTTCGGACTCTTCGGTAAGGAAGGGGACGGCAACTTCGAGTCGCTGAAGCCCAACGACCTGCCCGCCACGCCCACGGTGACGCAGGCGACCCGAGAGAACCCCACCTATACGCAAGCCACACTGGCGGCACTGAAAGTGCTGAGCCAGGATCCGGATGGCTTCTTCCTGATGGCGGAACAAGGCGATATCGACTGGGCTAACCACGCCAATGACTTTCAGCGGATGGTCGGTACGATCAAGGATCTGCACGATGGCGTCCAGGCCGTCATCGACTTTGTCAACCAACCGAACGACGCGATCGATTGGAGCAATACACTGCTGATCGTGACCTCCGACCATAGCAACAATTACATGCGCAACCGCGCGGCGCTCGGCGCCGGTGACTTGCCGGAGCAACTGCCGAACTGCACCGGCTCGCAGTGTTATCCGGGAGGGGAAGTCACTTTCGGCACCACTGGCCATACCAACGAGCTGACCCGCATTTACGCCATGGGCGCCGGCGCGCGGCGCTTTGAGTCGGCTGAACTCGAGTGGTACCCCAGAGCCCGTATCCTGGACAACACCCAAGTCTTCCAGGTGATGATGGCGGCCGCCGGCGTACCCCAGGTCTCACCGCTGCGGATCCGCAAATAATCGCGTGCCGTCCGGGGCGGGACGCTCCCGCCTCGGATTCTCAAGTTGGTTGCCGATCGCCGTTTGCGGGATCAGCCCGTCATCCCGACGCACCCGTGTCTTGCGCATCCGGCACCGCCGGCAATTCAACCCGGAACTCGGCGCCCGGCTCACGATTGACCACCTCCACCCGCCCGCCCATGGCCTTTACCAAGCGCTCAACCAAGGCCAATCCGATCCCGGTACCTGGAATCGCCCGCCGCGCCGCGTCCTGCCCGCGGTAAAAAAGTTGAAACACCTGCCGCAGCGCCGCGCGCGGCACCCCGGGTCCGAAATCGCGGACCGCCACCTGCACCCAACCCGCGCGCGGGCACGCGCAGCGGATCTCAACGCGCTTTGGCTCGGCCTGCGCGGCGAACTTGACCGCATTATCGACCAAATTGATCAGAACTTGCACAAAGGCATCCGGGTCCGCCTGGACCACCACCGGCGCCCGACACTCCAGCATCAACACGAACCCCGCGCGCTCCACCTGGGCGGTCACCCGCTCCTGCACCAACTCCATCAGCGCGGTGAGCGGCACGGCCGTCGGCGACACGATGAGTGCATCCCGGTCGATCCGCGACAGGGTGAGTACATTGGCGATCAGCCGGGACAGCCGTTCACTTTCTTCCTGAATGTAACGGTAGTAGACCTGTCGGCGGTCCGCGTCCGCGAAGCCGGCGCGCAGCAACTCCGCATAGAGCCGGATCGACGTCAGCGGGGTCTTGAGTTCGTGGCTCACCGCGGACACGAACGCTTGCTGCTGGCGGACCAGGCCGATCTGCTGCCGGCCCAGCCGATCCATGAGCCAGGTACCGGCAACCAGCACCAGGGTCAACAGACCTGCCACCCAGCCGATCACCGCCGCACCCGGCGGCACCGGCAGCCGCCCGACACTGAAGATCAACTCCAACCCGCCGAAGGGTTCGCGCGGCCGGGTCCGATAGAGCAGCGCACCGGACAGCTCGCGAACGCTGGAGATAGACCCTCGCTCTTGCCGGGCGCGGAAGGCGGTCAGGACCTCATCGCGAAAGGCGACGATCAGATCGGTGGTCAGCGCCAGCCCGGTCGCCCGGAAGGGCTCACCCATGAGGCCGAGCAGAAACGGCTCCTGCTCGATCAATAACCCCTGGATGATCCGCACACCGCCCTGATGCACGGCGCGGAAGAGCACGAAGTGCCCGCTGCCAAGCAGCCCCAGCGTCAGCGGTTCCACCGTGTTGATGAAAAGTCTGACGGTTGACGCCGCACCCTTGTCACCGCGTTGGGCGGCCAGGTCGGCAGCGGCCGGCGCATCCTGCGCTCCCTCGCGTCGTGGCGCGTTGACGGCAGATGCGGCCGACGTGCGGGCACGCAACGCCGCATCCGCCGGCGGCACCGGCTCGGCCGCCATGGCGGCCGGAGCGGCCCGCGTCGCCAGTGCGGCGTCCAGCGCAAGGGCTTCCACCGGCCCGAGACCCTGAACGGCGGGGGCCGACAGCGCCAGCCCGTCATCGGCCTCGACCTTGGCCTTGTCGGTGGCGGGCCTGATATTCGCATACCGGGACTCGCCCAATGCATCGAACGCCTGTTGGGCGAGCCGCTCACGCGCTGCCGTGACCTTCGCCGGTGCGGTCTCGGGCAGCGCCGGCGCCGCCTGCTGCCGGCCCGGCGCGGGCACCGGAATACGCCCCCGCTCGACCAGCCGATTGCCGATCAGTACCCCCTCGATCCGCGCCGCCGCCGCCTGGCGCCGCACCAGTTCCGCGGGGTCGATCCCATAGCGCGCCGGCGCGCGCGCATCCGCCGGTACCAGCGGGGTGCTGAAGTCGCCTTGCTCGCCCACCTGAAACCAGCCCACCAGGCCCGGAATATCCGTTTGGATCGGGTGTTGTGCGAGCGGTGAGCGCTGCACACCCGGGCGCTCCGGGTCGCCGGTCAGAAACCCATAGTCGGTGACCGGACGCGCATCCTCGACCCGGGCGATCTCGCCCAAACGCCGATCCACCCGCGCCGCCAGCTCGGCGGCGGCGACCTGCTGTTGTCTGAAGGACTCCCACTTGAGCTGGTCATAGGCTTTGTTAACCAGCACGGCGCTGGGTAGAGCCAAGGCGATGAAGAAGAGCCCGAGCCAGAGGCGCAGGCGCGTGCGCTGCCGGTCGCGGCCCTGGCCCTTCATCCACGCAGAACCATCATGACGCGTCCCCATCCGATCCGACCAGCAGCCGGTACCCGACCCCCCGCACCGTCAGCAGCACCCGCGGGTCCGCCGGGTCGGTTTCCAGCTTGCGGCGCAGCTTGGCGATATGAATGTCCACCGTGCGGGTCTCGATACCGCAGCCGCGCGAGTAGCCCCACACCTTGGTCAGCAATTCGTCACGTGACACCGGGCGCTCGCCATGGGCGGCCAGATATTGGATGATCGCCACCTCCCGACGGGTGAAAGGAATCTGCACCGCACCGCGGCACCCGACCAAATTGGCCGTATCCAGCGTCAGGTCGCCCAACCGCAGACTTGGCGCCCCGGCCAACGCACCCTGACTGCGCCGCAGCACCGCCTGCACCCGCAGCACCAATTCAGTGATCGAGAACGGCTTGGCAACATAGTCATCGGCGCCGAGCTTGAGCCCGCGAATGATGTCCTCGTCCGCCCCGAGGGCCGTCAGCATGATGATGGGTTGAGCGCGATCCACCGCCCGCACCCGATCGCAAATGGCGAAGCCGTCCAGTCCGGGCAACATCAAATCCAGCAAAATCAGGTCGAAGGTACCCGAGAGCGCCAGATTGAGCCCCGTGGGTCCATCCGCGGCGGACTCGACCGTGAACCCGTGAAAGACGAACAGATCGGTCAGGCCGACCCGGATCGGCTCTTCGTCCTCGATGATCAACAGACGCCGGCGTTTCGACATAGGCGATGCGTGATGAGTCAGGTAACGAGTCAAGAACAAGTTATACAGAACGGTTTTGAGTTTTCGGTTTTTCGTTTTTCGTTAAGGATTATCGAACATCGGGTTACGAAAAACGAGAAACGAAAAACCAACAACGACGGGTATATACCCGATCGTTGCCGTTGTCGTAATCGAGTTTACGATACCCGCGAGCATGCCCACATTGAATCGCTTCTTCGATCACGACAGCGGCAACGACAACGATTCGCTGGACTGATCGCCAAGGTCCGCTAACCACCGTTTCAGCATCGGCCGTCAGCCCTGTGCTTTGCGTAAATTGCTTGTAAAACCCCTGCCTCCGGTTTTACGCCGCCATGCCTGACCGAGCCGCTCGCCCCGCTCTAGACTGCAATCAGACCGCATGCAGATCCTCTGGAGGTGACGACCGTGGCACTCATGACCCGGCTGGCGCGGCTGGTGCGCGCCGATCTCAACGCCATCCTCGACCGGCTGGAAGCACCCGACTTGGTGCTCGCCCAGTCCGTGCGGGAGATGGAACAGGCCCTGGACCAGGAGCGGCGCACCCTGGCCGGACTGGACCGGGAACTCGAACGGCTCGCAGGACGCGACCAGTCCCTCGCCGAAGAAGAAACCCGCGCCACGGACGCCCTGGCCGAGGGCCTGGTCGAGGGTCGCGAAGCCCTGGCTCGCCCGCTGATCCGCCGCCGACTGGAGGCCGGCCGTCGCCGTACCGTCATCCGGAGACAGCGCGTCGAGCGCGGTGCCGAACGGGATCGACTGGCGCAACGACTCGCGGCCCACGCCAACCGATTGGACGACCTGCGCCGCCGCGCCGATCGCTGGCTGGCGGACACCAGCCAGACCGGGGACGAGCGATCACCGCCCGGAGCTTGGGACGCGGTAGGGTCCGACGCGGATACCGGCGTCTCAGACGCTGAGGTCGAACTGGAACTGCTGCGGCTGCGCCGCCGCCAGGAAGTGGCTCCATGAACCGCCCGACCTTCCTCGAAGGTGCACTGGTGGCACTCATCGCCGCCGTCGCCGCCGCGGTACTCAATAGCGGCCTGGGTCTGTTGGTCCCGGCCCGCGAGGCCCTGGCCCTGACCACTGCCGCCTTGGGTCTCGGCTACCTGCTCTACCTGCTCGGGCGCAGCGGTGAGCGCGCGGGTCGGATGATCATCGTACTCACCTGGGTGCCGGTCACCGCCGCCGCTCCGGCGCTGGCCCCCGGTGTCTGGTCACCCATCCTGGTGCAACTCGGATGGGTGTGGCTGGTCCGCGTCTGGTGTTTTCAGGGAACCCCGACCGCCGCACTGCTCGACCTGGGTCTGATCCTGACCGGCGCCGCCGCCGCGCTCTGGGCCGGCGGCCACAGCGGCAGCCTGTTCCTGGCGGTCTGGAGTCTGCTGCTGGTCCAGGCCCTGTTCGGCATCATCCCGGCCCGACCGGGACCTCCCGCCGACAGCGCCGCCAGTGCGGCGACTGCAGCAGACCCGTTCGACCTGGCACGGCGGTCGGCCGAGGGCGCCTTGCGTCGGATCGCGCGGTGAGCGGTGGCGCGGCGCACGTTAGCCGTAACTTATACGGAACGGTTTCGCGTTTTCGGTGTTTCGTTTTTCGTTAAGAACCATCAAACATCGGGTTACGAAAAACGAGAAACGAAAAACCAACAACGAAGGGTATACACGCGTATTCACTCCAACCGAGCCAATCATGAACACCAAACTCGTCGGTCTCGCGCTCTTCGGCCTCACGGCCGCCGCCGTCACCGCTTACCCCGCCTTGACGCGAACACCAGTCCCCCACCCGGGCGAGCAGGGCCCCGCCATCGTCCGCGCGCACCCGGGCCAGCGCCCGGTCGTGGAGGCGGTCTTCGTGCTGGATACGACCGGCAGTATGGGCGGGCTGATCCAGGCCGCCAAAGAGAAGGTCTGGTCCATCGCCTCCACCCTGGCTTCCGCACAACCGGCACCCGAGGTGCGTATGGGCCTGGTCGCCTACCGTGACCGCGGCGACGACTACGTGACCCGGGTCATTGATCTTTCACCCGACCTGGACCAGGTCCAGGGCGAGTTGTTCAAGTTTCAGGCCCAGGGCGGCGGGGACGGTCCCGAGAGCGTCAATCAGGCGCTGCACGAGTCCGTCACGCGGATCGGCTGGAGTCGGGACCCGGCCGTCTACCGCGTGGTCTTTCTGATCGGCGACGCCCCGCCTCACCAGGATTACCCCAACGATGTTCCCTATGCCCAGACCCTGGCGGAAGCCGGCCGCCGCGGCATCCGCGTCAACACGATCCAATGCGGTCAACAACCGGACACCCGCGGCGAATGGCAGCGCATCGCTCAACTTGGCAATGGCGGTTACTTCCAGGTCGATCAGGCCGGCAGTGCCGTCGCCATCACCACACCCTATGATGCCCCGCTGGCCAAGCTGTCGGCCGAGCTGGACGGCACGCGACTCTATTTCGGCAGCCCCGACGAACGCTCCAAACGCCATGCTGCGGTCGACGCGGCCAAAGCCGTTCAGGCGGCCTCCGCGCCTGCCGTGCTGGCCCGGCGTGCCGAGTTTGTCGCATCAGAGAGCGGCGCCGCCAGCCTGCTCGGCGACCAGGAGCTGGTGGAGGCCGTCACCAGCGGCCGCGTGAACCTGGATAAATTGCAACCGGAGCAACTGCCCCAGCCCCTGGCCGAGTTGGACCGCGACGCGCGGGCGCGAGTGGTCAAAGAAACGGCGCAGCGGCGGGACGCCTTGCGCAGCCAGATCCAGGACATCGCGGCGAAACGCGCCGGCTACCTCAAGCACGAGGTGGAAGCCGTCGGCGGGGCCGCGGACTCGCTGGATCACCAAGTCTGGAACGCGGTGCGCAAACAGGGGGCGGACGCCGGCCTGCGTTATGGCTCTGGCGGGCCAAAATACTGATCACCAAACATTATCACACTCTGATCCGGGACCAGTCCGTCCGCCTGCTGGCATTCGGCGCCGGGGGTGTTACTCTTTACACTTGGCGCCGACCCGGGAGTACCATCGCGGCTACCGACCACTGCCACGGGATACGCCGCGGCCCCGGCGGCCGTGTCGGCGACCCGTCAGACCCTGCGCTCGACCCCACCTCAACCACCGGAGCGAACCGGATGTTTCGAGCCTATTTCGGCGGCCTGCGAACCGGCCGCCTTACCCGCCTGCCCTTCCTGGGATTTCTGCTTCTGCTCGCGATTCTATTCGTCCTGTTTGGACTCGGGATTGCCTTCGGCGTCGGCCTGGCCGAACACCTGATCCGCGCGGACCGCGGGCCCGCTGCGGCCGAGCTCGTGGCGCAGATCGACGTGACGACGCTGGCACTGCTGGGACCGCTGGTCCTCGTCGTCGGCTTTGCGAAGGCGAATTTGCTCGCCAAGCGGATTCGCGACATGGGTCTGAGCGGGTGGCGAACACTGCTGGTGATCGCCATCGCCGTCGCGGGACTGAGCGCTGTCATGCACGCGAGCGGTGTGCCCCCGCGCGAGAGCGTCCCGATTCATGGAATGATCAGCACCCTCCTCGCGCTCGGCCTGCTGCTGATCCCTAGCGGGTTGTTCCACCCCCGACCACAGGCCGCACACCCTTCCCGATCCCGCTGACACCGCGGGGGTATTTTCCGACTGTTTTCTTCGGTAGAAAAGGATCCCCATCTATGCTTAATTATTCTTAACAGATTTTCGCCTGTTTTCGGGGATCGCCACCAGGCGCATAGTAGGGCTATGTGACTGTCGGCGCGACGCGGAAGGCGGGCGAAAAGCGACAGCGGCGATCAGCGCCGCCCTGCCGCAGCCTCAACAATCCTGTGCCGCACGTCTCTGCAATGAGACCCAGTCGCCATGGATACCCTAGTGCGGCGGGTACTGGAAACCCGGCGGCGGATTTCCTGATCGAAATATTCTTCAACGGACCGGATATTCCTGATGCTACGACGAGTCAAAAGAAGTGACCGGGCGTGAGTCAGTTCCGATGACCGTCCACAATCGGAGCGGGAGTGTCAGTAGATGAGCAACTCCTCGATTCCTCTCAGCAAAGAGATCGGCGACCGTCTCCGCGACGCGCGGCGTTCCGCCAAGCTAACCCTCGGCGACCTGTCCGAGCGTACCGAATGGCGGCTCTCCAAGTCGCGAATCAGCAACTACGAGCAAGGCATCCGACGGATGGGCGTCGAAGAGGCGCGGGAATTGGCCGCCGCCTTGGGGACGGTGACGCCGGCCTGGCTGCTATGCGTCGAGAACCCGATGGACCTCGGCGCCGACGAAATGGATCTGATCAGGCGCTACCGGGCGCTTGATGCCCGTGGCCGCGCGTTGCTGATCGGCATGGCCGGCATGCTCTCAGCGCCGGGTGACGGATCCGTGTCAGCGGGTTCCGCGGCCGGCGCCGACGCGAGCTGATATCGCCTTCGTACCTGATATCCAGACAGACCCTTGGTATAGGGGCTTCTCTAAATCTTTTCCGCGCCTCAGGTAAAGGCAACGAACAGGCGGCCCGCGGGCCACGCCCTCAGGCGTGCGGGACCGCCCGAGAACCGGCGGCCAGGGCCGGCGTTCGGCCCCACCACCCAATACCCCAGCGAAGACCGAATTGAACAGCGCTTGGCGACTGGTCGATACTTGGACGGCAGGTCGGCAATCCGATACCACGACTGCCGACCGTCGCGGCAGCGCTTTCATCCTCGACAAACAGGGGCGATCCGATGACCGAGTCTGTGCGGGTACTGGTAGTGGATGACGATCCCGATGTCCGGGATCTGCTCAACGACTACCTGTCGGAGCAGGGCTACGAGGTGCTTTCGGCAGGCGACGCGGCCACCGCCCGGGCCTTGCTCGACCAGGCCGCGCCAAGCGTGGTCCTGCTCGACGTCGGACTGCCGGGCGAAGACGGGTTGAGTCTCGCCCGCGCCATTCGCGAGCGCTTCGACCTCGGCATCATCATCATCTCCGGCGCCGGTGAGACCGTCGACCGCATCGTGGGATTGGAGGTCGGGGCCGACGACTACGTCGCCAAGCCGTTCGATCTGCGTGAACTCAAGGCGCGGCTGAAAAGCGTGCTGCGCCGCTATCAGCGTCCAGTCCAGGCCGGTGTTCCATCCGGGGCGATCGCAGCACCCCCGGCGCAGACCCGCAGGGTTCACGTCGGTACCGGAGTGCTGGATCTCGACAGCCATCAATTGTTCGATCTGCAGGGCGAGGAGATCCCGCTGACCCGGATGGAATTCGAACTGCTGAAAGTGTTGACCCAGCGGCCGAACCGGCCCTTCAGTCGGGACCAGATCCTGAACTTGACCAGGAATCGCGACTGGGGGCCGTTCGACCGCAGCATCGACATCCATATTGCGCGGCTACGCCGCAAGATCGAGCACGATCCGGAGAAGCCCCAGAACATTCGCACGGTCCGCGGTGTCGGCTATATGTTCGTATCCAACCGCGGTTGAAGCGCTTCGCTGCCACCGGTTTGTTGTTGTTTTGTTTCATTGGTTGCCGCTCGGTTTCAGCGGCGTCCCGCGCCCGGCCCGCCTGATAGACTCGAAGCAATCCAGCTGAGGACATCATGCACGCCGGTCATTCACACCCACTCGAGTCGAGCGCCGCGACCCTTGCGCCCGACGCCGCGGACAACGGCAGCCTCGCCGTCGCTCCCCGGAGTCCCGGCGCCGAGGTGCGCGAGGAGGCACTGCGCAAGAGCGAGGACCGCCTGCGCGCCACCATCGAGGCCGCACTCGACTGCATCATCGGCATGGACGAGCAGGGTCACGTCGTCGAGTTCAACCGGGCAGCCGAAGCAACTTTTGGCTATCTGAAACGGGAGGCGTTGGGCCGAACGCTCGCCGATCTCATCATCCCCGAACGGCTGCGCGAGGCCCACGCCGCCGGTATGCGCCGTTACCTGGAGACGGGAGAGCGGCACTATCTGGGGCGCCGGGTCGAGATGACCGCCATGCGGTCGGACGGCAGCGAGTTTCCCGTCGAGTTGGCCATCGAGGTCGCCGAAGGCCCCGAAGGTCGAATCTTCATCGGCTATCTGCGCGACATCACCGAACGCCGGCGCTCGCTGGAGGACCGGATCCGGCTTGAGAGCCAGTTGCGGCAGGCGCAGAAGATGGAGGCGATCGGCCAGCTCACCGGCGGCATCGCTCACGACTTCAACAACATGCTCACCAGTATCATGGGTTACCTGACGATGGCCCGTGAGCGCACGGAACACTACGGCGACGCCCGGCTCGCCAAGTACCTGGATCGGGCGGAACGCTCCGGTCAGCGCGCGAGGGACCTGATTGCGCAGATGCTCACCTTCAGCCGCGGTCAGCGCGGTGAACCCCGCGCACTCCAACTCGGGCCCCATCTCGCCGAAGCCATGCGACTGCTGACCTCGATCCTGCCCTCCAGCGTCGAGATCCGCAGTGAATTCGCGCGCAAGATCCCCTGCGTGCAACTCGACCCCCTGCATGTCGAGCAGGTGTTGATGAACCTCTGTATCAACGCCCGCGATGCCATGGAGGGCAAGGGCACGCTCACCCTCGCGCTGCAACCCGTGCATGGAGGGGCCTGCGTGTGCGCCTCCTGCCACCAGCCGGTCAATGGCGCCTTTGTCGAGTTGGCGGTCGGCGACACCGGCCCGGGCATTGCCCCCGAGGTCCTCGACCGCATCTTCGAGCCCTTTTTCTCCACCAAAGAGGTGGGCAAAGGCAGCGGCATGGGTCTGGCCGTGGTGCACGGCATCGTGCATGAGTACGGTGGACATATACTGGTCGACACGGCGCCCGGTCTGGGTGCGACCGTGCGTATCTGGTTTCCCGCCTGGTTCCCCGACACGCCCGACGCCGACGGACCGGACTCCGGAGCGGGCAGTCATGAGGCCACTGCCGCGCCCGCCGGTCTGCACGGCCGGGTACTGCTGGCCGAGGACGAAGCCTCGGTACGGGAATTCATGCAAGACCTGCTCGGCAGTTGGGGTTTGGCGGTGGTCTCGGCCGAGAACGGGGTGGAGGCTTACGAACGGTTCGCCGCCGATCCGACCGGCTTCGATCTCGTGGTGCTCGATCAGACCATGCCGCGCATGACGGGATTGGAGGCCGCGGAGCAGTTGCTTAAGTATCGCCCCGACGCCCCCGTCATCCTTTACACGGGTCACAGCGAGCACCTGACCCAGGAACGCATCCGCCGCGCCGGTATCCGTGCCCAGGCGCGCAAACCGCTCGATGTCCCCGCCTTTCGTGCGCTGGTCGAGGAACTGTTGCCGGCCCGAAAGACCCGGTAGGTGACGGTTGAGAAGCAAGTGTACCGATGCGTGAACGTCAGCAGCCGTAGCTGGGGCAAAGCCCCGCAGGCCCGACCCGCACCGACATGACAGGGAGCCTTTGCGCACGCCGCGCTTTGCCCAGCCGACCTGTTCATGTTGCTCTTGAATTGATCCCAGCCTAGCGGATGCGGCGCAGCGGCTTTCTGCTTTACCTCCGCGAAACAATCCGCATACAAATCCGGACCGTTCGGAAATCCGTTCGATACGTATCCTGAGTAACCTTCTCCTCAGACGCGGCCGCGCGGCCTGGTGACCAACCACGCGGAGCAGCGTCAACCGATGATAGCGGCCATTCCGGTTGCTATTCGGATCCGGGTATCAATCGAGGAGAACACCGCCATGATCGCCTTCAAGCAAGCTCACTTCGCCCGTCGTTGGACCGCGCTGGCGGTCTTGCCGCTGATGCTGGCCGGTGCCGGCATCGCGCAGGCCCAACAGCCGTGGACCGCGGTGGGATCGACAGGGGTCGTCGACGAGCAGGATTTGTCGCTGTTCGATTTCGTCAATGGCGAGGCCCGGGTGGTGTCCACCGCACCGGCTCCCTCGACGCTTAATCTTCGCTACAACGTCGTAGCGCTCGAGGAGCTCAACAGTGGCTTCAGTACCCCCTACCGTTTCAAGGTTCGGCTGCGCGACAACGGTACCGGCTCACAGGTGCTGTTGAGGCTAAAAACCGTCAGCTTCGCCACCGGGCTTGCTACCACGATCGCCACGATCGACAGCAATGCAGTCCCGCCGTCGCCTTCGTACCAGAATCGGGAGCTGTGCGTACTGCTCGATTTCGATTTCGTGAACAATGCCTATTTCATTGATGCGGATCTGATCAAGTCAAGCACGAGCGGCACGCCCGCGCTCTCGTTGATACAGATTGATGAGGCGAACTGCGCCGGCTGATAATGACACCTCGATTCGGTCGTTGACCGCGTTGTGCAGCGTACGAAGGTGTGACGCGGTTGACAATCGAGGTCAGGATGACCGGAAGCAGCAGCCTTCCGATCACTTAAGACAACGCATCAAGGCTGCGGTCAGCCAAGCGAAGCCCACGCGCTCCTGTTCCAACCGCAGGTTTCGGCGGATGCGGTTGTCCCGCAACTCATTGAACAAGGACGCTTCCGCAGCGGTGAGCCGGGGCAGGTCATGGGTGACCTGGTCAGCCTCCTCGCCCCACAGGGCTGCGTGCGCCATCAGTGTCGGGAGATCCATCAGGAAGGACGCCACCCGAGGGAAGTGACCGCGCAACTGATCGAGGATCGCGAATCCATGGGTGTCGATGTCGCCCCAGTAGTAGATGGCGCAGTGCGCCGGCCACTCGGCCCGCGCCAGTGCGTTCCATCCGTAGCCGGCACCGAAGACCACCAGGGCGTCCGCAACGGGCGGGAAAGCCAGAAAGTTGGTCTCGTTTTCGGTGATGAACAGGCGCCGGACCGGCACCTCCAGTCGTCCGAAACTCGCCGCGTCGAGCGTCACATCCGGCAAGTCTGGACCCGGCAGCAGGGAGAGCCGCGCATCGAGCACCCGAAAGCGAATCCGGTCCGGCTTGTCGAGAAAACCATAGCGCGCGGCGAACTGACCGACGCCGCTGCGATCGGCAGCGATGGCGCTCGCCGGCAACGCCAGGTCGAGCAACTCGGCGAGTATCCCACGGTAGGCTTCGATAAATTTGCTGTGGACACCCACAATATCCACCTGCCGCAGGTAGACGCCGGGACGGGGATGGGCGGCCAGCCAGTCCACCACCGCGAGCAACCGCGGCCACTGCGGCGCCAACTCGATGGCCTGCAAGGGCCGCTTGCCGACCCATTCCACCAAGGCCGGCCGGCGTGACCGCGTGAGCGCCAACAGCTCGGCGAAGCGTTCGGCCTCCCGTCGCTTGCCGATCAGCCCGAGTGCGTCATCGCGTGTGTCGACCCAGATCGACTGGGGTAGGCGCTGTGGCCCCAGCACCCGATGATTGACCTCACGCCACAGGACCCGCCACTGCGCGACGGCGACCAGTTCGGCAATCCAGGCACGGACGGACTCGAATTGCTCGGCCAGCTCGGTTGAGCCGGGTCCCTTGAGTGTCAGCCGCAGCGGGAAGCGCGGCTCGCCCGTGACCAGTGGACGCAGCAGTTCGCCACGCTCCCACAGCCGGCGCAGTTGCGCCTTCAGATCGCTGGCCGTCGTCCAGTTCATACCCTGAGTTCGGCCTTGCGCGCCCGGTATTCCTCAATGGACAGGTTGCGCAGCTTGGAGGACCGGCCGCCCTCGTTGTGGACAAAGCCAACGCTCGCGACATAGGGCTCGATGATGTGGATCTTCTGCAGCGGGGTGACGATCAGCAGTTGCAGATTGAGCTGCTTGAAGAGCTGGAGCCCGTACTGGGTCGACTCGTCCGAACCCCGGCCGAAGGCCTCGTCGATGACCACGAAGCGGAATGAGCGCGAACGCACCGCCCCCCATTCCAGTCCGAATTGATAGGCGAGACTGGCCGCGAGGATGGTATACGCGAGCTTTTCCTTCTGGCCGCCGGACTTGCCGCCGGAGTCCGAATAGTGCTCATACTCGGCCCCGTCCTCGCGCCAGCGCTCGCTGGCGGCGAACAGAAACCAATTGCGCACATCGGTCACCTTGGCGGTCCAGCGCCGGTCCTGATCCGAGGTCCCATCGCGGCCCCGGAAGCGGTCGATGATGGCCTTGACCTGCATGAACTTGGCCTCCGAGTACTGCGCGTCCTCAGAACCGGTCAGCGCCCCCTCGGTGCAGGCGCGCAGATCGCCCTGAAAGTCCCGGATCTCGGTATCGGGGCTGATCTGGGACTCCAGCACGATGTAGCGCCCCGGGTTGTAGTCGATCTGGGTGAGTGATTCGTTGATGCGCGCCAAGCGCTCGCGGATGGTCTCGCGCTCGCGGGCGAGGTGCGCGTTGAAGTTGGCGATCTCGTTGATCGTGTTGACGTTCAGGAGTTCCTTGAAACGCAGCTCGAAACGCGGCAGATCGTCCCGACCCAACTGATCCAGGAGCTTGCGATATTCGAATGCGGCCTCGATGCTCGCATCGAATTCGGCGGTCTCGAGCCGGTAGGCGTCCTTGAAGGCCGACATTGCCTTGATGATCCGCTCAGCAAGCCGGGCGATCCCGCGGGCCTCGGTGTCCATCCGCTGCTGCAGGCTGTCACGCAGCTCGCGCTCGCGGTTGTCGCAGGACTCGATCGTGAGTTGATGCTCGCCCAAGACCTGCGCACGCAGGGCCTCCAGCCGGGAGCGCAGGGCCTCGTCGATCCCGCTGACCAGGGCGGCGGTCTGCAGGCGCAACGCCGCGGCGGCCTCTTGCCTGGTCTCGACGCCGCCCAGGTCCTTGTCCAGGGCCGACAAGGCCAGCTCGCTCGCACTCAAGGCCGATTGCGCCGCGGCAAGCTGGGCCGCGAGTTCGCGCAGTCGGTCGCTGGCCGCCTCCAACCGCGCCCGCTCGTCCTGCAGGCGCGCGATGGTGGCTGCACAGCTCGGCCAGTCCAGGTCACGAAAGGAGTCGAACTCGTGCAGCGCCGCCAGAGTCTCGATCTGCCGACGCAACTGCGACTGCGCGCCCTGCGCCTGGGCGATGGACGACCCAACCCCGCCCAGCCGGGTCTCGAGCGCCCGCCGCTGCACCTCCAGTGCGGCGATCTTGGCCGCATTGCTCCAACCCAGCACATAGCGGCCGCGGTCATCGAGCCGGTGGCGATCATCCTTCTCGTGGCGCTCCCCCGACGCCTTGACCTGGCCGCTGCGCGTCAGGGCGCGGGTCTCGCGGCGAAACTGTTCCGGGGTGGCGCAACAGGCATAGTCGAAGCGGCGCGCGAGTTCCGGCTCAAGCCAATCATAGAAGACCGAATCGGGCCGAATGGCGAGCCGGCGCACCAGTGAATCCGGGTGCAATGACGGACCCTCGGCCGCCCTGCCGGGGCGCACGCGGAAATACACCAGGCGCCCGGCCAGATGGGTGCTGTCCACCCAGGCGGCGACCTGCGCATAGTGCGCATCCGGCACCAGCAGCGACAGGCCGAAGTTATGCAGGACGCGTTCGATGGCGCCTTCCCAATCACGGGCCTCCTCGCGCACCTGGAGCAGCTCACCGGCGAAAGGCATGGCCGCTGCATCGAGCGCCAATGCCGCGCAGATGGCCGTGCGCATCGCCACCTGCGACGACGGGATGTTGCTCTGCCGCGCCTTGAGGCTGGCGAGCTCCTCGGTGAGCGTCTGGTGCTCGCGCTTGCCCTCGCGCATGGACACACCCCATTCGGTGATCTGGTTCTGCAGATTGCTCTCCTGCTGACTCAGATCCTCGCGCCGCTGCATCCAGTGCTGCCGCTGTGCCGCGAAGGCGGCCTCATCGGCAGCCGGTGACTCACCGATGGCCGCGAGCAGGTCGGCATGACGCTCGGCCCGCTGCCGGCGCCGGTCACGCTCGCGTTCCTGGTCGCGAATCTGAATGGCAAGCTGCTCCAGACGGTCACCGCCGTTGTCCGCGACCGCGCGCTTGAGCCGATCCAACTCGGTGCGTTCCCGGTCGCGCTGCTCGGCGCGCCTTGCCTGCTGCGCCGTTAGGCGCGCCTGATCCTCGGCCAACAGGTGCAGCCGCCGGTCCAACAGCGCGCGTTTCAATTCGGCGAAATAGGGTCGCAGAGCCTCGCGACAGGCGCGCAGGTCTTCGAGTTCGACCGCCTGGATGCGGTGGCGGTCGCAATCGGCGACCAGTGGGCTGAGCAACTCCACCTGATGCTTGGCCTTGAGCACCGCTTCGTGCGCCCGATTGAGGTCGTCGAAGTGGGTGATCAGGGCCGCGATGCGGGGACCCACGTCGAAGGGCTCCAGCATATGGCTGCGCACAAAATCGGTGAGGTTGCCCACCGACTTCATCGAGACGGTCTGGAGGAAGAGCTCCAGTGCCTGTTCGTTGTCGATACCGAAGCGACGCCTGAACCAGGCGCCGTATTTGGGAAAGCTGTCCTCGATCTCGGCGCCCAGTCGGCGCAGTTGCTTGCGCAGTTGCGTGATGTCGGTCCCGAATCGACTGAAATCCTTGGTAATCGACAGGTCGCGCTCGGCGCCGACGAAGAAGCGCGCCGGCTGACCCTGGGCATCCTTCATCCAGAAGACCTGCGCCAGCGTCACCGTCTGGTCATAGCCCGCATTGTGAAAGACAGCCAGAATGACCGAATAGCTGTTGTGGTCACGCAACGAGACCGGTTTGGCCGTCCCGGTCACCTCATTGCGCTCCGACTTGTAATGCCCGAGCACATAGGAGCGCAGGGTCCGCTCCTTGCTGTCGGCCCCCGCGGCCTTGTTGTAGGCGATGCGCTGCACCGGCACCAGCAGGGTGGTGATCGCGTCCACCAGGGTTGATTTGCCGGAGCCGATATCACCGGTCAGGAGGCAGTTCCTGCCGTTCAGGTGCAGCGTCCAGCAGCGCTCATCGAAGGTACCCCAGTTGAAGACCTCGAGCCGCTGGAGGCGAAAGCCCGCCAGGGTATCGTCCGCGACGAAATCAAAATCCAGGGTCAGCGGCTCATTCATCGTCCGTGCCGTCGATGGCGCCCGTCGCTCCCGCGAGCTGGACCTGATAGGCGGCCAACCGCGTATCGAAGTCCGCCAGCCATTGGGCATCGACAAAGGCTTTGAGGATGCGCCGCACCTCGAAGCCGGACGGGCCGCCGGCGGCCTTCAGACGGCGCACGAATCCCAGTTCGATGACCTTGTTCAGGTGCGTATCGATCTGGTCGATGAGCCTCGCCTCATTGCTGCTGTCGGGCAGAAAGACCCGCACCAGTTCGACGATGTCCTCGCGGGTGAGCACGAGCCTGGTGTCACCGCCGCCGGCATCCGACTCCGCGAGCTTCTTGCGCAGTAAGGCCAGCAAGAGACTGACCGGAAAGGACAGTGGCCGACGCGCGACCAGGCGGGGCAGCCGCGGGGCGGCCTCCTCCGCGTCCGGCTCGGGGCGGCTCTTCAGGAAGGCATAGCCCTCGGCCTCGTCGAGCACCAGCTCAAGGCCCAGGATCGCGACAGTGTCGCGCACCCGAGCCTGCAGGCCGAGCAGCGCGCCCCACAGGCGCTCGTCACCTTCGCGGTAAATCACCCCCTTGAGCAGCGTGATCGCCAGCGCCGACAACTCCGCGCCGGCGGCAAGCGGTGTTGGTTCGTCCATATCCTCACCTCACAAAGATGACGCGCGGCAGCCGGGCGCAGCGTTCCATCGCGTCGCCGCCGGTCGTCAGCGCCGGCCAGGCGATCACTTCCGGGGTGTCCTCATCGACCACGATCTTGAATGAGTCGCTGCCCAGTTGCAGATAGGCCACCAGTTCCGCCAGACCCTGCTGCAAAGGCCGCGTCTGCGTCAGTTCGCGCAGCGTGACTTGCGCGCGATCCTGCAAGGCGTGGCGGATATGGTGCGCGAGCGCCGCGCGGTCCACCATGATTTGAGCGTAAAGCCCGGCGGCATCGCAATCGGAGTCACCCGCCTCCAACGCAACATCCGCGATCAGCGGCTTGCGCGCCGGAGTGAACAGCGGACGCTCCATGGGCAACTCCACCGCGGCAGCGGACTCCGCGATCTCCATCACCGCACCCGGTGGCGGCGTATCGCGCAACGCCAGGGCCTTGGCCTCGATCCCATGTAGGATATCCATGATACGACGATTCTCAAGCCACGCCTGATCGTCCAGAAAACGCCGCAGTTGCTGCGAGAGTTGCGCCACCGTGCGCTGTGTATGCTCCCCGGCCTCCAGCCAATCGTAATGCACCCGTCGGGTGCGCGCATCCGGATTCAATGCCGCCACCGGGGGCAACTCGAGGATCCGCGCCAGCAGGCCGGTCAATTCCTCTTGCCGGCGGCTGGACATCAGGAAATCCCAGAAGGCCCGGAAGCTGCGTCCCTGATCGGAATCGGCGATCGCATCGCGCTCACCCATGATCTCCTCCAGCAACGCCCCCTTGGCACCCTCCCAGAGCGCGATGCGCTCGCGCACCCGTCGATCCAGCAGGCGAAAATTGTGCTCCACCTCACGAAAGTCGGTTAGCAGGTCGCGGGCCAGTTGGGTGAACTGCTGGAAGCGATCCTTGAGCCCGGTATCGTCCAGGAGCGGCACGTCGCCCGCCGCGACCCGGCCGATCTCGGCATCGATCTCGTCGCGCCGTTTCTGCAACTCGGCGATGCGCTTGGCCGGGTCTGACTCACTGCCCTCGGACATCTGCTGGAGCAAGGCAAACAGCGTCAACAGGCGTGATTCGGTGCCGACGAAACTGCGTTCGGTCAGGGTCCCCAGCCAGGCGATAACCTTCTCGGTCGCGGGCGTCAGGTCGAATTGCGGTTCGTCCGACCCCCGGGCGTAAAACTTGCGCAGCCAACCCTTCTCCGGACTGGCCCAGTCATTCAGGTAGTTGAGTGCCGACTTCGGGAAGGCGTCCGCGCCCAGGCGGGTACGCAGTTCGTACAACGCGTCCTCCAGAGCCTCGGCCAGATCGGCCGCCCCCATCACCCGCACATTCGGCTCGATGAACACGCGCTGAAGAAAGCTCGCCACCAACGCGGCATGGTCTGACCGCAGCAGCCGCCAGCCGGGGTGGTGGGTGCGCAGCGTTTCGAGAGTGTCAAAATCCATCGTGATGATACGCTCAAGGATGACCGTGACCAGTCTTTCCGCAAACTGGCGGCCGGCAGATGTTAATCGTACTCTGCGAACGCGGCAAACGCCTCCGCGACCCGCGCTTGTTCGACCGCGCCGAGCACAGATCGGCGTCTCGTGTCGAGTGGGAGAATGCTGCTTCACACACTCAGAGGACTGAACGCATGGCGTGGATTCTCTTGCTGGTGGCCGGGCTACTTGAGGTTGGCTGGGCCATCGGGCTCAAGTACACGGAAGGATTGACGCGGCTCTGGCCAAGCGTCTTCACTTTCGCAGCAATGACCGGCAGCGTCGTCTTGCTCGGCATCGCCATGAAGTCGCTCCCAGTGGGCACTTCCTACGCGGTGTGGGTCGGAGTCGGGGCTGTGGGAACAGCCATCTTGGGCATCATCCTGCTCGGTGAGTCGGCCAACGCAGGTCGCCTGGCAAGCCTTGGTCTTATCGTGGCGGGCATCATTGGGCTCAAGCTGGCAACGCCGGGGTAATCGGCCGTGGTCTGGCAATACATACGCGCCAACTGCATCGCCTCGACGACTCTGCGACCAGGGGAACCAACAGGTGGGTCTTGCGAAACGAGATGTCGTGCTGGGTCAGATAATCCTTCAAGGCTTTCTCCGCCGCCTGCTGGCAATGATAGGCGGCGGTGTCGAGCAGTGGCGGCGTGTCCGTATACAGCCGGTACGCCGAACGCAGGTCGTGGCGCCCCTTGCGCAGCCATTGGCCGACAGCGCGCGTCTTCTCCTCATCCATGGAGGACACGCCCGTGATCCAGCGCCTGCCGCTCCAGTGACGCCGCGAGCCGGGCGGCTCGCGTGACCTCGGCGCGGGTACGCACCATCACCTCGATCGGTAGCCGCAATCCCCGCAGATTGCGGTAGACATCCCGCGCACGGCGATAGCCGGGCTGGTCAGAAGCGCCAAGAATGACCAGCAGATCGATATCGCTATCCGCGGTCGGCTGGCCCCAAGCCTGTGACCCGAACAACAGGATCTGTTCCGGATGGACCGCCTGCACGATGCGACGCACGGCCTCGTCGAGCAAAGCGGGACTGACTGCATTCATGTGGGAGTTGACCGTGACGGATTTCGCTCTCGATGATGATACGCTCAAGGTTGGTATCGTGGTGCGGCGGCGGTGAGATCAGGCCGACTCCGGCGGTGGAGTGGCGCACCCGGGCGATTCAGTGGCTTACCTCGTGACCGGGCAACCGGCCACCATCCATGCGTGAGGAGTTCCTAAGGCAGTTCTAGGGACTTGACCTTGCGGACATGAGCGGTATATTCCCTGACGGTGTAATAGCGGCCGGCATTCAATCGAACAGAGCCCTGGTTGCCATCGGCGTACAGCGCAGCCTTGTCCCGATCAGCGTCCGCGTTGGGCGAGATATCCTGGAAGTCGTGGTCCATAACTTCAATCAATCTGGACACGCCCAGCACCTTGCAGAGTGCTTTGCGGGTTGTTTCGGCGATAGGTATTGGCATGGTTCCTTGGTGTCTCTGGGCTTAATCTACCCCGGTGATTCGATACTCAAAGTGAGTATGCGACTTCTGTCGCTCCAACTGAAACCTATCGAAACATACTTAGGATTTCAATAGGTTACCATTGCGAACTCGACGCTCGGTCCCTGCAACTGACGACGGTGGACGCTGCTTGAAGCAGGCGGACAGGTGTATGGTTCGCCGTGACAGCACTGCAGGCGGACTGTCCACATGAAGCCTATAATCCGCCCAACCGCAGTGCGCGTTCCGAGGCTCCCCATGACCCTACACTTGCAAGCGATCTACGAAGGCGGCGTCTTTCGTCCCCTTGAACCAGTCGAGATCGCCGAACACCAAGAAGTTTCACTGCTGGTGGAAACGCCCGACGAGGAGCAAGCCGACGCAGAAAACGACATGCCGATCTGGGAATATGCCGCGCAACTGATACGTGACATCCCCGAAGACGTGCGCAATGCGCTGCCGACTGACGGCGCTTCCCAGCACGACCATTACCTCTACGGCGCCCCGAAGCGCCCTTGATACGCCGCATTTCCGCTGTTTCAACGAATTGTTATCAGACGCTCTTTTGCTATGTCGGCATCAACCCGAGAAAGTCTCTTAAAGTCAATTCGACTGTCGCTAGTCTCGCCGCGACACTCGGGCGATGACCGATCGGATGAGTTCCCGCTTTACACCCATGACGTTGTCAACCATCACCCCCGAGACTCTTTCAGTGTCCCCATATGACGCTGTTCGGGTCCAAGCGCGACTCTCACCGCGCAATCGGAAGCATTTCCACCCCGTTAATTCTATGCGATAACACCTTGTCCCGACCGATATTCGCACCAGCCCTTCGGAGTCAGGCAAGAGCTATCGTAAAGCCATTGCGCCAAGCACCACGGAAGCCACGGTGAAGAACAAGGTAGCCCAGCTAAGAAATAGCAATAAATTGTGGTTTCTGAGCCGCTTGTTCTGTTCGGGGCGCGCATCGTCCAGCGTCTCGCAGATTTCTTTTAACTTCCTGTAGTGGGCTCTTGCCTCCTCGTAATACTCATGCCGGCTGTCGAATTCAGCGCGCGCCTTATCCAGCAGGTGTTTTGCTTCCCTGGCTGAGGCGATGATGCGATCGTATCCCGGACAGGTTATCTCAATTTTTCGATAGTCATCCTTAAAGATCTCTACTCTTCTAAGACAATAAATAATGCCTGAATCAAGCGCATCGAAAAGAGCGCGCTTTGCATGGGCTTCCGCTCGGCGAAACTCTTCCTCAGGAGTAATGGACGTCTTGCCGGACAGCGCATTTAACAGGTGACGCCCAGCATATCTGAGTTGGTTGATCGCCGTGGTGTCAAGCCCAGCCCAAAGACTGGAGATTTCGGCTATGTAGTTCTCCGCCTCATCGTACAATTTTCAAAGACGATCAATTTCTTCGGCGGATGGAGGCATTTACAACTCAGTCGAAATGGAGTTCTTCAAAGACACGTCTTTTGTCTTCCGCTGTCAAAAGCCTGCCAGCGCCAAGTAAGACGCTTCCCTCAGCGTTTCGTTGCGTCACTGCACGAACGATTTCATCGTTGCGTTTACTTTGATCCGCAGGCGGAATCTTCTCAAGACCGCTTGGGATAAGCCGTGCCAGAAAATCAGAAATACTCATTCCTCCCCCGGAACCCTGATGGTTTCATTAAGCTCGACTGCTGGCCTCGTGTTTTCCGAAGTGATGAAAGCGCCTGCATCCCTCGGCCTTGTGACATTTAAACTCATTCAGATAACCGGCGATCCCCATTACCGTAAAAGCTACTCCCTATATCATCAGTCGCCAGTACGCTCTCGATCATTGCCCGTAACCCACACCAGCAATCGGCTTGGGAGACAGATGCGCAGAATCAGCCATGCTAGCCGACCAATAATTTTACTACATAGAGGCATGATGTCAACCTCTTGTTTCGAAAGGGGCGGGCCTGGAGTACCCCGGTTATATGTTGCCCTTCGTCGCGCGCACCACACACCCGATACTCCGGGCGTGGCTGATTCACAACGAGTTTTCCACCTGTCATCCGCGACGGGCGCCGGCTATCCGGCGCCCGTCGCGAATCAATAGGTACTGGATCATTCCATCCATTTTTCCAAGGGGTTGCGGGGACTCTCGACGGAATTTTCACGCTCGGCGAGGAAGTCATGCGGTAATGGCGACTCGCCCAGGAGGGCAAACAGGAGCGCCAAGCGGTCCTCGTCGGGACCGGGCGCTTTGGAGCTCAGGGTAATCTCGCCGGTCGCCTCATCTTTGCGCACCCAGACCTCTTCGCCGGCCAGTTCGAAGCCTGGGGCAGGCGTAGAGTCTGCTGGTGGGCGGTGGTCTCAAGTTTGGCGGTTGCGATCATGTCGGTGGTCTCGCGGGAGGGCCTCCAAGGTAGCTTATACCAGCCTGACCGCCAAAGAAAATGCGGCCCGCAGGCCGCTCCTCCCTCACGCGCGCGGGGGCGGGACGCCCCCGCTCCTATCGGGGCAAATCCGACCGCTCCATCAACCGCTCTAGTCCCACCCCGCGACCCGCAACCAGGGGTCCGAACGGGACCAATGCCTCGCCCAGCTTGGGGTGCGTATACAGGTCGTGCGCAAAACGCAGATCGTGGCGCGCCTTGTTCAGCCACTGACCGACGGCGCGCGTCCTGCCCTCATCTATGGAGGACACGCCCATGATCCAGCGCCTGTCGTGCAGGCGCATCTCAGCTTGGATGTTATCCAGCTTGGCATGGACGCGGCGGAGCATCTCCGTGGTCAGGTCTTCGATGTGGTCAACCATGGTTGTCGGCCCTGTGTCGCCTGTCTCGAAGCTACTCTACGTCTTTTCTGCGATTCCGGTAAAGGCTGAGAGAAAGCGGCCCGCAGGCCGCTCCCTCCGGCGCGCGGGGGCGGGACGCTCCCGCTCCTACCGCGGCAAATCCGACCGCCCCATCAACCACTCATCCACCGCCCGCGCGCATTGGCGCCCCTCGCGGATGGCCCAAACCACCAGCGACTGACCGCGGCGCATGTCGCCCGCGCCGAAGACACCGGGGATCGAGGTCAGGTAGGCCTCGGCACCCTCGGTGGGCGCCTTGACGTTGCCGCGCGGATCGAGTTCCAGCCCGGCTTCGGCCTTGAGCGCATCAAGCATACCGTTATGCACCGGATGCACGAAGCCCATGGCAAGCAGTACCAGGTCGGCCTGGAATTCGGCTTCGCTGCCGGGGACTTCCGACATCTGCCAGCGGCCCTGCG
>CAYYAY010000019.1:25427-80245 GCA_964470155.1 uncultured Lamprocystis sp. | reverse complement strand
ACCGCCGAGCAGTTCCAATACATCCTGCGCGACGAGTCCATGCACATGAACTTCGGCATCGATGTCATCAATCAGATCAAGATCGAGAATCCGCACCTGTGGACTGAAACCTTCAAAGCGGAATTGGTGGCGATGATCCGCGAGGCGGTGGAACTGGAGGCGCGCTACGCCTACGACACCATGCCGCGCGGCGTACTCGGGCTGAACGCCCCGATGTTCGAGGACTACCTGCAATTCATCGCCAACCGCCGCTGCGCCCAGATCGGTCTGGCGGAGCAATACCCAGGCGCCGGCAACCCCTTCCCCTGGATGTCCGAAGTCCTGGATCTGAAGAAAGAAAAAAACTTCTTCGAGACCCGGGTCACCGAATACCAGACCGGCGGGGCGCTGAACTGGGATTGATTTGCAGCCAACCGCAGATGAAGACCTACAGTAACTTAGTCGTTCCCCATCCGTTTCCTTATCAGGGAAGTAAACGTGGCATCGCCAAAGACATCCTGCAGCATGTTCCCGGCGATGTTCAGTGCCTGATCGAGCCGTTCTGCGGCGCCGGAGCAGTATCACTGGCGGTCGCAGCGAATGGGCTGGCGAAACGCTTCGTCCTGAATGACATCAATGAGCCACTGATGAAATTATGGGTGGAAATTCTTGAGCGGCCTCATCTGCTGGCCGACCACTATGAAACCCTGTGGTGATCGAAGAGGCGGCGAGAGTCCAAGCAGAAGTGCCTGAGTACGTAAAGAATGTGCTTCGCGCCCACTTCCAGCAGCGCAAACACAGCGGCGTCGACTGACAACCGGATCATTGATCACACACAGCGCACGATTGATGACAGCCGCGATATCTTCGGCTAATCTGGAAATCTACTCCAGATTAGCCGAAGACCATGCCGCCACTCGTCGATCGCACCCTGACCACGACCCTCCGACAGGTTTCCGCAAGTTTTCCGGTCATCCTGCTGACCGGCCCGCGGCAAGTCGGCAAAACTACGCTGCTGGACGCCTGCGCCGAGCCTGGCCGGGGCTATGTGACGCTGGACGATCTGGATCAACGTGACTTGGCGCAGCGTGATCCCGCGCTGTTTCTGCAACGCCATACCCCGCCGGTCATCATCGACGAGGTTCAGTACGCCCCCCAACTGTTCAGCGGGATCAAACTGGCCGTCGACCGGGCGCGGCAACCTGGCCTGTACTGGCTCACCGGTTCCCAAAAGTTCCATCTGATGCAGGGAATTACCGAATCCCTGGCCGGGCGGGTGGCGATCCTCGATCTGCTCGGTTTGTCCCAGGCGGAACTCGCCAGTCATGCCGCGCGCTCGCTGCCCTTCGTTCCGACAGCCGAGTGGCTGGTGTCGGCCCGGCGGCGAGCCGGTTCGCCGCCAACCCTGATGGCGCTATATCACGCGATCTGGCGCGGCGCTTTCCCGCGGGTCGCATTGGACCCTGACACGCCGCGGGACATCTTCTATCGTTCCTATCTCCAGACCTACATCGAACGGGACGTACGCAACCTCACCCGAGTCGGCGACGCATTGGCTTTTCAGCGTTGTGTGCGGGCGGCAGCGGCCAGAACCGGGCAATTGGTCAATTTCGCCGATTTAGCGCGCGATGTTGATGTCGATCAGAAAACCGTGAAGGCATGGTTGAGTGTCCTGGAAACGTCGGGGCTCGTTTATCTGCTGCCGCCATGGCACAGCAACGTGACCAAGCGACTGGTGAAAACACCGAAGCTGTACTTTCTCGATACCGGTCTGTGCGCCTGGCTGACGCAATGGACATCGCCGCAATCACTGGAGGCGGGAGCCATGTCCGGCGCCGCTCTGGAGACCCATGTGATCACCGAGGTTCTAAAGGGCTATTGGCATAACGGACGCAGCGACAACCTCTTCTTTTACCGGGATCGCGACATGAAGGAGATCGATCTGCTAATCGAGCAGGACGACACCCTCTACCCGGTCGAGATCAAGAAGACAGCGACCCCCAGCCGTCATGCCGCGGGCAATTTCGGCGTCTTGGACAACACCGGACGGCGCATCGGCGAGGGTGCGGTACTCTGTCTCAAGGAGACGGATGTGCCGCTTTCCTCAACGGTTTCGGCGATACCGGTCTGGTACCTCTAGGGCCCGCGAACCCCGTCGATCCTGGCCTGAGCGTCGCGCCGACCGCCCCGGAAATGGTGATCGGGGCCGCGGCCGGCCGACTCAAGCCGTCTTCTTGGCGCGCTTAGTCTTCGCGACAGGCAGGGATTGCGCCAGTTCGCGCAGGCGGGCGCGGCCCTCGTCGTCGGTGGCGCGATAACGCGCGATCAGGTCAGCCTCCTCCGGCTGGCAGGGTGGATCGTCATCCAGACAGAGCAGCCAGGTGGGAGTGACGGTCCCCAGCGCGGCCGCGAGGATGGTGGACTCTTCCAGACCCATGCGGCGCAATCCTTGCTCATAATTACTGATCCGCGACTTGGAGTAGCAGCCGGTACGCTCCGCCAGTTCGCTCAATGAGAGCCCCAGGTCATGCCTGGCCTGACGCAGGCGGGTACCGATGCGATGGGTGAGATCGGCGGCGGGCGCGGTCTTGGCGGCAGTGTCGTTCATGGGGACCTCGGTCGGTAGTGGCTCGGTTTGTGGACTAGAGTAGCGCAGGTCCGACACGAAATGCATGTTAATCCGTCAATGATCAACAGTGTCAGGGCTGTCGCGAACAAATCAACCTGGAATCGCCAGGCCGGCGCGTGGACCCGCGCCTGCTGTTGCGGTGATTGACGGCTCGGGGGTCACGCCCTAGAGTACCGGTCCTTGATCTTCCGGTGCCCCGCGGGCCTTCGCCCAGGGGTTAAACGGGAAGCCGGTGCGCGCTCCAGACGGGGCGCCAACCCGGCGCTGCCCCCGCAACGGTAAACGAGTCGAGGTTCGGCACTAGGCCACTGTGTCTACACACGGGAAGGCGCCGCACCGGGGAGTTCCGCTCCCACTTGTGAGCCCGGAGACCGGCCGGAGGATCATCACCGGGGTCGCGGGGTGCGGCCGACCGGGTAGCCAGGCCGTTGTCTGTTCAGCGACTGTCGCACGCCCGTTCGTCACGCCTCCAATATCCCTACATCTTGCCTAAGGTCCCTTGCGGGTGTGCACGGGCCATCGGCGTTGTCGTGGAGTCGTACTTTGAAGCATCCGCTGTTCGTGACCGCCCTGGGGCTGCCGTTCGCGCTCTCTGCCCTGGCCGCGAGTGATCCATCCGCCGAAGCGCAGACCGTCCTGGACCCGGTGGTGGTCACCGCCACCCGCACCCCCGAGCGCGTCGACCGCGCCCTCGCCGCCGTCTCGGTGGTGGATCGCGCGACCATCGAGAAGCGTCAATTACGCTCGGTTCCGGATGCCCTGCGCGGGCTGCCGGGTGTCACCGTCTCCACCAGCGGCGGCGTTGCCTCCGTCTACCTGCGCGGGACCAACTCGGACAGCGTGCTGGTCCTGGTGGATGGCGTGAAGGTCGGTTCGGCCACCCTCGGGACCACCCCCTGGGCCGACCTGCCCATCCAGCAGATCGAGCGGATCGAGGTGGTGCGCGGACCCCGTTCCAGCCTCTATGGCTCCAAGGCGATCGGCGGCGTCATCCAGATCTTCACCCGGCGCGGCGGCGGCGACCTGACTCCCAGAGTGACGGTCACCGGTGGGTCATTCAACACCGCCGCCATCTCCGGTGGCCTTTCCGGCGGTGGGGACCATGCCTGGTTCAACGTCAGCGGCGACTTCGCGCAGACCGACGGATTCAACGCCTGCTACGGCCAAGTCGCCCCCTTCGCCGGCTGCGGCGTGTTCGAGCCGGATCGCGACGGCGCCACCCAGCTCGGCGGCAGCGCCCGCCTCGGCTACCGCTTCAGCGAACGGGCTGAAATCGACCTGAGCTACCTGGGCGCCAACGCCACCGCGGACTTCGACGGCACCCGCTTCTCCGGCAACCGCTCGCGCAGCGCCCAGCAGGTCTTCGGCGCCCGCGCCCGCCTGGTGCCCTTCACCCCCTGGATCGTCACCCTGGCCGCCGGCTACAGCCTGGACAAATACACGGCCGACTACAGCGACGCCGAGGTCGAGCGCATTGCCGCCGGTGACTTCGACACTCAGCGTGACAGCCTGACCTGGCAGAATGACATCAGCATCCACGCCGGACACCTCGTCAGCCTCGGGGTCGATTACCAGCGCGACCGCATCGACAGCAGCGTCACCTATGCCGAGGACTCCCGTGCAGACACCGGCGTCTTCGGCGAATACCAGGGTGAATGGCGGGCCGCGACCATCAATCTGAGCCTGCGCCAGGACGACAACGAACAGTTCGGCAGCTATACCACCGGCAGCGCCGCCCTGGGCTACCGCTTCGCACCCATCCTGCAGGCCTCGGTGTCCTACGGCACCGCCTTCAAGGCCCCGACCTTCAATGAACTCTACTATCCCTTCTTCGGCAACCCGGACCTGGACCCCGAGGAATCCAACAGCCTGGAACTGGGGTTCGACGGGGCACTGCCGGAGTCCTGGGTCGATGGACGCTGGGGACTCAATCTCTACCACACCGAACTGGATCAGATGATCGCCTTCGACGCCTTCACCCAGAGCGCCAACAACATCGCCCAGGCCGAGATCCAGGGGCTGGAACTCAGTGCCAACGCCGCCTTAGAGGACTGGGATCTCGGGTTCAGCCTCACCTTGCTGGACCCGCGCAACCGCTCGGATGGAGCAGACGACGGCAATCTCCTGCCGCGCCGCCCCCAGCAGCAGGGCCAACTCGACCTGGATCGGCGCTTCGCGCGCTGGTCACTGGGCGCCACCCTATTCGCCGCCGGGCGCAGTTACGACGACCTGGCCAATGTCTACCCGCTCGACCCCTATACCCTGCTGGACCTGCGCGCCGAATACGCCTTTACCCCCAGCCTGCGCCTCCAGGGCCGGCTGCAAAACGTCTTTGACCAGGATTATGAAACCGCCGCCTTCTACAACCAACCGGGGCGGGCCTTTTATCTGACGCTGCGGTATGAGCCGGCATTGTGAGCAGCGCCCGATTTGCTGGTTCTTTTAAGGTCCCACGGCCGGCTAAGAGCTTCCGCTGAGCCCTTGGGGTAAAATACGCTCCCCTACGCGCTTGTCCGCTAATCGATTTACCCCTTGCGCGCCTTCTCGAAAGCCGCGGCCAGCGCACCGCCCGCGGGAACCGGCTGCTCCGCGGGCTGGCGCTGGGGCGCCGGCCGACGGTCGCCGCCCGCGCGTCGGGACTGGTCTTGCTGGCGCGGCGGCTGCCCCCGCGGGGCCCCGCGCTCAGGACCTTCGGTCCGCTCTCGGCCGGGCTCGCCGGCCCGCCGCTCCGCCGGCTCACCCAACCGCATCGTCAGGGCGATGCGCTTGCGGGGAATATCCACTTCCAGCACCTTGACCTTCACCAGGTCACCGGACTTGACCACCTGATGGGGGTCCTTGACAAAATGGTCGGCGAGCATGGAGATGTGGACCAGGCCGTCCTGGTGCACGCCGATGTCGACAAAGGCGCCGAAGTTGGTGACGTTGGTGACCGTGCCCTCCAGGACCATCTCGGGTTGCAGGTCTTTCAGCGTCTCGACCCCCTCCCGGAACACCGCCGCCTTGAACTCCGGGCGCGGATCGCGGCCGGGCTTCTGCAGTTCGCTCAGGATGTCCTGCACCGTCGGCAGGCCAAAGCGCTCGTCCGTGAATTCCCGGGCATCCAGCCGACGCAAGGTCGCGGTGTCACCGATCAGTTCGCGGATGCCCTTGCCCGCGCGCTCGCAGATGCGCCGCACCACCGGATAGGCCTCGGGATGCACGGCCGAGGCGTCCAGCGGCTCGTCACTGTCCGGCACGCGCAGAAAGCCGGCACTCTGCTGGAAGGCCTTGTCACCGAAGCGCGGCACGGCCATCAGCTTCTTGCGGTTGGGGAAGGCGCCGTTGGCCTCGCGGAAGGCGACGATGTGCTCGGCCAGGCCCTTGTTGAGCCCGGAGACCTGCGCCAGCAGAGGAACCGAGGCGGTGTTGAGATCCACGCCGACGGCGTTCACGCAGTCCTCCACCACCGACTCCAGGGCGCGCGCCAGGCGGGGCTGATTGACATCATGCTGATATTGGCCCACGCCAATGGCCTTGGGGTCGATCTTGACCAACTCGGCCAAGGGGTCCTGCAGACGCCGCGCGATGGAGACGGCACCGCGCAGCGACACATCCATCCCCGGCAGTTCCTTGGAGGCGAATTCCGATGCCGAGTAGACCGAGGCACCGGCCTCGCTCACCACCAGCGAACGCAGGCCCAGCTCGGGGTGAGCCTTGATCAATTCGCGCGTGAGCTTGTCGGTCTCGCGCGAGGCGGTACCATTGCCGATGCTGATCAATTTGACTTGATGCGCCTGGCACAGTGTGGCCAAGGTGGCGATCGAGGCATCCCATTGATTGCGTGGCTGATGAGGGAAAATGGTGTCGGTGGCGGCCACCCGCCCGGTCGCATCGACGATGGCCACCTTGACCCCGGTGCGCAGCCCTGGATCCAGACCCAGGGTCGGCAGACGCCCGGCCGGCGCGGCGAGCAGCAGGGCCTTGAGATTCAGGCCGAAGACGCGGATCGCCTCCTCCTCAGCCGCCTCGAGCACCCGCCCTTTGAGGTCCAGGTCGAGCCGGGTCAGCAGCTTGATGCGCCAGGTTTTGCGCACCGTCTCGACCAGCCAGTCGTCCGCCGCCCGACCCTGGGCGCGGATGCCGAAGCGGGCGGCAATCATCGCGCGGAAGGGGGCGTCCGGGTCCTCGTCCTCGCCGGGCACCAGATCGAGATTCAGCACGCCTTGATTGCGTCCGCGAAACAGGGCGAGCGCCCGATGGGACGGGACCTTGGCGATCGACTCCCGGTAGTCGAAATAGTCGGAGAACTTGTTGCCCTCCTGCTCCTTGCCGACGACCACCGTCGACACCAGCACGCCCTCCTCCCACAGACGATCCCGCAGGCGACCGGTCAACTCGGGGTCCTCGGCGAAACGTTCCATCAGGATCTGCCGCGCCCCTTCGAGTGCCGCGGCGCCATCGGCCACGCCCTTGCCGGCGTCCACATAGCGCTCAGCCTGGGTTACCGGGTCCTGGGTGGGATCCGCCAGCAGGCCGTCGGCCAGCGGTTCCAGCCCCGCTTCACGGGCGATCTGCGCCTTGGTGCGGCGCTTGGGTTTGTAGGGCAGATAGAGATCTTCCAGACGCTGCTTGGTGTCCGCGCCCTCGAGATCGGCACGCAGCTCGGCGGTGAGTTTACCCTGCTCCTCGATACTGGCGATGACCGCGGCCCGCCGGTCGTTGAGCTCGCGCAGATAGCCCAGCCGTTCTTCCAGGTGACGCAGTTGCGTATCATCGAGACCGTCGGTGGCCTCCTTGCGGTAACGGGCAATGAAGGGCACGGTTGCACCTTCGTCCAGCAGCCGAATGGCCGCCTCCACCTGGGAAGCGCGGGCGTTGAGCTCTTGGCTGATGGTCTCGGTGATGGTCTGCATCGGTGAAGCGGTCCTGCTTGAGTGGGTAGCACGGGCTGTGGCGAGGGCGAAAAGGATCTGTTCCTCACCAAATCAATCGATTCGGCAAGTTTCACCGTAAACGGCCATGATCGCGCGCAGTTCGGCGAGGACTTCCAGTCGCGCGGCGGCCGTCAGACCGCGGGTCTCGGGCACCTCCTCGCCCTGTTCCAAACGCGCCATGCTCAGTCGGACCTGACGGCAGCCCTGGCGACACAGGGTTTCGATGACCGCATCCAACGGGCCTTCGCCGCGCGTTGCCGCGCGCGTCTCGACTGACCGTAACTCGACTCGCTGCATCGGCGTCTCTCCCGAGCAGTACCGAACGCCCCGGCGCCCGGACTGGTGTTGGGTCTTGACTCGCAACGCACCCGCCCGCGGCGAACCCAGGCGTTGCGCCCGACCATTCTACCGAAATCGTCGGGTTGACTCCGCGCTGTTCGCATAGGATCACGCATACTATCCGTGTATAACACGCGCAAACAGGGGGCAGAGCAAGCCACACGGTTGACATTCAACCAAAAATACGGATTGTAGCGCGCAACGATCACACCCCTGCGAGCCGGGAAAGGGCTCGGCAGGCGACCCGAGGCGATGGGGATGACTTCGCGCAACCTCACTGACAACAACCTGATCCAGTGGCAGTCGACCACCAGCGCCCCCGCGCTCGCCCCCGGCGGGCTGCACCTGTGGCATATCCGAACCGACTCCGGCGCCGACCGCGTCGCGACCTGCCTCGATGACCTGGGAGAACGCCAGCGCCGCCGTGCCCAGGGTCTGCATCACGCGGGCTATCGGGAGCGTTACATCCGCGCCCAATCCGGTTTGCGCCGCATCCTCGGGCTTTATCTCGGCACTCCACCGCGCACGATCGACTTCGTCCACGGTCCGGCCGGCAAGCCGATGCTCGAGCGCAACCCGACCGGACTGGCCTTCAACCTGACGACCACCGCGGATCTGGCCCTGGTGGCGATCTCCGCCGCGGAGGAGGTGGGCATCGACTGCGAGCGGCTGCGCCCGCGCCTTGATCTCGATGCCATCGCCCG
Source organism: uncultured Lamprocystis sp. (assembly GCA_964470155.1). Lineage (GTDB taxonomy): Bacteria > Pseudomonadota > Gammaproteobacteria > Chromatiales > Chromatiaceae > Thiodictyon. The sequence goes on along the minus strand of CAYYAY010000019.1, from coordinate 71,678 downwards.
CCGGATGTTCAGCCGGGAACAGACGCAATTGCTCTTGGAGACCCCGGAGACGGGGCGGCTGGAATGCTTCTACCGCGCCTGGACCGCCCTGGAGGCGGATGCCAAGGCGGACGGCCGCGGTCTGTTCCGCCCACGCGCACCCGGTGCGCACCCGCCCCAGGTGATGCATTGCATCCCGGCACCTGGGCATATCGCCGCGGTGGCGCGGGCGGCATTGCCGCCCGCGGGGCTGTGGGTGACATTGGAACTTCAGCAGACGCGAGATGGCGGCGATGGGGTGGTTTGACAGGCTTCGGTCGCCACGCACGGGATTAACGCATCCTCGCGGGGATCGACTACGACAACGACAACGACAACGACAACGACAACGACAACGACAACGACCGAGACGGAAAGGGCGTCCCCTGATGGGCTTATGGATACAGAACGGTTTTGAGTTTTCGGTTCTTCGTATTTTGTTAAGGATTATCGAACATCGGGTTACGAAAAACCAACAACGACGGGTATAACTAATGGTGCACCCTTCATGACCGCTGCAGCCACCGCGCAAAGGCTTCAGCCCGTTCCAGGCTGTAAATCCCCTCGCGCACATGTGCCGCGGTCAAGGCCAGCGTGATGACCAAACCCGTCCGCCGGAGCACCCCGGGCGGCACCGGCCACTCGCGCGCCAACTGCCAGGCGTGGCGCAGAGTCGCACGCCGCCGCGGGTCCTGTGTGAACCAACGCATCCGGCCCTTGACCGGAGACGGGATGGGCAGCAGGCACGGCAGTTGACCGGGTGAACTGCGCCAGGGAGTCACCATCACTTCCGGGTAGTGGCGCTCGAGCAGCAGTCGAAAGACTGTCCCTTCACTCAGATCCTCAATGGACAGGGCGAGCGCCGCCCGCGCCACCTGGGGCGAACTCAAGGGCACCTGAAGCTCGATGCGGTGCCGATCAATGTCCTCGCGCTGCAGCACCTGGTGGCGCCGCTGATGCTGGAGCGACAGCAGCAGCAGCAGTGAGCGCGCCTGGGACAGCCCAGGGAAGGCGCCGATGGCGGCGATCAGGTTGGCCCGCAGGTTCGCTTCCAGAATCTCATAGCTCACAATGATGCGCGGCGGCAGATGAATGTCGGCCCGCTGCATCCAGCGGTCGACAAGCTTGGCCGCGTTGCCCCACCGCGCCAAATCCGCATCGGCTGGACTGAGGGCCATGGTGCCAGTGCCGACACTGCCGCCCTTGCCGGTCCAGACCAGGTGGGGCCGCGGCGTCGGCAGGTCCGGCCGCGTGGCGGACTGGTCCCAATGGAGTCCCAGGCGCTTCTCCAGGCTCATGAACCCACCCGCTGAACTCACCTTGGTCAGCGGGATCGCGTTCGCCTCGGCGAAGGCCGCCGCACAATAGCCGCCCACCCCATCCCCGGCGCCGGCCGCCACTCCGAACACGCGGACCCCACGCCGCCGCAGAGCCGCGGCGATCAGGTGCGAGTTCAACGACCCGCTCAGACTCACCACGGCCGTGCCGTCGCTCCCGACCAGTGCAGCGGTCAGCGCCGACTCACAGGCACCCTGGATTGCCGCAATCCCCTCATCCCGCGCCACAACCGCGTCCAGGTCATGCCAAACCAGATAGTCCGTGCGCTTCAGACCGGTCCGATCAAAGATCCAACACGCGGCCGGCGGGGCGCCCGTGACCTCGGCGTAAGCGGTATGGTCGAGCAGAAAATAGCCGAGGGTCGCCACCTCCGCGACCCCGTTGAGATCCAGAGCCAGGTCGATCGAGAGTGATTGGAGCACCCGCAGACTGGTGCTGAAGAGCCACCGACCCGGCAGCGCGTAGACGAAGAAGGGACGCAGGCCCAGGGGATCGGTCAGCAACCGCAGTTGTCCGGCGATCCGATCGTAGAGCAACGCACAGAATGCACCATGGCAATCGCCGACAATGCGCGGTCCGGGGTCCCGGCAGTTCAGGGTTTCCAGGTCCGACTGACGATCCGGACCCCCAAGCAGGGGCCGCCCGATGAGGGTGGCGAACTCGGCCGCGGTTTCATGCCAGGCGGGCTGTCCATAGGCGCCGATGTCCACCTTGCAGACAAACAGGGCGTCATCGGAGAAAACCTGGCGCACATCGGTCGCGGCGCGCGAAATTTGGATCCGGATCTCATCCGCCAGATCCTGGTCTTGCGCGCTCCAGCGGTCAGGCGAGAAAATCCCGGCGAGAATGGTCATTGGGGATACCTTGGTTGAGTCGATACGCTGGGCGTTCTCCCGTGCACCGCGGCACCACGCGCACAACGGGGCGGCGTCGGCGGGGCTGCTCGGCTTGCGTCCCATGCGCCCTACCCATCCGTAAATCGGGTCGAAAGTGTACTCGGTCCGCAGGGTTTTTGTTAAGGTCGCGCAATTCTTCAGTTGGTTTCGACGGCCACGCCGACCCGCTTGACCGCGCCCGCACCAACCACTGATCGAGGAGACTCCCACCATGCGCCCTGCCCTGCCGGCATTCACGCTCGTCCTGTTGCTCGACCTGTGCACGGCCGCCGCGGTCACCGCAGACGCATTGATTGCGAATGGTGATTTCGAGCAAACGGCGCAGCCCGCGGACGCCCCCTTCACCGGCTGGACCTTCTATCGCTGGAGCGGCAGCACGCGGGCCACCCCGGATCACGAGGCCCGACCGGGAGGCGGCGCCGCGGCCCACCTGCACGCGCCCATCGCGGGCAAAGCCGCGCTGCATCAGCGGCTTCACCTGGCGCCCGGACGCTATCGACTCTCTGCCCTGACCGCCGCCGCGGATTTGCGGCCCGGCAAGGATAACCTGACCGCCCGTCTGCACCTGGAGTTGGGGAGCGGGCGCCAGGCGGTCGCGAACCTGGGCCAGGGGGATCGGGACTGGACCCCGGTGGACCTGGTGTTCCAGGTGGATCAGGCGCTGGAGGCGACGCTCTACTGCTTTCTCTACGGCACCGGGGACCTGTGGCTCGACGCGCTGCGACTCGACCGACTCGGCGCGGATGAGGCCACGCCCCTGGGGATGCAGTTCGGCCGGGTGATCGCACCCCTGCGGTTCGACCCGCCCATCACCCTGACTGACCTCCTGCTCAGCGGCTACTGCGCCGCCCCGGACCAGGCGCAACGGCCGCACTGTCGGCGCTTGAGCAAGGCCGATCCGACCGGTACGGCCCCCGCGCGGCCCTTGGAACCGCGCTCCATCGCGGACTTCAGCCCGCCACGCTCGGTCGGTGACCGCCCAGGGCCATTGGATCTCGGTCCCCGCAACGGGCTGCCCACGGACTGGAGCGGCTACGATTATCTCGACATGCAGATCCACAACCCCGGCCGCGCCATCCTGGAGGGTCTGGTCGAGATCCGCGATACGCAATCGAAGAATTACTGGTCGCGGGTCAACTGGTATACCCATTTTCCGCCGGGCGATCAGCAATTGCGCATCCCGCTGGCGCTCTTCGTCGGCGAAAAGTCCGTTATCCGCGAGCGCCGCCGCCTGGACACCACTGCCATCAGCCGTTTGTTCGTCAGCGTGGTCGGCGCCGGTGAGGTGCAGATTGCGTGGATGCGCCTCACCGCGGAGCCCCCCTACCGCCATGATTTCCCGCGTCTGCTGAAGCTCGATGCCGGTACCGACCTAAGCCCGGTCATGACCGGCTTCAGTCCGCTCACCGCCGCCCTGGGCTATCGGCCCGACCGGGGCTACGGCTTCGACGCGGCCGTGCGCATCCCCAAGAGCGAGGATCGCCGCCACCCGGATAACCTGCTGCGCGACTGGATCTCGATCGCCTCCGGCGGTCTGCGCTTCGACCTGCCCAATGGCGAATACGGCGTCTGGCTGATGCTCGAAGACCCCGGCTACTGGGAATACGTGCAGAACTACGATCGACGCGCCGTGCTGGCCGAGGGCACGCCAGTCTATACCGAGCAGATGACCGCGGACGGGCTGTTGGCACGCATCTTCGCCCATCAGACGACCGAGGACCTGCCCGGCGACGACATCTGGGCCCGCTATGTCAAGACCCGTTACCGCCCGATCCAGTTTCAGGTTCAGGTCAACGACGGCCAACTCAATCTGGACTTTTCCGCCGGGTCCGCCAAGACCTTCACCAACACCCTGTCCGCGTTGCTGATCTGGCCACTGGCCGAGGATCGGCAGGCGCACGCCTTCATCGACGAGGTGTGGGAGCGGTTGCGCGAGCAGTATCGGATCGAGTATTCGGAAGACCTCATCGACACCGCCCCCCGGACGGCCGCACCGCTGCCCCCGGCGCCGGGGCCGATCCCGGAGCTGCACGTCTTTCAGCGCCATTGGGATCAGGATGTCCAACCCACGGAGCGACCGCGCCCGGATGAGTTCAGCGGACCATTCACAGTCTCACTCGCCCGCGGTGAACAAGAGCCGCTGACGCTGGAACTCCACGCCGTCAGCGACCTGACCCTCACCATGGCGGAGCTCAGGCTGCCGGGCTTGAGCGCCGATGCCTACCAGGTCCGCAGCAAACTGACCCGCGCAACGGACGATGGCGCCCGCTATGTCAACGCCCCCCGCTTGCTGGACCCCCTGGAATTGCCGCTGCGCCTCCCGGCCGGCCGGACCCGTCGGCTCTGGTTCAGCGTCAGCCCGGACGCGGACACCCCGCCGGGTGCCTACGCGGGCGAAGTGCGCCTGAGCGTCGACGGTGGCCGGCAGCTCAGCCTGCCGGTGCAGGCAACCGTCCGGCCCTTCGTCCTGCCCACCGCCAACCTGCCCTTCGGCTATCTGGGCAGCGTTCCGGTCTATACCGAGAGCGTCTTTCCGCAGGCCCTGGCGGCCAAGCGGCAGGCCGACATCGGGCCGGCGTTCGACCTGGTCCGCCGCCACGGCATGACCCAATTCAGCGGCGGCATCGGCGGCGTGCTGCCGACCCGCGGGGCGGCGGGCCTGAACATCGACTTCTCCAGCCTCGACACGGTCATGGAGCAGGCCCGGCGCTTCCCCTATCCGCCCCACAGCTACGGCGGTCTGGCCCCGCGCGGGCTCGGGTTCGAACGCTACCGGGTCACCGACACCCAACGCGGCTTCGGCGCCCCCTACGCCGAGGTGCTGGACCGCGTCCTCGGCGCCACCCGCGCGCACCTGCAGGGGCTCGGCTGGCCTGAACCCATCTATTCAGTCGGCGACGAACCCACCGGAGACGCCGCCGGATTCACCGCCGCCCTGGCCGACGCCGTGCGTACCGCGGGCTCGCAAAGTTCGGTGTTCACCAGCCTGACCGATGAAAAATCGCCCGCGCTGGCCCTGGTCGGCCGTGTGGATCACCTCTTTCTCACCCTGCATAACGCCTGGGGATTCGAGCGCATCCAGCAGGCCGGGGGCCAGTGCGGCACCTACAATCTGAGCGGACGCTATGCCCGCGGGCTCTACCAGTACCGCTTGCGCCGTCTGGGCTGCCGCTCCGGTTATTTCCAGTTCGCCTTCAATGCCACCCATGTCGACCCCTACTATGCTCTCGACGGCCGCGAGGACGACTTCGCCGCCGCCCTGCCGACCCGCCGGCCCGGCGTCCTGATCCCCACGCTGGACCTGTTCCGCTTCGGCGAGGCGATCGACGACTACCGCTACCTGCTCGCACTCGAGCGGGCCATCGCGGGTGCCGGTGACGGGCCCGCGGCACAAGGCGCCGCCCGCTGGCTGGACGATTTGATGGATGGGGTCAAGATCGATCACCGCGCGCTGACGCCCCCGCCGTTGGACGATCAGGCGCTGGACCAGATCCGCGCTCAGGCTGCCGCCTTGATCGACGCGATCCAACAGCAAGCGCCCTGAGCCACTCGAAAGTCACGCGCGAATCGGCGATGATGGTGTAAATGATCGGGCGCGCTCGGCGCCCGGTCATCAGCGCCCGCCACCCCACCTAAGTAGGAGAGCCTGACGATGCGTCCCGCACTACCTGTAGTCGCTGCCGCCTTCCTCACCCTTGGCCTGTCCGGTGCCGCCCTGGTCCAGGCGGAATCCCAGTCCGAGAAAATGCTGGACGCGGCGGCCTTCGCCGAATCCGAAGACCCGACCCAGGTCAAAGAAGAAGAAGCAATCGAGAAGAAGGACGGGATGGATGCCCCCGCGGACACCTCCAGCGCGGCAGCGCCTGCCGCGAGCGATGCGGCCGCGGCGCCCGCCAAGACCAAGTAAGCGGCCCTGCGGCGGCGGGCGGAACCCGCCCGCCATTCATCCTGGGCGTTTCGTCGCAATTTATCGATACACCAACAATGAACAACACTAGTGCAACCTGCCCTTGGCCCGGCGTCGCGCACGCGCCCCGCTCCCTGCCCCGATTGGCGATCGGTGCGCTGACAACACTCGTGCTCGCGGCCTGCGCCTCATCACCGAACGACCCGACCGGTGTCATCTCGATCACCGTGAAACCCGGCGACACCGGCACCTGCGAGTCGACCCCCTGTCAGGTGAACCTGGTCATGCCGCCCGGCCAGGGGAACTTCGAGGTCACCGGTAACGAAGTACGGGTCGGCACTTTTCCGGCCGGCCAGACGGTGAACCTGGGCGGCTATTGGCAGTCCCAGAAATTCGCCATCGTCGGCGCCGGGGTGCCGCCGGCCTACGTTTACATCACCGCGCCCCAGTGACCCAGGCGGCGCGCCGGGTAATAGCCCGGCGCGTGCCGATCTCGCAGAAACCCTCCTGTCAAGAAATTTTGGAACTGGTCGGGGTCGCGGCCGGAACCATGATCAAGGCCGCTTAAGGTTACGGATTCCGCCTTCGCAGAGCCCGCGTCAGAGCGCCAGCGCCAACACCACCGCATCCTCCCGCCCATTGCGCGCCGGGTAATAGCCCCGGCGCGTGCCGATCTCACAGAAGCCCTCGGCGGCATAGAGTTTGCGCGCCAGTTGATTGGAAACCCGCACTTCCAGAAAGGCCGTATCCGCACCGCGTTCCCGCGCCTGCGCCAAGAGGCGGCGGAGCAGCCGTCGCCCGACACCCAGACCCTGCCACTGTGGATGGACGCAGATATTGAGCACATGACACTCGTCGGCCCCGATGGACATGACCGCGTGGGCCACCACCCGTCGGCCCAGGTCCGCCACCCAGCAGTTGTAGCCCACCCGCAGACACTCCCGAAAGACCTCCTCCTCCCACGGAAAGTCACAAGCCGCCGCCTCCGACCGCATGATCGCGTCGAGATCGGGCTCGCGCATGGGGCGAAGAGCAAAGTCCGGCCCCAGGGTCGCAGCTTTCATCGGCGTCAGGCCCGTGCCGCCGCCTGCCCCGCCGCTACATCGACCCGCGTCAGCAGCACGGCGCCGATCAGAAACAGCGCCAGGATGGGCAGCAGCGACAGCCGGGGGTCGCCGGTCAGGGCCGCGGTGGTGCCGACCAGGAAGGGTCCGAGCACGGCCCCGAACTTGCCGACCATGTTGTAGAACCCGAACAGTTCGGCGGTTTGGCCGGCCGGGATCAGGCCGGCGAAGAGCGCGCGCGAGAGTGCCTGCACACCGCCCTGAACCAGGCCGATGGCGACCGCCAGGGCGTAGAAATGCGCCAATTGCTGCATCTGCGAGGCGGCGGCCACGACCAGCAGGTAAACACCGATGGCGAGCAGGATGCTGGGCTTGGGCCCCCAGCGCGTGCCCAGGTGGCCGAACACCAGCGCCGCCGGGAACCCGACGAACTGGGTGATCAGCAGCGCCACCATCAAACTGGACGCCGGGAATCCCAGGGAGAGCCCGAAGTCCACGGCCATGAAGATGATGGTGTCCACCCCATCGATATAGAACCAGTAGGCGATGAGAAACAGCAAGGTGTTGCGCAGCAAGCGGATCGTCCGGAAGGTCTGCGCCAGTTCGGCAAACGCGCCGCGCAGCGCCGCGCCAAGGGTCTTGCCTCCCTGGCCCCGTGACTCGGGAACCAGGAGCGCCAGCGGGAGGGTGAAGACCGCCCACCAGAGAGCGACCCCCAGAAAAGCGACCTGCACCGCCTGCCCCTGATCCGCCAGGCCGAAGGTCGTCGGGGTCAGGACCATGACGACATTGAGCGCGAACAGCAGCCCGCCCCCCAGGTAGCCGAGCGCGTACGCAAGCGAGGAGACCCGCTCGTAATCGCCGGGCGCGGCGATATCGGTAATGAGCGCGTCGTTGAAGATGTTGCTCGCCAGGAAGCCCAGGAGTCCGAGCAGATAGAGTGACAGGGCGGCGACCCAATGCCCGGCAGCCAACCAGAAGAGCCCGCCGGTCGCCGGCACCCCGAGCGCGGTAAAGAACAGCAGGAAACGCTTCTTCGCTCCCAGTTGATCGGCCAGGGCACCGAGCAGGGGCGCCACGCACACCAGGATCAGGCTGGCGGCGCTGCTCGCATAGCCGAGCGCGCGGGTGCTCTCGGTGACGGCCAGATCCGCGGCCCAGAATTCCTTGAAGAAGACCGGAAAGAATCCGGCGATGACCACGGTGGCGAAAGCCGAATTGGCCCAGTCATAAAAAGCCCAGGCCAAAACCTGACGGCGCGGACTGGGGCCCTCGATCGGCTTCGCTGTCATAGGATCGCTCACAAAGCAACAGTTCACGAATAGGTTTTCTCGTTCCCACGCTGCAGCCTCACTGCCATTAAGTTAAGCGCCGACGGCGCGGCGTCTCGTTCCCACGCTCCGCGTGGGAGCCAGAATGACTTAACTTAATGGCAGTGACGCTGCAGCCTGGGAATGCCGTCCGGCCGCTCCAGCGGCCAGTGGCCCCACGCGGCGGTGGCCCCACGCGGCGCCGGAGCGTCGCGACTTGCTCTCGCGCTGGAGCCTGGGAGCCAGATCACAACGACAGTGAATGGCCACTGGTCCACCGACAATCACCCCTCCTCCCGGCCCGCGATCAGGACCATACGCACCAGCTCGGCCAGCGATTCAGCGCGCATCTTCTCCATCACCCGCGCGCGATGAGCCTCGACCGTTTTCGGCGTCACCCCCAAGGCGACGGCGATCTCCCGATTGGCCTTGCCGTCGGTGACCATGCCCATGACCTCATGTTCGCGCGGGGTCAGGTCCGCCACGCGTGCCAGGATGTCGGCACGGGCCGCGCGGCTGAGGCGCTGCCGCTGATCGTACTCCAGTGCCCGCTGAATGCTGCGCAGCAGGTCCTCATCATGGAAGGGCTTTTCGATAAAGTCCATGGCCCCGGCGCGCATTGCCTTGACCGCCATGCCCACGTCGCCATGACCGGTAATGATGATGACCGGAAGCTGATAACCCTCCCGCGCCAGATAGCTTTGCAGTTCCAGCCCGCTCATACCGGGCATGCGCACGTCGAGTAACAGACAGCCGGCGCGTTCCGGATGAAAGCTGCTCAGAAAGGCGTCGGCAGACTCAAAGGTCTTGACCTGCATCCCCGTGGATTCGATCAGCCATTGCAGCGAGGTGCGCATGGCCTGGTCGTCATCGACGACAAAGACAGTGGGATTGGTGCTCATCGGGTAGTTCCTGTGGCAGTGGGCGGCACCGGCTCGGAGTCCTGCGCGGCGGGGATCTCCGCAAGCGGCAGCGCGACATGAAAAACGGTGCCCTGACCCGGCTCGGACTCGGCCCAGATGCGCCCGTCATGGTTTTCCAGAATGGTCTGGCTGATCGGCAGACCCATTCCCATGCCCCCGGACTTGGTGGTAAAGAAGGGATCGAACCACTGGGCCAGGCGCTCGCCCTCCACGCCGGGGCCGGTATCCTGCACCGCAACCAGGGCCTGGGCTTTCCGGACCATGGTGTGAATGACCAGCCGCCGCGACGCCGCGGGGGTTTCTTCGAGTGCATCGAGCGCGTTGCGCAACAGGTTGAGCAAGACCTGTTCGATCTGCACCAGATCCACATGCACCGGGATGCCTTCGGGAGCCAGGTCCAATTCAATCTGGACGCCGAGCTTCGCGGTCTCGAACTCGACGAAGGTACAGACTTCACGGACCAGATGATTCAAGTCCAGATCAGCGCGCAGCGGCGGCTGCTTGCCGACCAGGGCACGCAGCCGCCGGATGATCTCACTGGCACGCTTCGCCTGGCTGGTGATCTGCGCCAGGGCACCCAGCAAATCCTCGGTCTGGCCCTGGCCGCTTTGCATCCGCCGGGTACAACCGTTGGCGTAATTGACGATCGCCGACAGGGGTTGATTCAGCTCATGGGCCATGCCGGTCGCCACCTCGCCCATAGTGCTCAAGCGGCTCACGTGCACCAGTTCGGCCTGGTGTTGGCGCGACTCCTGCTCGGCGCGGCGCACGGCGGTAATGTCACGGGCATAAATGTTGACATAGCCCAGATCCCGGATCGGGGCGAACAGCAAGGCATAGATAATCCCCGCGAGGTCGGTCTCCCGCTCCCGCGGCGCACCCTGCTCCAGGACCTGGGTCACTTCCGCCGCCCACTCATCGGGCAGCGCCCCGCCCGGCTCGGTTCCCCAGGCGAGCAGCAGGGGGCGACTCGCGTTGTTGGCATAGGCGATCTGCCCGGCGGCGGTCACCCGCAGGATCGGGTTCGGGCTCTCGCTGGCCAGCCGCGCCAGGCTCTTGATCTCACGCTCCGCCTGCTTGCGGCTGCTGATGTCATGAATATAAACGGTGTAAAAGCGTTCGGCCTCCAGGTCGATCGGCACGATGGAGATCTCCACCGGGATCTCCGAGCCGTCGCCCTTGAGGGCAACCAACTCACCACGGCCCTTGGGTTCCAGCCCATCGTGGCGGGACCGATCGAGCAACCGCCGGAAGGCGGTGCGCGCCACCTCGGGCAACAGCCGCTCGCCGAAGGGGCTGCCGATCACCTCCTGACGTTGCAGACCAAACATCCGCTCGGCGGCCGGATTGACCTCGCTGATACAGCCCGCATGGTCGAGGGTCACGATGGCGTCGAGCGCCGCCTCCATCACCGCCGCCTTGAGCGCCTCGCTCTCGCGCATTTCCGCCTGATGGCGGAGGCTCATCTCCTCACGCGCCTTGAGCACCAATTGGGTGAAGTGCGCGATCCACTCCTCCAACAGCAGCAATTGATTGCCGGCCCGCTGAAAGCCGGGTTCCTTGATCCCCAGCGCCCGCTGCGAAAACCGGGTCATGCGCTTCAAGACCCGATTGAGCCGCGCCGAGACCAGATAGATCACCCAGGTGAACACCAGGATGAAGGCCGCGGCGGCGAAGAAGCGCTGCCGCCGCTCGAAGATGCGCACATGGCGGGACATACGCTCCAGATTGCCCTGGGTGACCAGGGTGGCGAACAACAGGTTGGCGTCCGCCCCCTCATATTCCGGCAGCGACTGGGACGTGACCAGGTAGCCGTCGCGGAGCGTCGTGAGCGTCGTCCCGGGGGGCAACTCGGCCGAGTCCACGCTCGCCAGGATGCGCTGATCGTCCCCGTCCACCAGCGCCACCGCCACCCGGCTCAGGTCCACACCCCGCTGGGAGGCGGTCAGAAAGGCGTCATCAATGGGGACCAGGACCACCAGATACCCCATATGGTAGCCGCCCGAATCCTCGACCGCGTCGCTGACCAGCAGATACAGCACTTCACCGAGCTTGACCGGCACCGTCCGCACCGCGCTGCTATCCAGTGACTGGGCCGGGAGACTGGCGGCCAGCTCGGCCGGCAGCGGGTCGGACCCGGCCTGATAGACCTCCCGCACCCGGCCCTGGGGATCGGTCAGCAGCACCTGACTGGGCGGGCGCAGGGCGTCCCGCGCGAAGAAATCGGGCAGCCAGTAGGGACGAAACTCCAGATAGACCACCGGCCGCACGACATCGCTGTCGGACCAGAACAGCGGCTCCAGGTATTCCGCCAGACGGCGATGGTTGGCCAAGAGACGCGTGGTCATGCCATACCCGGCCAGGTAGCGGTCGAAGCGGATCAGGCTCTCGCGGGCCTGGACGTCGAGTTGATTGCGCAGTTCCTGACCAAAGATCTTACCCACCTGGCGGGTCTGAATCTGATCCAGGATGCCCCACACGCCCAGTCCCGCGAGCAACCCGACCAGGATCGCGATCAGCGGCATGGGGACGCGCCGCAACAAGCGCGTCAGGATCGGTTTGACTGGGATGCGGTGCACGTGCCTGGGTTCGCCTGGGAGACCCGGCCGGCGGTCAGCCACCAGCCGTCAGCTCGGAGTGGATTGGAATGATGCCCTGGGCGCGCGTCCAGGCCGCCGCGCGGCGCCCTGACAGGCGGTTCGCCCGGTAACGGCAACCAGCCACAGCGCACGCCGCAACGCTGACGGCTGATCCTTGGCTGCAGCTTGCAGTGTCACCGAGTCGGCACTTGAGGCGCAAGAACTTCCGGCGACACCGGCGAACACCCTGCTTGCCGGGCGCTACGGGCCGCGGCGAGTCCGGGTTACGACTTCACATAATATTTTTCTCCGACCCCTTGACACCCGTGCGACCAGGATCTATTTTACATAACACAGGCGCTCAACCGAGGCCTGCAGGTGACGCGGTTCGTAAGAACGCATCGATCCATATTGCTCAACTTGAGGATATGTCCATGACGACGATTGATTTCTCTCCCCTGTTCCGGTCCATGATCGGGTTTGACCGGTTCTCCAACGCGCTGGAGACCGCCTATCGTTCCGAGCCCGGCGGCTATCCGCCCTACAACGTCGAGGTCAGCGGTGAGAATGACTACCGCGTGACGATGGCGGTGGCCGGCTTCGCGGACAAGGACCTGGCCATCGAGGTCAAGGAAAACATCCTGACCGTCTCCGGCGCCCGCGGCGAAGAAGAGGAAACGGCTGAAACCCGCTATCTCTACCGCGGCATTGCCAACCGCAGCTTCGAGCGTAAGTTCCAGTTGGCGGACTATGTTCGGGTCGTGGATGCGCGGCTGGAGAATGGCCTGTTGCATGTCGATCTGCGGCGCGAAGTGCCCGAGGCGATGAAGCCTCGCAAGGTCGAAATCCGCACCGACCAGAACCGTCTGATCGAGTCCGAGAAGCTGCGCGCTGTTGCATAAGCGCGAACTGACTGACGGGTAGAACGAAGGCCGGGCGCAAGCCCGGCCTTTTTTTGTTCAGAGCGGTCGGCCATTCTCCACGCCACCCCCGGATTGCCTCCCAGCCCCGGCGCCGCCATATCCGCTTCAGGGTTATACCCGTCGTTGTTGGTTTTTCGTTTCTCGTTTTTCGTAACTCGATACTTGAGAAGCATTAGCGAAAAACCGAAAACCCAAGATCGTTGCGTATATTTTGGAATCCAGACCCATGCGGCACACACACCGAATCCTGCCCCGCTCACTAGTCCCGGCGCTGGCCGCGGCCATCCTTGGTTGCGGACTCCCGGCCCAGGCCGCCCTGCCACTGGCGGTTGATGGCCAGGCTCTGCCGACGCTGGCCCCGATGCTGGAGCGGGCCATGCCCGCGGTGGTCAACATCTCGACCGTCACCCGCATCGAGCAAGCGGATCATCCACTGCTGCGCGACCCCTTCTTCCGTCACTTTTTCGACATCCCGCAACACCGTGAGCGGCAGGATAGCAGCCTGGGCTCCGGCGTCATCGTCGACGCGAAACAAGGTCTGGTCCTCACCAATCACCATGTTATCGCCAAGGCCGACGAGATCCGGGTGACCCTGGGCGACGGCCGCACCTTGAAAGCCGACCTGGTGGGCGCCGATCCGGACACCGACGTGGCGGTACTGCGCGTGCCTTCCCAGGGGCTGACCGCCCTCACGCTGGCGGACTCGGACCGGCTCAAGGTCGGCGATTTCGTGGTCGCCGTCGGCAACCCCTTCGGCCTGAGCCAGACGGTAACCTCCGGCATCATCAGCGGGCTGGGCCGCGCCGGATTGGGCATCGAAGGTTACGAAAGTTTCATCCAGACCGACGCCTCGATCAACCCCGGCAACTCCGGCGGCCCGCTGGTCAATCTGCGCGGCGAGTTGGTCGGAATCAACACCGCCATCCTGGCCCCCGGCGGCGGCAACATCGGCATCGGCTTCGCCATTCCGATCAATATGGCCCGGTCGATCATGGGCCAAATCCTGGACCACGGCGCAGTGCGGCGCGGCCAGTTCGGGGTCGCCGTGCAGGATTTAACCCCCGACCTGGCTAATGCCATGGGGGTCGAGCGCCGCGGCGTGCTGATCTCGGCCATCGAACCCGATTCGGCCGCCGCCGCGGCCGGCCTGCGCGAAGGGGATTTGATCCTGCGCCTGGATGGCCGCCCGGTGACCAGCGCGGCGGACGTCAGGAACCAGTTCGGACTGCTGCGGGTCGGCGCGCGCGTGCAGCTCGACATTCTGCGCGACGGTAAACCCCGGACCCTGACCGGCGAGATCGCCGATCCCTACCGCGACTTCACCCGCGGCGACAAACTCGCCGCCACCCTGGCCGGTGCCCTGCTGGGCGATACCCCCGGACGCCCCACCGGGGTCGCCGTGGGCACCGTTACCGTGGACAGCCCGGCCTGGCAATCCGGTCTGCGCGAAGGCGACCTGATCCGCCAGGCCAACGGGATACCGATCGGCGGCGTGCGCGACCTGACCAAGGTCCTGCGCCAATCCGGCGGGGTGCGCAGCCTGCATGTGCAGCGCGGCGATCAGTTGATTCTGTTGGCGCGGCGGTAGCTGCCGACAGGCTGCTAGAATGCGGTCTAAAGTCTTCTTCCGGCGTTTTTTCCCTTGTCGACCCCGAGCACCATGACCGACCCCACAGATTCGCCCCGTTCCAATTTCATCCGTCAGATCATCGAGGACGACCTGGCGGCCGGGCGCCACCAGCGCATCGCCACGCGCTTCCCGCCGGAGCCCAACGGCTATCTGCATATCGGCCACGCCAAGTCGATCGTGCTCAACTTCGGGCTCGCCCTGGATTATCCGGGGACCTGCAACCTGCGCTTCGACGACACCAACCCGAACAAAGAAGATGTCGAGTTCGTGGACGCCATCCAGGCGGATGTGCGCTGGCTCGGGTTCGACTGGGCCGACCGGCTCTATTTCGCGTCGGATTATTTCGAGCAACTGTACGGCTTCGCCATCGAACTGATCGGCAAAGGCCTGGCCTATGTCTGTGATCTTAGTGCCGAGGAGGTCCGCGCCTATCGCGGTACACTCACCGAACCCGGCCGCGAGAGTCCCTACCGCAACCGCTCGGTGGACGAGAATCTGGACCTCTTCGCCCGCATGCGCGCCGGCGAGTTCCCGGACGGCGCCCGCAGCCTACGCGCCCGCATCGACATGGCCTCGCCGAACATCAACCTGCGCGATCCGGTGCTCTACCGCATCCGCCACGGCGTGATTCACCACCAGACCGGCACCGCCTGGTGTCTGTATCCGACCTACGACTACACCCATCCGCTCTCGGATGCGCTGGAGTGCATCACCCACTCCATCTGTACCCTGGAGTTCGAGGACCATCGGCCCTTCTACGACTGGTGCGTCGACAACGTCTCGGTGCCCTGCAAGCCGCGGCAGATCGAGTTCTCCCGGCTCAATCTGGAATACACGGTGATGAGCAAGCGGCTGCTCACCCAACTGGTTGCCGAGGGGCATGTCACGGGTTGGGACGACCCGCGGATGCCGACCATCGCCGGGCTGCGCCGCCGCGGCTACACGCCGGCGGCCATCCGCGCCTTCTGCGAACGCATCGGCGTCACCAAATCGGACAACATGGTCGAGATGGCCATGCTGGAGAGCGCCATCCGCGAGGACCTCGACGCCACCGCGCCGCGGCGGATGGCCGTACTGCGCCCGCTCAAAGTCGTCATTGAGAACATCCCGGCCGGTCAGGTGGAGCAACTGCCGGCCGGCAACCACCCCAAGGACATCGCGCTGGGTACCCGCACCCTGCCCTTTGACCGCGAGATCTATATCGACCGCAACGACTTTTCCGAACAGCCGCCCAAGGGCTTCAAGCGCCTGATGCCGGGCACCGAGGTCCGGCTGCGCAACGCCTATGTGATCCGCTGCGATCAGGTGATCAAGGATACCGAGGGGACCGTCGTCGAATTGCGCGCCACCGCGGATCTCGACACCCTGGGCCGCAACCCGGAGGGCCGCAAGGTCGGCGGCGTCATCCACTGGGTCAGCGCCGCCCACGGACTGCGGGCCGAGCTGCGACTCTATGACCGGCTGTTCCGCGTCCCGGTGCCGGGTGCGGGCGGCGCCGGTTTCCTGGATGATATCAACCATGATTCACTCGTGGTGCTCACCGACAGCGTGGTGGAGCCGGCACTTGCGGATGCCGCCCCCGGCGCGCGTTTCCAGTTCGAGCGCGAGGGCTACTTTGTCACCGACCCCGACAGCACTGCGCAGCGTCCCGTGTTCAACCTGACCGTCGGACTCAAGGACACCTGGGGCAAGGGGCAGCGTTAGGGGCAGCGCGCCCGTAGTTTCCATAGGGTAGACTTAAGCGGCGATCATCCCGTTGTATCAGGATCCGTCCATGAGCCGTACCACGCAGGCCCCCGAATCACCCGCTGCCACGGCAACCCTGGATCAGGGACCCGGCGGCGGCGTCCATCCGGTGCGCCCAACCGCACCGCCGACCCGGCCGTCACCCGGACGCAATCTGCTGCTCGATTTTTTTCGGGGTTGGGCGTTGCTGGTCATTTTCGTCAACCACATCCCCATCAACGGACTGTCCTTGTTCACGCCATCGCGGTTCGGATTCAGCGATGCCTCCGAGATCTTCGTGTTCCTGTCCGGCTTCGCCGCGGCCCTGGCCTATGGCCGCGGCTTCCGATCCGCCGGGCTCGTGGTCGGCAGCGCGCCCGTCTTGGTGCGCGGCGGCCAGATCTATGCAGCCCACCTGGGGCTGTTCTTCGCGCTGGCCGCCATCTGTGTCATCGGCGACGCCTGGCTGGCCGGGCCGGACTATATCAGCCGCCTGAACCTGGGCTATTTCTTCGATCACACGCCGGCCGCCCTGCTGGGTCTCGTGACCCTGACCTATGTTCCCAATTATTTCGACATCCTGCCGATGTACCTGGTGGTCTTGCTGTGGCTGCCGCTGTTTTGGGCGCTGTCGCGGCTGCATGTCGGCGCGGCCCTGGGAGCCTCGCTCGGCGTCTACCTGGCCATGTGGTGGTTGCGCATCGAACTCCCGGCGGACCCGCTTGGTGATCGCCCCTGGTTCTTCAATCCGTTCGGCTGGCAGTTCCTCTTTTTTCTCGGATTCGCGTTCGGCAGCGGCTGGATCAAGACCCCTGCGGCCAGAGGCTGGCTGATTGCGCTGGCGCTTGGTGGTGTCGTCATCGCCATCCCCATCGGCTACCCGCCGATCTATCAGGCCGACGCCTGCTGGGGCGATTTGCGTGCAACCCTGGAGCCCTGGTTCGATAAAACGCGCCTGGGGCCAGTGCGCGTACTCCATTTCCTGTGTCTGGCGTATCTGGCCGTCTGCCTGCTGCGGACCCGTCAGCACTGGCTCAGCCGACCCCTGCCCAGCCTGATCGCCACGGCGGGACAACAATCGCTGTCGATCTTCCTGTTCGGCATGGCCCTGTCGTTCCTCGCCGGGATGGTACTCGATCAGGCCGGGCGAACCCTGATCACGACGGCCCTGGTCAATCTGGGCGGGATCACGCTCCTGCTGCTGGCGGCGCAGGCGCTGGCCTGGCTGGGGCGGAAGCCCTGGAAGCAGGCGGCACGAGCGCCGACCGCTGCCGCGACCGACGCCGGTGTTGCACCAATACCGACCGGCACGCTTGGTTTACCCTGGGTGTGGCTCAGGCATGGTACCCTCGCGGCGGCATTGGTGTTCATGGCGGTCTCGCCCGCGCTGCTGGTCCGGCAAGTGCATTGGCTGCGCGGTCCAGCCGCGGCGGTCGCGGCTGAACTGAACCTGCCGACCCCGGCGCTGCCGGAGCACCGGATGAGTCCTTTAGCGCAGGGAACCGACTCACTCAGCGCGCAGATCCTGCGGGCGAAGCGCTCGAGCGCAGCGGACCAACCAGTCGAGCGGCAACCAAGCATCGCGGGCACCGATCCCGCCTTGGTCCCCGTCAGCCTGAAGCCCAGACAAGCCAAACAGCCACGTCGCGATCAGACCGGAGCGACCCGTTCGAAATTGCGCAAACCGGCGGTTCAGACCGGGACGAAAAAAACCGCCGTGCGGCGTTCGACCCCACCAACGCCGCCCAGGATCGCGCCTTAACCGAAGCGCCGTCAGGGCAGCGCCGCGACCAGCTGCACCAGCCAGTCGCGTAACTCGGCCGGGCCGGGCAGTCCATAGCAGGCCTGGCTCCCGACGCCCTCGCCTACCCGAATCGACAGCCCGCCCAGCGCGTTGACCGCGGCGAATCCGTCCTCGTCGGTCAGGTCGTCGCCGACAAAGACCGGGGTGCGCCCGGCGTAGGGCGGATGCTCCATGAAACGCCGGATGGCGCTGCCTTTGCCGGCCCCGGCGGGCAGGATCTCCACGACCGCCTTGCCGGCCTGAAGACGGTACGCCGGTCCGAGCATCTGCGCCGCCTGCGCCGCGAGGGCCTGGGTCGCGGCCTCCCATTGCGGGGCCGCACGGTAGTGCAGGGCCAGCGCCAGGGGCTTGTGCTCCAGGCGCACGCCGGGCAGACGGTTCAGACCGTCGCGGAGCAGCGCCGTCACCAAGGTCAGATCTGCCGTGCCGGGCAACTCCGCCCCTTGCGCGCTGCCGCCGAGCCGCCACTCGGCCCCATGGGTCCCGGCCGCATCGAACCGATCAGGAAACAGCCGGTCGATATCGCCCAGCGGACGGCCGCTCACCAAGGCCAGCGCTCCACCCAGACTCAGTGTCAGCGCACGCAGTGACGCCGGGAGCGCGGGCGGCACCCGGACCCCCGCGGGTGTGGGCGCCAGATCGAGCAGCGTCCCGTCGATATCCAGAAAGAGCGCGGCCCGGCGCAACCAGGTGCGGCCATCCGGCGGTGCAGGTCGCGGCGCGCACATCAGGCAGGCCCCCGTGAGCGCCGGCCGAAGGGGGCCGTGACCCGATCGATCTGCTCCTCGAGATGCCGGCGTTTACGCAAGCGGGCGGCCTCCAGGAGCATCCGTCCAGCCCAGAAATAAACATTGTTCTCGCTGACCATGGCGCGCATCAGGTGCATCCGCTCGCGGCGCTGCGCGGGTGCCATCAGGAGTCCGCGGTAAATGGCCTCGCCCATCGCGCCATGATCGTAAGGATTCACGATCAGGGCTTCGCTCAGCTCCCGCGAGACCCCGGCGAAACTGCTCAACACCAGCACGCCGTCCTCGTCATCGCGGGCGGCAACGAACTCCTTGGCCACCAGGTTCATCCCATCGTGCAGACTGGAAACCAGGCACAGATCCGCGGCACGGAACAGCGTGAACACCTGTTCCGGCTCATGATGCCGGGGCACCAGCACGATCGGGCGCCACTCGCCGCGGCCGAAGCGCTCATTGATCGCGTTCGCGGCCGCCTCGGCCTCGGCCTGGGTTTGACGATACATCGCCAGCTGGGCACGGGTCGGCGCGGCGATCTGCAACAGACTGAAGCGCCCGATCCACTCGGGATGCCGCTCGAGCAAGTGTTCGACGGCGCGGAAGCGGTCGGCGATCCCTTTGGTGTAATCGAAGCGCTCGACCCCCACCGCCAGCAGCGACTCGGCCGGCACGCCGTAGTCCCGGCGCACCGCCGCCCGGCACTCGGGCACCGGGGCCTGACCGATCAGCGCGGACGGCGGCCACTCGATCGAGATAGGATATGGGCGTACCAGGGTTTCCCGGCCGCCGGTCCGGGCTGTCCCGTGCTCCCGATCGATGCGACACTCCAGAAAGTGATCGACCGAGTCCAGGAAATTCAGACAATGCAACTGCGTGTGGAATCCCAGGATGCTGCTGCCCAGGAGGCCTTGGAGAAGCTCCTCCCGCCAGGGGCAGATACCGAAAACCTCCGGATTGGGCCAAGGGATATGCCAGAAGGTGATGACGGTGGCCCCCGGTAAGCGTTCACGCACCAGCTTGGGCAACAACGCAAAGTGATAGTCCTGGACCAGCACCACGGGATCGGGCGATTGCGCCTCGGCCACCACCGCATCCGCGAACTTACGGTTCACTGCAACATACTGTGCCCAATCGGCGGCGCGGAAGGTGGGGCGCACGAAAACAATATGACACAAGGGCCAGAGGCCCTCATTGGCGAGGCCATAATAGTAGCCCTCCTGCTCCTCAGCGGAGAGCCAGACCCGACGCAGCGTGTAGGAGGGCGACTCCGGGGGGACCTGGATATGATCCTTGCGGTCGACAGTGGCGGCATCGGCCGAGCCGCTTCCGTGCGCGATCCAGGTTCCGCCGCAGGCGCGGACAATGGGTTCCAGAGCGGTGACCAGCCCGCTCGCCGGGCGCTGAACCCGAATGTCGGCCCCCTCCTGATTATGGATATAGGGCTCCCGGTTGGAGACCACCAGCACCTCGGCCCCCGGCAATTCCGACTTAAGCAAGCTCCTGAGCGACTCCGGTGTCCACTCGACCCGGATGGCATCGGAGATCCCACGCGGGACGTCCAGAGTGCGGAGCATCTCCCGCATTTCCCGAACCAGCGGGGCAATATCCGCGGGCAGATCGCGATCCGCCGTGCCCCCGCGCGCCGTCGGCGCCAACCCCCGGCGCACCGCGCGCACCCAGTCGCGGCGGGCCAGTCGGGCGACGACCACCGTCGTCGCCGCGACCACCAGACCGAGCCCGACGAGAAAGACCGTCAGATAACGCTCAAGTTTCGCACTGCGTCGCTCGATAAAGCTCAGATCATGGACGATCACCAGATCGCCAATCCGGGTGCCTTCTTCCTGGAGCGCAAAGGCCGCGCTGAGGACAGTCCCGCCGTTCAGCGGCTCGACTTGGAAGGCCGCCCCGATCGCCGCGGCCGGTGGGCATTTCAAGGTCAGCGGCCAGGTGGCCGAACGGTGGGTCAAGCGACCCTCGGGCGAGCACAGACCCACCGCCAACAGCCGCTCGTCGCGGGCGACACGCTGGAACAGCGCGTCGATCCGCCGGTTGTCGGACGCCGTCGCATTGCGGATGACCGTCGCCTGGATTGAATCAAAGACCAGTTGGCACCGCATCTCCACATCGGCACGCAGCCACTGTGCGATCAGTTCGCCCAAGAGCGGCGTGGTGGCCCAGGCGATGCCCCCCAACAGCAGGAGCAGCGGAACGAGAAAGCGCAGTACCATACGCATTGTCTTTACCTCTCGCGGATCGGCGTGGGTCTGCATTGCCGTCGGCGATTTTCGGCAATCGACTCAGGAACGACTCAGTAATTTGCTAAGAAAGTCCATTCCGGATTGCTTATTGCGCAGTTGGCGTTGTTTCTCGTTGCCGGGCTTGCGCGTTTCTCGTTCACAGGCTCCGCGTGGAAATGCCGTTCGGCCACTCCAGCGGTCGATGGCGCCAAGCGACGCTGAAGCGTGGAAGCCGGCAATGAACGGTACCTTAATCCGGCCAGCCTCCCGGCATCCTTCACGCTTCGACCCTGAACCCTTGCGTGGGTTCGACCGCGTCCTCGACGAGCTGCGCCGCGACCGCGAGGAGCAGGCCCGCAAGTGGGACGAGCAAAACCGCGAGCAGACACCATCACCACCGCAAGGCCGACCGGCTGATCGTCATCTCGCCGCTGATCGACCCCCGGGCAGTCCCCGTGGCGCAGGCGCTGGGCATCGAAACCTACGGCGATTCCCTGGACGTGCCGGTGGAGTGAGCCCGATCCGCGTCGCACCGCGACGACACAGGGGCACGACGCGGTTCCCGGAACCCGCCGGTTCCGGACGGACCGACACCTGCACACCCGGCCGCGGCGAGCGGTGTCCCGGCCGGTCCCGCTCCCCGCCTTGCGCGCGTGCGTGGTCAACGCCGCGGACACGGTTTGGTTTGTTGCAGCGGAGACCTTCCGATTGCTTTAGCGCTTTGCTATGCTTCTTACTCGACGCGCCGTGTTGTCGTCACCGCAGACTTTTGATCGGACTTCAATCAAGTTCCAGTGAAAGGAGGATTGCGTATGGCCAAGTGTCCCTTCGCAGAATGGCGTCCCATTACCGGTTCGTCCGGCAGCTACAACGGCGGTCCCTTTAAGATCGTCCACCATACCACCGAGGGCTCCACGGCGCAGGGCGCCTTCGCGGCCTTCAAGACCGGGCGATCCGATCCCCACTTCACGGTGGACAGTCAGACGATCTACCAGCACATCGACACCAGCGGGGCAGCACGGGCCCTGCGCAATCCCCCTGGTGGCGTCGAGACCAACCGCGATTCGGCAATTCAAATCGAAGTGGTGGGTTTCGCCGGCCGGCCCAAATCCCGAGCGACGCTGCTCAACCTGGCGAAGCTGTGCCGCTGGATCGAGAAAACCCACAATATCCCGCGCGACTGGCCGAACGGCCCACCGAAACCGCACCGCAACGGCCAGGACCCCGGCGGCCACAACCGCAATGCCGCCAACTGGGATTCCAAGGCCGGCCACTACGGACACTCCCACGTCCCGGAAAACACGCATTGGGACCCGGCTTACACTGCTGCCGAGCTCAGCCTGATCATGGGCACTGAATTCGAGTCCGGCCAGGCCATGATCAGCGCGAACCTCGCCGAGACCTTTGCCGCCATTCCGGAGACCGAAGAGGACCTCGACGGCCTGGAGAGCACCATGCCCGACCACGCGGTCGTGGAGGACGACGCGGCGGACGCGGTCGGCACCCCCTCGACCATCACCGCGGGCGCCGCGGCGCGACCGTCGGCTCCCACCGTACCGGCCAACCCCCACACCCCGGTGCGGAACTTCTCGACCGAGGCGGTGGAGGAGTCGGAGGAATTGGCTGAGCCGGGTTCCTTGGGCGATGCGGGAGACGCACCGTTGCCGGTGGACGATGGCGCGGAGGTGGTGCAAGTGTTCCGGCGCGAATTGGCGGCCCCGGCCGAGGTGCAATGGAACGTCCCCGATACGGCCGACGCTCTGGATGCGGGCATCGCCTCCTTCGGCCTGCCGCGGACGATTCAGGAAACCGTGCACGGCCCCGACAATCGCATCCAGATCACCGCGACGGCCAAATATCCGTGGCGGGTCAATGCCTCACTGCTGATCACGGGCCGCGACAATTCCCGCTGGATCGGGACCGGTTGGTTCATCGGTCCGCGCACCCTGGTTACGGCCGGCCATTGCGTCTACATCAAGAATAGCGGGATCCCGGAGCGGGACGGCTGGGTCAAGAACATCCAGGTCATGCCCGGTCGCGACGGCACCACCCTCCCCTTCGGCTCGGTGACCGCCACGCAGTTCTGGAGCGTAACCGGGTGGACCGCGGCGGGCGACGAGAATTACGACTACGCGGCGATCATCCTGCCGGTGGACCTCGGCAGCCGGGTCGGTTTCCTCGGCTTCGGCGTCCTGAACGACGCCAGGCTCAGGCAGGCGAAGGCCAACATCGCCGGTTATCCCAGCGACAAGCCGCAAGGCACCCTCTGGTACGACAAGAACGGGATCGCTTCGGTCAACCCCACCAAGGTCTACTACGATATCGATACCGTGGGAGGCCAAAGCGGCGCGGCGGTTTACGTCATCCAGGGCGAGGAGCGGACAGCGGTGGCCGTGCATGCCTATGGCGGCGCCACCAGCAACTCGGGGACGCGGATCACCCGGCCCGTGTATGACAACCTCATGCGCTGGAAGGTCTGACGCTCCGGGTCCACGGCCGGGACGCACATGAAAACCTTCATTCAGGGACGCGTGATCGACGCGGCCGACCGCGGGGTGGCGGACGTTGCGGTCTACCTCGTTGAAGCCCCCGGCAGCCATCCGGACATTGCCCTGCTGTCGGGGGCGAACGGCGAATTCGCGCTGCCGGCGGTCACGGTACCCGGAACCTATCGGATCGGGGCCAATGGCCCCTCCGGACAGGGCCTGGGTACCCTGGTGCTCGGCGGGAGCGAGACGCACGCGAGCGTGGAGATACGTCTCGAGACCAGCGCCCCCTGAGAGGGGGTGGGAAGACCGCGCGTGCCGAGCGGGCATCGCCAGGCCGGGTTCATTGTTCGGAGCCACGCGAGATGCTGACGGATGACGAAAAACTATTAGCCATACAACGGTTTACCAACTACCTCGCGGGCCTCGACGAGGTTCGGGCCACGGCCGTCGTCGGCCTGCCCCGCTCCCTGCAAGCCCAGATCGACGGCGGCACGCCGGCGGTGCTGGCCCCATCCGTGATCGAGATCGCCATCGCCGACGGCTGGAACAGCGGGCCACCCCCCGCGCTCATCGGCGTCCTCAGCAGTTTTCAGCACTTCGACCCGAAGCTCCCGGAAATCATGGCGCGTATCCTGGCAACACCCCCCGCGGTGGCCGCCGACCCGTTGTCCATGATCGTCCTGGACACGAGCAGCCCGTTTATCGACCGGGCCGGCCTCCGCCAGCGTCTGGCCACTTTCGGCAAAGACGCGTTGCGTCCGATCCTCGTCGTCAATGGGGCGCCCAAGAGCGGACGCAGCTATACCAAGGAACTGCTGGTGCATTTTTGCAGGGGCCCAGCGGTCACGCTGTGCTGTGCCGTGAAGGCATCCTGGACCGAACCGAAGGACCTGGCCGAAGACCTGGTCACGGCGGTGGGCGGCGACATCGCCGACAGCCCGCCCCCCGATTCCAACCAGGAGCGCTGGATAACACAGCTCGCACGCTGGGTTCTGATCAAGGCCAACCGGGCCAACCAACACAGACCAACCCAACACTGGTTCCTGCTCGACGGCTTTGGGCCCGCCGACGTGAGCCGACCGTTGCGCTATTTCATCGCAGAATTGGCCAACGGAATCAGCAACGGCGTCAATGCCGCTAATTTTCGCCTGATCCTGCTCGAATTCGAGCGTGCCGACCTGACCGTGATGCCCGGACGGATCGTCACCGATGAAACGGCCCCCGTGGAGGACCTCGAGATTGATAACGGCGTGAAGGCCATACTGACCGCCAAGGGGGCGCTGCCGGTGGTCGATCATCAAGCCTTCGTGGACCTGGTACGGCAGGGATTACCCGCGACGGATCGGCGTATGCCGGTGCTGAACAAGCGGCTCCGCGCCCTACTCAACGTGCTGGACGGGGTGCAGCCCCGGCCCATGATTGCGGCGGCGTTGCTGACCGGCCTCGCCGAGCGGCTCAGGCAGATCGATGACCAGGAAGCCGTAGACCAGACCAATGCCGTCCTGGCTGCCAGCGGCAAGGTGCCCGCGGCTGATTACCCGCTCTTCGCCGAGCGGGTGCTCCAGAACCTGCCGGCGGGTGACGCGCGACAGTCGGTCTTGGCGCAACGGCTCAGCGACCTGCGGGAGGTCTTACAGTGAACACGTTCGGGCTGACCTCGACGGCGGAACTCCTGGCCCGTTTCGAGGCCCGGCTCCAATCCGAGCCGGCACTGTCGCTGGACCTCGTGCGGCCCACGGCGCCGGGTCCGGCCGCGCGGTCGGAACCCGATCCCTTGGCGTCCGCCCGCTGGTCCTACCGGCAGGCGGCGGCCGTGCTGGAGCGGTTCCGGCCGGCCGACCTGCGGCCACTCGACCCCGCACTCCGGGTCGCGAGCCCGTATGGGCTTCTGCTCGGCGACATTCAGCCGGCCGGCGGCGGACTGCGGGACCAGCTTTTCGAACTCAGACCCGAGGTTCGCCGGGCCGCGCTGGAGCGGCTGGGGAGCCGCGACGCCATGCTGGCGGCATTGGCTGCCAATCCGGATCGCTGGCGGGGTGATTCACAGGAGCTTTACGAATCCTGGCTGCAGGGATCGCCGCCGCCGCTTCAGACCCAGTCCTACCGCGAGTTGACCATCAGCAAGGAAATCCGCAAATGGCTCGATGGCCTGGTCGAGGGCCTGCCGTCAGCGCAAACCCTGCTGGCCTGCCTGGCCCACCGGGATCTGAGCCGATCCTATGAACACCTCCTGACCCAGGGATTCGTGGGGCGGACGCGGGAGTTGCAGCGGCTGCGCGACTACGTCGGTGTACTGCCGGCGGATTCCCACACCGAGGCGGTGAAGCGACAGCTGCGGGCCTGGTTCAAGCTCGAGCGGCGGGCGCCCCTGGTGATCCACGCGCCCGGCGGGATGGGCAAATCGGCCCTGGTCGGACAGTTCCTGGAGGAACATGCCCAACTGCCGGAAGCGCAGCGGTTTCCATTCGCTTACCTCGCGTTGGACAACGCGAGCCTGCGGGTCGCCGAACCTTTCACGCTGGTCATCGAGGCCATGTCCCAGTTGCAGAGCCAGTTTCACGCCCGCGAGGACGAGTTCCGGGACCTCAAGGCGTTCGTTCACGATTATCGTGACCGCCAGTCGAGGGTCTACTGGAATCGGGCGGGAGAAACGGCCAGCCAAAACCAGCGGCTGGCCAAAGCCGAGGAAACCAATACCGAGCTGTACCAAAGGTTCGGCGCACTGCTGCACCAGTTGTGCCGACGCCAGGACTCCAGCACCGTGTTCGCCCCCGCCCTGCTGGTCATCGACACCTTCGAGGAGGCCCAATATCGCGATCAGGAACACCTATTAGGTCTATGGAAAATGCTGGCCATCGTGCAGGACGCGCATCCGACGCTGCGTGTCGTCATTTCCGGCCGGAGTCCGGTCGCGGCCGCGATCGGCGACATGACCGCGGAGGAATTGCCGCTGGGCGAACTCGATCCAAAGTCCGCGGAGGCATTGCTGCGCATGCAGGGGGTCGGGGACCTAGGCGCCGCGCGCCGGATCGTCGGCGAATTCGGCGGCAATCCGCTGACGCTGAAACTGGCGGCGCGGGCATGGCGGGCGGAACCGGAACTCGGGACGGCAACCGGCCTTGCGGGCATCAACACCCGGCGGTTCGGCCTCTTTTCCCTGTCCGGCGACATCATCCGGGGCCAGTTATACCGCCGCATCCTGGATCATATACACGATCCAGAGGTGCAACAACTGGCCCATCCCGGCATGGTGCTACGCGGCGTGACGCCCGTCATCATTATCGAGGTGCTGGCCGAGCCTTGCGGAATCGACGTGCCCGATCAGGCAAAGGCCGAGCGCTTGTTCGACGAGCTGGCGCGGGAAAGCGCGTTCGTTACACTGGATGCAGACGGTTCGCTACACTATCGGCCGGAAATCCGCCAGCCGATGCTGAAACTGCTGGAGCAGAGCAAACCAGCCCAGGTACGCGCGATACACAGGGCGGCCATCGGGCATTACGCACGTTCGGATGCACTCGCCGACCGGGCCGAGGAGATCTACCACCGGCTGGCCTTGGACCAGGAACCCGATGAACTGGCGGAGCGCTGGCTGGAGGGCTGTGGCGACTACCTGGGCGGAGCGGTGGCGGAACTGCCGGCGCGGGCCGTCGCCTGGCTGGCATCCTGGGCCGATCTTGAGGTGCCCCGCGCGCTGCTCGCCGGCGCGCACCTCGCAGACTGGGAGCGCAACGTGGCCCGTAAGCTACTGTCCCTGTTGCGGCACCGAGCGGCAAGCGAGGCCCTGAAGCTGCTCGGCGAGCGCCCGGAACGCAGTCCGGCCAGTCCGCTGTTCGCCTTGGAGGCGCGCGTTTGGTGGTTACTCGACGACAACTCCGCGGCGCTCGCGGCGCTCGATCGCGGACTGGAGTCGAGCCCGGCGACGGCCAACCTGGGACGGGTCGCCGAGCTCTTGTGGATGAAAGCGCAGACCTTGCTGCTACGCGCCGACCGGAGCGCGGCGGCGGACGCGCTGGCCCAGGCGGAGCGGGTGGCGGAGGCCATGCCGCGGCCGCTCTGCCGGTTCCAGATTCTGACCGGTCTGGTGCAACTCCTGCGCAGCGGCGGTGAGCCGGAGCGCGCGCGTCTCAACGCAGCGCGCACCCGACTGGCGGCGGTCTATTCCGAACTGGAGCCGGACGATCTGACGTTCGATCGGAGTCTCACCCGCGCCGCCCTGGCGGGCCTTGGCGCCGACTTTCCGGCCGCCTTCAGGCGCGGGCTGCAAGCAGTCGGTCTCGGTCGGATCGACCCGGAGTCACAACAGCCGCTCCTCGCTCAACTCAGGCAACGTTTCGGTGACAACCAGCGGGCCGACCTTGATCAGGCCGTCCTGCTGGCGCTTGATCAATCGCCGGAAGATCAGGACTTGCTGACCCAACTGGCCGCAGTGCTCGACGCCCAAGGCTACTCGCTCGCGGGCGCCAATCTCGCCGGGATCGAGGAGTACCGGGAGCCTTGGGAAACGCAGAACGCGCCGGAAGTCCTCGCCTGAGCACCCAAGCCGCGGCGGACGTTCTCGGGCAACCCGGCGCGACACCGCGGCACCTGCCGCCTGACGATGGAGGACGACAGATGGTCTACTTGAACGAGCAACGCATCGGGGAGTTGACTACCGCGGTGCTGGCCTTGCCCTTCGACTATGCCCAGCAGCGTAGCGCCTTCCTGCGCGGCATCGAGCCGGGTTTCTTGGCTCTGCTCCAGGGCGGGCTGGTGCCGATGGCTCAGTTGCTCAGCGATCTCCGCCTGTTCAACGAGACCCCACGGCTTGCCGGCGGCCAGGTGCCGTTGCGAATTTGGCTGACCAACGCGACCTTCCTGGCCACATCCACTCCCCAACAGGCCATCTTCCAGCGTTGCCTTGACGAGGTCAGCCACCAGGGCAGCGGCGCGCCCCGCATCGATCTCTCGGCCGTGCCGGAAACCAAGGAGCAGATCGTCCACGCCGACGACATGGTGCTGCCGTCGTTCCTGGAAACCGGACTCCGGGTCGCGGTGTCGGTCGCACGGCTGGCGGTTCCGCGCTACGAGCACGGGCAGCCGCGCAAACTGCCTAACGGCCAGCCGTTTATTTACCTCGGGACCGGCTGGCTGCTAACGCCTGACCTGCTGGTCACCAACCACCACGTGATCAATGCCCGCAACGAAAACGAGGCGGCGGCGTCGAGCGACGACCTGGCGCTGCAGGCCAAAGGGACCGTGGCGCGGTTCGATTTCGACGCGGACGGCATGGCGGGAACCGAGCATCCCGTCACCGCGCTGGAAGCCTGGGCCGCCTCGCCGCTCGACTACGCGGTGCTGCGGCTGCCGGCGACGCAGCGGCCGGGGCTGACCCTGGCGACCGGACTGCTCGACCTGCAACCCAACGATTACACCCCGGTCAACATCATTCAGCACCCGGACGGCGGCAGCAAAAAATTCGCCATCCGCAACAATCTGGTCACGGCGACCACCGCCACCGACATCCGCTATTTCACGGATACCCGCAGCGGTTCCTCGGGCTCCCCCGTCCTCGACGAGCGCTGGCGCGTCGTGGGCCTGCACCGCGGGGCGACGCTCGCCGAGAACGTGCACTTCCAGGGCAAGAGCGTCGCTTACGTGAACGTCGGGACGCAAATCGCGGCGGTGCTGGCCGATTTGGCGCAGCGCTTTCCGAACCTCGCCGTCGGGTCATAGCCCGACCTGAACCGGGTTCCGACTTGTCGGTTTGACCCACGCAAACGGGCGCCGAGCGGGCCTTTCATCGACCGCATGAGGATCATCCATGGCCGACTATACCGTCCTTAAGAACGCGAATCTCGCGGTCAATCGCGACGCGTGACGCCTGGCGAGGGCTATCGCCTTCGTACCGAGGAAGGCTCAGTGATGGCGCGGGTCGTGCGCACGCAGGTCGAACAACAGCACTTCGGCGTTGTCGCCCTCGCCGAACGCCAGTTCCCGCACAGTGCGCAGGCTTGCGCCGTCGCCCTCCGCCAGACGCTCACCGTTCACCGTGAGTGCGCCGCGCGCCACCTGCAGATAGGCATAGCGGTCGGCAGGCAACGCAAAGCACTGCTGTTCCGCGCCATTGAAGCATCCGGCGTAGACTCGCACGTCCTGATACACCGACAGAGCGCCGTCGACACCTTCGGGAGCGATGATCAGGCGCAGGCGGCCCCGTTTATCGGCCGCGGCGATGTGCTGCTGCTGGTAGCGCGGTGTGACGCCTTCACGATCCGGGACGATCCAAATCTGCAGGAAATGCACCGGCTCCTCGCGTGACGCGTTGAACTCGCTGTGGCGGATGCCGGTGCCGGCACTCATCACCTGGACATCGCCGGGCCGGATGATCGAGCCATTGCCCATCGAATCCTGATGTTCCAGCGCGCCTTCGAGCACGTAGGAGATGATCTCCATATCGCGGTGACCGTGGGTGTCGAAGCCGCGGCCCGGACGCACGCGATCGTCGTTGATCACCAGCAGATCCGAAAAGCCGGATTGCTCCGGATCGTAGTAACTGCCGAACGAAAAGGTGTGCCGTGAATGCAGCCACCCATGATCGGCGAGGCCGCGGTCGGCCGCGTGTCTCAGTTCCAACATGTTGATCTCCCGAATATCTTTGAAGAGGAGCCGGTGTCGCGGGCGGCACCGGGCCTGGTGACGTCAGGCTGAGCCCTTGAGCGCCTCAAGCGGGACGGTGATGCTGACCTGTCGCCAACGCGGCGGCGATGACGAGGGTGGTGGATAGTTTAGCCAAGGTGTTCATCTATGGTTGCCTATTGAGATTGGGGAAATTTAATCCGTGACAGTCAATCACTCAGCGTCTTTCGGGCCGGACGTGGCATTCGCCCCGTCCGCAACGTTTTCCCCGAATTTGCCGTTTCCAATCAAGGCAGCCACCGCACATCCTGTAGGCCCGGTCGCCGCGAAGGGCGACCGACACCATGGGGCAAGTACGGCGCCATTGCATCGTCCGGAATGCCGCATTCCGTCGGCCTCCGTCCAGCACCGCGAGTGCTGTTTCCTCTGCAGCACCTGCCGGTTGAGAAAGGGTTTATGATTCGGGGCAAGCGGGCATCCGTCGCCCGTGATCCTGGGTGCGAGGCCGTTCATGGACATCACCGTCGAGACCATCAAACGCGAACTCCCGCGCCTGCTGCGGGACGACCCGGAACTGCGCCGCTACGTCCTGGAAATCGCCCGCGGACACTTCGCCGACCGGGTGCAGACCGACGACCGCTTCGACCGTGTCCTCGACGAGCTGCGCCGCGACCGCGAGGAGCAGGCACGCAAGTGGGACGAGCAAAACCGCAAGTGGGATGAGCAGAACCGCAAGTGGGATGAGCAAAACCGCAAGTGGGATGAGCAGAGCCGCGAGCAGAGGCTCAACTGGGAGGAGCAACACCGCAAGTGGGACGAGCAGAACCGCAAGTGGGACGAGCAGAACCGCAAGTGGGAGGAGTCCCGCCGCGCGTTCGATCGGGTTCACGAGGAGATCATGGCGCAGGCGAAGAAGCACGACCGCTCCATCGGCGCCCTGGGCGCCCGCTGGGGCCTGCAATCCGAGACCGCCTTCCGCAATGCCTTGGCCGGCATCTTGGAGACGAGCTTCGGCGTCAGCGTGCGCAACATCTGTGAATTCGACGACGTCGGCGAGGTCTTCGGGCGGCCGGATCAGGTGGAGATCGACATCATCGTCAAGAATGGGATGCTGTTGCTCATGGAGCTGAAGTCATCCATCGACAAGGGCGGCATATACATCTTCGAGCGCAAGGCCCGCTTCTACGAGCGCCATCACCACCGCAAGGCCGACCGGCTGATCGTCATCTCGCCGCTGATCGACCCCCGGGCAGTCCCCGTGGCGCAGGCGCTGGGCATCGAGACCTACGGCGATTCCCTGGACGTGCCGGTGGAGTAAGCCCGGCCCCGCCTTCGCATCGCTGGGTGGCGCGGCTGAGGGCGTGCATTCGCCGGGCGGAGGCGTAGGAGCGCGCAGGAGACGGATGCCGTCATCGCGGACATCTATAACGCGCGGACCGTCGCGCGGGAGATCGCGGTGACAGGACAAGCCACAACCCGTGCGAACCGTTCGTTGCAGGACGACTGATAGGACCTTCTTCAAAGGCCGCGGCTATGGACTACGATCTGACACGCCTTTCAACCCGGTCGTTCGAAACTGGTCCAGGCATTGGCCGCTGCGGTGCTCGGCCACGGCGTGACTGTGTTCCGCGACGGTCCGGACGGCGGGCGCGAGGCAACCTTCGACGGACAGGTGCCGTTTCCGAATACCGCTGACCCTTGGAGTGGCGGCATGGACCGGGTTGCCGCCCTGTTCGAGGACTATCGAGACCGACTCGCGTTGAAAGGCTGGCATGTCTGGCACCACGACCAGTTGTGCACGCTGCTCGACAGCCAGGAGGCGGTCCGCACCGTCTATGCCGCCTGGATCACCGCCGGGGACGTACTCGCGTGCCTGCTGGCGCAGATCGCGCCACGGACCCAGGACTTCCGGGCCATTATGATCAACTATCTGCAGAAGGAGCTGCGCGCCGAGCATCGGAGGCCCCGGTTAGGGCAAGAGCACGCTGACCCAGTTCCTCTGCCAACTGCACCGGGTCGCATTGCTCACAGACATCGCCGCCGCCCCGCTGCTCCCGGAGGCCCACGACGCCTGCAGGCTGATCCGCGAGCAATGCGCGCGGTCGTCCCTGACCCTGCCGGCCATGCCGCGCTTCCCCGTCCGCATCGAGTTGAACCGCTTTGCCGCCGCACTCGGTGCGGGGGAGGTGCCGTCCCTGTTCGGCTGGTTGCTCGCGCTGGTGCGCCGGCGCACCGAGCGTGATCTGTGCGCGGACGATCTGCGCGCCTGGCTCAAGGCGTGGCCCTGGCTGCTGGTGCTCGATGGTCTGGACGAGGTGCCGGCCACCTCAAACCGGAAGGAAGTGGTCGATGCGGTTGAGGACAACGAGCGGGACGGGGTTTGCAACCCCGTCCCGAACGTTTTCTAGCATCTCATTGTAACTGTTGCCATTTTCGGCAGCGTCGAAACCTCTCGACGGAGCAAATGCCTCAGTCCGGCGTCAGGACTGACATCCTGTTTCCCCGAGCAGATAATCCTTCCTGCATTGATGGGGCATACCCCGCCCGGCTGGCTCTCAGGACACCGCGGGCCGCAGAGCGGCGGAGACATGGGTGACACCGCGGAGCGGTGTCACCAGGAAATCAGAGGTATCAAAGCTCAAGTCACCGGCAACTCTTCGCCCGCTCGCGCCGTCATCAGCCCCAGCAAGCGTTCAAGCGGTCCCTGCACCCACTCGGGTCTGTTGCTCAGCGCGTCCTGCAACTCCTGAACGACCTTCTCCAAACAGAACAGCGCAAGCAAGCGCTCTGCCGCACCGGGCTCGGCCGGCCATACCGGACAACCGGCTATGGACTCCCGGTACCCGGCCATGAAGGCGTCGCGGGCGACCCCGGCCCAGGAGCGGACGAGCGGCTCCAGGGTTTTCAGGTCCTCCGGGCGCTCCGCCGTGAGTTTGCTCAGGGCCGCGGCGGCCGCGTTGTCGAGCGAGCACAGCAAGCCGGCGACGTCTTGCAGCGGCGAACCCTTGATGCGTCTGGCGTGCAGCGCCTCGGCCGGCCCGCTGCCGAAGCCGATCAGCATGACATCGCTGCCGACGATCAGGACTTGACCGAGGTGGAAGTCACCGTGCAGCCGCGTCTTCACCGCCGTGACGGGGCGTCCGAGTGCGGCGAACGCGGCCGGCAGGC
Organism: uncultured Lamprocystis sp.; assembly: GCA_964470155.1. Lineage (GTDB taxonomy): Bacteria > Pseudomonadota > Gammaproteobacteria > Chromatiales > Chromatiaceae > Thiodictyon. The sequence goes on along the minus strand of CAYYAY010000019.1, from coordinate 38,309 downwards.
GGCTGCTCCGGGCCAGGATCGCACCCGCCGCGGTCAAGGCCGGACCGGACAGGGTGCCGAGGTTGCGCTGCAATAATGGGAGTGTGAGTGTTGACTGCTCAGTTAAGCGATCGACCCAGTCCTGCGGTTCTTCCCGGCCGATCGGCTCCGGCGCGAACGCGGGGTCTTCCGGGGCGGCAGCCAATGCGGCGTGCAGTTCGGCGGTCCGCCGACCCAGGGTGGTCAGCAGCAGGCCATAGCCGGCGTGGGGTTCGGCGTCGGCCAGGGCGCCGCCCGGCGCCGCCGTCAGGGAGCGGGTCAGGAAACGCTCCAGGTACGCCTGGGTATAGGACCAGGCATCCCCCTGGTTCTCGACATACCCTTGCAACAGCGCCAGGGGTGTAACGGTGCCGTCCGCCTCCCGCAGTTCGATCGATCCGCCGACCGGAATCACATGCACCGCCGGTGCGTGCTCGGTCAGGAAACAACCCATCTCGAGATCCAGGTTGATCTCGGTGCGCAGCAACCGGAAGCTCTTCAGGAACAGCCGCTCGCCGAAGACCACGACATTATTGTTGGCCTCGCTCAGCCGCCGTATGTCCGGCTCGGCCGGCAGCCCTGCGACCAGTGCGGCATAGGCGCTGGTAGGGACCGCCGCCAGGGCGTTCGACTCGAACAGCACCCGCTCCCCGGCACCGATCGCGCCGAGGACCGCCTTGCAGAAAGCATTGTCGGCGAAGGCGTCGTAGAGGATGCCCACGCGCGCGCGCTGGCGCACCCGCGCCAGGGTCACCCCGGAGAGCGCGAGCAGCGATTCCTCGTCCTGACCCTCCCACGCCAGCGCGAGCGGCAGGATGTAACGCTGGACGGTCTGATCCTCCTGCTCGCAGGCCAGAAGCATCAGCAGCCAGGTGCCGCCGGGGATGGACCACGCGGTCATCGCCGCGATCCTGACCCGGTCCACGGGCGCCGCCTTGCCGGCAAACCAGCGTTGTCCAGGGAGGAAACGCGGCAGTGCCTCGCGTTCGAGCTGTCGGCGCAATTTCTCGGCAAGGGCGGCGCGGGCCGGCCCGGCCTGCTCCGGGAAGAAGCTCGCAAGGCCCGCCGACAGCACCAGCACCGGCCATTCCATGCCATGCAGCGGCGCCTGGTGCCGGCCCGGAACCTCGGCCTGGGGCGCGAGCCGGAACCAGTAGAAGGCGTGACCGGGGAGCGTGAGCAGATAGGGCAGTTCGCCGATCGGCGGGAACGGGGTCCCGCCCAACAGCTCCACCGGCACACTACCGCGAAAGCGGCTCAGATCGAGTTCCACCGGCTGCGCGGAGCGGGCGAGATTGGCCGCACAGAGAATCACCTCGCCCTCGTACTGGCGCAGGTACGCGACGATCTTGCGGTTGCCGGGGTGCAGCATCGTGAAGCTGCCCCGACCGAACGCCTGGTGCATTTTGCGCACCGCGACCAGCCGTTTCATCCAATGAAGCAGCGACGACGGCTCCCGGCTCTGGGCCTCCACATTGACTGCCTCATAGCCGTAGACCGGGTCCATGATCGGCGGCAGATAGAGTCGCTGCGGATCGGCCCGCGAGAATCCGGCGTTGCGGTCCGGGCTCCACTGCATCGGGGTGCGCATTCCGTTGCGGTCACCCAGGTAGAAGTTGTCGCCCATCCCGATCTCGTCGCCGTAGTAGATGATGGGTGACCCGGGCATCGACAGCAGCAGGCTGTTCAGCAGCTTGATGCGGTCGAGGTCGTTATCCATCAGGGGTGCGAGCCGGCGGCGGATACCGACATTGACGCGCATCCGCGGATCGGCCGCATACATCTGGTACATATAATCGCGCTCGCGGTGCGTCACCATCTCGAGCGTCAGTTCGTCGTGATTGCGCAGGAACACGGCCCATTGGCAACTGGGCGGGATCTCCGGCGTCTGGGCCAGGATCTCGGTCATCGGATAGCGATCTTCCTGCGCGACCGCCATGTACATGCGCGGCATCAGCGGGAAGTGGTAGGCCATGTGGCACTCATCCCCCTCGCCGAAATACTCGCGCACGTCCTCCGGCCACTGATTCGCCTCGGCGAGAAACAGCCGGTTCTTATAGTGCGCATCCACCACCGCCCGCATCTGCCGGATCACCGCGTGGGTCTCGGGCAGGTTTTCGTTGCTGGTCCCCTCGCGCACGCACAGGTACGGGATCGCATCGAGCCGCAACCCGTCGACTCCCTGGTCGAGCCAGAAGCGCATCACCCGGATGATCGCTCTGACCACCGAGGGGTTGTTGTGATTCAGGTCGGGCTGATGGGAAAAAAAGCGGTGCCAGTAATAGGCCTTCGCGACCGGGTCCCAGGCCCAGTTGGAGGTCTCGGTGTCGGTGAAGATGACCCGGGTGTCGAGGAACTTCTGATCGGTGTCGCTCCACACATAGTAGTCGCGCTTGGGCGAGCCCGGCGGCGCCTGCCGGGCCGCCTGGAACCAGGGGTGCTGATCGGAGGTATGGTTGATGACCAGTTCCGTGATCACGCGGATGCCGCGCCGGTGGGCGGCCCGCACGAACAGCCGAAAATCGCGGCGCGTGCCATAGTCCGCGTGGACATTGCGATAGTCCGCGATGTCATACCCGTCGTCGCGTAGCGGCGAGGGATAAAACGGCAGGAGCCAGACGGTATTGACGCCCAGATCACGGATGTAATCCAGGCGCGCGGTCAGGCCGGGAAAATCGCCGATGCCGTCGCCGCTGCTGTCGAAGAAGGCTTTGACGTGCAATTGATAAATGACCGCGTCCTTGTACCAGAGCGGGTCATCGACCAAAGGTGAGCGTGTCGTCGGCTGCGACATCTTGGGTGCACTGACATGGCCGTTGGGAAGCAATGCCTCCAGTATAGTCAGCGCGCCGCCACTGTCACCGGATTGTCCGCCACCCGATCGTTACAGCGGGCCTGGGTGACAACGCTGCGGTCGTCGTCTAAGCGCAGCGTGCTTGCCGCCCCACCCGGATGCCAGCGCGTACCGCCTGCGCCGCGGCGCACGGATCGGCCGCCGCCATGATTGCCGAGACGACGGCAATGCCGTCGGCCCCGGCGGCGACGACAGCGGCGGCATTGCCGGCATTGAGGCCGCCGATCGCCACCAGCGGCAGCCGCACCGCCGCGCGGATGGCACGCAAACCATCCAGCCCGGTGGCGGCGGGCGCGTCGGGCTTGGTGAGCGTGGCAAAAACCGGGCTCACCCCGACATAATCGGCGCCATCGCGCTCGGCCTGCAGCGCTTGCGCCGGGGTACTGACGGAGACGCCAATCAACAGCCCAGTCCCCACGCGCCGGCGCACCTGCGCACAGGAAAGATCACCCTGCCCGACATGCACACCGTCGGCGGCGCAGGCCAGCGCCAGGTCCACACTGTCATTGACGATGAACGTCACCTGACGACTCCGCAGCCAGTCCCGCAGGCACTGCACCGCGGGCAGCGATGCGCCATGATCACCCGCTTTATCGCGCCACTGCACCACCGTCACCCCGCCGGCCACCGCCGCCTGCACCACGGCCGCCACGCCGCGCGGGCCGGCCAGCGCGGCATCGGTCACCAGATAAAGCGAATAGTCAGGCGGCGGATTCAATGCGTCGCTTCCACGTCGAAGCGCGCGTCGGCCAGCAGATCCTCCGCGGTAACCGCATCCAGACCGTCGAGCAGCGCGATGCCGTAGCTGCCGGGATGTTGGGCGCGTTGCGCCGCCCACTCACCCGCCACGCCGAGCACCACCAGCGCCGCCGTCGCCGCATTGAATGCATCCGCTTCCACGGCGGCAAAGGCGCCGGTCACCGCGGACGCCGCGCAGCCGGTCCCGGTGACACGCCCCATCAGCGGATGGCCGTTGCGGATGCGGGCCTCGCGCCCGCCGTCAGTCACATAGTCTTCCGCGCCGGTCACCGCGACGGTCATCCCCCAGGTCTTCGCCAATGCCACCGCGGTTTGACGCGCCTGCGCCACCGTGTGCCGTGCATCCACGCCGCGCGCACCGCCCATGTCCCCGCCCAGCGCCAGAATCTCCGAGGCATTGCCGCGCAGAATCGTCGGACGCACCTGCTCCAGCAATGAGCGCGCCGTGTCCGTGCGCAGCCGCGATGCGCCGGCACCCACCGGATCGAGCACGACCGGGATCCCCTGCGCCGTCGCATGAAGACCGGCCTTGAGCATCGCCTCGATCCAGGGTTTGGAGAGCGTGCCAAGATTGAGCACCAGCGCACCGGAAATTTCGACCAGTTCTTCGACCTCCTCGAGCGCATGCGCCATGATCGGCGACGCGCCCAACGCCAGCAAGGCGTTGGCCGTGGAGTTCATTACCACATAGTTGGTAATGTTGTGCACCAGCGGCTGTCTGGCGCGCAGTGTCGCCAGGATGGCGGCGACGTCCAACGATTGTTTCGGCATGGCGGTCACCCTCTCCACGCGGCAGGCATCGCCGCTCATCAGACTCAGGTCAATGACCGGTATGATATACCCGTCGTTGTTGGTTTTGCGTTTCTCGTTTTTCGTAACCCAATGTTTGATAACTTTTCACTGAAAACGAAAAACCGAAAACTCAAAACCGTTCCGTATAGTCCGAATCGGGATCGCGGACTGGTGACCGGTCCTCGCGACATTTCCATGCGACTCGCAGGCAGAACGCCTCTCAGGCGAGATGGCCCCGGTTGAGTCGTCGCGCCAGTCCTTTCTCGATCTCAACCACGACAAAAACGGTCGATGCAATCAACAGGATCCGCGGCCAGGCGGCGGCCTCGAGCGCGGCCGAGTGAAACGCGGTCTGCATGAAGGGCGCGTAGGTGTACAGCAACTGGAAGCCGATCACCAACCCGATCGCCAGCGGCACATAGGGGTTACCGATCAGAACGCGCGGATGCCAGGCGGGCTCGATCAGGAAGCGGCTGTTCAGGAGGTAAAAGACCTCGAACATGACCAGGGTGTTGACCGCCGCGGTACGCGCGCGCTCCAGGTCGGCGCCGTGCTCCAACTCCCATTGGAAAAGGCCGAGGGTGCCGGCCACGAGGATCATCGAAACCAGCAGGGTACGCCACAGAAAATAGCCGGAGAAGATCGGCGCCCGCGGATCGCGCGGCGGCCGGCACATGACCCGCGTCTCGGCGGGCTCGAACGCGAGCGTCAGGGCCAGGGTCACCGCGGTGATCATGTTCACCCACAGGATCTGCACCGGCAGGATCGGCAGTACCAGGCCGAGCCCGATGGCCACCAGAATGGTGCCGGCCTCGCCGCCGTTGGTCGGCAGAATGAACAGCAACGTCTTACGCAGGTTGTCGTAGACGGTGCGCCCCTCTTCCACCGCGCTGGCGATGGAGGCGAAGTTGTCGTCGGGCAGCACGATCTCGGCCGCCTCTTTGGCCGCCTCGGTGCCGTTCACGCCCATCGCCACGCCGATGTCGGCCCGCTTCAATGCCGGTGCGTCGTTGACGCCATCGCCGGTCATGGCGACCACCTCGCCGGCCGCCTGTAACGCCTGCACCAGACGCAGCTTATGCTCCGGGCTGACCCGCGCGAACACATCGACTCTACCCACGCGCGCGCGCAGTTGCGCGTCGTTCAGCCCCTCAATGTCGGCGCCGGTCATGGCCGCGCCCCGGCCCGCCCCGATGCCGAGCTGAGCGGCGATGGCCGTCGCCGTCGCCTGATGATCGCCGGTGATCATCTTGACGCGGATACCGGCGGCGCGGCACGCGGCGACCGCGCGGATCGCTTCCTCCCGCGGCGGGTCGATGATGCCGAACAGACCCAGCAGGGTGAGCCCGGTCTCCACATCCGCGCAACGCAGGTCGCGGCGCTCCTCGGTCAGGGCCCGAAAGGCGCAGGCCAGCACACGCTGACCCTGTGCCGCCGCGGCCTCGACGCGCGCCTCCCAGGCGGCGCGCTCCAGCGGCCGATCCGCGCCGCCACACCGCTCGCGAGTGCACATGGCGAGCACCTGTTCGGGGGCGCCCTTCATGTAAATGAAGCCATGGCCGGCGTGATCATGGTGCAGCGTCGCCATGAACCGGTGCGCGGACTCGAACGGGATCACGTCGGTGCGCGGCCGCAATTCGCTCTCACGACTCAGATCCAACCCGGCCTTGGCGGCAAGCACCGCCAGCGCACCCTCGGTCGGATCGCCGACGATACGCCACTGATCGGCGTCCCGTTCGAGCCGGGCGTCGTTGCACAACAGACCGGCGCGCAGCAGGTCCGGCAGCTCGCTCCGCGCCAGCGGATCGACCGGAGTGCCAGCCAGGCGGAACTCGCCATACGGCAGGTAACCGACCCCGCCCACCGTGAACGTCGCGTCGGCGGTCATGACCGTTTGCACCGTCATTTCATTACGGGTCAAGGTGCCGGTCTTATCGGAGCAGATGACGGTAACGCTGCCGAGCGCCTCGACGGCCGGCAGCAGGCGCACGATCGCCCGGCGCCGCGCCATCCGCTGGACCCCGATGGCGAGGGTGATCGTGATGATGGCCGGCAGCCCCTCGGGAATGGCCGCCACCGCGATGCCCACGGCGGCCATGAACATATCCGCCGCCGATTGCTCCCACCGCAGCACGCCAAGGGCGAAGGCTGCCGTGGCGATCACCAGAATGGCGAGACTGAGCCAGCGGGCGAACACCGCCATCTTGCGCAGCAGCGGGGTCTCCAGCCGCTGCACCTCCCCGATCAGCCGGGAGATGCGCCCGAGTTCAGTGGCATCCCCGGTTGCGACCACCACCCCGCTCGCTTGGCCAAAGGTGACCAAGGTGCCGGAGTAAGCCATGCAGGTACGGTCGCCCAGCGACGCCGTGACCGCCACCGGTGCCGGCTGCTTCTCCACCGGCATGGATTCACCGGTGAGCGAGGCCTCCTCGATCCGCAGATTCTTGACTTGCAACAGGCGCAGATCGGCCGGCACCCGATCGCCGGACTGAATGACCACGACATCGCCTGGGACCAGGGTCGCGGCGTCGATCAGGGTGCGGCGCCCGGCGCGCACCACGGTGGCCTTGAGCGACAGCATCCGCCGGATCGCCGCGAGCGCCTGCTCGGCCTTCCCCTCCTGGATGACACCGATGACGGCGTTGACCACCACCACACCGACGATCACGCCGGTATCCACCCAATGGCCCAACACCGCCGTCACGGCGGCCGCCGCCAGCAGGACATAAATCAGGACATTGTGGAACTGCAGCAGGAAACGCAGGAGTGGACCGCGGCCTTTGCGCTCGGTCAGGCGATTGGGGCCGCAGCGCTGCAGGCGCTCCGCCGCCGCGGCGGGCGTCAACCCGTTCGGCTCGGTGGCCAACCGGTGCAGCACCGCCGCGGCATCGACCGCGTGGTGCTCCATATCGGGGGCGGAGCGCGTTGGATGGTTGTTCATCTGGCCTCCTGCGGCAATTCGACCGCAACAAGCAGGGTATGTTCCGGGGTTTGATCATCGTCCCGGCCGCAAGGGAACTGACGGCCGCGGCGTTCCCGTGAACGTCGCGCAGCGACCCGGTAGGAGCGGCGTCCCGCCTTGATGGGGTCGGGCGTGTCACCGCAGCGTTCGCGATCACCGCGGCGCCGTAGCGCGGCGGAACGCCGCTCCCACGGGGGCCATTCATCGTCCGCAGGCCGCCGCGCGACGCATCGCGCCGCGCCGCCTGGTATCCGCGGGCTTGGCCCAGGCCGCGTCTCGGGTTATGGTACAGCCATGCTGTATCGCGCCCCGATCCTCAGGAGCCCCTCACCCGTGTTCATCCTGCCTGCCGTCCTCATCGGGGTCCTCGCCCTGTTCTTGCCAATCGCGGCTTTCGCGTCAGGGACCGACGCTCACCCGGATCTGACACTGCACCCGGCAGGACTAGCGACCCTTTTGATTTTTCTCGCGGCCTATGTGCTGGTGATGGCAGAGGAGTTTCTGCACCTGCGCAAGTCCAAGCCGGTGGTGCTCGCGGCCGGCGTCATCTGGGCTATCCTCGCCTATGTCTCCGCCCAGCAAGGCGCACCCCACGCGGCGGAGCAGGCGGTGCGGCACGCCTTCCTGGACTTTGCCGAGCTGATGCTGTTCCTGTTGGTGGCGATGACCTACATCAACGCGATGGCGGAGCGGCGCGTCTTCGATGCGCTGCGCGCCTGGCTGATCCGCACCGGCTTCGGCTTTCGCTCGCTGTTCTGGATGACCGGGACCCTGGCTTTTTTCATCTCGCCGATCGCCGATAACCTGACCACCGCGCTCTTGATGGGCGCCGTGGTGCTGGCGGTCGGCGGCGAGAACCGCACCTTCGTCACCCTGTCCTGCATCAACATCGTGGTGGCGGCCAACGCCGGCGGCGCCTTCAGCCCCTTCGGCGACATCACCACCCTGATGGTCTGGCAGAAAGGAATCATCGACTTCTTCGGGTTCTTCGCGCTTTTCGTTCCCGCCCTGGTGAACTGGCTGGTGCCGGCCATCCTGATGCACTTCGCGGTGCCCGATCACAAGCCCGCGACGGCCTCCGAGGCGGTCACGATGAAACGCGGCGCCCGCCGCATCATCGCCCTGTTCCTGGTCACCATCGCCACGGCGGTGAGCTTCCATTCGTTCCTCAACCTACCCCCGGTCATCGGGATGCTGACCGGCCTGAGCTATCTCCAGTTCTTCGGCTATTACCTGCGCATGACCCACACGCGCTGGCAGGACCGCAATGGGGATCGGGCCACCCGGGTGGGCGACATGACCCCCTTTGATGTGTTCAATCCGGTCGCCCGTGCCGAGTGGGACACCCTGCTGTTCTTCTACGGCGTGGTGCTCTGTGTGGCCGGATTGGGCTATGTCGGGTATCTGTCGCTGGCCTCGGAGGTGATGTACCTGCAGTGGGGACCGATTGCCGCCAACATCGGCGTCGGCCTGATCTCGGCGGTGGTGGACAATATTCCGGTGATGTTCGCCGTGTTGTCCATGAATCCGGCCATGGATCAGACGCAGTGGCTGCTGGTGACCCTGACCGCGGGGGTCGGCGGCTCGCTCCTGTCGATCGGCTCCGCGGCCGGCGTCGGGCTCATGGGTCAGGCGCGCGGCGTCTACACCTTTTTCGGACATCTTAAGTGGACTCCGGCGATCGCGTTGGGCTATTTCGCAAGCATCGGGGTGCACCTGTGGATCAACGGCTGAACGCGGTGCGGGCGGTGCCGCCGCGTCCGTCATGGCGCAAAGACGCCTTGAATTTCCATTGATTTCACCGCAACGTCGAGCGCTTTCCCAAGTGCGTGAACGCCGGTCATCCGGTCCCCTTTATATTCTATTGATAAAGCGACTTTGACTTGATCCGGTTTTTAGGCTACACAATAGACAAATGTCATGGACATGCCGGCTCGCGTGCGGGCCGGCAGGCAAAATGCCGCCGATGTATCGGCGACGGAGTGTTATCGAAGGATTCATCCTTACGGCAGCGCCCGCGAATCAAAAAAGAGGACAATCTGTGCATACTCTCGACCGTTTCCGCAGTACCCACTCGGAGCTGCGTCAATTGATGGACGACCTGCGCCCGATCCTGACCAAGGCGCAACTGCGCTGTCGTCCCAACGCCAAGGCCGCGTTCGAACTCTTATGTGACCTGGGTGAGACGATGCGGCGGCATCTCGCGGCGGCCGATCACGGCGTGTACCCGCGCCTGCTGGTTCACGAGGACCCCAAGGTCAACTCACTCGCTTGGGGATTCATCAGCAGCGAGAAGCCCCTGCGCGCAACCTTCGACGACCATTACACGAACTGGCTCAAGAATTGCGATTACAACTTCTGTGATCAGTTCCTGGCCGAGACCCACGAGGTCTTCGACCTGGTCGCGCAACGCATTGATCACGAAGAAAAAGTGCTTCTCCCCAAGCTGGTCGAGATCGGACTGTTCCAAGACCTGCGGGTCTGACCCGGCAGGCCCCAGCGGCGCGCAGCCGGCACCGCCGCGCGCTTCGCACCTGTCTCGACGGGGTCCGCCTGCCGTCTGAGCCGTTCCGCCGGGTATACTCGCGCTTATTGCTCGAATCACCCCGCGGACAGACGTAAGCGCCATGCTGGACAAAAATTACGACCCCAAGACCCTGGAACAAGCCTGGTATCGCCGCTGGGAGGAGCGCGGCTGGTTTGCGCCGGACGCCGCCCCGACCGCCCCGACCACCCCCGGTGCCGCCACCTATTGCATCATGATCCCCCCGCCCAACGTGACGGGCAGCCTGCACATGGGCCATGGGTTCAACAACACGGTAATGGACGCGCTGATCCGCTACCACCGGATGAAGGGCGAGCGCACCCTGTGGCAGCCGGGCACCGACCACGCGGGCATCGCCACCCAGATGGTGGTCGAGCGCCAACTGGCGGCACAGGGCACGACCCGTCACGATCTGGGCCGCGCCGCCTTCATCGACCGGGTCTGGGAGTGGAAGGGAGAATCCGGCGGCACCATCACCGGCCAGTTGCGTCGGCTGGGATCCTCGCTGGACTGGGCCAACGAACGCTTCACCATGGACGAGGGCCTGTCCACCGCGGTGCGCGAGGTGTTCGTGCGCCTGCACCAGGAAGGGCTGATCTACCGCCGCAAGCGTCTGGTCAACTGGGACCCGGTACTGCACACCGCGGTGTCGGACCTGGAGGTGCTCTCGGAGGAAGAATCCGGGTTCCTGTGGGACATGCGTTATCCGCTGGTCAATGGGACCGGACACCTGGTGGTCTCCACCACCCGTCCGGAGACCCTGCTGGGCGACTGCGCGGTGGCGGTGAACCCCAACGATGAACGCTACCGGCACCTGATCGGGGAGTTCGTGGAGTTGCCGCTGACCGGTCGGCGCATCCCCATCATCGCCGACGACTACGCCGACCCCGCGTTCGGCACCGGCTGTGTCAAGATCACCCCGGCTCACGATTTCAACGACTACGAGGTCTGGCTGCGTCACCGCGATGAAACGGCCATTGCCGATCAACCGCACGGCGGCCTGATCAACATCTTCACCCCGGACGCGGCGGTGCGCGCCAACCTGCCCGAGGAAGGCAGCCTGATCCCCGCCCCCTACATCGGTTTGGATCGCTTCGCCGCGCGCAAGCAGGTGGTGGCCGATCTCGACGCCCTGGGGCTGCTGGCCCTGGTCAAGGACCACCGTCTGCAGCAACCCCGCGGCGACCGCTCCGGTGCCCTGATCGAGCCCTATCTCACCGATCAGTGGTATGTGCGCATCGCGCCGCTGGCCGCACCCGCCATCGCCGCGGTGGAGGACGGACGCATCCGCTTCGTCCCCGACAATTGGAAGAACACCTATTTCGACTGGATGCGCAACATCCAGGACTGGTGCATCAGCCGCCAGATCTGGTGGGGGCACCGCATCCCCGCCTGGTATGACGCGCAGGGCAATGTCTATGTCGGCCGCGACGAGCAGGAGGTGCGGGCAACTCACGGTCTGGCACCTGAGCTGCCGCTGGAACAGGACCCGGACGTGCTGGACACCTGGTTCAGTTCTGCGCTCTGGCCCTTCAGTACCCTGGGCTGGCCGGACGAGACCGAGCGGCTGCGCGACTTCTACCCGACCTCGGTGCTGATCACCGGCTTCGACATCATCTTCTTCTGGGTCGCCCGGATGATCATGATGGGCCTGAAATTCATGGGCGAGGTCCCGTTCCGGGATGTCTATATCCACGGCCTGGTGCGCGACGCCCACGGCGACAAGATGTCCAAGTCCAAGGGCAACGTCCTCGACCCCATCGATCTGATCGACGGCATCGACCTGGCGACATTGGTCGACAAGCGCACCAGGGGCATGATGCAGCCGCATCTGGCCGAGAAGATCGCCGGACAGACCCGCGCCGACTTCCCCGGCGGCATCCCCGGCTTCGGTACCGACGCCCTGCGCTTCACCTTCGCGGCGCTGGCCACCACCGGCCGCGACGTGAAATTCGATCTCGGACGCATCGAGGGCTATCGCAACTTCTGCAATAAACTGTGGAACGCCTCGCGCTATGTCCTGATGAACACGCAGGATCAGGACTGCGGCCTGGGCGCCGCCCCCGCCGACCTGGAGTTCAGCGCCGCCGACCGCTGGATCAGCGCCCGTCTTCAGGTCACCACCACGACGGTGCGCGAGTCCCTGGACAATTACCGCTTCGACCTGGCGGCCCAGGCCATCTATGAGTTCACCTGGAACGAGTTCTGCGACTGGTACCTGGAACTCTGCAAACCGGTCCTGACCGGCACCGACGCCACTGCTGCCGCCCGCCGCGGCACCCGCCGCACCCTGATCACCACACTGGAAACCCTGCTGCGGCTGGCCCACCCGATCATGCCATTCATCACCGAGGAGATCTGGCAACAGGCCGCGCCGCTCGCCGGAGTCGGGGGCGAGACCATCATGCGCGCCTCCTACCCCAGGGCCGACGCCGGCGATGCCGCCGCCGATCGGGAGGTCGCGGCCGAAATCGACTGGGTCCGCCAGTTCATCCTCGGCGTGCGGCGCATCAAGGGCGAGATGAACATCCCGCCGGGCAAGCCCCTGCCGGTACTGATCGCCAACGCCTCGGAGCAGGACCGCCGCTGGATCACGGCCGCCCGCCCCTACCTGGACTTCCTCGCCCGCACCCAGTCCATCACCGTGCTCGACGACCCGTCCCAGGCACCCGAGTCCGCCATGGCGCTGGTCGGCGAAATGAAAGTCCTGATCCCCATGGCCGGACTGATCGACAAGGACGCCGAACTGAAACGGCTGGACAAGGAAATCGCACGCCTGAGCGACGACGTGGCGCGCACCCAGACCAAACTCACCAACCCCGCCTTCGTCGACAAGGCCCCCGCCGCGGTCGTGCAGAAAGAGCGCGACAAACTCGCCGAACACGCCGCCGCCATCGGCAACCTCCAGACCCAGCGGGAGCGGATCGCCGCCCTGTAGCTGGACCGGGGCGC
>CAYYAY010000019.1:0-25327 GCA_964470155.1 uncultured Lamprocystis sp. | reverse complement strand
GGACCGGGGCGCAGAGCGCCGGACACGCATGACACCGCGGGAGCGGTGTCACGAGAAAGCGGTGTCACGAGAAGAGAAGCGCGCGCGCTTCCCGACGTCCGGGTGTTGTCTGCCGGGTCTCGGGTGCCTATGCTTGGATCACCGCACGACGACCACCGAGATCCCGCCCGATGCCGTCAACACCCACTGCCCGCCGCCCACTCAAGACCCGCGACTCCGCCTGGGCGCGCGGCCTGGCCCGGTGGCTGGTGACGCGGCGGGTCGCGCCCAATCATATTTCGCTGCTGAGCCTGGTGTTCGCCGCGCTGGGAGCCATCGCCATGCTCCTGTCGCCAACCGTGTCCCCCGGTGTGCGCGCCGGGTTCTATCTGGCCGCGGCCGTCTGTATCCAGTTGCGGCTCCTGTGCAACCTGCTGGACGGCATGGTGGCCGTGGAAGGCGGGCTCGGCTCGCGCACCGGGGATGTCTACAACGAAATCCCGGACCGCATCGCCGATCCGCTGCTGATCGTCCCGGTCGGCTATGCCTGCGGACTCGCCTGGGGGCCTGAACTGGCCTGGACAGCGGCACTCCTGGCCTTGCTCACCGCCTATATCCGCGCTCTGGGCGGCACCCTGGGCCTGCCCCAGAACTTCCAGGGACCCATGGCCAAGCCCCACCGGATGGCGGCCCTGACCACCGGCCTCCTCGGCGCCGCGCTGGTGAGCCCCTGGGGGCTGGACCACGTGCTGCTGCTGCTGGTGTTGATCCTGATCCTGCTCGGCACCGGACTCACCGCCCTGCGCCGCACCCAGACGATCCTCCGCGCGCTGGAGGCGCGATGAACACGGCGCCGGTCGCCGCCCGGCTCCTCGCCGGGCTCACCCGACTGATCACCGGCGTGCGCGCCCAGTGGGCGGGCGCCGCGCCGACCACCGCCCAGCGCGTCTATTACGCCAATCACAGCAGCCATCTGGACACCCTGGTGATCTGGGCCTCCCTGCCCGCCCCCATCCGCGCCCGCACTCGCCCGGTGGCCGCGGCGGACTACTGGGACCGACCGGGACTGCGCCGCTGGCTGGCCTGCCAAGTGCTGAACGCACTGCTGGTCGAACGCGCCGGCGGCTGCGGCAGTCGCGAGGCCCTGCGCCGGATCGATGCGTCGCTCGCGGCGGGTGACTCGCTGATCCTGTTCCCCGAGGGCACCCGCGGCGACGGCACCACGGTCGGTGAATTGAAGCCGGGGCTCTATTTCGTCGCCCGGCAACGGCCAACCGTGGAACTGGTGCCGGTCTATCTCCAGGATCTCAGCCGCATCCTGCCCAAGGGCGAGGTGCTGCCGGTGCCGCTGCTGGGCAGCGCCACCTTCGGCGCACCGCTCGCCCTGGCACCCGGCGAGGACCGGCACGCCTTTCTGCAACGGGCCCGCGCGGCCCTGATCGGCCTGGGAGCACGCGGATGAACCTGCTGACCGACCCTGAGCTGCTGCTCCTGCTCGGCGGCATCGGCGGCCTGCTGACCCTCAGCAGCCTGATCGGCTGGGCCCTGGATCGGCGCGTGCGCGAAGCACCGGCGCGGCTGGTCATCGCCAATCTCAATGCCCGCATCCGCTCCTGGTGGATCATGACGGCCGTATTCGTGGCGGCGCTCGCCACCGGCGGGATCGGCTCGGTCATCCTGTTCGCACTCACCTCCTTTATCGCCCTGCGCGAGTTCATCACACTCACCCCGACGCACCGCGCGGATCACCGCACCCTGTTCTGGGCCTTCTTTGTCTTCGCCCCGGTCCAGTACCTCCTGGTCGGCATTGCGTGGTACGGCCTCTTCGCCATCTTCATCCCGGTCTATGCCTTCCTGTTCATCCCGCTGCGCAGCGCCTTGGCCGGCGACACCGAGGACTTCCTGGCCCGCACCGCCAAGATCCAATGGGGCCTGATGATCGCCGTCTACTGCGTCAGCCATGCCCCCGCCCTGTTGATGCTGGAAATCCCCGGCTATCAGGGTGAGGGAGCCAAGCTGCTGCTCTATCTGATCATCGTGGTGCAGCTCAGTGACGTACTCCAGTACGTCTTCGGCAAGACCCTGGGCAAACACCGGATCGTGCCCCGCTTGAGTCCCAACAAGACCTGGGAAGGCACCGTCGGCGGCATCATCGCCGCCACCCTGGTGGGCACCCTGCTGTGGTGGGTCACGCCCTTCACCCCCTGGGCCGCGGCCGTCATCGCGCTGCTGATCTGCCTGACCGGTTTCGCCGGCGGGCTCGTGATGTCGGCGATCAAGCGCGACCGCGGCGTGAAAGACTTCGGCACGCTCATCGAAGGCCACGGCGGGATCCTGGACCGCATCGACTCACTGTGCTTCGCCGCTCCGGTGTTCTTCCATGTGGTGCGCTATTTTTACACCTGAGCGGCGCCTTGGGCGAACCGATCGATGAGCGGTCACAAACAGGCACCAGCACCCCGCCCCAGTACCGCCAAGCGACGGAACACGGTAAGATCAATCAAGCGTCCCGCCTGGAAGACCGATGCCGGAAGGACCGCATATGGAAACAGCGCTTTGCATTCACCGCATTGCCGTGTCGCACACCCTGCCGGCTGACGTCAGGGCCGCACCGTGAACAGATGCCCCAGCGCGCGGCAAAGCGGTAGCCTGCCCGAACCGCCGCCTGAGCACCGCGGCCAGTCCATTCAAGACAATGAATCGCATCGGCACGCCTTGAAACCGGAGTCCTGGACTCAGGCCATCACCACTTGGCGTGCCACACCTCCACTGCCGCCCGAGCACAAACCCGCTGGAACCGCATCCCGCGGAACGTCGCCGAGTCCATGGCGTTCGAGCGCGAACCCGTCCCGCTCGCGACCGTGGAGCATTGGCACACCAACCCACCACGCCGGCAGGCGACCGCCGGACCCCAGGAACCCCTCGCAGGCCCCAAGGCCATCGCCCGGCAAGTCCTGACCCTGGAACAGCAGATCGAACAGGCCCGATTCGATACCCGAGCCCTGGACGACCAACTGGTACACGACCTGCACACCGCCATCTGCGCACCCGTTGCGCCGCATCTGGCCGGATGGCGCCGTGTCGGCGTCACCGTCGGCAGCCACATCGCCCCGATTTCGCCGCTGGTGCCCATGCTCATGCGCGACTACGGACGCGATCTGGAAGCCCGCCTCGCCGCCCAGGGTTTGGAAACAACAGAACGGCTACTCGAAACCCTCGCCTTCGCCGAAGGCCGACTGCTCAGCATTCACCCTTTCGCGGATTACAACGGCCGGGTCACCCGCGTGTTGCTGCGTCTGGTGCTGCGTCGGCTGGAACTCCCGCCGGTGCGACTGGCGGCGGGTGATGATGAGCGGGAGGCGTACCTCGCCGCCCTGACCGCCGCTGACTCCGGTGACCGGCAGCGTTTGATGTGTATTTGGTCTCAGCGCATCGCGAATGCCGCTCACCATTGAACCTAACCTAATGGCGCCAAGATGGACGACCTGACTCCCTCCGATCTCAAAACCATTCTTCACTCAAAACGCGCCAATCTCTATTACTTGGAACAATGCCGGGTGTTGGTCAACGGTGGCCGGGTCGAATATGTAACAGACGAGGGAAAGCGTTCTCTCTACTGGAACATTCCCATCGCCAATACCACCTGCATCCTACTCGGCACCGGCACTTCCATCACACAGGCGGCCATGCGCGAGCTTGCCAAGGCCGGTGTCCTGGTGGGCTTTAGCGGCGGCGGCGGCACACCCCTGTTCAGTGCTACCGAGCGCGATACCGATATCCTGTGGTTCTCACCCCAGAGCGAGTATCGCCCGACTGAGTACCTTCAGGCTTGGGTGCGCTTCTGGTTCGATGACACGCGCCGCCTGGCCGCGGCGAAAGCGATCCAGCGGGCGCGCCTCACCCGTATCCGTGACCACTGGATAAAAGACCGGACGCTGGCCGGCAGCGGCTTTGTGATCGATCCTGGGCACCTGGAGCCCTTGCTCGACCGCTCGCTGGAAGGCGTCGACACCGCGGTCGATGTCACCGCCCTGCTGACCGAAGAAGCGCGCCTGACCAAACAACTCTTCAAGCTTGCGGTTCAGGCGGTCGGCTACGGCGATTTCGTACGCGCCAAGCGCGGCACCGGCACCGATCCGGCCAATCGCTTTCTCGATCATGGCAACTATCTGGCCTATGGACTCGCGGCTACCGCCACTTGGGTGCTCGGCCTGCCGCATGGCTTGGCGGTACTCCACGGCAAGACGCGGCGCGGCGGTCTGGTGTTCGATACCGCGGACCTGATCAAAGACGCGACCATCCTGCCCCAGGCGTTCATCTCCGCCATGAACGGGGACGATGAGCAGACCTTCCGCCGCGCCTGCATCGAGTCCCTCACCCGGACCGAGGCACTCGATTTCATGATCGACTCCCTGAAACAAATCGCCGACGCGCTGGGAAACGCCGCGACATGAACGTCATGCTGATCTCCCAGTGCAGCAAGAACGCGCTCACCGAGACGCGCCGTATCCTCGACAATTTCGCCGAGCGGCGTGGCGAGCGCAGTTGGCAAACCGCGATCACCAGGCAAGGGCTGGAGACCCTGCATCGTCTGCTGCGCAAAACCGCCCGTAAGAACACGGCGGTGGCCTGTCTTTGGATCCGCGGGAAGGACCACAGCGAACTGATCTGGGTGGTCGGCGATAACCGCCGTTTCAACGCCGAGGGCGGTACCCCCACCAACACCACGCAGCGGGACGTGCTGCGCGCCGGCGACGAGAACGACTGGCACCATGCCGAGGACATCCGTCTGCTTGCCGCGCTCGCCGCCCTGTTTCATGACCTGGGCAAAGCGAACCAAGCCTTCCAGAAGAAACTCACGAACACCAAACCGATGGCCGACGCGTACCGCCATGAATGGATTTCACTGCGCCTGTTCGAGGCGTTTGTCGGGCAGGACGAGGACCGCCAATGGCTGCAACGGCTGGTCGAATTGCCTGACCATCCCGCCGTGGATTGTCAGGCTCGGCTACTGCGCGACGATTTGGGCCAGAAACCATCAACGCCACTGGCAAAACTGAAACCCCTGGCGCAGGCGGTAGGCTGGCTGATTCTCACCCATCACCGGATGCCCACCAATCCGGAATACAACGCGGGCGTGACGGAAGAACGACTGAAAAAAATTCAGGCGCAGGTCAACGCGGACTGGTGCGGTGCCCGACCGGACCTCACCCCTAAAGAAAAGGCCGCTTGCTGGACCTTTCGCCACGGCCTCCCCTTTGCCAGCCGCCACTGGTGCGCCCATGTCAGCCGAATCGCCCAGTCCATGGTCTACCGCCCTGCCCTGTTGGCCGATCCATGGCTGGACAATCCGTATGTAATGCACTTGTCGCGCCTGGCCCTGATGCTGGCGGACCATTACTACTCCAGCCAACCCTCGAATGCACGCTACGGGGATGCGGCATTCCCCCTGTACGCCAATACCGACAGGGACACCGGGCATCTGAAGCAGCGCCTGGACGAACACCTGATCGGCGTGGAGGTCAACGCCTCCCGCATCGTGCGCAGTTTGCCTCGCGTGGAACAGCAACTGGCACGCATCGCGCGTCACAAGGGGTTTCGGCAACGCGCTCAGGATGCACGGTTCCGCTGGCAGGATCGCGCGTTTGACTTGGCCATGAGTCTGCAACCGCGCGCCGCAAGGCAGGGGTTCTTTGGGGTCAACATGGCTTCGACCGGCTGTGGCAAGACGCTGGCCAACGGCCGGATACTCTACGCCCTGTCGCACCCCCAACTCGGCGCCCGGTTCAGCATCGCCCTGGGTCTACGCACCCTGACCCTGCAAACCGGCGATGCCTACCGTGAGCGCCTGGGACTCGGTACCGAGGACATGGCTGTTCTGGTGGGTGGCGGAGCGATCCGCGAGCTGCACGAACACCAACGGACACTCGGTTCCGAATCCAGCGCGGCCCTGTTCGCCGAGCAGGATTATGTGCACTTTGAAGGCAGCCTGGAAGACGGCCCACTCAACCGCTGGCTGGAGAAGAGTCCCGATGCGCAACGGCTGCTCAATGCACCTATTCTCATCTGCACCATCGACCATCTGATGCAGGCCACCGAGGGCACCCGCGGCGGGCGGCAAATCGCCCCGATGTTGCGCCTGATGAGCAGCGACCTGGTGCTCGACGAACCGGACGACTTTGGTCTTGAGGATCTACCCGCGCTCACCCGCCTGGTGCATTGGGCCGGTCTGCTCGGCAGCCGGGTCATCTTGTCTTCCGCAACCTTGCCGCCGGCCTTGATCCAGGGATTGTTCCAGGCCTATCGGGAGGGCCGGCAGATCTACCAAGACAACCGCGGTGAACCCGGACAGGCACTGTCGATCTGCTGCGCCTGGTTTGATGAGTTCCGGTCCGATGCAGGGGACCACGCGACGGACGCGAGTTTCGCGGCAGCCCATCACATCTTTGTCGATCGACGGCTGGAGAAACTTGCAAAGGCCGAGCGCCGCCGCCAGGCCGTCATCTACCCCCTTTCCATCGCCATCGGACAGACGCGCGAGGCCATCTGTCAGGCCCTGGCCCTATCCCTACGCGATCAAATCACCGTACTGCACAGCGCCCACCATCGGCCGGACCCGCAGACGGGCATGCGCGTCAGTTTTGGGCTGATCCGCATGGCGAACATTGATCCGCTGGTTCTGACCGCTCAAGCCCTCTGTGCCTTGGACCCACCTGCGGGTCAACGCATCCACCTGTGCGTCTATCACTCTCAGCACCCGCTGCTGGTGCGCTCCGGCATCGAGCGTCGACTCGATCGGCTGCTCAACCGCAAGGACCCGGACGCCATCTTCCGGGACTCGGACTTGCGCAGTTGGCTGCACGATCACCCCGAACCGGATCAGGTCTTCGTCGTCATCGCCACCGCCGTGGCCGAGGTGGGGCGGGATCACGACTATGACTGGGCCATTGTCGAGCCTTCGTCGATGCGCTCGATCATCCAACTCGCCGGCCGGGTGCGCCGACATCGGGCTGGCCCTTGCACAACGCCCAACATCCACTTGCTGGATACCAATTGCCGGCACCTGGAAAAGGGCGGCCGGGAACCCGCCTATTGCCGTCCCGGCTACGAGAGTGCCGGGTTTCCACTCGATCGGCACGGCCTCGCCGACTTGCTGACCGAGACCCAACTGGCTGCCATCGACGCCTCGCCGCGCATCCGCGAACGCACGCCGCTGCGGCCCCGCGAGAACCTGGCGGACCTGGAACATGCCTGCCTGCGCGCACTGATGCTGGGCGACCACGGGGACGGCGAGCAACAGGTCAACCCGGTGCATCTCTGGTGGAGCACCCGCGCCGCGCTCAGCGGCGAACTCCAGCGGGCTGCTCCCTTTCGCAACGATCCCCAGGGTCGTCAGCGTTACGTCCTGTTGCCCGACGATGACGGCGAGATCGATTTCCGGCAGATCCAGGACGACGGCTCAACCAAATCGGTCAACACCTTAAAACACGATCTCGTCCTCCAGCCAAACCCCCGCTGCGACTTCTGGGGCGAGCCTGATTACAGCGCCGTCCTGGAGTCCCTCGCCGAGGCCCTGGGCCTGGAGACCACCGCCTGCGCGCGAAAATTCGGCACCGTGGACCTACCCGAAAAGGGTTGTGACCAGGGCTGGTTTTACCATCAGGCGCTCGGCTTCAGCCGCTGCGGATAATCCTGCGCTGCCTATGCGGCAGTGAAAACAAGGTATTGTAAATCCGTCTGTTACATTTTCTAAGCTGCCTCTTTCTCTTAGTCCTTTGATGCGGCAGTGCGCCTAAGTATGCCACTACTCGGACCCACCAGACTCCTTGACATCTTAGAGAGAGAGCGGTAACGTTTCGGCGCGCTGACAAAATTTAAAAATCTGTCAGATACATGGTAGTAATAATTTTTTCGGAGATCATATGGTCACCCGGTCGCCTCACCCGCCTGACGCACCGCGCATTCGGGCCGTCATCGATGGATTCCTCCAAGAGCACCTCCAAGCCAAGTTGGACACGCTCGGAAACGACGAGCGCCAAGCGTTGATGGAGAGCTGGATCGCCAAAGCCGCCTACCGTGCAGGCCAGATCCAACTTGCCACCCACGCCATCAAGTACACCCACCCGGATGCCCGAGGCACCAACCTCAGCACTCAGGGCAATCCCGCGGCCGGCGACGCTCTGATCGGCACCCACACCCTAGATGGCAACGGTACCCTCGACGTGGTGGGTAATGCCGCCGCTTTGGACGTGTACAAGTTCCTGCGCCTGGAGTGTGACGGCAAGACCCTCCTGGCCCGTGCCATCGCCGCTGACCCGGGACTATCCGCAGCCCTAACCGCGGATGCGGAGCAGGCGCACGCCTGGATGGCCGCGTTTGCCGGACTCGCCGCACCCAAGGGCGAGCCAAGCTCCCACACGCTGGCCAAGCAGGTGTTCTGGCCCTTAGGCGATGGCCAATACCATCTGCTATCTCCCCTGTTTCCCACCAGCCTAGCGCATCGGCTCTGGACCACCATCCGGGAAGACCGTTTCTCCGACGCGACCAAGGCTGCCCGCAAGGCCCGGCACAACCAAGAGCCACATCCGCACGGTTACCGGGAATACCCCGAGTTCGCCGTGCAGAAGTTCGGCGGTACCAACCGGCAAAACATTAGCCAACTCAACGCCGAACGCTTTGGCGATGGCTATCTGCTGGCCTCCGTGCCGCCCAGTTGGCGCAGCGATCCGGTTCGGCCGCCGCTCAAAGTGGAGACCGTCTTCGATCGCTGGTTCGGAGGCCGACCGCGCGTGCATGGTCTCACCAGGGGCTTGCGCAAGTTCCTACCCGGTGTCCAAGACGTGAATAACTGGGAAATCCGCAACAGGCGCGCCGTGCTGGTAGACCTGATCCGTGACGAACTGGTGCAGTTCGCGGCTGAATTGCACGACCTGACTCCTGGCTGGAGCAGCCACGCGGATTGCCGCCTGAACCTCGACGAACGCTATTGGCTCGATCCGCGGCGCACCCTGGACGACGAGACATTCGCTGCCGGACGCGCGTCCGCCGAGTGGCGTGACGCCATCTGCGGCCGGTTCGCCAACTGGCTCAATGCCCGTCTGAACACCGACCAGACCCCAATGGGCGACCCTGAGCATCAGGAATGGCACACCGTCCTGGAAGGCAAACTGCGTATGTTGCGCGAGGAGTTGGACCTCGATGACTGACACCGCTGCCCTCTTGCTGCTCCCGCGCGTGCGGGTGCAGAACGCGAATGCCGTGTCTGGCCCCCTCAGCTGGGGTTTTCCCGGACCCACCGCCTTTACCGGCTTTGTGCACGCACTGGAACGTCGATTACGCGACCGGTTCGACCTCGCGTTCGGCGGCGTCGGCATCGTCTGTCACCAGTTTGAGCCGCAGGTTTCACGGCCGGCCGGAAGCTACAACCAAGTTTTCCATCTGACCCGTAATCCCGTCACTCAACAAGGCGCCAGCGCTCCATTCGTCCAAGAAGCCCATGCCCATCTGGAGGTCAGTCTGTTGATCGAGGTGCGCACCGACCTGGACGACGACGACCAGTACGATCTGCTGAAGACCCTGCCCGAGGCGATACATGCCATGCGCCTGGCCGGCGGCAGCATCCTCCCCCGCTACGGGAAGCGTCATGAACCAACCTGGTTTCCCTGGTACGACGCTGCCACGGACAACACCGTCGCATTCCGCAAGCTGCGCCGACGGCTGTTACCCGGCTTCGCCCTGGTGCAACGCGATGACCTGTTGGCCCAACGCCTGGCGGAGTTGCGCCAGGACGCGACGGTCGCCCACCGCAATGCGCTGGATGCCTTGCTCGACCTGACCCAACTCCACTACCAACCCGTTGGACCTCACCCGCAACACCCGGACCAAACCCTGTGGGAGATCCGCCGCAGGTCAGGGTGGCTGGTCCCTCTTCCGATCGGCTATGCCGCCCTCTCGCCACTCTACCCGCCCGGGACGGTGCGCAATACGCGCGACGCCCAGACCCCGTTCCGTTTCGTCGAGAGTCTTTACTCGCTGGGGCAATGGGTGAGTCCGCACCGCATGACCGAACTAAAGCAACTCCTGTGGCAGTTGGAGAGCGACGCCGAGGCCGGTCTCTATCGCTGCATCAACCGTTATCCCGACACCATTCCAACCGCCGTCGCCGACATTGCCTAAGGAAACCCGCACCATGGCCAAGAACGCTGAGACTGCACTGAAAACCGCCTCTGTACTCGCCTTCGAGCGCAAACTCGACCCCTC
This sequence comes from uncultured Lamprocystis sp., assembly GCA_964470155.1. Taxonomy (GTDB): domain Bacteria; phylum Pseudomonadota; class Gammaproteobacteria; order Chromatiales; family Chromatiaceae; genus Thiodictyon. Next base: position 15,088 of record CAYYAY010000019.1, on the reverse strand, counting down.
CGACGCACTGTTCCGCGCCGGCCCCTGGAACGACCGGGATAACGCCGCCCATTGGGCCGCCATTGGGATTCGGCAAAAATCCGTGCGCGGTACCATCTCCAACCGGCTCAAGACCAAGGACCAGCAGGATTCGGCCAAGCTCGATGCCGACATCCAGGCCCCGAACCTGCAAACAGTAGACATTTCGACCTTGCCGGACCAGGCGGATACGCTCCAAGTGCGTTTCACCCTGCGCGTGCTCGGCGGCGCCGGCGTGCCATCCGCCTGCAACAATGCCGACTATCAAGCCAAACTGCGCGATACGGTTCAGCACTATGTCAAGACGGCGGGCTTTGCTGAATTGGCCCGCCGTTACGCCCATAATCTGGCCAACGGCCGCTTCCTGTGGCGCAACCGCATGGGTGCGGAACAGGTCGAGGTCCGTATCCGCCATCTGGAGCAAGGCAAGGAGAGCGCATCCTGGACCTTCAATGCCCTGAGTCTGTCCCTGCGCACCTTCGACGCCCGCCCACCGGCAGACAAGGATTTGGCCACGCTCGCCGCCGTCATTGAGCAGGGGCTGGGCGGCTCCGCCTATGTCCTGCTGGAAGTGACTGCCTACGCACGGGTGGGCGACGGCCAAGAGGTCTATCCCTCGCAGGAACTGATCCTCGACCAGGGCAACAAACAAAAGGGCCAGAAAAGTAAGACGCTCTACAGCGTCGGCGCTGTCGCCGCCATGCACAGCCAGAAAATCGGCAACGCCCTGCGTACCATCGATACCTGGTATCCGGATGCGGGCGACAACCTGGGACCGATCGCGGTTGAACCCTATGGTTCAGTCACCTCCCAAGGCAAAGCGTATCGCCAGCCTGCTCAGAAGAAGGACTTCTACAACCTGCTCGACCTCTGGGTTCTGAAAGATAAGCCGCCGACCCTCGACCAACAGCACTACGTCATGGCCAACCTGATCCGTGGCGGCGTCTTCGGGGATTCCGAGAAGGGTTGAGCCATGGACCATTACCTGGAGTTACGGCTGATGCCAGACCCGGAGTTCAAGAGCACGGTACTCATGAATGCCTTGTTCGCCAAGCTCCATCGCGCCCTCTTCGACCTGAACAGCACCCGGATCGGGATCAGCTTTCCCGGAGTGCAGACCGACCCGAAACACCCTGGTCTCGGCGACCGCTTGCGACTGCACGGCACCGCCGCCGACCTGCACGGACTGATGGCGCTGGACTGGCTGACCGGCATGAGGGACCACACGGAGCTATATGGGCCGGCGCCGGTTCCCCGAACGGACAGCCATCGCGTCGTGAGACGTGTCCAGGTCAAAAGCAGTCCTGAACGGTTGCGCCGCCGGCTGGTAAGACGCAAAGGCATCACCGACGCAGAGGCATGTCAAGCCATCTCCCAAGACAAGGCGGAACGGTTGGATTTACCGTATGTTACGCTCACGAGCCGGAGCACCGGGCAGCGTTTCCGGCTCTTTATCGATCACCGGCCACCCGGCAACGAACTAGTCGACGGCGCCTTTAGCTGCTACGGTCTCAGTCCGACCGCTACTGTCCCGTGGTTCTGACCCTTTTTCTCGGCGCAACGACAGGGCTCTAATAATCATAGACTTAGAGCCCGGTCGAAAAATAGGGGAAAATGCGGAAAACTCGCAGAACTTTTCGCATTTACAGGGTCTTGCGAGGAGTAGGGGCTAATTCACTGCCGCGTAGGCAGCTTAGAAAACCTGCACCCGCTCCGGCCGCCACGAAAACCCATTCACTGCCGCGTAGGCAGCTTAGAAATGCGCCACCAAGTCCGGCACCTCGGTCGGCACATTCACTGCCGCGTAGGCAGCTTAGAAAAGGAAGCTGGACGCGTCCTCGTTCATCGGTTCATTCACTGCCGCGTAGGCAGCTTAGAAATTCCAGCGCGCCTTCGTCGGCCGGCAATCGATATTCACTGCCGCGTAGGCAGCTTAGAAATCGCACGTCCACCACCGTGGCGGCTTCGGCTCATTCACTGCCGCGTAGGCAGCTTAGAAAGAGGCGATGCTGGCTGGACTGTCGCCGGCCGAATTCACTGCCGCGTAGGCAGCTTAGAAATCGAACCCCGCGACATTCTTCCGGTGAATGAAATTCACTGCCGCGTAGGCAGCTTAGAAATGTTGATCGCGATCCGGGTGCCGATGAAGCAGATTCACTGCCGCGTAGGCAGCTTAGAAAGTGGTGGGCGCGGCGTTGGAGCGCGTGACGGCATTCACTGCCGCGTAGGCAGCTTAGAAATTAGCCGGCGCCACCTCCACCACAACATAGTCATTCACTGCCGCGTAGGCAGCTTAGAAAGACTGCTGATCACCGCCCGCGACCAGGCGAGCATTCACTGCCGCGTAGGCAGCTTAGAAAGAGCGTGTCGGGCGTCGTCGCCATCAGTTCCACATTCACTGCCGCGTAGGCAGCTTAGAAACGCTACGGCACGGCCACCGAAGTCGGGGCCGGATTCACTGCCGCGTAGGCAGCTTAGAAAATTTGGTCGATCCGCTGAGCGCAGCCCCCATGATTCACTGCCGCGTAGGCAGCTTAGAAAAGTTCGACCAGGGCCTCGGCGCGCACGACATGATTCACTGCCGCGTAGGCAGCTTAGAAATCTTTCCACTCCGAATATTCAGCGACACCGCGATTCACTGCCGCGTAGGCAGCTTAGAAATCCGCCCTCGCGTGGCTGGCGGCCCATGACGGATTCACTGCCGCGTAGGCAGCTTAGAAATCAAACCCACGGGCCAGGAGCGGGTCCTCCTCATTCACTGCCGCGTAGGCAGCTTAGAAAGGCACCCAAGACCCGGACGGCCCGACCTTCGGATTCACTGCCGCGTAGGCAGCTTAGAAAGGCGCGTCGAAAGAGCGGGTCGACTCGCTCGCATTCACTGCCGCGTAGGCAGCTTAGAAAGATCGCTGCCGATGAGGCCGCCGCCGCGGCGGATTCACTGCCGCGTAGGCAGCTTAGAAAATCGGGTGCCGGCCCGCTTTTGTGTCCTGAATATTCACTGCCGCGTAGGCAGCTTAGAAATGCGTAATCGCCAGATCGTAGGAGCCGACAGTATTCACTGCCGCGTAGGCAGCTTAGAAAACGCGCCTCCCGAGAATATTTGAACCGATCGCATTCACTGCCGCGTAGGCAGCTTAGAAATATGGGATGGAGGGGCAGCAGTTGCAGCCGGGATTCACTGCCGCGTAGGCAGCTTAGAAATCGGCGACCGCATAAGACCCGTCCGGGTTGCGCATTCACTGCCGCGTAGGCAGCTTAGAAAAACAGATGCCGCGCCGCCGCATCCGTCGCCGCATTCACTGCCGCGTAGGCAGCTTAGAAAGGAGCAGGAGGCAACCCGTCAAGAAACGGATTATTCACTGCCGCGTAGGCAGCTTAGAAACACAGGCGCGGGCCGTCGCGGCGCAGCGCGCTATTCACTGCCGCGTAGGCAGCTTAGAAAGACCGGCACTGACCGTGACGTGCATTGCAATCATTCACTGCCGCGTAGGCAGCTTAGAAAGGCCTCGACCGCATCTGCTGCGGCGAGCAGACATTCACTGCCGCGTAGGCAGCTTAGAAAGCATCGGTATTTGCGCTGCGCGACAGAGGTTGATTCACTGCCGCGTAGGCAGCTTAGAAACAGGTGTCCCCGGCGCGGGCGGATGATGGCTCATTCACTGCCGCGTAGGCAGCTTAGAAATCCGGCACCGGCGTGGCCTACAACGCCCTGGGATTCACTGCCGCGTAGGCAGCTTAGAAATAGACCGCTCGCCGCGATCGGCGCCAGTCCATATTCACTGCCGCGTAGGCAGCTTAGAAATCTACGATGCCTTGGTGCGCAGCCCGATCGCCATTCACTGCCGCGTAGGCAGCTTAGAAACCGATGTCCGATGGCTCCCGCCGACCGGGGTGATTCACTGCCGCGTAGGCAGCTTAGAAATTTGCCGTCCCCTTCAGCGCCGCCTCAGCCTCATTCACTGCCGCGTAGGCAGCTTAGAAAGCGTTCAGCTCGGCCGTAAACCTGTCGATGCCATTCACTGCCGCGTAGGCAGCTTAGAAAAATCGAGGGTCCACAGTCCATCGGTGGGGAGCATTCACTGCCGCGTAGGCAGCTTAGAAAAAGACAGCAGCACCGGGCACCGCATCACCGCGATTCACTGCCGCGTAGGCAGCTTAGAAAAGGAGCTTACCGCCATGGCGGACCTGCTCGCCATTCACTGCCGCGTAGGCAGCTTAGAAAGGTCAGTCTGTCCCGATTCGGGTTTCCGAACATATTCACTGCCGCGTAGGCAGATTAGAAAAGGATCTGTAAGTCGAGATCATCGCAGCCTCATTGAAGACGAGCGTTATGGGCATCGGGTGAAACAGTTGCCTTATTATCATGAGAAAACCCCCGGCTTTGCCGGGGAACCCGAAAAGTTTGACATTTCCGGGATTCAATGATGACGGTGCTACGCTCGGGTAGAGGTCAGACCGTGCTGATAAAGAGCGACAGCCCTTTTTTCGTTCAACAGTGCCAGGCGCTTGTGTGTGGCACTGTTCTCGCAGCCAGTCTTAACCGATCGCGATTAGGCCCCTTTGAGGGGCCAGCGATCGAAAGCCCCCGGCTCTGCCGGGGGATCGTTACTTTCGACGCCGAATTCGTCGCGGCATTATTAAGGCGACAGGCGCACCTCGATAAGTCGATGCGCAAGCCGATACTTTCGTTGTGGCCTGGATCGTCACTGCGCCCAGCGCATACTTCGGAATCGCGGACGCTCCCCCACATGCGGGCCATTAGCCCAAGGTCCCAGGAAAACAGCCAGGGCGATGATCACGGTACAGGCTACCAAGCGCTTAAATGGCTTCAACCGCCACGCACGAGAGGAACACATCGCTGCGATGCCATCAAATGAGTCTTTACGTGTATGAACGGATCGATTACGACAAGGACGAAGACACCAAAGGCGTTCCCTAACGGACTTTTGTTACCTATCCGTGGACGGCCCCCTACCCCGCACAAGCCTTGACACGGTTCCGGCCACTGGTCATCGTAGTTTGGAACTCGTGACACCGCTCCGCGGTGTCACGCTCTCCTGGCACTCCGCGCCCCGACCCCTGGTACTGAGACGCCCCATGCATACATAATGGCAGGCACTCCCAGCGAACTCCGGGAGCCTCGTCATGGGCCGCTCGCGTTACCGCTTCGCAGAACCGGACCACCCGCATTCCCGATACGGCCGAACTCACCACGAAACAGGCCGACAATGGTCTGGTTCATAGCTGGCCCGAGATCACCCGACTACCCAGACGGCCGCGAGCCCAACAACGTCCGTGCAAGGCTGGCTCTTCGACGATCAGGAAAACGAAGCCATGCAAATCGAAAGTATCGAGATCAACAATTACCGGCTGTTCCGTCATGCCGTTCTCAGCGACCTGCCGCGCATGTCCGTCGTTGTCGGTGCCAATGGCTCGGGAAAATCGACGCTGTTCGACGTGTTCAGTTTCCTAAAGGAATCGCTGACGCAGAACGTAGCCTCTGCGGTGGCGCGACGCGGTGGCTATCGGGAACTGGTGAGCCGGGGCGAAACAGGTCCGATCGAGATCGTCGTGAAGTTTCGCGAGAGCGGGGGCCGACTCGCGACCTATCAGTTGGCGGTGGCCGAAGACGGGGGCCGGCCCGTGGTGCATCGTGAGGTACTCAAGTTTCGCCGCGGGCAGTTCGGCCAGCCGTGGCACTTTGTCGACTTCTCCCGTGGCCAGGGCAACGTCATCACCAACGAGGCGGCCTACGGCCAGGCCGGGGTCGAGGCGCAACGCAAGGAACATGTCCTGGATGACCCGAGTGTGCTTGCGATCAAAGGTCTCGGTCAGTTTAAAGAGTTTCGCGTCGTCGCTGAATTCCGCAGCCTGATCGAGAACTGGCACATCTCGGACTTTCATATCTCGGATGCCCGATCAAGCGCCGAAGCCGGTTACGCCGAGCACCTCTCGACCCATGGCGATAACGTGGCACAGGTCGCGCAGTATCTCTACCAGAACCATCGGGATCGCTTTGATCGGGTGCTGGAGGTGATGAGCGAGCGTGTGCCGGGGGTCAATCGCGTCGAAGCGAAGCCGACTGAAGACGGCAGGCTGGTGCTTCGTTTTCAGGACGGGAGCTTCAAGGACCCCTTCATCGCCCGTTATGTCTCCGATGGCACGATCAAGATGTTTGCCTACTTGATCCTCCTCTACGACCCGAAGCCCCATCCGCTGCTGGCCGTGGAGGAGCCCGAGAATCAGCTCTACCCGGAGCTGCTCGTGGAACTCGTGGAGGAGTTTCGCGACTATGCGCGACGCGGCGGCCAGGTGTTCGTTTCCACTCATTCGCCGGATGGTCGAAGATTGTTTCCAGGGTCGGTTTCCCCGTCGTGTCGACAGTCAGTATAGCCCCGCCAAAGGCTTAGCGGTTCAGCGCCGCGCGACATACTCCCGCATGGCGTCATTCACCCGGGTCTGCCAGCCGGGACCGGTCGCCTTGAGCGCGGCGAGCACGTCCGCGTCGAAGCGGATGGTGGTCGAGACCTTCAGCGGCTTGCCGGCGGGTGGGCGGCCGATGCGCATCCGGGGCTTGGCCGCTTCCCACTCCGCATCGGTGAAGGGGCGCGCGTCCGGGTCGGACAGGGCCGCGGCCGTGATCGCGGCGTCTTCTTCGTCGGTGTTCATGATGGTACCTGGTTTAAGACGCGGCATAACGGTTCCTCTCCGTTGTGTTGGCCTTGCGCACACTGATAACGCCCATCGGCGCGATCCACGAAACAGAAACTCGGCGAGTCAAGGTGTTCTTGTTACTACGGCTGACACCCGCGCCACGCTGGGGCCAGGCTTGTCCTGCCGCTGGGGTCCCAGTGGCCGGGATTGGCAAGCTGCTGGACGCGGACGCTCCCCCGACATGCGGGCCAGTAGCCCGCGGTCCCCGGAAAACAGCCGGGGCAATGATCACGGTATAGGCTACCACGCACTTAAATGGCTTCATGCACTACCAAAGAAGATATAGGCGACAACAACCGCCGCGGTGAATCCGGCCAGGTCGGCGATCAGCCCCCCGGCGACGGCGTAGCGGACCCGCTTGATGCCGACGGCGCCGAAATAGACGGCGAGAACATAGAACGTGGTCTCGGTACTGCCTTGAATAATGCATGCAAGACGGCCGGCGAATGAGTCGGCACCGCTCGTTTGCATGGTTTCGATCATCATGGCACGGGCGCCGGAACCGGATAGGGGCTTCATCAGCATCGTCGGCAGTCCGTCGACCCAACGGGCGTCGAATCCGGCGGCGGTGACCAGATGCGCGGCCCCCTCCATGGCCATTGCGAGTGCACCGCTGGCGCGCAATAAGCCGATGGCAACCAGCATGGCGACGAGGTAGGGGATGATGGTGACGGCGGTCTGAAAGCCCTCTTTCGCACCCTCGATGAAGGCCTCATATGCGTTGACCTGCCGCCACAGGGCAGCAACCAGGAAAGCGATGATGATCGACAACAGCAGGAAGTTACTGAGCAAAGACGATGTCGCGGCCATCTCGGCAGGCGGCAGCCCGGCGAAATACAGGGCCAGGCCGCCGATCGACAGGGTCAGGCCGGTGATCCAAGCCCCTATCACCGGATCGAGCCGAATGCGCTGTCGCGCGGCGACAAAGGCAAATCCGGCGAGCGTGGAGCAGTAGGTCGCCATCAGGATCGGAATGAAGACGTCGGTCGGATCGGCCGCACCGAGTTGGGCTCGGTATGTGAAAATCGTGATCGGCAGGAGGGTGATGCTGGAGGCATTGATGACGAGAAATAGGATCTGTGCATTGCTCGCCGTGTTCTGGTCCGGGTTGAGCGTTTGCAATTGCGTCATGGCCCGGATGCCGATCGGGGTGGCGGCATTGTCGAGGCCGAGCAGATTGGCTGCCATGTTCATGGTGATCGACCCCAGGGCCGGATGCCCCGGCGGCACTTCCGGAAAGAGCCGGACAAAGAGCGGTGCCAGCAGGCGCGCCAGGGCATCGAGAAAGCCGACGCGCTCACCGATCTTGAGGATTCCCAGCCACAGGCACATCACACCGGTGAGCCCGAGGGCGATGTCGAAGGCGAGTTTGGCATTCTCGAACCCGGCCTTCATCAGTTGGGCGAAGATATCGGGCTGACCGCCGATAAAGAATTGGAACAAGGCGCAGGCAAAGGCGGTGAGGAAGAAGCTGATCCAGATCAGATTGAGCATCGGCGGTGAATCCGATCAATAACGCATCCACGAATCCCGGTTGAGCCGCCCCGCTTGGGTGGGATGGCAGCCTTCTTTTGGCTCCCACGCTCCTGCGTGGTCCGCGTCCGGCGCCAAGACCGGACGCGGAGCGCCCGCCCGGCATTCCCACGCGGAGCGTGGGAACGAGAAAGAGAGAGATAAGCTAGACGAAAACGGCATCGATGGCATGGTGCAGCGTTGCCCGGATATCCTCATCATCGGTAATGGGATCGACCAGCGCCATGCGGCTCGCCTCGCGCGGCGGGATGCCCTCGTCCATCAGATTGGCGGCATAGACCAGGAGGCGGGTGGAGATGCCCTCATCCAACCCGTGCCCTTTGAGGTTGCGCGCGGCGGCGGCGATCTTGACCAGGGCGGCGGCCAATTCCAGGCTGGTGCCGGTCTCGGTGGACACGATCCGGGCCTCAAGGTCGGCCGGCGGGTAGTCGAAGACCAGGGCGGAGAAACGCTGTTTGGTGGACTGCTTCAGATCCTTCATCAGCGATTGATAACCGGGATTGTAGGAGATGACGAGCTGGAAGTCCGCATGGGCGGTGACGACCTCGCCCTTTTTGTCCAGCGGCATGGCGCGCCGGTGGTCGGTCAGCGGGTGGATGACGACGGTGGTGTCCTGGCGGGCCTCGACGATCTCGTCCAGATAGCAAATGGCGCCGATGCGCGCGGCCACGGTGAGCGGGCCGTCGAGCCAGCGGGTGCCGGTGGCGTCCAGCAGGTAACGGCCGACGAGGTCGGACGCGGTCATGTCCTCGTTGCAGGCGACGGTGATCAGCGGCTTGCCGAGGCGCCAGGCCATGTATTCGATGAAGCGGGACTTGCCGCACCCGGTCGGCCCCTTGACCATGACCGGAAGACGCCGCTGGTAGGCCGCCTCGTAGAGTGCGATTTCATTGCCCTGGGGCTGATAGAAGGGCTCCCGGCTGATTTTGTACTGCTCGGTGTCGAGGTGCATGGCGGCTCGCGTGGTTACAGATGAGAAGGAACCGTTCACTAATCGAACGGCTAACGGCCGAAACATGACAGTCCGCCGTGGGAGCGGCGTCCCGCCGCGATGCGATGCCGCGGTGACTTCTCACGGCGCGGCTGCGTGCCCGGCCCCGTCGCGGCGGGACGCCGCTCCCACCGGGTCGCTGCGCGACTTTCACGGGAAAGCCTCAAACGCAAAAAGCCCCCGCACCGCGGGGGCTTTTGCTCAGACCCTGGTCGGCGATCCGAACCGCTTACTTGTGCGCGACCGCGGCACCCAGCTTGTCGCGCCAGCCGGGGAAGAGCTTGTCGGCATCGCCGGGGAAGGAGGCGAAGGCGCGGGCGAATTCCTTATGCTCCTTGGCGAATTCGATCGGATCGGCACCGGCCTTCCAGCACTCGTAGGACTGGCGCAGCGAGATGGCGCCGGCCGCCGGGGAGTCGATGTGGCCGTAGGCGCCGCCGCCGGCGGTGTTGATGACGTTGCCGTGGCCCAGGTTCTCGAAGAAACCGGGCAGACGCAGCGCGTTCATGCCGCCGGAGATGATCGGGGTGGTGGGCTTCATGCCATGCCACTTCTGGTAGTAGACCGGGCCCTGGCACTCGTCGCGCTCGATCATGTAGGCGATGATCCGGTCGTCGGCGCCGCCTTCCATCTTGCCGTAGCCCATGGTGCCGACATGGATGCCTGACGCACCTTGCAGGCGGGCAATCTTGGCCAGCACGAAGGCGGTGTAGCCGCGCCGGGAGGACGGCGAGGTGATCATGCCGTGGCCGGCACGGTGGTAGTGCAGGTACTGGTTGGGGTACTGGCGCCGCGCGGTGGTGATCATGCCGGGGCCGCCGACGAAGCCGTCCACCAGGAAGGCGACCTTGTCCGCGTCAGGCCCGAAGGTCTCCAGAATGAAGTCCGCCCGGGCGCACATCTCGTAATGATCGTCGGCGGTGATGTTGGCGGAGAACAGCTTGGCCTGGCCGGTCTCGTCCTGCGCGCGCTTGAGCGAATCATAGACCAGCGGGTAGACCTTCTTGGCCGGGCAGAACACCTGATTGCCCTGGGGCTCGTCGTTCTTGATGAAGTCCCCGCCGAGCCAGAACTGATAGGCGGCGGCCGCGAAGGGCTCGGGGCGCAGACCGAGCTTGGGCTTGATGATGGTGCCGGCGATGTAGCCGCCGTCCGTGACCGGGCGACCGAGAATGCGCCACATGTCGGCGATGCCTTTGGCGGGACCGTCGAACAACTGGAGCGCCCGCTCCGGGACATAGAAGTCGACCATCTGGCCGTATTCGATATCGCCCATACCCTGGTTGTTGCCGATGACCAGGGTCAGGAAGGACACGATCATCATGCGCCCGTCGATCATGTTCCGGTCGAACAGATCCAGCGGGTAGGCGATGCGCATGTCTTCCTGCGCTTCGTCGATGAAATACACCAGCGCGTCGACACCCTTGGTGAAGTCGTCGGTGGTGCAGACCTCGACGTTGGTGCCGGTGGACGATTCGGCGGCGAAGTGTGCGGCGGCCTCCAGGTAGCCGTAACCCGCCTTGGGTTTCATGCGGTAAGCGACGAGGATGTGCTTGCCGCCCGCGATCAGGTCGGCTTCGGTCAGACTGAGGTCGGAGTAGCGGGCGGACTGGTCAAGCGCCATGGAATTCCCCTTTATAAGGAGTGAGTGTTGGCCGAAGCCGGTTTTGGTCTATCAGTATGCACGCGCGGCCTGGATCTTCGTTCCAGCCGGTCGCGACCGGTCCGCTCCGCGGACCGACAGCCGCACCGATCGCGAGATCGCCTGTGACCAAGGCCCCGCTCGTGGCATGGGGTCGGGTCAATTTCCGTGCAGCTCATAGGCGTATAATTTACGTGCATTTGCCATATAAGTACATTCGAAGTATGTTATGGATTCGATAACCCAGAGGTTATAACTCAAGTCAGTCGATGCACATCACACTGCGCCAACTGCGCGTCTTCGAAGCCGTCGCGCGCCACCTGAGCTACACCAAGGCGAGCCAGGAACTGCACCTCAGTCAACCAGCCGTGTCCATGCAGGTCCGCCAACTGGAGGACGATGTCGGCATCCCGCTGTTCGAGAAGCTCGGCAAGAAAACCGAACTGACCGAAGCCGGGCGCGAGCTGTTCAACTATAGCCGCAGCATCAACCGCTCGCTCCTGGAGATGGAAGAGGTGATGCAGTCGCTGAAGGGGGTCAGCAGCGGCTGCCTGCATCTGGCCGTGGCCAGCACCGTCAACTATTTCGCCCCGCGGCTGCTGGCGGTCTTCCATCAGCGCTATCCCGGCATCGCCCCGCGGCTGGACGTGACCAACCGCGAGGCCCTGGTCCGGCTGTTGGAGCACAACAGCGTCGATCTCGCCTTGATGGGGCTGCCGCCGACCGAGGTGGAAGTCGAGTCCGAGGCCTTCATGGAGAACCCGCTGGTGGTGATCGCCCCGCCGACGCATCCGCTGGTGGGAGTGTCCGACATTCCGCTGACCCGGCTGGCGCAGGAGACCTTCGTCATGCGTGAGGCCGGCTCCGGTACCCGGCAGGCGATGGAGCGGTTCTTCAAGGAACAGGGGATGCCGATCCGCCACGGGATGCAGATGACCCGCAACGAGGCGGTGAAACAGGCCGTGCGCTCGGGACTGGGCCTGAGCGTGGTGTCGCTGCACACGATCGAGCTGGAACTGGAAACCGGGCGGCTCAAGGTTCTGGACATCGTCGGCTTCCCGCTGCGGCGCCAGTGGCACCTGGTGTACCGGCGCGCCAAGCGGCTCTCCCCCGCCGCCCGCGCCTTTCGGGACTTCGTGGTGCAGGAGGCGGCGCAGATTGCCGGCCCAGGACCCCTGCCGACCGTCGACACGACGCCCTGATCGCCGACGAACGTGATAGCCGGACGTTGAGGCGGGTTGCAAACCCGCCGCTACGCCGCAGGTCTAACTGGATGTCGGGTGCGCAGGCCGTCTATGCGCTGCGCCGACCGGATGGTGCCCACTGCACCAAGTCCACAAGGAATGCAATGTTGATTGAATTGCACGGAACCCGTGCCTCTCGACTAAACTAGCGCGCGATCTATCGTTCGCCGCGACCGGCACCCGCCCCTGAGGCGACGGTCGCGGCGAGGTGAGACTCCCCCCGCAAGCGGCGCATCGCCCCGCGGGGATCGGGCGCCCCCGGCGCGGCCAGCAAGACGAAAGCGAAGAATCATGCCTCACCGGCACCCGCTGCTTCACTCTATTGATCATCCGTCGGATCTGCGCAACCTCGCCGAGGCGCAGTTACCGCAGCTCGCGGGCGAACTGCGCAGTTTTCTGATCGACTGTGTCGCCCAAACCGGCGGCCACCTGGCGGCCGGGCTCGGCGTCGTCGAGTTGACCATTGCCCTGCACTATTGCTTCGACACGCCCTGGGACCGTCTGGTCTGGGATGTCGGCCATCAGGCTTACCCGCACAAGATCCTCACCGGCCGGCGTGACCGCATGTGCACCATGCGTCAGGAAGGCGGGTTGTCCGGCTTCCCCAAGCGGTGCGAAAGCGAGTTCGACACCTTCGGGGTCGGTCATTCCAGCACCTCGATCAGCGCCGCCGCCGGGATGGCGCTGGCGGCGCGCGCCCGCGGTGAACGCCGCCAGGTGGTCGCGGTGATCGGCGACGGCGCCCTGAGCGGCGGCATGGCCTTCGAGGCCTTGAATCACGCCGGGGCTCTGGACGTGGACCTGATGGTGGTCCTGAACGACAACAAGATGTCCATCTCCCCGCCGGTGGGGGCGATCAGCAACCATCTCTCCCGCCTGCTCTCCGGCAAGCTCTACACCACCGTGCGCGAGGGCAGCAAGAGCGCGCTCAAAGCCATGCCCCAACTGCGCGAGTTCATGGGCCGCTGGGAAGAGCACATGAAAGGCATGGTGATGGGCGGCACCCTGTTCGAGGAACTCGGCTTCAATTACATCGGTCCCATCGACGGCCACGATGTCCACGCGCTGATCCGCACGCTGCGCAACATGCGCGACATCCCCGGCCCGCGGGTGCTGCACATCGTGACCCAGAAGGGCCGCGGCTACGAACCCGCCGAGGGCCAGCCGGTGACCTATCACGGCGTGACCCCTTTCGACCGCCAGACCGGTCGACTGCACAAGGGGCAACCCGGAGCGCCCAGTTACACCCAGGTGTTCGGCAGCTGGCTGCACGATACCGCGGAGGGGGACGCACGGCTGGTCGGCATCACCCCGGCGATGTGCGAGGGGTCAGGGCTGACCGCCTTTGCCAAGCGCTTCCCCGAGCGCTTTTTCGATGTCGGGATCGCCGAGCAGCATGCCGTCACCCTGGCCGCCGGCATGGCCTGCGAGGGGCTCAAGCCGGTCGTCGCCATCTACTCCACCTTTCTGCAGCGCGCGTACGACCAGCTCATTCACGACGTCTGCCTGCAGAACCTGGACGTGACCTTCGCCGTGGATCGGGCCGGACCCGTGGGCGCGGACGGCGCGACCCACGCCGGCAGCTTCGATATCAGCTTCGGTCGACCGATCCCCAATCTGATCATCCTGAGCCCCTCCGATGAAGGCGAGTGCCGACAGATGCTGCGCACCGCCTATGAGTATCCCGGCCCGGCCCTGGTCCGTTATCCACGCGGCAACGGACGCGGCGTGGTCATCGACCCGCACGCCCCGGCTCTGCCCATCGGCCGCGGCCGGCTGCTGCGTCAGGGTCAACACGTCGCCCTGTTGGTCTTCGGCACCCTGCTGGCGCAGGCGGAAATGGTCGCGGACGGACTCGACGCCTCGATCGCCGACATGCGCTTCGTCAAGCCACTGGATGAGGAGCTGATCCTGGATTTGGCGCAGGGTCACGATTTGCTGGTCACGATCGAGGACAACGCCGTGGCCGGCGGGGCCGGCAGCGGGGTCGCTGAACTCCTGGCCGAACGCGGTGTGCTGGTACGCTGTATCCACCTCGGGCTGCCCGATCGGTATGTCGAACACGCCGAACAGTCCGCCCAGCTCGCCGCATGCGGGCTGGACGCCGAGGGGATCACCGCCCGCATTCAGGAGGAACTGCGCAGCCTCGCTCCGGAACTGGGCCGACGGCTCGCCGCCATCGCGGTCTGAGGACGCACTCCCGGCCAGATGCACCCGATCGGATCCTTCACCCGCGCACCCGGGCGACCCCGCCGCGGCTCAGCCGGCCGGGTCGGACGCCTCGCCTTGGGCGCGCTGGCGGCGGGGCTGGTGTTGATCCTGATCGGGGCCGGCCTCCCGCTGGCGCTCGGCACCCAGGCGCAACGCGCCTACCAGGAGTTGCTCGACGCGGCCGGTGAGTCCCTGCCAGGCGCCACGGTCGTCTTCTCCCGGTACGACCGCGGCTGGTTGCGTTCGACCGCCAACACCGAGTGGGCCTTGGAGGCATCCGGCACCCAGCGTCTGCGGCTCGACAGCCGGATCGAACAAGGCCCCTTCACCTGGTTCAGCCGCGAGGGTTTTCCGGTGCTCGCCTGCGTCCAGACCCGGGCGGAATGGATCGGCACAACCGTGCAAGTACCGCCGCTGCTGGTGACCACCCACCTCAGCACCAACGGCAGCGCGGTCGGGCGGCTCCTGGTTCCGGCAACCGATCAGCCGCGCCGCGACGACAGCCCTTGGCTGCGCAACACGAACCTGACCGGCACGGTGCACTTCAGCCCCGCGACGCCGACCGTCCTGATCGAAATCGACCTGCCCGCCGTCGCGCTGGTCACCCCGACCGGACCCCTGGCGCAGTTGACCGACGCCCGGCTCCGATCCGATCTGCGCGGCTGGACCGGCGGGCTTTACACCGGGACCACTCGCCTCACGATCGGTGCCGCCCGGTTCGGCGGCACCGGCGCG